>JAFSFH010000001.1 GCA_017435305.1 Clostridia bacterium
AAGCCATGCGGGCACGGTGGAATACCTTTTTGCCCTTTTTGATCATCAGGCCCTCATCGCCGAAGTCGGCGGCGGTGTAGCTGACAGTGGCAACGGTGATCTTCTCGCCGTTGACCTCCACACCGCCCTGCTCCACCAAACGGCGAGCCTCCTTCTTGGAAGGAGCCAGGCCGCACTTGACCAGCAGATCCAGCACACCGATGGCGCCGTCGGTCAAATCGTCGGCGGTCAGGTCGGTAGCGGGGACGTTGGACATATCGCCGCCGCCCACGAACAGGGCCTTGGCGGCCTGCTCGGCCTTGGTGGCCTCTTCCTCGCCGTGGACCAGCTTGGTCAGCTCGAAAGCCAAAATTTCCTTGGCGCGGTTGAGCTGGCTGCCCTCCCACTTGTCCATCTCGTCGATCTGCTTCAAAGGCAGGAAGGTCAGCATACGCAGGCACTTAAGCACATCCTCATCGCCCACGTTGCGCCAGTACTGATAGAAGTCGTAGGGACTGGTCTTGTTGGGATCCAGCCACACAGCGCCCTTGGCGGTCTTGCCCATCTTCTTGCCCTCGGAGTTGAGCAGCAGGGTGATGGTCATGGCGTGGGCGTCCTTGCCCAGCTTACGGCGGATCAGCTCGGTGCCGCCCAGCATATTGCTCCACTGGTCGTTGCCGCCGAACTGCAGGTTACAGCCGTGGGTCTGGAACAGACGGTAGAAGTCGTAGGACTGCATAATCATATAGTTAAACTCCAGGAAGGACAGACCCTTTTCCATACGCTGCTTATAGCACTCGGCGCGCAGCATATTGTTCACGGAGAAGCAGGCGCCCACCTCCCGCAGGACCTCCACGTAGTTCAGATCCAGCAGCCAGTCGGCGTTGTTCACCATCTCGGCCTTACCCTCGCCGAACTCGATAAACCGCTCCATCTGCTTCTTAAAGCAGTCGCAATTGTGCTGGATCTGCTCACGGGTCATCATAGAGCGCATATCGGTACGACCGGAGGGGTCGCCGATCATAGCGGTGCCGCCGCCGATGAGGGCGATGGGCTTGTTGCCCGCCATCTGCAGACGCTTCATCAGGCACAGAGCCATAAAGTGACCCACGTGCAGGCTGTCGGCGGTGGGGTCGAAGCCGATGTAAAAGGTCGCCTTTCCGGCGTTGATCAGTTCTTTAATTTGTTCCTCGTCGGTCACCTGGGCGATCAGGCCGCGGGCAACCAGTTCTTCGTAAACGGTCATGGGTATCTCTCCTTAAAACAAATTGGGGTTATTATACTATCTTTCAATAAGCGTGTCAAGTCACCGCGCGGCTACGCAGCTCCGCCGCCGCAGACAGGGTGGTATCGGTGACGGTGCCACCCATAATGCGAGCCAGCTCCTGCAGGCGATCCGCCTCTGCCAGATCGGTAACCACCGTGTAGGTGCGCCCGTCCGACACCGACTTTTGTACCAGCAGGTGGCTGTGTCCGCAGGCGGCGATCTGTGCCAGGTGGGTGACGCACAGCACCTGCCGCTTATCGGCGATGCCCCGCATCAGGGTGCCCACCCTACCGGCGGCGTGACCGCTGATGCCGCTGTCCACCTCGTCAAACACCATGGTGTCGATGTCGTCCACCTGTGCCAGCACGCTCTTAAGCGCCAGCATAATGCGGGACAGTTCGCCGCCGGAGGCGGTCTTGGCGATGGATTTGGGCGGTTCGCCGGGGTTGGAGGCGATGAGGAACTCCACCTTATCACCACCCATAGCGGTCAAGGCGGTGGGCTCCAGCGACACCGCCAATTTCACGTGGGGCATATCCATAAAGGTCAGCTGTCGGCACACGTCCTGCTCAAACCGCACGGCCGCCTGCTTACGGGCGGCGGTCAGCGTCTGCGAGGCGGCGATGGTGGCGTCCCGCGCCACGTCCGACTGGCGCTCCAGCTGTGCCAGATATTCGTCGGAGGACTGAATGCCCGCCAGCTCGGTCTGCATATCCGCCAGCTTGTCCAGCAGAGCCTGCTCGTCGGTAACGCCGTGCTGCTTCATCAGGCGGGCGATCAGCGCCAGGCGATCCTCAATAGCGGACAATTCCTGCTCGCTGAAGGACAGACCGTCCTCAAAGTCCGCCGCGTCCTCCGCCACCGCCTGCACCTCGTACAGGCTGTTCTGCAGGCGGGACGCCATCTCCCGCAATTCGGGAGCCACGTCCTCCACGCTCTGCAGAGCGTGGACGGCATCGGTCAGACGGGTCAGCACACCCGCGGTGCTGTCGTCATCCTCCATACCGCCGCGAACCAGGCGCAGAGCGGACGCCAGCTTCTCGCTGTGGCGGGCCATATCCCGACGGGCGGTCAATTCCGCCTCCTCGCCGGGGCGGATGTCCGCCCGCTCCAGCGCGGCGATCTGCTGCTCCAGTTGGGCGGTACGGAAGGCTTTTTCCTGTTCATCCATTGTCGCCGCCTTAATGGCGCGACGGATGCGGCAATATTCCTGATAGGCAGTCCGATAGTCGGACACAACGTCATCCAATTCACCCAGGCGATCCAGGTACTCCACGTGGCGTTCCTGCTGCAGCAACGCCTGATTCTCGTGCTGTCCGTGGATATTCACCAGCATACGCCCGATCTGCCGTAGTGTGGACACGGTGGTGGGGCGGCCGCCCACGCGGCAGCTGCCCTTGCCATCCGCGGTGATGCTCCGCTGAATCAGCAGAGTGCCGTCCTCCTCGGGAGGCAGGTCCAGCTCGTCCAGCAGGGTCACCACCGCCGCCGGTAGGTCGTCAAACACGCCGGATATGTAGGCGCGGTCGGCGCCGCTGCGCACCACGTCACGGGTGATGCGCTCGCCCAGCAGGGCATTGATGGCATCGATGACGATGGACTTTCCCGCGCCGGTCTCGCCGGTCAGCACCGTCAGACCGCGGGAAAAGGTGATGTCCGTCTTTTCTATGACCGCCACATTCTCAATGTGTAGGCACTGTAGCATAGGTTCTCTTACCTCTCCCCGTCGGTCATCATTTTCTTCAGCTCGATGGTCAGATCCTCTGCCGCCCGCTCATCGGTGGCGATGCACAGGAAGGTATCGTCACCCGCCAGGGTGCCCACCACCTGATTCCAGTGCAGGGAGTCCATAGCCGCGCAGGCGCCCTGCGCCATACCGGGCAGGCAGTTGACCACCACGATGTTCTGGGCGTACTGCACCCGTACCACCGCACCGGAGAAGATGGAATGGAACTTGGAGGAAATGTGCTCCTGACCGCTCTTGGCCGTAACGTAGCGGTAGCCACCGGAGCGGTCGGGGGTCTTGCTCAGGCGCAACTCCTTAATGTCGCGGGACACGGTGGCCTGGGTTACGTCGTAACCGGCCTGCCGCAGGTGAGCCTGCAGCTCCTCCTGTGTTTCAATGGCATTGTTATTGATGATCTCCAGAATCTTTGCATGACGTCGTATTTTCATTCCGTTCATCTCCTATCGAATAATTTATGACGTAAGCCGTCGTAAAAGGTCGTATCCGTCAGCCGTATCAGCCGCGCGGTGGTGGCGGCACGGCGCACCGTCACACGGTCGGCGGCGGTCAGCGAGATATTCTGCTCGCCGTCCACGGTGATAAAGGCAGGGGCGCCGTCGGCGGCGGTGGCCTGCAGGGTCAACACCGCATCGGCGGGCAGCACCCGCGAGCGGGAATCCAGCGAATGGGGACACACCGGCGTCAACAGCAGACAGTCCACCGCCGGATCCACCACGGGACCGCCGGCAGACAGCGAATAGGCTGTAGAGCCGGTGGGGGTGGCGACGATGATGCCGTCGCCGCGGCAGGTGAGTATCTCCTGCTCGCCGCTGTGCACCGTCACGTCCACCAGACGGGACAGACTGCCGCGGGAAATCACCGCCTCGTTCATAGCGGTGAGGGTGGTCTCCCCCTCCGCGGTATGTACCGTAATATCCAGAAGAGCCCGCTGCTCTACGGCGTAGCCGCCCTCCAATAGATCGGTCAGCCGCGGCAGCTCCTCCGGCTCCAGACCCGCCAGAAAGCCCAGGCGCCCGCCGTTAATGCCCAGCACGGGACATCCCACCATCGCCGCGGCCTTCGCCACGTGCATAATGGTGCCGTCACCGCCGATGGCCACGGCGGCATCGGTGCCCTCCAGCGCCTGTATCAGCTGAGGGGCGGTGGGCATAGCCGTCTGGGCGCACACCACCCGCACCTTGGCGCCGGCATCGGCCAGCTGTCGGCCGACCTGACGCACCAGAGCGTCGTTGTCACTCTTCGATTGATTGGGAACAACGGCAATCAACATAGTGTTCCCTCCTATCCTACTTCAGTTGTTCAAAAGCGGCATCCACCACGGCGACAGGGTCCACAAGGATACCCTCCCCCTCACGGCGAAGCACCGCCAGATATTCAATATTACCCTCGCCGCCGGTGATGGGAGAATGTCCCAGCCACCCCACCGTCAGACCCAGCGAGGCAAACAGCGCCAGTTGCTCTGCCAGCACCCGCTGATGCACCCGGCGATCCTTCACCACGCCCCGTTTGCCGACGGCGGCTCTGCCTGCCTCAAACTGGGGCTTGATCAGGCAGACCAAGGTGGCGCTCTGCGCCAGATACGGCACCACGGCAGGCAGCACGTTGGACAGAGATACGAAGGACACGTCCACCGAGCAGAAGGTGATACTACCCTGCTCCACCGTCTGTCGCAGGCGGTCGCTGCGCACGTCGGTGCCCTCCAGCACCGTCACGCGGCTATCCTGACGCAGGGACGGGTGCAATTGGTCGTGACCCACGTCCACCGCGTACACGCGAGCGGCACCACACTGCAGCATACAGTCGGTGAAGCCACCGGTGGAGGAGCCCACGTCCATCGCCACCGCGTCGGTCAGGGTCAGACCCGCCGCCTCGATAGCCCGCTCCAGCTTATATCCGCCGCGACCCACGTATTTCTCCCGCGGTGCGCGGCACTCCACCGTCCGATCGGGGGTGACGGTGCGGGACGCCTTGGTCACCACCACGCCATCCACCAGCACCTGACCGGTGGTAATCAGTTCTTTTGCCTTATCCCGTCCGCCGGCATAACCGGCAGACACCAAATACGCATCCAAGCGGATGCCGTTGTCCGCCATCACAGATCCTCCGTATAGCGGGACACGAAGTCCGCGACACCCTCGGCGTCCAGACCCAGCCGATGCAGACCCTGCGGGGTGGTGCAGGCGCCCAACGTCTCCTCAATGGAGCGCACGCCGTAGCGTCCCTGATAGCCATCCGCCGCCAGCGCACTGCCCAGCAGCTCGCCCACGCCGCCGCGCGCCTCCTCCAACACCAGCACACAGCGGTATCGGCGGGCACGGGTGACGATGTCGTCGGTCAGGGGTAACACGCGGTTGAGCTTCAACACCGACACCGACCGTCCCTGTGCGCGGGCGGCAGCCGCATAGGCGGCTACCTCGGCATAGGTGCGCCCGTAGGTGACCAGCAGCGTCTCCTCACCGTCCTCGTCCCACAGCGTGGGGGTCGCCTGAGGTGTATAGTCCGCCAGACGGATGTCCTCGCCGCCCTTGGGATAGCGCACGGCAGCGATGCCGTCGGTATCGTACAGCGCCTGCTTAAGGTGCAATTCCAGCTCACTAAAGGTGGCGGGAGCGTACAGCGTGGTGTTGGGCACGGTGGCCAGCATCGCCACGTCATAAATGCCCTGATGGGTCTCACCGTCGTCCGGCACCACGCCGGCGCGGTCAATGGCCAGCACCACGTGATTATTCATCAGCGACGTGTCGTTGATCAGCTGGTCGTAGGCTCTCTGCAGGAAGGTGGAATACACCGCAAACACCGGCAACAGACCGCCGCGAGCCATACCGGACGAGAAGGTCACGGCGTGCTCCTCAGCGATGCCGGTATCAAAGAAGCGGGTGGGATATTTCTCCGCAAAGGCGTCCAGGCAGGTACCTTTTACCATAGCGGCGGTGACCGCCACGATGCGGTCGTCACCCTCCGCCAGGTCGCATATAGCCTGTCCGAAACGGGAAGAAAAGCTCTCTCCCCCACCCAGCGGGATGCCGGTGTCGGGGTCGAACCTGGAGATGCCGTGATAGGTATCGGGGTTTTGCTCCGCATAGGGGCTGCCCTTGCCCTTTACCGTGTTGACGTGCACCACCACAGGACGCTTCATACTGCGGGCGGCGTTGAGCACGTCGTCCAGAGCATCCAGATTGTGGCCGTCCACGGGACCCAAATAACGGAAGCCCATATCCTCGAAGAAGGTGGTACCCTTCAGCACCGAACGTTTCAGCTTATCCTTTATCCACTGGATAATAGCAATCAACGGCTTACCGATCAGCGGAATGCGCATCAAGATATGAAAGGTGCGCTGTTTGCTGTGCACGTACCTCTTACGGCTACGCAGGCCGCTGAGATAGCGGGCCACAAAGCCCACGTTGCGGCTGATGGACATCTTATTATCGTTCAGCACCACGATCAGGCGATCCTCGCTGCGACCGGCGTTGCTCAAGCCCTCATAGGCCAGTCCGCCGGTTAGGGCGCCGTCACCGATCACCGCCACGGTATAGCCGTCGTCGCCGGTGAGCGCCTTGGCCTTGGCGATACCGTTGGCCACCGAAATAGAGGTGCTGCTGTGACCCGCCACAAAGGCGTCGTGCTCACTCTCGGCGGGATTGGGGAATCCCGACACGCCCCCCTGCTGACGCAGGCGGTCAAAGTCCTCGTAACGGTCGGTGAGCAGCTTATGGGCATAGCACTGGTGTCCCACGTCCCACACGATGGCATCGTGGGGGGTGGTGAACGCCCGATGCAACGCCACGGTCAATTCCACCGTGCCCAAATTAGAGGCCAGGTGACCGCCGGTGCGGGACACCACATCGATCATCCGCTTACGCAGCTGTGCGCAGAGGTCAACCAGCTCTTCACGATTCAGTTTTTTGACGTCTTCCGAAGAATGGATGTGTTCCAAACTCAGCATAGGTGTCACCTCTTTTAATGGTCGCGGTTCAGCAGTGCCTGCGCCAGCTGACGCAGGCTATCGGCGTCATCGCCGAAGGCGTCCAACGCCGCCAGCGCCGCGTCGGTACGCTGTGCCGCCAGCACACGGGCCTCATCCAGACCCAGCAGCGACACGTAGGTATTCTTCTCATTCTCGGAGTCACTGCCCACCGGCTTACCCAACGCCTCGGCGGTGGCGGTGACGTCCAGTATGTCGTCTACGATTTGAAAAGACAGACCGATATTCTCGCCGAATATGCGGGCGGCCTGTTCCTGTTGGGGGGTGGCACCTGCCAGGCGGGCGCCCATCACGCAGGCGGCAATCAGCAGTGCCGCCGTCTTACCCCGTTGCAATTCCTCCAGGACGGAAAGGTCGATCTCCTTGCCCTCGCTCTGCAGATCGATGACCTGACCGCCCACCATACCGTCGATGCCGGAGGCATCCGCCAGGGCGGAGGCAGCACCCAGCACCCGCTCCGACGGCAGAGTGCCGCGGTGAGCGGGCTTGAGTACCGTCTCAAAGGCCAGATTCAGCAGTCCGTCACCCGCCAGCAGAGCCATGGTCTCACCATACACCGCGTGGGTGGAGGGACGACCGCGGCGCATGGGGCTATTGTCCATACAGGGCAGGTCGTCGTGCACCAGCGAATAGGAGTGGATCATCTCCAGTGCCGCCGCAAAGGGCAGTGCCGCCTCGGGATCGCCGCCGCACAGACGGCAGAATTCCATCACCAGCACGGGGCGGATACGCTTTCCACCGTCGGTGCAGGCGTAGGTCATGGCCTCCGCCACCACGGTCTGCAGACCGCCCGTCCCAGGCAGATAGGCAGGCAACGCCGCCTCAAAGCGGGCGCAGTGTGCCTGTAATTGACTTGAATAAATGGTGTCAGCCATAGTATCTCCTCTTTCGGGCAGAATTACAAAGACAGTTCTTCGCCCATATCCTCGCCCTGGCGGTCGGACAGGGCGGTGTCGGTATCGCCGGATTCCACGGCGGTCAATTTCAGAATCTTCTGCTCCGCCTCCTTGAGCTGCTTGCTGCAATAGGCGGTGAGGGCGGTACCCTCCTCGAACAATTTCAGCGAATCGTCCAGAGAGCATTTGCCCCCTTCCAGGGTGGTGACGATCTGCTCCAAACGAGCCATCGCCTGTTCAAACGTCAGTTCAGCCATATTACTGTACCTCCTGTTTATCGGTTACTTGACAAGCCACGGTGCCGTCCGACACCCGCAGATTCAGGGTATCCCCCACCTGCACGCGGGACACGCTGTCCAGAACGCCGCCGTCGGCAGTGTAGCCGATGGCATAACCGCGTCCCAGCACCTTCAGTGGGCTGAGGGCATCCAGCTTGGACGCCGCGGCGGCCAGACGGCGATCCGCCGCGCCCAGCTGTCGGGTAGCGGCGGCGGTAAAGCGGCGGGTCAGATAGTCCAGCCGCATGGTCTGCTCGTCGGTGTAATATTGCGGTGCGGACAGACACCGCTTATTCCGCATCAGATCCAGACGGGACCGAGCGGCGGTCAACTGATTATGGGTAGCGGTGGAAAGGCGGGCGCGCACCGTGTCCATAAAGGTCAGCAGTCGTCCCCCGTCCGGTACGGCCAATTCCGCCGCCGCCGAGGGGGTGGGAGCCCGCAAGTCCGCCACAAAATCGCAAATGGTAAAATCGGTCTCGTGACCCACGGCGGAGATGACGGGGATGGCGGAATCCGCCACCGCACGGGCAACCGTCTCCTCGTTAAACGCCCACAGATCCTCAATGGAGCCGCCGCCGCGACCCACGATGAGTACGTCTGCGGCGTTAGCGGCATTAAACCGTCGGATGGCGTCCACGATGGAGGGGGCGGCACCGTCACCCTGCACCAGCACGGGGCAGAACACCACCTGCGCCAGCGGATACCGCCGACCCAGCACGTTGAGGATGTCCCGCACCGCCGCACCGGTGGGGGACGTGATCACGCCCACGCGGTTGGGGTATTTGGGCAGGGGGCGCTTTCGGCTGTCGTCAAACAGACCCTCCCCCGCCAGCTTCTTTTTCAGCTGTTCAAAGGCAACCTGCAGGGCACCCACGCCGTCAGGCTGCATCTCGTCAATATAGATCTGGTAGGCGCCGGTATTCTCATACAGCGACACCCGCGCCCGCACGATCACCCGCATACCGTCCTCGGGACGGAACGCCAGCTTGGACGCGCTCCATTTGAACATTACCGCACGGACGGCGGCAGAATCGTCCTTGAGCGTCATATACATATGACCGGACTGATAGTGGTGGGTGAAGTTGGATATCTCACCGCTGACGTGCACCGAAGCCAGCTGGGGGTCGCCCTCCAGCAGGGTCTTGACGTAGTGGTTGAGCTGTCCCACCGAAATGACCTTCATCGGATCCCCTCCTCATAGGCCAGACGGCACAGGCAGGCTATGCCCGCCGCATTATCCGCCGAATACATCGGCGGGGCAAAACGACCGCCGAAACGGTCGGTCAATCGCTGTTTAAGTATTCCGTTGGACATCACGCCGCCGGCATACACCACCGGCAGGTCGCCGTACTGTGCCAGCACCGCCTGGGTCATACCCTCAATGGCGGCGCCGACGCTGTCCAGACAAAAACGCGCCACCTGCGCCGGGGGCGTCCCCTTGGCCAGCAGGTCGCGGCACTGATTTTCCACCCCCGACAGGTGGCAGTCGGTGCCACGGAGGGTAGCCTTTATCCGATAGGTGTCGGTGGCCTGCAGCGCCAGCTGCTCCAGCGCGGGACCGGCGGGAAACGGTAGACCCAGCAGACCGCCCACGCGGTCAATGAGCTGACCCGCCTTAAGATCCAGCGAGTGCCCCACCACCCGACAGCGGATGATGCAGCTCTCGTCCGGCTCCACCAGCAGAGCGTCGGTGGTGCCGCCGGACACGTGAAAGGCCACGAAGGGTTCACGCCGCAGGGACAGGCACTCGGCGCCGGTGAGCGCCGCCATCACGTGCCCCTGCTGATGGGTGAAGAAATAGGTGGGAACGCCCAGCACGGCGCCCAGCTGACGGGCCGCACCCGCCCCCACCAGGAAGCACGGCATATACGACCCATCCACCTGCTGGGGACGGTCGGAGGCGGCCACCGCCGCCACACCGCCTGCCAGAGCATCGGTCAGCCGCTCCAGTATCTCGGGCAGCTGGCGGGTGTGATGGAACACCGCGTCGGACTGACGCAGACCCATCTCCCCTGCCTTGACCGGTAACAACTGTTTTGCCTGCACAGGCTTGTCCGCCCCTGCCGCCAGATAGGCCGCCGAGGTGGTATAGTTGCTGGTGTCCAGCCCTAAAAAGCCGCTCATACCGATTCGCGGGAGATGGTGCCCAGTATGCCGTTAACAAAGGAGGAATCCTCGTCACCGCCATACCGTTTCGCCAGCTCCACCGCCTCGTTGATCGCCACGCTGACCGGCGTGTCGTCGTCATACAGCATCTCGTAGATGGCCAGGCGCATCACCGCCAGCGCCACACGGGAGATACGGTCACGGCTCCACTTATGGGAGCAGGCGTCGATGCGGGCGTCGATCTCGGACAGCTTGTCCTCGGCGCCGGTGGCAAGAGCCAGAGCAAAGGGCTCCACGATGATCTCGCGGGCGTCCTGCGCCCCCTCCGCCAGCTCCATCACCGGCAGATCGTTAAAGGACTTTTCAAACAGCAGGGCAAAGGCCTGCTCACGGGATTTTCTTCTGGACATAGTTTGTTTCTCCTGACTTACAACATTCGTATAAATATACAACCGTGGGTGAGCAGAAGGCCCTCCACACAGCGCAGAGGGCCTGCCGATCAATCGTCGTTCTTTTCCTCAGTCATGGTCATGCCCTCAACGTGGACATTGACGCGGGTGACCGGCTTACCGGTCATGGACTGGACCGCCAGCTTAATATTCTGCTGCAGGGCAACAGCCGTCTCCTGAATCCGAGCACCCTGCAGGATGGTGACGTACACATCCAGCACCGTGTCGTTCTCGGTGTTCAGCACGCGAACCGAGCGGGCGGCCGCATTCTGATTCATAATACCGCGCAGATCCGCAGGACGGTTGGCCAGTCCGGTCACGCCCTCGGTCTCCAGTGCCGCGGTGGCAACGATAGAGGCAATCACATCCTCGGAAATGATGCAACTGCCCTCTGCGGTTTTGAACTCATTAGCATCCATTGCAGTTCCTCCTTTGTCTTTGCGGAATGTGCGGGAACTCTGCGGAGCAGACCGCCGAATTCCTAATCTCTTATATTATAACACAAAGTTGAGAATTAGCAATATATTTATTATAAAAAATTTAAATTATGTTTTAGCCGCCATAATCTGCACCTTATCCGCCGCCACCGACGACTGGGAAAGCACGATCTCCATGATCTGAACGCTCTCCTGGGGGGTCAGCTCCTCCGCCTGCACCACCACGCTGCAGCTGTCGCCGTCAATGTACACCACGCTGTCCGCAAAGCCCTTGGCCTGGATCAGACTCTCGATGTTGCTCTCCTGCAGCACGTTCTGGGCGATGGCGGTGGCGCTGTCCGAGGCGCTCTTCTTCTCCTTGGCGGTGGCGGTGGCGCTGTCCATCACCTCCTGCACGATGCCCAGCGCCTCCTCCCGAGCGGTCACGCGGTTCTGCCGCGCCTGCTCGAAAAAGCCGAGGGTCTCCTGCTCGGTGGAGTCGGTGGGGTCGCTGACCTGCGCCCCCACGAAGGTGGCGTCCCCCAGATTCTCCCCCACCTCCGGCGCTTCGGGCTCGGTGTCCACCGACAGCGACGGTGCGGAGGACATGGCATAGTTGAGATACACCGCCAGACCCAGCGCCGCCACCAGCGCCACGGTCATCACCTTTTTGTTCTTAAATAATCGTTTCATCGGTTCGGCCTCCTATTGTTGTTTAACAACGCACACGCGTCGTTCGGATATGTGAAACGCGGTGGTCACCACCTGCGTCACCCGTCGGCACACGTCGGGATTGACGCCGCCGTCGCATACCACCACCACGCCCTTTACCGTCGGGCGGATGGTGGTGAGCAGCAGTCCCACGGGACCGCCCTCGGTATCCACCGACAGATACTGCTCGGATGTGGCGGTATCGCTGACGGTGGTATCCGCCGCATACACGGCGCGGGCGTCGCTCTCCAGCGTCACCATCACCCGACAGCGTCCCACCCCCTCCACCGTGCCCAGCAGGTCGGCGATGCGGCTCTCCAGCGCCGTCTCCACCTGGTCGGCGGTGACGGTGGGTGCCGCGGCGGTATCCGCGGCGTCGCGGGAGGGAAAGCACTCGGACAGGGCGATGATCACGATACCCGCCAGACCGATGCCCAGCAGGACACGCACCTTTTTGTCCGACATGGCGCCCCATTTCTCGCGGAGGGTCTGCCACACGCCGCTCATTCCTCACCCTCCCACAGGGACACCCGCACCGACGTGCCCAGTCGCTTCTCCGCCACCTGCCGCACCGCCGTGGCACGGCGGATGGTCTCCTCGTCCACATACAGAGTGATCTGTCCCATACTTATGCTCCCTTCGTCGTCGATATCCATCTCTGCCGTAACTTTTTTTGCCTGCCACCCATAGGTGGACAGGGTCTGATTCACCATCTGCAGCAGGCTCTGCTCTACCTGCTCGGTCAGTTGCTGCCGCATCTGCAGGGTCAATTGGGCGGAATTAACCTGGGTCTGCGGTGTAAAGGATGGAACCTTTACATCCTGAAAACCCGACAACAGTGGGCTTAGCAGCACCCACAAGAACAAGCAGGGCAGCAGCATACGCCCCTGCCGCCCCACCCCGCTATCGGGGAACAGATACCGCAATAGGGTGGCGATGAGGGCAGTGGCGCACACCGAAATCACCCACTGACGCACCCCGTCCATACCCTCACCTCCCTGCGGAAAACACCACCGCGGACACCGACACCACCATCAACAGCGCAAACACCGATAACAGAGCGATCAGCACCCGCACGGCGCCCGCCGCGGTGCGGCACAGCCGCTGAATGGGGGCTAGCCCAAACAGCACCGCCGTACTCTCCGCCACGTGCAGACCCACGCTCCAGCACACACAGCTGATCAGCGGCGGCAGCACGATCAGGGCGGTGGCCAACAGCCCGAAGCCTCCCACGGTGGAGCGCAGCAACCCCGCGCACCCCACCACCGTGTTGTACGCCTCGCTGAGCAGACCGCCCACCACCGGCACAAAGCTGGACAGGGAGTATTTCATCACCCGTCCGCCCAGAGAATCTCCGGCGGCTGCCACCATCTGCTGTAGGGATAACAGGCCGGTGAACAGGGTGGAAAACAGCCCCAATATCCACAGAACGCACTTATGTACCGTATCGCTGAAGCCGTCCAGACAGAACCCTTCGGTCACCGAGCCGGCGCACCCGAAGGCCAGGGACACGGTAATCATAGGGAACACCGCCACCCGCACCAGCCAGATGAGCAGCTGACAGGCGCCCAGCAGGGCGGTCTGATAGGACAGGGCGCTGACCGCCCTGCCTCCTGCCGCCACCACCGCCGCGTACACGGGGATGAAGGAGGACAGAAACACCGTTACCTGCTCCACCGTCTGCCGTATGGTATCCAGCAGAGCCGCCAGCGGCACCAGCAGGGCACTGCCCGCCCCCAACACGGCGATGCCGTGATAGGTCTGCCGCAGGGTGCCGCCCAGTCCGTCCCAGCCGGTGAACAGAGCGCACACCAGCACCACCCCCATCAGGGTGCCCATCACCTGCAGAGGACCTGCCGACCGGCTCTGCAGCAGCGTCCACAGCCAATCGGTGACGGTGGTCATATTCAGCTGAGTATAGGATTCGGGACTCAGCGGGTCAAACGCCATCTCCTCTAACAGCTCCTGCACGTCTGCAGGCAGGCGTTCCACCAGTTCCCCCGCTCCCGCCGCGTCCACCTGCTGACCGTACAGCGGGTCGGTCTCGGCGCTGACGGCGGGGACGCACAGCAGCAACAGGCACATAAGCACGCATACCGTCCTCATCCCGTCACCGCCCCACCGCCCACCACGGTGGCGATCAGCGCCAATATCCGCTCAAACAGCGGCAACGCCATCACCAGCAGCACGAACCGTCCCGTCAGCTCCGCCTTGGACGCCAGAGAGGACTCCCCCGCATCGCGGCAGGTGTCGGCGGTGAGCTGGGTCACCAGGCACACACCCGCCGCCCGCAGAACCAGGCTCAGGGAATCGTCTGACAGCCCACCCCGGGCGGTCAGCCGCCGCAGAGAGGTCATCAGAGGGGACAGCCGCGTGACCACCGCCACGGTCACCATCACCCCCGCCAGCAGGCTGAGCCCCACCGCCAGCTCCGGTCGCTGGGTGCGCAGTACCGCCGCCAGAAATGCCGCACACAGCAACACGCCCACCACCGCCGTCATCCACTGACCGCTCATAGACCGAACACCGACTTTACCGTAGCGAACAGGTCGCTGACCTGCACCACCACCATCGACAGTACGGCGATCAGACCCGCCAGCGTCAGCAGCATCCCCTGCTCCTCACGCCCCGAGCGTATGAGCAGCTGGTTGAGCACCGATACGATGATGCCCACCGCCGCGATCTTGAATATCAGATCCACATCCATAGCTTCTACCCCATTTACATCAACATCAGCGCCAGCGCCACGCCTGCCGCCGGTCCCATCACCCGATACAGCCGCCCGCGCAGGGCCGCATCCTGCGCCGCCTGCTCCTGCAGGGCGGCGATGCACTGCCGATAGTGGCGGATCTGCCGCTGCTGACCCGCCAGGTCGTAGCCGCCGCAGCCGTCGGCAAACTCCAGCAGCAGACGGCGACCCTCATCGGTCAGCAGACCTCGCTGTGCCGCGCCCTCCACCGCCGCCGCAAAGGCGTCGGCAAAGGGCTGCTGCTCCAGCCCCGCCACCGTATCACGGAGCAAGGGCATATTCCGAAAGCCCGACCGGGTCGCCAGCCGACGCCACACCTCGCTCATAGGAGCGGCGGTATAGGCGATCTGCTGCTCCAGCGCCTGCAGCAGGCGGTCGGTCTGACCCAGAAACGCCGCACGGCTGTGCAGGCGATGGGCCGCCAACAGCCCCAGACCCGTCCCCGCCAACACAATCAACAGATGTCCCACGTATGTCACCGTCACCCGCTCCTCCGCCGTACCATTCCCGTATCTCTCCGGGGCGATGCCGCCCCTCTAAAAACACCCATCGGTCAAAGGTGCCCATCTCCCATAGTTGCCGCGGCAGTGGCTGGGTCAGAAGCCGTCGGCGGTCCCGCCCGTGGAGCGATGCCACCACCGCCACACCCGCGTGGGCGCAATCCGCCACCGCCTGCACCTCGTCGCCGTCGCCCAATTCGTCAAAAATCACCACATCCGGTGCCAGACAGCGGATGGCCTGGCGCACGCCCACGGCCTTGGGATACCCCATCAGCACGTCACAGCCGCTAAGACCGTCCGCGCCTGCCAGCTCGCCTCGCTCGTCCACCACCGACACCCGCACGCCGCGGGCAGACAGCCCCACCGCCAGATCCCGCAGCAGGGTCGTTTTCCCCGCCGAAGGCGGACCCACCACCAGCGTGCTGTGGGGATACCCATCCCCCATCACCAGCCGCCGCAGAGGCGCCGAGCATCCCGCCAGACGGCGGGGAATCCGTATGCACAGGGCGGTGACCTGCTGTACCGAGCACACCCGCCCGTCCCGCACCACCGCGGTGCCCGCCACACCCACGCGGATGCCGCCGGCTACCGACAGGTAGCCCTGCTGCAGCTCCCACTCGTGGGCGTACACCGCGTGCTGGCAAAACCGCGCAAAGCAGTCCTGCAGAGCGTTCCCGTCGCACCGATATACACCCTCCTGCACCGCCGAGGTAAGCCCCTGCCCGTGCAGATACCGCTCCCCCGCCGCGGTGGACAGGGTCACCGGCTGATCCCGCCGCAGACGGAGCTCCTGCACCTGCGCCCACTGCGCCGCAGGCAACCGCTCCAGCGCCGCCACCCACAGCGGCGGCAGATACGCGGCTAACGTCTTCCGCTGTGCCATACCTGTCCACCTCCGTTATGCTCTACTATATGGTCTTGTCCGTGAAAATAGAACAACAAAAAAACACCCGGCTAAGCCGGGGGTTTTCCATATGCGGGCAAAGCCCTATGATACTAGCGGCGCCTAAGGCGCTGATACGGTCTGACACTTGCGTACGAAAAGTCGGCACGACCGCTCGGAAAGGCCCCCTTGTGTAAAGGGGGCTGGCAAAACCGTAGGATTTGACTGGGGGATTGTAGCCGTCATCAGACGGCGTAGTTTTACAACATCTTCACAATCCCTCCACCGCCGTTCGGCGGTCCCCCTCCCTTTACACAAGGGAGGCTCCCTCTCCGTCGCCTGTGGCGACACCTCTCCCAAAGGGAGAGGCAAGGAACGCTGAAAGCTATACGGAACCCCCGGCACAGCCGGGGGTTTTCTATTACAAAAAAACACCCGTGCCGATGCACGGGTGTCACCTTAGGGTAGAGCAACAAATCCATCTTCCTAAAACGGAGTTCGGATTTGTCGCTCTACCCTATCCCAATCCGAAACTAACCTGTAGCGCCTTATCCACACGGCTCATGGACGCCTCGTCCAGCCGCCCCATCCGTTCGCCAAGACGCCGCTTGTCCAGGGTGCGGATCTGCTCCAGCAGTACCACCGAATCCCGCGACAGGCCGCTGTCCGGCGCCTGCACCTGTATGTGGGTGGGCAACCGCGCCTTATCCTTCTGACTAGTGATGGCGGCGGCGATCACCGTAGGGCTGAACCGATTGCCCACGTCGTTCTGCACGATGAGCACCGGTCGCACGCCCCCCTGCTCACTGCCCACCACGGGGCTCAAGTCCGCATAATATATATCTCCCCGGTGCACGTTCATATCCGCCACCTCCTACGTCACCAGTATGACCCCGTTGAAAGGGATTTATACAATACTATGCCGTAACGGACAAGGTGGTGCAGACAGCAAAACACCCGACGGCATCGCCGTCGGGTGTCGGGTTCTTGTATTATGCGGTTGGCTCGGTCAGCCGCTTACAGTCGGTGAAGGTGACCTCCAGCTCCTCGGCGGGCACGGTCAACGACCGCGGCAGACCGCTGTCGGGGTCGAACACCAGCGTGTAGTCCACATCCTCCACGCTGCCCTTGACCACGTAGCCCTCTTCGGTCTCGGCACCACCGCCGTGGGGGGCGGACAGTACCTGCGCCACGCACCGTATCAGCGCGCTCTGGGGCACCTTATCCGACGGCACCCGGGTGCGCATACCGCCCAGCTCCATCAACAGTTCCTCTCCGTCCCAGCCAAGGGTGATCCCCTGCAGGGAGGTGGGCAGGTCAAAGGACAGCATCAATTCGCCATCCTCGCTACACCGCAGATCACCCTCCACGTTCATCTCACGATATTCCGCCGCCACCCGACAGGTGAACCCATCGGTGACCACGTCGGCGGGCTTTGACCCGCCGCAGCCGCTCACAGACAGCGCTAAAATCAGCGCCATCGCCGTTCCGACCCACTTTTTCATTAGCAATGCTCCTATTTCTCAAATTGCAGAAACAGGTTCGGCAGCTCCTCGATCAAGTCGGAGGGGAGCATACTGTGCTGGGACAGCCGCTTGGCCGCCCGATCCCCCGCGGCGCCGTGGAGATACACGCCGCACATAGCGGCGTAATAGGGATCCATGCCCTGCGCCGCCAGCGCGCCGATCATACCGGACAGCACGTCGCCGCAGCCGCCGGTGGACATACCGGGGTTGCCGGTGCCATTCTCCAGCACGGGACGACCCGGGGCGCTGATGAGGGTGCGGTGACCCTTCAGCACCAGCGTCACGCCGCACTCATCCGCCACGCGGCGGGCGATCTCCACCCGATTCTCCTGCACCCAGTCCACCGATTTACCCAGCAGGCGGGCCATCTCCCCCGGATGGGGGGTCAGGATCAACGGTGCCGAAACCGTTTCCTCCATCAATATATGCGGGTCGATGGCATTTATGCCATCCGCGTCCAACAAAACGGGGCGGGTGCACTCGCGAATCAGCATCTCCACCATCGCGGTCTGGGTCTCACCCCGACCGATGCCGGGACCCACCACCACCGCGGTGGCGCCGTCCGCCGCATCCTGCACGCAGGCGGTGGCGGTGGAGGACAGACGTCCCTCCCGCTCCGCCAGGGGCAGAAACACCGCCTCCGGCACCTCAGAGGCCACGATGGGATACACCGACTGGGGCACGGCGGCGGTCACCAGACCCACGCCGCTGCGCAGAGCGCCGCGCACGCACAGCAGCGCCGCGCCCGCCATGCCGTAGCTGCCGCACACGGTCAGCAGACGACCGAAAATGCCCTTATGGCTGTCGGCGGGACGGGGGGTAAACCGCTCCGCAACCATAGCGGGGGTAATGGTTTTTAAAATAACATCGGACATAGTAAAACCTCCTATGCAAAAGGAGCCATACGCCCAAAAGCGCATGGCTCCCCCTTGTTTACTCGTCGTCGGGCGTCTTCAGGTCGATACCCGCCGCACGGGCGGCACGGGCGGTGTCCATCTGAACCAGCTTGGGCAGACCGCCGTACAGCGCCTTCAGCACCCGCATATCGGGGTGGAACACCACGAAGGTGTTGCCGTTTTTCTTGCTGTGATAGGTGAAGCACCAGAGACCGTCCTCATTCAGCGATTCCGCCGCCATCACGCGGCGCTGATACTGACCCAGCGGGGCAGCCGGGTCATAGGGCTGCAGGGACTGGATCTTACGCCCCGCCACCGACACCAGGCGCTTACGCTTACGGCGGGCGGTAATCTGATCCACGTCGATATCGCCGTTGGTGACACAATACTCAAACTCCACGTTCTGGGTGGTGATCAGCCACCAGGCGCCGTAGGCAATACCCGCCAGCACGATGATGAACACACCGGGGATAACCCCACTGAACAGGAACGCCAAAAAGGCCAGCGCCAACGCCAGCAGCAGCGTACCCACGATAATCGCCCACTCCAGGGCGCCCTTTTTCTTCTTCAGAATCTGTTCGCAAAAATTGTCCATAATGCATCTCCTTTGGGTTGTTACCGACATTATACACCATTTTCGTCGGCATTTCAATGGGGTTACGGGAAATTTTGCGGAATGTTTGCTGGGTAACAACCTGTATAAGGACGGCTTCGCCCAGACGGTGGTGGATGGAGTGGGATACACGGTAACGTTTAATGTTCGAGATAAGGGCAAAAGTCAGTATCAATATCTAATCGAGGTAAAAGAAAATGGACACACGGTCAGCCATACAGCTTTAGAAAGCCTCCGGCGGGCGTACCGCGCATCCACTCACAACAGAGTAACACAACCTGACCCCGTTGTCAATACCCAGTTTACGCAGGACGGATTAATATCAAAATTACTCAGAAGGGGCGGCAATCAAAAGATATCACACAAATAGAAAAAGCCACCGAAGGCAACTACAGATCAAACGATGTTACATCGCCGCCTGTATCCAACGGTGGTCTTTCTAACAACAACATACCACAAAGCGGTGCTGTTGTCAATACCCAGTCTATGCAGGGCGGGTGGTTAGTGATTATAAACAAAAACAAGGCCAAACAGATGCTTGGCACCATAGGAGTCCAACCCTCCGAGCTGACAAGCATTGTTGACCTTGCGAAAGGAAGTTTATCACAACTACCTCAAAATGTCAACACCCAAAACGCCTTACTGGGGAAGGAGAATTTTACCGGTGATGCAATGACGCCGGAGGCGCGGGCGCGGTGGATGGATGTCGGTGGGCGTGGGCGGACAATCCCCCAGTCACGGCGATGCCGTGACAGCCCCCTTTACACAAGGGGGCCGCGCCGCTGACGCGGCTATGCGGGGCGTCGGGAACGCCGCCCCCTACGGAATTCACCCCTACGGCATCCGCCCTGTCGCCTGACGGCGACACCCCCCTTTTAGACAAGGGGGCTTGGGTGTTAAGCGCAGGGCTTTTCTATTGACACCTGTGGGTGGGGTTTGCTATAATGGTTACACTTTGAGAGGAGGGGTCGTCTGTGAACAAAAAAATTCTGCTGGTGTATACCGGCGGCACCATCGGTATGGTGCGCACCGAGTCGGGGTATGCCCCCCGCGCCGGCTATCTGGAGACCTTTCTGCGCAGCATACCCGCCCTGCAGGACCCCTCTATGCCCCAATGGGATCTGCTGGAACTGTCCCCCCTGCTGGACTCCTCCAATATGACCGTTCTGGACTGGAACCGCATCGGCGGCATCATTCAGGAGCATTACGCCGCCTACGACGGCTTTGTCATCCTCCACGGCACCGACACCATGGCGTACACCGCCTCTGCCCTCTCCTTCTCTCTGGAGAATCTGGACAAGCCGGTCATCATCACCGGCTCACAGATACCGCTGTTCGAGGTGCGCAACGACGGTCTGGACAACCTGCTGACCAGCATGGTTGTGGCGGCTCAGGGGCGCATCCACGAGGTCGCCCTCTGCTTTGACAGCAAGCTGATGCGGGGCAACCGCTCGGTCAAGACCAGCGCCACCGATCTGTATGCTTTCTCATCCCCCAACTATCCCAACCTGGCGGACATCGGCACCACCATCCAGTATAACAGCATGATCCCCCCCCGCCCCGTCACCGGCGCATTCCGCGTGCAGGAGCTGAAAAAGATACCCATCGGCATCATCAAGGTGTTCCCTGGCATCCAGTTTGAGTTGTTTGAGGAAATTATGTCCGAATCGCTGAAGGGTATCGTGCTGGAGGCCTTCGGCGCCGGCAACATCCCCGGCAGCGCCGACGCCATCCTCCCCATCGTCCGCAAGGCGCGGGAAAACGGCACGGTGCTGGTCATCTGCTCCCAGTGCCTGAAGGGGTCGGTATCCCTGGGCACCTACGAAACCAGCGCTGCCCTCAAGGAGGCGGGCGCGGTGTGCGCCTACGATATGACCACCGAGGCGGCGGTAGCGAAGCTGTATTATCTGTTCAGCTGCGGCTACGACGCCGACACGGTGAAACGGAAAATGGAAGAGAATTTGGTGGGCGAACTGAATACGTGATGCAAAAAAAGACGGTGCAACATCGGTTGCACCGTCTTTTTTTGTGATGATTTGGCTACGCCAAAGTGATGATACGCTTCGCGTAGTGATGATTGGCGGTAACACCGCCAAGTTATTCGATGATAATTCCCTCGGGGGCGGTGATGACGGGGGCTTTGCCCTCCTCCATCTCAATGCGGAGGATGCCCTGCGGGGTGGGGATCTCCACCGTAGCGGACGGGAAGCCCAGCAGGTCGGGGTGCAGGCGGATACGGGTCATACCTGCCTCTAAAATCTCCAGACCCGATAGCGCCATGGGCAGAGCATACAGCGGGGTGCCGCCCCAGCCGTGGCTGTGGTCAAAGGGGTAATCCGACTGGGGATAAAAGCCCTCGGGCAGACCCTTGGGGCAGGAGCGGATGGGCTCCTTCCAGTCCTCCAGCAGGCGGCGGGTGAAGCGGTCGCACAGACCGTTGACCCGCACCGCCTCCAGCACAAAGTGGGCGAAATACGGCTGGAAATAACCCAGGGAGTCGTCCTCCAACGTGCGGGTCAGCAGGGCGGCGGCGTCACCGTGGACGCCGAACAGCGCCGCCAACACGTTGGAATGACGGCGATAATACCGTTTTTCCACGTTCTGCGGCATCCACCAGCTCACCAGATCCTCGCGGGTGGGGGTGTTCAGCCCCTCGAAATACAGACCGCGTTCGGGGTCGTACAGGTGGGCGTTGATGGCGGTCTTCAGCGCCGCCGCACGGGCGCGGTAGCGCTGTGCCTTGGCGGTATCGCCCAAGGCTTCGTAAATCTTTACGCCGTAGGTCAAACCGCCGTAGTAGAACATATTGAGGAAGGTCTGCCCCAGCGCCTTGGGGGGATGGTGGAGGGAAATGCCGTCCACCGTCACCCAGTCCACGAACATATAACTGGGGGGATTTTCGATAATGCCGTTCTCACCCAAATAGCCGTGGAAGGTGTCCAGCAGCAGTTCCAGCGCGTCCTCGCACTTCTCCAGCAGGTCACGGTGACCGGTGAACAGATAGGCGTGGTACAGCATCATAACCCAGATCATACTGTAGGTGGCGTGGAACATCTCGCCCCTTTTCACCCGCAGGATGTCGGCGGTGCGCAGCACGTCAAACTCCGCCAGCCGCAGATCACCGTAGGACAGGGCGGTCATCATCATCTCCACGTAATAGTCACCGGTGCAGGCCATCGGCTCACAATGGAGCACGCTCTCCGACTCAAACATCTGCATACACTGGGTCAGCGAGTGGCGGCACACCGCCAGCACCCGATTCAGGTCCTCGTCGGGGGTGGTGGTGACGGCACAGCCGTCAACGGGGAAATGGGTCTCCACCACCGACAGGGTGACGGTGGCAGGGGTGTCCCCCTCGTTGACCGCGGTGACACGATAGCCGCCCACGCTGCGGATGCCGGGGCTGATGTATTCGGTGTCACGGGTGAACACGTATTGCTCGGTGGCCTGATTGATATTGGTTTCATAACAATGAACGGTGAGACGAAGGGCACTCTCGGTCTGCACCTTCAGGTGGATAAAGCCGGAGTACACCATCGGCAGCTCGAAATCCCACTCCCCCTCGCTGTGGGGAGCCACGGTGAAGGCGTGGGGATGGATGTCCCGCTCCATCCGCGGCGGGATGGGGGCGGGTGCGGAGTGCCAGAGGTTCTCCACCGCCACGGCGGGGGCAAAATCCTCCACGGGCTGTGTGCCGTCGTAGTAGTCGGGGGCGGTGTAGGCGCGGTCCTGTCGGCACAGCCAGGAGGGGTCGGTGGTGATCTCCTCCACGCTGCCGTCCTCCAGCTCCACCACGCCGTGCAACATAAAGCCGCCGTGACCCATAGAGAACTCGTTGATGCGCACCGGCATCATCTTCACCCACGCGTGGAAATCCAGCGTATTCCTCTGCGGGTACACCTGCGAGGTGAAGGAATAATGGGTGGGCCAGGGCTCCTCGTTGCTGATATAGAAGTCACCGCCGGGGTTCGCCGGACCGGTGGCGACAAATTCGCCGTTGCAGTACAGACGGAACTCGGTGTCGCCGCTGTAGGTCAGGGTCGCCTTGGTGATTTTCTGTGTAAAGGTATATTGCTTTACAAACTCGCAAACCGCATAGTGGTGCGGTTCTTTGTCACACCAGCCGTTGTAAACGGTGGTCTGGGTGTCGGGGTAACGAGCGGGGTCCAGCCATATCCAATTCTGTTTCATCACCGCACCTCCAGTGTCATATTGGCGATAAATTGATGAGCGAAATAGGGGTCGGTCGCCAACTCCACCACCTGCGCGGCGGACATACGCCGTGCTAACGTCTCCCGACGGGTGGTGTCCAGCAGCAGCGCCGCCGCACCGCCCAGGGCGGCATTACCCGCCACGTGGATGCGATCGGTAAAGGCGGGCGGGAGCAGACCGATGCTCACCGCGCTCTGTATATTCAGGTAACTGCCGAAGCCGCCGCAGACGGTGACCCGTTTTACCGCGTCGGCGGGCAGGCGGGCGGCACGGAGCAGGGTATCAATGCCGGAGCGAATGGCGCTTTTGGACACCTGCAGGGCGCGGACGTCCTCGGCGGTGAGGGTGACGCCGTCGGCCAGGGATACGGGCGTGTCCAGGGTGCCGTCGGGGGTGAGGTCACCCCGCAATAGCAGGCAGTACGCCGCGTCAATGAGCCCGCTGCCGCAGATACCGCATGGCTCTCCCCCGCCGATGACGGTGGGGTGCAACGCCCCGTTGACCAGGTCAACCCGATGAATAGCGCCCGCCGAGGCGGTCATACCGCAGGAAATGCCCACACCCTCAAAGGCGGGTCCGGCGGCGGTGGAGCAGACGTACAGGCTGTCGGCGGTCTGCAGCGCCATCTCGCCGTTGGTGCCCACGTCCAGCAGAAGTTCGTTCTCCTGCAGGTCGGTAGCCAGCAACGCCGTGGCGGTATCGCCGCCCACAAAGGCGGAGGCGCAGGGCGCCAGATACACCGCCGCACGGGGACAGTGGGTCAACCCCACAGCCGCGGCGGTCACATCCTCGCCGAACAGCCGCCCACAGGCAAAGGGGGCGGTGGCAAAGGGGGTCATATCGGTGGCGGTCAGCAGGGACAGCATCACCGTATTGCCGGTGATCACCACGCCGTCCACCGCATCGGGGGTCAAACCCGCCGAGGCGGTCAGGTCGGTGAGCAGACGGCGCACCCCCTCCTGCAGGGCGGCGGTGACGGCGGTGGCTCCGCCGTTCAGCGACGCCTCCACGCGGCTGATCACGTCAGCGCCGTAGACGGTCTGGGGGTTGGGAGCGCCCGCCTGCGCCAACAGAGTGCCGTCGGGGGCATACAGGTGCGCCGCCAGGGTGGTGGTGCCCACATCCACCGCCGCACCATAGCGGGCAAAGCCCACACGGCGGCGGGCAGCGGCAGGGGCGTCGGTCACCGCAACGGGGTCCGACCCGCCCAGACGGCGGATGCGGCAGTCCCCCTGTACGGTGGTGCAGCAGGCCAAGCGCACGTTATCCGCCAGCTCCATCAGGGTCAGGTGTCGCCGCTCCTGCGGCGTGGGGTCGCTGACCGCGCCCCACACCTGCACGCGGCACTTGCCACAGATGCCCTTGCCGCTGCAGGGCAAGGAAAGTCCGTCCACCACCGCGCTGACGGTGGTACCCACCGGCACGGTGATGACACGGTTGTCGATTTCTACCCGCGGCATAGCTACACCTCCCCAAACCGCAAAATGACGAATAGAATTCCGTTCTATTTTTTGAAATGACCGACAACTTTTACAACAATCCCTGAAACGATTTGTAAAACCATTATCGCCAAGGATGCATAGGTCATATATTTTCCGATGCTTTTTAAAGATGGATCATCTTGCACAAAAAGGATCAAGCCGACAATCAAAACGACACCCACAAGTGCCGCAAACGTTGTGACTATGATTTTAATTATACGCTTTGCTTTTTCAGAAACCGTTTTGTTGGGAACGATCAATTGCATCAGCTTTATGTAACAAAATCCAATCAACTCAATGATTCCTTCAACGGTTATCTCAAAAATCAATTCCAACAGACAGCCCATAATCAGTTCTCCTCTGTGTGTTCTTTTCACATTATATCAGAGTATTCTGAATTTTTCAATGAGAAACCTCTCGGCGCGCCCGAAGGGACTCTAAACCCCGGTTTTGCGCCGAGGTTGCTGTTATCCAACCTTTCCTTACGCAAAACCCTGTGAAACGACTTTGTCGTTTCGGGGGTTCGGTCAATCAACTCGTACAAAAAAAGAAAAACACCACCCGATGGGTGGTGTTTTTCTTTTTGGCGCGCCCGAAGGGACTCGAACCCCTGACCTCTTGATTCGTAGTCAAGCACTCTATCCAGCTGAGCTACGAGCGCATATCACCTCGTTAGGCAACGCATTGAATTATACTCATTTTTGACTATCTTGTCAAGTGTTATTGCGAAAAAAGTGAAAAAGTTTTTCTTTCTCTCTGCCTTTCACGGTTTAACACCGCATATCCCGACAGATTCAGGAAACACTACACTCAAATTGGCGGCAAGGCGGTGATCGGATGACCATATCGGTGATGCGGACGGTGATACTCTATATCCTGTTGGTGGGGGCTATGCGGCTGATGGGAAAGCGCCAGCTGGGCGAGCTGCAACCCTCCGAGCTGGTGGTGACCCTGCTGCTGTCCGATCTGGCGGCGGTGCCCATGCAGGAGAACGGTCTGCCGCTGCTTAACGGCGTGCTGCCCATCCTGGTGCTGGTGTCGCTGGAATTGCTGCTGTCCGGTCTGATGATGAAATTCCCCGCCGTGGCACGGCTGGTCAGCGGCTCTCCCCTGCCGGTCATCAAAGACGGCAAGGTGAACGAATCCGTGATGCGGCGTATGCGCATCACGGTGGAGGATCTGCTGGAATCCCTGCGACAGCAGGACATATTCGACATCCGTCAGGTGCAATACGCCATCGTGGAGACCAACGGGCACATCAGCGCCTACTGCTATCCCCGCTATCAGCCCGCCACCGCCGGTCAGGTTGCCGACTGCCCCGATGACCAAATGCCCATCGTGGTGGTCAGCGACGGGCAGATCTGCGACTGGGGTATGACCCTGTGCGATCTGTCCGAGGAGGCTCTGGGACGCATCCTGCAAAAGAAAAAGTGCCGGATGGAGGACGTGTTTCTGCTCACCGTCACCAAGGCGGGACAGCCCTATCTGCTGACCCGCCGCGACGTGAAAGGCGGTGGCGTATGAAGCGGCTGTGGGTGGCGGCGGGCATGATCGCCGCCGTGGTGGCGCTGTGCGTCACCGTGGTGCTGTATCAGCACCGTCAAATAGACAAGATGCTGGTACAGCTGGACCGTCTGGAGCAGGTCTACGACAGCGGCGATCGGGATGCCGCCCGCTCCATCGCGCAGGAAATGGCAACGGACTATAAAGCCGTGGGACGGGTGCTGTTCTGCTTCGTCACCCACAACGAGATGGCGGACAGCCAGGAGACGGTGGCACTGCTACCCGATCTGGTGATGCAGCAGGGCGAGGAGGAGCTGCGCATGGAGATCGCCCGTCTGCGGGAACAGCTGACCTATCTGCGGGGCATCGACGACCTGCGGTGGGAAAACGTACTGTAACAAAAAACGCTCTGTCTGCAGACAGAGCGTTTTTTATCAGTATAGGTTTTCGGTAGCGCCGCCCACGTGACGGCTCAGTATATTGATGCAGTCGTAGGTGGCCTTCCACCGATTGGAGCCGCCCATGGTCACCACCACGTAATCGTGACCGTCCTCCCCCTTGGCGTAGCTGGCCATGGTGTGACCCGCCTCGGTGGTATAACCGGTCTTACCGCCGATGACGGTGGCGCCCTGCGGCTCATCGCCGTACATACGGCTGAACATGGTGCTGGTCAGCGGGATGCCGTCGGGATTCTCCGGCGTCTTGGCGGTGGTATGCTCCACGGCGCACAGCACCTCACGGCAGGTGGGGTCCTGCATGGCCGCCATCAGTATGACCGCCATATCCGTGCAGGTGGAATAATGCTTGCCCCCATGGAGACCGCTGGTATTCTCAAAGTGGGTATTCTTAAGCCCCAACTGATGGCAACGGTCGTTCATCAGCTTGACAAACGCCGTCTCCGACCCCGACAGATGGTTCGCCAGACCGATGGTGGCGTCGGCGCCCGACGGGAGAATACATCCATACAGCAGATCGGTCACGGTGACCTTTTCCCCCGTCTTAAACCCTGCCACCGATGCGCCCTGGATGTACATCTCATTGAGTATCTCAAAGGGCATCTCATAGGTGCTGTCAAAATCCTCGGTGTTCTCCACCGCCACCAGCAGGGTCATCATCTTGGTGATGGAAGCGGGGTACGCCTGTTTATCCGGTTGTTTCTGCGCCACGATGCGCCCCTCGGTCACGTCCACCAGCACCGCGCACGCGGCGTCCACCTCACCGCCCAGGGTGACGGTGTCCTTGTCCGCGACGGGGTACGGCACGGCCATCTGCTCCGGTTCCGGCTCCACCGCAACGGGAGCGGAATTGGGCACGGGCTCGGGTTCGGGGCGGGTCAGCGCCACCAGCGCCTGAATTCCCGCCACGATGCCCCACACCGACAGGCACAGCACCGCCAGCGCCACCGCCAGTATGGCTACACGCCGCCACAGATATTTCTTCCACAGGCGACGGCGGCGTTGACGCTGAGCGGCGGATGATCGGTTGTTATCGCTACTCAATTTAACACATCCTCAAAATCGTATCCTCAACTGCCAAAAGCCCTCGGTGATCCGAGGGCTTTTAAGGTGACACGAATAATCCGAGCTTGCCTTAAAGCGGTAGATTTTGGCGCTTTTCACCCAATTTTATCTCGCAAGGCGCCAGCCTTGCTTCGCTAAAACTGAGCAAAAATCACTCAAAATCTCCTCACTTTAAGGTCGGAGATTTTAAAAAGAGCGAATTTTTGTTCATCCTAGGCACAAAACGCAGCAAATGCTGTATGCATTTGCGAGTATTTTAACGAAGGAGGAGCAAAAATCCGCCTTTTTAAAACAGGTTCGGAATATTCGCGTCACCTTATGCACCTTATTACTCTGCCTTTTGCTCCTTCAGCTTCACGGTGACGGTAAGGGAGCTCACCTTGCCCGTGCGACGGTCGGAGCGCAACAGCTTCAGGGTCACGCGGTCGCCCACGTCGTGCTTCGCCAGCTCGGCGCGCAGGGTGCCGTAGTCGGTGACGGTGACGCCGTCCACCGCCACGATCAGGTCGTTGACCTGGGCGGCGGTGCCCTCCAGGCAGGAGCCGGACTCGATGGTGGCGATCATAAAGCCCTTATACTCGCCGGAATCGATGGTCTGGCCGGTGATGCCCAGCGCCACACGACCCTTAACGTAGCCGTTCTTCAGCAGGGAATCAATGACCGTCTTGGCCTCGTTGATGGGGATGGAGAAGCCCAGGCCCTCATAGCCGGTCGCGGCAATCTTGGCCGAGTTGATACCCACGACCATACCCTGCTTATTCAGCAGAGGACCGCCGGAGTTACCGCTGTTAATGGCCACGTCCACCTGCAGACACTTGATGGCGTAGCCGGTATCGTCGTACACGTCCCGCGCCTTGGCGGACACGATGCCCTGGGTGGCGGTCCAGGACAGACCCGCCGCATTACCCAGCGCCACCACACGGGCTCCCACCGCCAGCTCATCGCTGTCGCCGAACTGGGCGGGGGTCAGGTTCTTGGCATCCACCTTGATCACCGCCAGGTCGGTGGCCTCGTCGGTGCCGATGATCTCGGCGGCCTCGTAGGTCTTGCCGTCGTAGGTGGTCACGTCCACGCGGTCGTAGGGCTTGCCCGTCTCCTCGTTAATGACGCAGTGGCGGTTGGTGATGATGTAGCCGTCCTTGGTCATCACGATGCCGGATGCGGCAGCCGCCTCGGTGAGATTGCTCTCGCCGAAGTAGAAGCCACCCATCTGGCTGTAGGCGGTCAGCACCACGGTGCAATCGTAATTACGCTTAACGATCTCCTCGGTGCTCAAGCCGCCGTCGTCGGTATCCCACGTATTGACCTCCAGAGAGGGAGCCTTGTCGTTGCCCTTATCCTCGTCGGTGTCGGTATCGGTGCCGTCTGTTTTTTCCTCATCCTGGGTGATGATGTTCGACAGCACGCCGTCCTCATCCCCGCTGACCGCGGCAAAAATGATGCCCACGGTGCCCGCCACCAGCGCCACGGCGCACAGAATCGCCACCACGACCACCCAGCCGTGATTCTTACGCGGAGGCTGCGGAGGGGGCGTCTGGGGCGCGGAGGGATTGGGTCCCACCGAGCCGTAGTGGTACACCGGCTGCTGGGGAGCGGTGTAGCGGGGGGAATTGGGGGTGCCGTCGCAGGGGCTCTGATAGCCGCCGTTTTGGGGCGGATCGTTGCGGGGCGGCACGTACCGATAGCTGCCGTCGTTGCTCCATCCGTTAACGGGGGCGATGGGCGGCTGCGGGGCGGGCTCTTGGGGTGCGGGCGGGGAAACCGGCTCCTCGGGAGTCGCAGGCGTATCGGGGATATTCTTCTCGTTGAAATCGTCAAACATACGGGCACAACCTTTCTGTGTATTAGTCGGACAAAGGAATCCAGAAACTGAACTCGGTGAATTCACCCTCCACCGAGCGGACCGACACCTCGCCTTGGTGCAGGCGGATGACGGTGTGGACAATATACAGACCCAGTCCCACGCCGTTTTTGTCCAGGCTGCGGGAGCGGTCACTCTTGTAAAATCGTTCGAAGATCCGCGGCATCTCGCTGGCGGGTATGCCGGCGCCGGTGTTGCGGATGCTGACGTAGGCACGCTGATCCCGACGGCTGAGCCGCAGGTCGATGGTGCCGCCCCGGTCGGTGAACTTAATGGCGTTGTCAACTAGGTTATACAGCACCTGATTGAGCAGATCGTAATCGCCCTCCACCTCAAGCCGCTGGCAGGCGTCCAGACCGGTGATGGACAATTCCTTCTGCTCGATGCGCTGCTCCGACGCCACCAGCACGCTGAACAGCACCTCGCTCAAATCAAAGCGGACGCGGTTCATCTTCAGCTCGCCGCTGTCGATGCGGGACAGATCCAGCATAGAACGGACCAGGCGGGACAGCCGCTTGACCTCATCGGACACGATCTTCATATAATGGGGCTGCTTCTCCTGCGGGATGGTGCCGTCCAGCATCCCGTCCATAAAGCCCGCGATGGTGGTCATGGGGGTCTTTAACTCGTGGGATACGTTGGCAATAAAGCTGCGGCGCATGGTCTCCACCGAGGAGAGGGACACCGCCATATGATTCAGGGCATCCGCCAGCTCCGCCACCTCGTCCCGTCCCTTTACCTTCACACGGGCGCTGAAATCGCCCTGGGCAAAGCGGCGGGTAGCAGCGGCCATCTGCTTGAGCGGGCGGACGAAGCGGTCGGTCATCAGCCACACCATACCGAAGCACAGCAGCAGGGCGCCCAGCACCGACATACCGTATACCCGCAGGTTGTTCTTAAACACCTGCAGCATGGAATCCGCCGGTGCCGTAATAAATACGTAGCCCAGCACCACGTCCTCGTGTATCTTGACCGGCACGGCAGCGGTGTAATGACCGCTCTTGTGCAGACCGCCCAAGGTGCCCACCTCGTAGTAGCCGTCGCCGACCCGCGGCACCACCGACTCCAGGGCGTGGTTTGCGCCCAGGAACACGTCCTGCATAGGGCCGGCACTCATCAGCACCTTTCCCTCGCCGTTGGTCACCGCCACGGTGGCGTCAATGGAGCCGGACACGATGTTCAGCAACGGGGCCAATTCCCGCTCGTTCAGGTGATACATCACCCGATTATCCTGTACGTGGGTGGCGGTGGCGGACAGTGCCGTCTGGCGGGACAGGTTCTGCGCATTTTCCAGCAGCAGCTCCTTCTTCTGATCCGCCAGCGCATCCGCCGTCAGAAACAGCTGCAGCATGGTCATGGACAGAAAGCCCAGCACCACCACCAGCGAAATGACGGACAGGTACTTGGCAAATACTTTCTTATACATCTAGCGACCTCCGTCAGCTGTCACGGACGTCAAACTTATACCCCACGCCCCACACCGTCTTAAGGTTCCACTGCTCGGACACGCCGTCCAGCTTCTCCCGCAGGCGCTTGACGTGGACGTCCACGGTGCGGCTGTCGCCGTAATAGTCGAAGCCCCACACCTCGTCCAGCAGCTGGTCGCGGGTGTATACGCGGTTGGGGTTGCTGGCCAGGTGATAGATCAGCTCCATCTCCTTGGGCGGAGTGTCCACCACCTTGTCGTTCACCTTTAATTCGTAGGTCTCCATATTGATGCTCAGACCCTCGTACTCCACGGTGCGGCTTTGTTTCTGCTCGTTGATGCCGCTGCGGCGGAGCACCGCGCGGATGCGGGCGATGACCTCCTTGGCCTCAAAGGGCTTGACCACGTAGTCGTCGGCGCCCAGCTCCAGACCCAGCACGCGGTCGAACAGCTCGCCCTTGGCGGTGACCATAATGATGGGGCACTGGGATTTCTTGCGGATCTCGCGGCACACCTGCCAGCCGTCCAGCCGCGGCATCATCACGTCCAGCAGCATCAGGTCCGGCTTTTCCTTATCGAACAGGTCCAGCGCCTGCTGACCGTCCGCGGCGGTCACCACGGTGAATTTCTCTTTTTCCAAATACAGACGCAGCAATTCGCAGATGTTGCTGTCGTCATCCACAACCATAATTTTGATGTCAGACACAATTGCTACCTCCTTGCTCTTCGTTTTCTTTAGTCTACCACATAAGCACCGTGGCATTTATGAACAGAAAATAAATTATTCCGATAAAATGTGACAAATCAGTGAATTCGACACCAAAAACCCCTGTCGGGTCAGGCGGATGCCGTCCTCGTCCCCCACCACCAGATGGGCGGGCAGGCGGCGGGCACTCTCCACCCACGACGCGGGCAGGTCGGCACCGAAGCGGCGGCGATACCCGTCAGCGGTCAGTCCCTCGCTCAGCCGCAGGCGGAGCAGGGCGTATTCCTCGGGGCTGTCCACGGGCGGTCCCTCGGCGGGGTCCTCCACAGGGTCGCCGCCCTCCAAAAAATAGGCGGTGTCCCGCGGATAGGTGAACCGCACCCCGCCAAGACAAGAGCTGGCGGCGGGACCGATGCCCAGATAAGGCTGTCCGTCCCAGTATTTGAGGTTATGGCGGCTCTCCCGCCCCGCCTTGGCGGTGTTGGAGATCTCGTACTGGTGATACCCCATCCCGTCCAGCCGCTCCATCACCGCCAGATACAGGTCGGCGGTGGCGTCCTCATCCGGCAGGGGCGGCGGACAATGCCCATAGGGGGTGTTGGGCTCGATCTTCAGCAGGTACGCCGAGATATGGTCGGCGCCCAGTGACGCGGCGTAGTCGGCGCTGTACAGGGCGGAGGCGGAGGTCTGGCCGGAGATGCCCAGCATCAGATCCAGCGAAACGTTGTCAATTCCCGCGCGGCGGGCGTCCGCCACGGTGCGCTCCACGTCCGCAGGGGTATGTCGGCGACCCAGGGCGGTCAATTCCGACGGTACGGCGGACTGCATACCCAGGCTCAGCCGATTACCGCCCGCGGCGGCAAAGGCGGACAGGGTATCCGCCAGGTCGTCGGCGGGGTTGGCCTCCAGCGTGATCTCGGGGATGTTTTGGTGTAGGGAGAACAATTCGTCCACCCGACGGACGATGGCGCTCAGCCGCTCACCGCCCAGCAGGGCGGGCGTGCCGCCGCCGAAATATAGGGTGTCGGCGGTACAGGGATAGCGGCGCGACCAGCTCTCCAACGCGGTCAGGATGCCCTGAACGTAGCGGTCCAGCTTCTCCTCCGACCGCGGCGGTGCGGAATAGAAGTCGCAGTAGGGACACTTGCGGATGCAAAAGGGTGTATGAATATATAATCCGATGGTCTGCATACCGCACCTCCCCAACTTAATATCTAATATTTTATCATATATTACAATTATCCGCAAGTGAATTTGTAGAATTGCCCCCTTGACCGCAGGGAGAAAATTGATTATAATGAACGTAGACAAATATCGACATGTGAAAGGAACTATCGACATGGAGACTATCAATAAAGTAACCGTAACCATCTGTGGTACCGACTACGTCATCACCACCGACGAGAACCCCGGCTATATGCAGGAGCTGGGCGCCCAGCTGGATGCCCGTATCCGCAACGTGATGAATAATAATGAGCGCGCTTCGCTGGTGATGGCCACCGTCATCACCGCCCTGATGCAGGCTGACGAGGCCAAAAAGGCCGCCCAGTCCGCCGATAACCTGCGCAAGCAGCTCAAGACCTTCTTCGACGACAACAACCGCACCCGCGTGGAGAGCGAGTCCCTCCGCCGCGAGATCGCCCAGCTGCGTCGCGAAAAGGAAGAACTGGAAAGAAAGTTGGCTATGCGATGACATATCCCCTGCCGGAAATCCTAGCCCCGGTAGGTAGCCCCGAATGCCTGACGGCGGCGGTACGATGCGGTGCCGCCGCCGTTTATTTAGGTGTGGAGGGGTTTAATGCCCGCCGGAGCGCCCACAATTTCACCATCGACTCCCTGCGGGAGGCGGTGGCGTATTGTCGCGCCCGCAACGTGCGGGTGTATCTGACCCTCAACACCCTCATCCGCCAGGAGGAGATGGAGGAGGCGGTGTCCACCGCCGTCCGTGCCGCCGCGTGCGGCGTGGACGCCCTCATCCTCCAGGACGTTGGTCTGGCGCGACGGCTAAAGGCCGTGATGCCGGATATGCCGCTCCACGCTTCCACCCAGTTATCCTGCCACACCCCCGAAGGCGTCGCTTTTCTGCGGGATGCGGGCTTTACCCGCGTGGTGCTGGCACGGGAGATGACCCGCGACGAGATCGCCGCCTGCGCCGATCTGGGGGTGGAGCTGGAGGTGTTCGTCCACGGGGCGCTGTGTATGAGCGTGTCGGGACAATGCTATTTCTCCGCCATGCTGGGCGGTCGCAGCGGCAACCGAGGCGCCTGCGCCCAGACCTGCCGCCTGCCCTTTGAGCCCACCGGCGACCGCCCCCGCTCCTGCCCCGCCGACCGTGCGGCGCTGAGCCTGAAGGACAACTGCCTGGTGGACTACGTGCAACAGCTGGCGCAGATGGGGGTCACCTCGCTGAAGATCGAGGGACGGATGAAGCGTCCCGAATACGTAGCCGCCGCCACCGCCGTGTATGCGGGGGCGGTACGAGGAGAAATCCCCTCCCCTGCGGAATTAGAACGACTGAAGAGTGTATTCTCCCGCTCCGGCTTCACCGACGGATACTACGCCGACCGCCGCGGCGGGGAGATGTTCGGCGTGCGCCGTCACGAGGACGTGACCGCCGCCGCACCGGTGCTCAAGGAATTGACCCGTCTGTACGATAAGGAAGTGCCGCTGGTGGCGGTAGAGATGGATTTCTCCCTCACCGCCGAGGAAAGCGTGCTGACCCTGCGGGACGGGGTCAACTGTGTCACCGTCCGCGGCGCAGGCGGCGAGCCTGCACAGAATCGACCCCTGGATCCCACCCGTGTGGAGGAGCAACTGCGCAAGACCGGCGGCACCCCCTATGAAGTGCAAGCGGTTTCCGTCAGTCTGACAGAGGGATTGACCCTACCGATGGCGGTCATTAACGGTCTACGCCGCCAAGCCATTGAGAAACTAGATGTAAAGCGAATGAACTTTACTCCCATAAAATGCGACAACCGTGCGGTTTCTCCCGCTTTACCTGTGGCGACGGCGGGCAAGACCCGCACCGTTGCGCGGCTACAATCCGCCGCCCAATTCAGCGGAAATCTGGGGGCAGATATAGTGATTCTACCCCTATCCACCCCTGTGGAAACCCTCTCCGTCATCGCCAAGTCGGTGACGGTGGGTGTGGAGATTCCCCGCGGTATGTTCGGGCAGGAACAACGCATCCGTCAGCGGCTGACCGCCGCCAAGTCGGCGGGCGCTCGGCTGGCGCTGTGCGGCAACGTGGGCGCTATCCCCCTAGCCGTTGAGGCAGGACTGGTGCCCATGGGCGGATTCGGGCTGAACCTGACCAACGCGGAGGCGCTGAACTTCTACACCGAGCGGGGGCTGAAAATGGCCACCCTGTCTATGGAACTGACCCTGGGACAGATGAAACGACTGCTGCCCGCTCCCCTGCCCGTCGGCGTGATGGTGTACGGACACCAGCCGCTGATGCTCACCCGCAACTGCCCGCGGCAGTCCGCCCTGGGCTCCTGCAAGGGATGCACGGGTCAGGGCATCACCGACCGCACCGCCACCACCTTCCCCGTGGTGTGTGAGGGCGGCTGCGCCGAGGTGCTCAACAGCGTGCCCCTCTGGTGGGGGGACGCCATCGCCGACCTGCCGACGGTGGACTATCACCTCTACCACTTCACGGTGGAGGACGCCCACCGTTGCGCCGCCGTCATCGCCGCCTACAAGCAGGGCGGCAAGCCCCCCGCCGCCATCACGCGAGGGCTATATAAGCGGGGCGTGGAATGATTTTCTAACCCAAAAGGCGAGACGTATAAACGTCTCGCCTTTTGCAACCTCTTGACAAATTCCTCACACAAAGTATATTATAAGAATAGATAAATGATATCCTAATTCTGGATGCTCCTCTTTTTTGTCGAAAAGGAAAGGTGATTGGAATGATCTTTTTAAAGAAGACTCTATCCGTTGTTTTATCTCTATTGCTTCTTGTCGGATGCGTTGCGGTGGCTCCGGTGTCCGTTTCAGCCGCCACCGAAAAAGTAACTTATAAAAACGGTGCCTGGACCGATGCAAAAGGCTATCAACTGATTGCTCTCGGCAGTAAGCGGGATATGTACATCGTCGGTGTTTACGACAATTACCTGGATGCCGATTGGAGCAACGGCAATTCCCGTGTTCTTGGAATGTCTACAGATTTCGATTATTGCCGGATCACCGCCCGCAAAGAAGGCTATGCCACCGTCACCGGATGGTGTACCACCTATTATCGCTTTAATAAAGTTTACGATGAGCGCTACACCCAGGAGACCTATAAATTCCACGTAGTTAAGCCCATCAAGACCCTCAAGCTGCCGAAAACCCAATCCGTCACATTAGGAAAGACCGTTAAACTAAAGGCCACCTATACCCCAAACAGTGTGTATTCTTTCTATGCCTCTAATGTTAAATTCACTTCTTCCAATAAAGCTGTGGCAACCGTAAGTTCCAATGGTACCGTGACCCCCAAAAAAGCGGGAACCGTCACCATCACGGCAAAATCAGCCAGCGGACTGACAGCCAAATGTAAGGTGACTGTCAAGCGGCCGGCCCTCAAGAGCATCAAGCTGAACAAAACTTCCGCTACCATAGGTATCGGCAAGACCCTAAAACTGGCTCCCACCTACAACCCCACCCAAGCATACGGGAAGGTGACCTATACCACCAGCAATAAAAAAATTGCTACCGTCACCGCCGCCGGCACCGTCAAAGGAATCAAAGCCGGTACCGTCACTATCACCGCCAAAGTGAACTCCAAAATTAAGGCAACCTGTAAAATTACGGTGGCACCCTACCCCACCAAGGTGACGCTAAACAAAAGTTCCCTCACCCTAGCCACCAACAAAACCTACACCCTCAAGCACACCTTTAATTCCACCAAAGCCCGAGCTGACGTCACCTGGAGCAGCAGCAACACTAAGGTGGCTAAGGTCAACAGCAAGGGAAAAATCACACCGATAGCGCCGGGCAAAGCCACCATAACCATCAAAACCGCCAACGGCAAAAAGGATACCTGCAAAGTAACGGTGCGCTATCCCACCCCAACAAAGGTGAACATCACCGAGTCTAGCATCACTCTCTCGCTCAAAGAGACCGCCACTCTGAATTATGAAATATCCCCCACCAAGTATTACGGCACCCCTAAGTGGACCAGTTCCGACACCTCGGTCGTCAAGGTCAACAGCAAAGGAAAGATCACACCGATTTCTCTAGGCACCGCCACCATCACTCTCAAGGTGGGCAGTAAGTCGGACACCTGCAAGGTGGTGGTAAACCGCCGCACTTTGGATCCGGCCAAATACCTCAGATTCAAAACAACCCCCTGCAGCCAAAAACGCTATACAAACTATAAAGAGATATGGATACAAGATGCCTCAGGCCAAGGCTTTTCCCTGTTGAACGATCCCTCTCTGGGCGACACCTTTATTGAGTATTATTCGTCTGAAGCTTGGGATTTCAAGCAATTCTCCGCCAAGGTGTTTACCAACGACTATGGCTACGATAACCATTTTTCGTACAACTGGAATTATAGCAAAACCTACGTCGGAGAGGTCCAGAAACAGTACGAACTGAAGACCGGCCAAAAGGATCAAACGTATTTGACCTATATTGCCACTTCCGGCGATTACGAGTTTATGGATTACGGAACCTCTTTCCAATTCTTCATTATATTCGACGGTCTAAAATACCAGGTAAATTTAACTGTTCCGAGCTCCGACATCGGCCTACAGGAAGCCTATTTTACTCGAATAAAATAATGAATGTTGTCGCCAAAGGAGGACTGTACAAACGAGGGGTAGAGTGAACTCCCTCCGTCACGGCTGACGCCGTGCCGCCTCCCTCAAGAGGGAGGCTGGGCCTAATTCCAACAAACAAAAAGCACTACCCTGACGGGTAGTGCTTTTTTGTTGTCTTATTTCAGGAAACCGCTGACGATCTGCTCCTCGGCCTCCTGTTCGGTGAGACCAAGGGTCATCAGCTTGATCAGCTGCTCGCCCGCGATCTTGCCGATGGCGGCCTCGTGGATGAGGGCCGCATCCAGATGGTTGGCGGTCACCTCAGGGATGGCGCTGACCGAGGCGGAATCCATAATGATGGCGTCGCACTCGGAGTGGGCGGTGCACTTGGCGTTGCCGTTGATCTGAGAACGGAACACCTGTCGGCTCTCCCCCTTTGCCACCGAGCGGGACATCAGCTGGGCAGAGGAGCCCTCGCCGTTGAGATCCACCTTGAAGTTAGTCTCCGCCACCTGCTGACCGTGGGTCATAATCTTCTCACGGACGATGAGGGTGGCGCCGGCGGCCAGGGTGGCCTCGGTCTCGCGGATGGTGGAGGTGACGCCCTTGATCTGGGTGGACTCCATCTCCATATAGGCGTCCTCGGCCAGGTCGATGACGGTGGTGGGGTTCATCACCCGCTTACCGTTGCCGTCGCCGGAGCCGTAGTGCTTCTCTACGTATCTCAGCCGCGCGCCCGCCGCCAGGTGGAAGGCGTGGATGCCGTCGTGACGGCTCTCCTCGTCACCGGCGTTGTGGATACCGCAGCCCGCCACGATGGTGACGTCGGCGCCCTCACCCACGTAGAAGTCGTTGTACACCATCTCGGTGTGACCGGTCTTACTGAGGATCACGGGGATGTGGACGCTCTCGTTCTTGGTGCCCGCCTTGATGATGATGTCGATGCCGGGCTTATCCGTCTTGGTGACGATGTCGATATTCTCGGTGGTATTGCGCCCCGCCATCTCGCCGTTCTGGCGGATGTTGTAGGCGCCCTGGGGTACCTCGTGCAGGTCGGCAATCTGCTCCAGCAGCGTTTTTGCAATCGTATCCATTCGTCCTGCACCCCCTTACAGCTTTTCGGTCAGCACCGAGCAAGGGGTGCTGGCGGACAGCAGCTCCGGCAGAATGTCCTCGCGGCTGCCCTCGGTGCGGATCTGTCCGTTAGCCACCACGATCACCCGGTCGGCGATATTGAGAATCCGCTCCTGGTGGGAGATGATCATAATGCTGCCGCCCAGTTTCTCGTGCATCTTTTCAAACACCTGAATCAGGTTATTAAAGCTCCACAGATCAATGCCTGCCTCCGGCTCGTCAAAGATGGACAGCTTGGTGCCGCGGGCCATAATCATAGCGATCTCAATGCGCTTAAGCTCGCCGCCGGACAGACTGGCATTGATCTCACGGTTGATGTACTCGCGGGCGCACAGTCCTACCTCGGACAGATAGCCGCAGGCCTCGGAGATGGAGATCGGACGACCTGCCGCCAGGGTGATGAGATCCTGCACGGTCAGCCCCTTAAACCGCACCGGCTGCTGAAAAGCAAAAGAAATGCCCTTCTGCGCCCGTTCGGTAATGGACAGGGCGGTGATGTCCTCGCCGTCCAGCAGGATCTGACCGGAAGTGGGGGTGATAATGCCCGCAATCACCTTAGCCAGCGTGGACTTGCCGCCGCCGTTGGGGCCGGTGATGGCCACAAACCGCTGGTCAATCGTCAAATTCACGTCGTGGAGAATGTCCAGCTTGTCGCCGTTCTCGGTCTCCACGGTATAGGTAACGTTTTTGAGTTCTAGCATAATGTTCCTCGTATCTTTAATAATCATCCCACGGGGATGGTGTCGATGGTATAGGACAGACCCACCTGGGTGAGGGGATCGTCCGGCAGGAAAACGTGCTCGGGACGGATGAAGAATTCGTAGTACTCGGTCTCCCCCGCCGCCACGGTCAGAGGCGCGTCGCTCTCCGCTTCGGTGGGGTCCAGTATCTTGGCGCCGGCGATGTCCTCGGTGTCGTTATACAGTACCACGTCCAAGGATTCCACCTGCAGCGCGCCATCGGTGCCGTTGCCCAGATACAACTGCACCTTTAGGTAGCCGCCCTGGGTGAAATAGGCGCCCGCCAGCGCCGCGTGTACGCCCTCGTCGTTCATCTGGGGAGCAGCGTCCACATTCATAAAATAGGTACGCCCCTCCTCCACCTCAAAGGCAGCGGCCTCTTTATCCAGAAGATACTGGCGGTAAAAGGGGACGGCCAGCGCCACGATAGCCAGCGCCAGCACCGCCGTCACCACGATAAAGGTGGTGATCAGCTCCTTCTTGGTGGCACCGCCGCCGGCAGAGGCCACCGCATTCCGTCTGGCCTTTGCCACACGGCGCATAGCCTCCCGCTCCGCCTTTTTGCGGGCGCTCTCCTGCGCCTTGATCTCTTCTCTGGTTTTATGCTGCCCGAATATCTCGATCTCGTCGTCGCGGATATCCTGCACCATATCTTTCATATCTTTTCGCATACGCGGTCCTTCCATTTCGCAAAATCAGAGCCTTGTGACCCATATTTATTTTATTCTACACGAAACCGCGCCCATTGTAAAGATAAAAAGCGAAAAAAGCAGGGTATAGACCCTGCTTTTTATCAAAACATATCGGTTACGTTCTCCAACAGATCGCCAAAGGAGTGCAGCGCCCGTCCGGCGTTGTGCTTGAGCCCCTTTTTGTTCTTTTTCATCATATAGGTGCCCACCACGCCGGCGGTGCACCCCAGCGCCACGCCCATGCCGACGCCTTTCATAAAATTGCCCATATTCTGTTTCATCGGTATCACGCTCCTTTCGGTGATAGTGTTGCCGACGACGCGCAAAATATGTCTTGCTATTGGGGATTTTGTGCGGTACAATAAAAGAAATCAACCCAAACGAGGTGACAACCCATGCCCACGCTGAACATCGTGCTGGTGGAGCCCGAAATCCCCCAGAATACCGGCAACATCAGCCGCACCTGCGCCGCCACCGGCGCCCGTCTGCACATCGTCGAGCCCATGGGCTTTAAAATCGACGATAAAAAGCTGAAACGGGCCGGTCTGGATTACTGGCATCTGCTGGACATCACCTATTATAAGGATCTGGAGGATTTCTTTGCCAAAAACCAGGGACCCTTCTTCTACTTCTCCACCAAGGCGAAGCACATCCACTCGGACGTGGAATACCCCGACGGCGCCTATCTGGTGTTCGGCAAGGAGACCAAGGGGCTGCCGGAGTGGCTGCTCCACGACAACCCCGACCGCTGCGTGCGTCTGCCCATGATCGACAAGGATTCCGCCCGCTCCCTCAACCTGTCCAACGCGGTGGCGGTGGGCGCCTTTGAGGTGCTGCGCCAGTGGGGCTACCCCGGTATGCGCACACAGGGACACTTGACCCAATACGAGGACGGATGAAAAAGCACTCTGCCCACGGCAGAGTGCTTTTTTTGTTTATTCAGCCACCTGAATATCCACGTCACCGGTATCGGTGGTAATGGTGCTGGCACCATTTTCATCCGATTGGGGCACCTGCACGTCGCCGGTGTCGGTGGTGACCTTGATGGGCTTATCGGTCAACAGGGTGCCGGTCACGTCACCCGTATCGGTGGTCACGTTCAGCACCGCCGTATCGCAACGGTGGAAGATCACGTCGCCGGTGGAGCGCCGGATGCCCATTCGCCGCGTGGCAATCACGTCGGACAAAGTCACCCGTCCCGTATCGCCGGTGGTGGTGAACACATGGCAGCGGACGTTGTTCAGGGACGTCTTGCCTGTGGAGACGGACACGTTTACCTTGTCAGCGATAACGTTGTTCACCGTCACCGCACCGGTGGAGGTGCGCAGGTCAATAAAGGTGGCGTCCGCCTCGTAGGTAATGTTGCCGGTGGACAGGGTGATGTCCACGTTCTCAAAGGCCAAATTATCGGGTACCGTCACAGTACCGGTGGAGGCCTTGACGGTCAGGTTGCCCATAGTGCCGCGGACACGGGGCACGTACACCGTCACCGAGGGGGAACCGACGGTAATGCCGATGTGCTGATACCACTTGCGGGTATCGGTTTCGGCGATGGTCAGCACGCCGTCCACCACCGACACGGTGTGGGTCTCGTTCTCCCACTCCCGACAGGTAACAGCGGCGGCATCCGACAACACCAGCTCCACGTTGGCGGTGGAGGTGTCAATAAAAATGCTGTGGAAGGATTCGGAGATCAGACACTCTTTAGTAATCAGTGTTTTGGTGGACAGGACGGTAAAATCCCAACTAAACACCGTCATCACTCCTCCGTATAACAAGCAGCCTGCGACAATCAGGGCAACGGCGGTAATCAGCCAGCCTTTGGTCTGTTTTTTCATTGGGCTTCCCCCTTTCGCACCAGTCTCTTTTTGAGGGCGGTCATACTCACGGCGGTCAGACGCACCAAGCCCCTAGACACCGCGCGGCATCCGAAGAACATCAGTATCGCCAAGCCGCCGCACACCAGTGCCGCCGCCACCAGCGCCAGACCCGACGGGACGTAGCCGGTGACAGCCAGAACGGTACCGCCGACCAGACCGCCAAAGGCGGCGCCGACCACGGCGGCAAACGCCGACCACAGGGAGATAACCACCGCCCATAGGGACACGTACAGTGACAGCGCTACCGCCGCCGCGGCAATCAACAGAGACAGCCACACGGGCGACCCCACCACCAGCAGGGTGACGGCAAGCCCGCTCAGCCGCCGCGGCTTGATGCGTTGCTTGACCAGCGTGGCCAGGGGGATGTCGGCGGCGATCTGGGCAACCACGGTGTCCACCGAGCCGATGGCCTCCACCGCCTGCTGCTCCGTCAGACCCTCCTCCATACGGTCGTCGATCATCTCACGGTAGAAATCCAGACGATCGGCGCGTTCAGCCGCAGGCAATGCGGACAAGGCCCGCTCCAGCTGCGACAAAAATTCCAATTTAGTCATGGTGCTCGTCCTCCTTTGTGACGAATTGATAAATGGTCATCAGCTCCGACCAGTCGTTTTTAAACTCCTCGATGCGCCGTCGTCCCTCATCGGTGATGCGGTAGTATTTGCGCAGGCGACCGCCGTGCTCGGCGGTGCGAGTGGTGAGCATTTCGGCGCTCTCCAGCCGCTTTAGGATGGTGTACAGGGTGGATTCGGACAGATCCATATACGGCTTGAGATCCTTAATGATCTGATAGCCGTAGGAATCCTCGCTCTTTATGGCTGCCAGCACGCAGACGTCCAGCAGCCCTCGTTTCATTTGCGTGTCCATACGATACCTCCCTTCGTGTAATACATCGTACCACGAGGTATTCTTTTTGTCAATAGGTGTTTGCAAATTCGGGCAACAAAAAAAGCAGTACGGTCACAGCCGTACTGCTTTTTGATTAATCTTCTACAAATTTGCCGTCCACCACGCGGACCACGCGGTCACAGATCTCAAGCGCCGCAGGGCGGTGGGAGATGCACAGGCAGGTGCGGTCAGGCAGCGCGCGCAGACGCTGCAGCACCCGCTCCTCGGTGGCCTCGTCCAGCGAGGCGGTACACTCGTCCAGTAGCAGGATGGGGGCGTCGGACAGCACGGCACGGGCGATGGCCAGGCGCTGGAGCTGTCCCTCGGACAGACCGGAGCCGCGCTCGCCCAGAACGGTATCCAGACCCTCCGGCTGCTGACGGATGGCGTCCGCCACATCCGCCACTTCGGCGGCAGCCCAGATGGCCTCGTCGGACACGTCGCCGCAACAGAAGGCGATGTTCTCGCGGATGGTGCCGGACAACAGCATACTCTGCTGGGGCACGTAGGCGAACAGGCAGCGGGTGTCGGCACCCAGCGTCACCTTCTCCTCCCCCAGTTGGGCGTACAGGGCGCCCGTATCCGGCGGATAGAAGCCCAGCATCAGCTTAAACAGCGTGGTCTTGCCAATGCCGGAGAAGCCGGCCAGCGCCACGAACTCGCCCTTGCGGACGGTGAAATCGGCACCGTCCAGCACGATCTTCTCCTCGTCGTAGGCGAAGCTGACGTTGTCGACCCGCAGGCTCTCCATACGACCGTACAGTTCGCCCGCCTCATACAGCTGCGGCAGACGGGGCTCGTCCGGCAGGTTCTCGATCTCCATAATGCGCTCAGCCGAAGCGAGCATATTGTAGTACTGGGGCAGTATGCCGGACATATTCATAAAGGGCGTGCGAATCTGGCTGACGATCTGTAAAAAAGCCGTCAGTTCGCCAAAGGTAATTGCCTGCAGTGATAACATCACCGCGCCCCACAGCAAAGCAGCATAATAACTGCCTGAAAACAGAAAATACATTGCGCCTTGTCCAACATTCATCCATTTAACACGGCGCAATTTTGCACGATAATGACGTATTAGGTACCTTCGCAATCTTTCGCGAATATGATTGAGTCCACCAAATGACTGGATAACCATCCAATTTGAGATACTTTCCTGTTTAAAAGCTTTTCCTTGACCGTCTGTTTCCTGACATATTTTGTGAATATTCTTCATCTTTTGGCCATACAGTCGACTAACCAAAAGCATAATCAAACCAATGGCCAATATGGCTACAGTAAAGCGCCAATCAATCGAAAACATCACTGCTATGCAGGCTACCAGTTTCGTAATCATTGCTACAAGTTGAGGGATTAGCGTTACTACCGCAGTAACCACTACGTGGTTATCGCTGACAATGCGATTTAGCAATTCGCCCGAGTGAAAACCGCTGATATCTTTCCACTTTTTTTGAAACAATGAAGAAAAGACCAAATCCTTGACGCGAATTTCAATACGTCCAAAAGTCCACGACTTCAAGTAATTAAAAAGAATTGTCAACAAACCCTCGGCTATCACAAGGCCAATTAAAAGTATGCCGTGTACCCACAAGGACCCTTCTTGCTTTCCTGTAGCGGTATCTATGACATTTTGAGTAATAAGCGCAAATAGCACCATTCCTCCAGAAGTCAATCCACTAATCAAGGACAGCAACAGAATAGCAACAAAATCCCGCTTAGTTATTCGCCATATCCAGTTTTGAGCTGTTTTGGCAGGTTTCATAGTGTACTCCTCAGCGTTCTTTATACGGGAACAGGCGGCGGAAGCGCCACTCCAGGCGGCGATCCAGCCAGATCAATGTCTTGCGGACAGGCAGCAGGCGATGCCACCACAGGCGATGACGCCGATACGCGGCGCTGTCGCACTCCCAGCGGCGTCCCTTACGGATGAAGGCGGTGGCGCAGGCCAACACCTGATCCGGGCGGATATGCGGCTCCTCTACCCACTGGGCGTCGCCCAGCAGGGTATACTCCAACTCTCCACCCACCGAGGGCTGGACCTGGCGGGAGCCGTACCGCGTACGGACCACGCCGTCATCCCGCTCCACGATGCGGTGCAGAACGTATTGACCGTTGTCACGGCGGTAAAACGGCACCGCGCCCACCGACAGAGCGGTGGGGTCACAGGCGGACAGCGCCACCTGATCCCTCTTGTGCCGCAGGAAGGGGCTCATACTGTTGCCGGTAACGGTCAGCAGCACCTCCTGCCCCTGTGCCAGACACTCCAGCATCAGCGGAGACAGCTCGGTCAGAGATACCTCCACCGCGCGGTAATCCGGTCGCTGATTACTCATCCAGCAGACCCTTCTCGCGCAGAGCGGACAGATACACCTCTACGTCACGGGCGGCCACATCAGCAGGCACGTCGTACTCGTTCAACAGGGCCTGCACCAGGTCGTCACCGGTCACCGGCTTCTGCAGCTGCTCCCACAGATACGCACCGGTCTCGTTCAGGGTGATGATGCAGCGGAAGTCCACGGACTGAGAGCCCACCGGCACCACAATGTGATTGTCGCCCACACGGCGAAGCAGGAATCCTTCTTTGATCTTCATATCAATACTCCTCCTTGGGAAAAATTTCATTCACAACGGTATCCACCGCTTCGGTGCTGATGTTGCAGGACAGACCGTAGATCGGCACCGTCGCCAGCAGCCGCTCGGCAAACTCGATCATCTTCTCACCCACACCCGCGTCGTAATACGGACGGGCGATCTGAGAAGAGAGGTTAAAATAACTGTCCAGCGTATCCAGGCGGCGGATGCTGTTCTGCTGACCGCGCTCAATAAACACGATGGCCTTCAGCGGCACCTTGCGGTTGACGTTCAGTGTGGTCTTACCGCTCCAGGGGGTGCCGCACAGCATGGGCACGTCGTCCTCAAACACAATGGCGGGCTTGTCGTCGTTGATGACCTCCACCTCGTCGCCGAAGCGCTGGCTCCACAGACCCACGTGGGTGGACTTGCCGGTGCCGGAGTTGGCGGAGAAGGCCAGACCGTTATTCCGCCACGCCAGCGAGGAGGCGTGGATGATGCCGTGACCCAGCACCGTCAGACGGTCCTGGAAGGCGAAGCCGGTCAGGGAATACTCCCAATCCAGATTGGAAAAATGGGGGTGATTCTGACTGCGCAGCAGATGAATCTCCACCTTGGAATAATCGTCGTTATAATACGTGGCCAGGAAGATCCGACCCTCGGGGTCGCGGCTGTAGCGGCAATTCTCGCCCTCGCCCAGACGGAGAATGGAGGCAGAGCGCACCCGCTCCACTTCGGTTCCGCAGGGGGCGACGACCTCATCCTCCAGGATGATGCGGATATCCATCAGCGACTCGCGGTCGTCCTCACGGATATAGGCGGCATACCGCTTGGCGGCCCATTCGGGATGGGCGCTCTCAATACGCATCGGCACACCGGCGACACATAATTTCATCATACATATCCCTCCTATGCACATAGGTATACATATACGGATATAGTATAACAAAAACGAATTCATAAGTCAACAGTAAAAAAGGAGCGAACAGATTCTCTGTTCGCTCCTTTTCTCGGTTATCTCGGCGCTTTTACGCCGGACATATCCATCGGGTGTTTCCCGTGCTTTTTGCGGGCCAGATGCACCCGCAGCTTGTGCTCGGTCACCAGCTGCTCCAGCCGTCGGCGGTCGTAGATGGGCGGCGGCGTAATCATGCCGCTCATACCGCATCCTCCCGAGGCCACACGTCGGCACGCCGATAGGGCGCTCCCTGCACACGGGGCAGCGACGCCGTATACCGCTCCAAAAAGCGGTCGTAGGCCGCCTCGTTGCCCTCTGCCAAACTCAGCAGAGCGGCGGTGCCGTAGGTCAGCGCCGACAGGCTGCGCCAGGACAGGTCCACCTCCTGACGGGTGTGGGACAGTGGCACAAACGCCTCGGTGTGCTCTCGCTTCCACAGGTCGCGGTAGATCTGGTTGAGCAACGGCAGACCGCTGTTATTGCCGTCGTCGGTTGCCAGACCGTCCGGTCGGTCCATCAGACAATACACCTGACGCAGGATGCTCAATCCGGTCATCCCGTCACCTCCCTGCCGTATCAGTATACGTAGGCGTAGATACCGTTCTTCAGGCTGTCCTTGACCACCACGTCGTAATACAGACGGTAGTCCAGCTTCCAGGCATCCGCCTTCAAGTTATGGGCGGGATCAAAGCAGCGGACCTGCTCGGTCTTCTTGATCAGAGAGGCCGCGCGGCGGGGCAGCACCAGCATACCGATGCTCTTAGCGCCGGTGGCGGGGGCAAAGCCGCCCTCCTCCTGACCGCCGGTGGTGCCGTCGTAGAACTCATAGGCGGTCTTCATACGGCTGTCGGGCACCGGCAGTATAGCCACACCGTTGAGGCTGTTCACCTGAGTGTGCAGCTCGCCCTTTTTAAAGTCGTTCATCACCAGATGACGGGTCACGTCGGTGCTGTTCTGCAGAGCGTTAAGCATCTTGGCATCCACAAAGGCCACCAGCTCCTCGTCGTAGCCGACGGCATTCTGGGCGTTGGCGATGCCCTCGCTCAGCATCTCAAAGGCGTCCTCGGCGGGGTCTCCCACGATGGTCTGGGTGGCGCTCACGGCATAGCCTGCCAGCTTGGACAGCACGTAGGCGTCCACCTCGGGCACCACCTGAGTGCGCACGAATTCGCCCATGATCTGACCGGCCAGGTCGGCGATGCCGGACTCGTCGTTGTCCTCACGATCCAGCTGGAAAGAGCGACCGCGGTCCATGGTCAGAGTAAAGGGCTTGGCGGTGACCGACACGGTACCGGACACAAAGCCGGTGTCGCGGTCGTAGTCGCCCAGACCGGAGATGTTCATTTCGGGAATCATCACCGTCTTGGTGCCCACGAACTTACCGCGCAGGTTGTTGTCTGCCATAAAGCCGGTCACAGGCTTCTGCTCGACGGCCTTGTCCAGCTCGTCGGTCATCTTGACAGAAATGCTTTCGAGATTCAAACTCATTCGATTCATCGTTCCTTTCTAATGAAATGATTACAGTGCAGAGCGGAACGCCCTGAGAAAGGCGTCCTGCTCCGGCGGAGTGTCAGCGGCACTCCGGGACAGACTGCCCGCAGACCGCTCGGCGGCCTGCTGACGTGCCTGTAATGAGGCCGCCACCTTCTTCTCCTCCTGCCATCGGTACCGCAGATAGGCATCCAGCAGGGTGATGCCCTCCTCGGCGGCGGTGTCCAGCACGCTGTCAGGCAGGTCGGTTGGGCTGACCAGCTGCGGAAACTCCTGTGTCAGGGTGAGAAAATCGGCGGCCAATCGGGGGGTGACGTCCTCCGGAGGCGGGGGCAATAGGCTCTCCGCCTCCTCCGTGGGGGTGAGGGTCTCCTCCGTTTCAACGGGGGTTACATCCATCGGTTCGTTTGGCATCGTATTACCTCCTATCGGGTCGGTTTATCGGCACGGTGAGTGTGTCAACCCAGCTCCTGCAGCAGGGAATCCAATCGGGGGACGGTTCCCTGGGGCAGACGGCTGAGATACTGCTTGTTGTCGATGGCGCCGGACTTATAGAGGTTGTCCAGCACCTCGATGGTTTTCGCTTCGCTGTAGGCATCGCCGCTCCCCACGTCCACGCGGATGCTCATCAGCATATCCCGACAAACCGCCCCATCAAAGGGCATATACCATACGCACGAATCCTCGGTGATCTTTAGGGCGCGGCTGCCGTACATGGTCATCCAGAACTCGGACCACACCCGCGCCACCTCCTCCAGGAAGGTATAAAAACGGCTCTGCATCATGGTCAGCGGCATCAGCGACGCCTCCCGCACGGCGATGATGGCCGAGGTGTTGTGGGGTTCAACGTCACCTAGCAGGGTGGCGCTGACCCCCGCCTGGGTCATGGTGTCGCGGATGAGCCCCTGCACGTTCTGATCCAGTTGGGTCGAGAAGGCAGGCGGATCCACGTACCGTACCGCGTCCCGCACCTCCTCACCGGTGCCGTATACCGGCACCACCTGACCGGGGTCGTTGGTGATGGGGCTGGTCACCACGTCGCCGTTGACCAGCATAATGGGCATACCCATCATCATCACCGCCCACACGCCGGCGGAAACGGTGCGGTTGATGGCGATCTGGTTGGGGATCAGATAGGGGATCTCGCTGTCGCCGTATGCCTGGTGGCGTTTCTCCTCCCAGCGGAATACCGACAGCGGATACAGGCGGATGCCCAGATCCCACACGGACCGCACCGTCACGTTGCCGCACACCTGCACCGCCTTAACGGTGCAGGTACCCTGCTCGCCGTACTCCTTCCAGAATCGGGTCAACAGGGTGGCGTGACCGCTCTGTCCCTCCTGCTCGTCGCCCTTAACCGACTGCCAGCAGCGACAGCCCACCGCCTTGGCCAGACGACGGATCTCCTCCACGGGACGGCGCTGGGCAATGATGACGTACGGCTGCTGCTGGATATCCTCCAGCGTGGGGTCGCCGAAATACACCTGCTCAATGTCCAGCACCTCCGCGCCGATGTCGCCCCATACCGGCACGGTGTGCGCCTCGTCGGCGTACAGACCGGTGCGGATGCGGTCGTCCCAATAGGTGTACAGCACGCCGGTGCCGCTGATGTAGGCGTTGCGCAGGATCCGCTGCTTGAGCGCCTCCAGCTTCAGCCGGTTGGCGGTGGTGCCGAAGTAGTCGGTCAGCGCCGTGGCCATACATTGAGCGGCCGCATCGGGTGGCAAGGCGTTCGCCTTTACGCCCTCTTTCAGCGCGTGACGGTACTCCTCTACCTGCTGCTGCACCGCCGCGGTCACCGGCACCCCCTCTGCCGAGAACCGCACCGATACGTTGGGGGCACCCACCACCGCCATTTTGTAGTCACCGATACGCTTAATAACGTTGTAGCGCACCAGCGGGCGACTGTCGCCGCAGTTGACGCCGTACCACTGGTCACCGGAGTAAAACCGCTCGTTGATGCGGTTTTGCTCGTACATACCGCGGTCGCCCAACTGCCGCTTATAATCGGTGCCGATGCGGTATTCCTCCTGCACCTGCTCCGGCTGAATGGTCTTAACTTTACTCATTGACATCCTCCTTAATTTCCGGCATCACCGTACCGTCGTAATAGAGAAAATTGCGGGTCAGATCCCACGATTTCTGTTTGGCGGGCACCGGCTGACACCGCGGGTCGTTGGGTCGGCTGGGTGGCATCCACTCCAGCAGCACCGCCCGCACCGTCAGACACAGCACCACGCCGCATAACAATCCAATGAAAAACACGGTTTTCTCCTTTCATCCCTGCCATCCGCCACGGGGCAACCCGTAGCGACGCACCCGCGACGGCTGCCGTGGGGGTCGGGGCACGTCCTCCATGGCGTAGCGCAGGGCATCCATCAGGTGGTTATCCCGATCGCAGGGGATATTGCGGTACACCCCTTCCCTGCCGTCTTCCTGCCATGTATAGGCGGCCAGCTCCGCCGCGGTGTGCACGCACCGCGGGTGCACCAGTATGCGGTATTCCTGCAGGCGGACGATGCCGTTTAGCACCGAGTCCCGCCCCTTGGCTGCCGCCTGCAGCCGCGATATACCCAGGCGGCGCAGGTCGTCGTTGGACTTGGGCTCCGCCGCATCCGCCCGTATCCGTTCCTTTTGATAGCCTTTGTCCCGAATCATGGCGGCGATGGCCTCGTTGAGCATCCGCTTTTCGTAATGCTCGTCGTAGACGTACAGCCGCTTTTCCTGCTCGTCCACCGCCGCCGCAATAAAGGCGGTGGGGTCGTTGGTATAGCCGTAGTCCAGCCCGAAAACGTGCCGCACTCCCTCGCGGCGCAGATCACCTAGGGAAAAATCCTCCACCGACCAATTCTCAAACACCAGCCCCTGACTGTGCCCCCACTGACCCAGCCCCGCCACGGCGTATTGCCGCGGGTGCTGCTCTCGCATCCGCTCGTACACCGCGCGGTCGGTATCGTCCAGGAATTCGTTGCAGCGATAGTCGGTGGTGGCGGCGAACACCGTGGGGTCGGTGCGGTCAAAGAAGCGGCTTTTCAGCCAGTGGTTTTCGTTCCAGGGGTTAAAGGTCACGGTGGTCTGCTTAAACAGCGGCGGCGGCACCTCGCCGCGGGGCACCGACAGGTCCAGCTTATCAAAATCCCCCTCACGGGCGATCTCAAAGGCCTCC
>JAFSFH010000018.1 GCA_017435305.1 Clostridia bacterium
AGAGGTGTCGCCACAGGCGACGGAGAGGGAGCCTCCCTTGTGTAAAGGGAGGTGGCATTTGCGAAGCAAATGACGGAGGGATTGTCAAAATTTATGTTCTTTTTATAAGAATCCCCCAGTCCTCGCATTCGCTCGGACAGCTTCGCTCGCCGCGAAACGGCCCCCCTTTTGTCGGCTACGCCGACATTTTCCCCCGCTATCGGGGGAAATTGACCTTTAGGCAAGGGGGCCTTGGTTTTGTGCGGTTGTTTTATTCCTCCGTATCCCAGCGGTCGTCCCACAGACCGCGGGATTCCAGCAGCCCCCGCATATCCGCGGGGATGGGGCTGTACAGCGACACCCGCTCACCCGTGATGGGGTGATCAAAGGCGGTGCGGGCACAGTGCAGACCGTGGCGGGGCAGGATCACCTCGTCGGTGCCGTACATAGTGTCCCCCGCCAGGGGGTGACCCAGCCAGCTCATATGCACCCGTATCTGGTGGGTGCGCCCCGTTTCGATCACCACGCGGACCAGGGTGACCTCACCGTCGGTGGCAAGGGCGCGCCAATGGGTGATGCTGTCCTTGCCCCCCTCGCCCACCTGGCGGGTGATGGTGCAGCCCTCCTTGACCCGGATGGGCTGGCGGATGGTGCCCTCTCCCGTCAATTTCCCCAACACGATGGCGTAATACACCTTGGTCGGCTTCTGCGCCAGCGCAAAGGCCACGTGGGGACTCTTCGCCGCCACCAGCAGACCGCTGGTATTGCGGTCCAGACGGTTGACGGGGCGAAAGGACAGGGGCGTGCCCTTGCTCTCAAAATACCCCACCACGCCGTTGGCCAGGGTGGGCTCCGGCTTTCCCGCCGAGGGGTGCACCGCCAGATAGGGCGGCTTGTCCACCACCAGCAGGTGGTCGTCCTCATACACCACCGACAGGGGCATATCCGTCCCCTCGATGCGCACCGCATCCTCCGGCATCCGCAGGCGCACCGTCTGCCCCGCATTGACGCGGTCAATGGAGCGCCATTGCTCGCCGTCCACCGTCATCCCCATCGGGACGCGCTTGAGCTTCACCACCATCCGATAGGACAGCCCGCACCCGCGGCGCAGAAAGGTCTGCAGCATCTCCCCGTGGTATTCGGGCGGAACGATATAGGTTAGATCGGGCACACAAGCACCTCCTTCGTCGGTGAATTAGGAATGAGCAATGAGCAATGAGGAATGAAGGAGTCGGCTTCGCCGACGATGATACGTTGTGCCGCTTGCGGCACTCCTTAATTCCTCATCCCTCATTACTAATTACTCATTAAACGATGCCGACGGCTCTACGAGTCGTCGGCATCGTTTTTAACTTATTTCATTGCCAGAACCGCTTTGACCTTTTCCGCGATATGGTGGGCGGTGAGTCCGTACAATTCCAGCAGCTCCAACGCCGGACCGGAACGACCGAAGGTGTCCTCCACGCCTACGCGGAGCATGGGCACAGGCTTACCGCTCTCGCACAGCACCTCCGCCACGGCACTGCCCAGACCGCCGATGATATTGTGCTCCTCGGCGGTGACGATGGCGCCGGTCTCGGCGGCGGCCTTAAGAATGATGTCCTTGTCAATGGGCTTAACGGTGGCCATATTGATCACCCGCACCGAGATGCCCTCCGCCTTAAGGCTTTCAGCGGCGGACAGTGCCTCGCTGACCTCCAGACCGGTGGCGATAACGGTGGCGTCGGTACCCTCCGCCAGCACCTTGCCCTTGCCGATGACGAAATCCACGTCCTCATCGTTAAACACCGGCACAGCCAGGCGTCCCAGACGCAGGTATACGGGTCCGTCGTAGTCGGCGGCGGCGCGCACGGCGGCCATCGCCTCGGGACCGTCGGCGGGGTTGAGTATCACCATACCGGGGATGGTGCGCATAAGCCCCATATCCTCACAGCACTGGTGGGTGGCGCCGTCCTCTCCCACAGACACACCGGCGTGGGTGGCGGCAATTTTCACATTCAGATGGGGGTACGCCACGGAATTGCGGATCTGCTCAAAGGCGCGACCCGCCGCAAACATCGCAAAGGAGGAGGCGAACACCGTCTTGCCGGAGGCGGCCAGACCGGCGGCCACGCCGATCATATTGCTCTCGGCAATGCCCGCATTGAAAAAGCGGTCGGGGTGCGCCTTTTTGAACATCCCCGTCTTGGTGGCGGCGGCCAGATCCGCGTCCAGCACGATCACGTCCTCCCGCTCATTCCCCAACTCCACCAGCGCCAGACCGTAGGCCTCGCGGGTGGCGATCTTCTTCATTTCTGCCATCGGTTCAGCCCTCCAATTCTGCCAGGCGGGCGGTCAATTCCGCCATCGCCACGTCGTACTGTTCCTTGTTCGGGGCGGCGCCGTGCCAGCCGCACTGGTTCTCCATATAGGACACGCCCTTGCCCTTGATCGTCTTCTGCACGATGGCGGTGGGCTTGCCCACCGTCTTGGCCTGCTGTACGGCGTCCTCGATCTGCTCCAGGTCGTTGCCATCGATCTCGATGACGTTAAAGCCGAAGGCGGCAAACTTATCCGTGATGGGATAGGAGGAATTGACCTCCTCCAGCGTACCGTCGATCTGCAGGTTATTGTTATCCACAATGACCGTCAGATTGTCCAGACCCTTGGCGGCGGCAAACATCGCCGCCTCCCAGACCTGTCCCTCGCCGATCTCGCCGTCGCCCAGAATGGCGTACACCCGATAATCGGCGCCGTCCAGCTTGCCCGCCAGCGCCATACCCACGGCGGCGGACACGCCCTGACCCAGCGAGCCGGTGGACATATCCACGCCGGGAACACCCTTCATATCCGGATGTCCCTGCAGGGGAGAATCCGCCTTACGCAGAGTGGAGATCCACTCGGTGGGGAAATAGCCCCGCAGCGCCAGCGCGCCGTACAGGGCGGGGGCGCAGTGCCCCTTGGACAGCACCAGGCGATCCCGCTGTGCCCACTTGGGGTTGGCGGGGTCGATGTTCATTTCTTCAAAATACAGATACGCCAGATCATCGGCAATAGACAGAGAGCCGCCCGGGTGACCGCTCTTGGCGTTATGCGTGCCCTCAATGACCGCCATACGGATCTTGGTGGCGATGATCTCCAATCGTTTTTTGGTTACGGCATCCATACGATACTCCCTTTCCGCAGGGGATAACGTCCCTGACATAACAGATACTTTATTTTAACACATCCGCCCGCAAAACAAAAGCACTTTTCAACGGAATTTTACGGATTTTCCCCGATTTTTCCGTCAAAAATCTCGGCGAGATGGGCGGCGTACCGCTTTCTGCCCCAATGGGGCGCGTGGGCGGGCAGAAACACCGTGTCGGGGGCGTAGCGCACCGCGCCGCCCTCTGCGGAGCGCTCCACCGCCGCCAGCAGGGGGTCCGCCCCCTCGCCCACGGCGATATAATATTCCTCCCGTCCGCTGTCCTCACGGTGGTGCAGCACCACCTTAGCCACCCGTGTGGGGGCGGCGGTATCCGCCGCCAGCAGGGCGCGGACGGCGTTCAGATCGGGGCAGGCGTCCGCCCACACCTTGAGTATCGCCCACCCCAGCAGGGGAGCGCCGTCGCGGTCGGTGTAACGGCGGTAATCCCGTCGGTACAAGGTGTTCAGGTCGGTTTCGGACAGCAATTCCTGCCGCAGAGCGGCAAACAGGCGGTCGGTGTCCTCGCCGCACAGGGCGGTCAGCCAGTCGACCATCGCTCGATCCTCCGCCTTTGTCTTATGCGGGGACAAGCCCTCGGTGTCCAGCAGGATGGCGCCCAGCAGAATGCGGGCGCAGGCGGCGTCGGGGCGAATGCCGTCGTCGCGGATGCGGCGGGCCACCAGGGTGGTGGCGGCGCCCACGGGCGCTATCTCCACCGCCGCCGACCCGAAATCCGTGCCGTCGGTGACGGGGTGATGGTCGATCACCGCCGCCACGGGGTTGGGGTACGCCGCCACGTCGTGGTGGTCGGTGAGCACCAAGGTCACGGCGGGGTCGATGCGTTCGGCGGTGGGTACCGCCGCCCCCATCAGCCACGCGGTCTCACGAGGGAGTGACCCCTGCAGCACGGGGCGGGCGGGGGTGCCGCCCAGGGTCAGCCGAAAGGCCTCGAACACCGCGCTGACCGCCGCGTCGGTATCGGGTGCGGGGTGCCCCGTCACCCACAGCGTGCCCTCCTCCTGCGGCAGAGCACTAAGATAGGCTGTCAGTCGGTCATAGGTCATTTCGGTCACCTCCCCTGTATGTCTTGTGGTCAGTATACCATACCCGCCAATAGATGTCAAAGAATGTTCATAGTGGGGTAACAATTTGTTTTGACTTTTTTGGTAGAGTGTGCTATTGTAGATAATGTATTTATTTTTAGTCGCGCGTGCGTGAAATCCGCGCGTGCGCACATACTGATTCTAGAATGCGAGGTGACCCTATGGCACGCATCTCTCCCGCGGTGAAAAAAGAGACCGCCTACGTGGCGGTATGGGTGGCGATCGGTATCCTGCCGGTGCAGGCGGTATTCCTGCTGTGCGGGTGGTGGAGCCTGTCGGTGCTGTGGGGAAGCCTGCTGGGCAGCGCCACCGCGGTGGGCAACACGCTGCTGGTGGGTCTGATGGTGCAAAAAGCCGTCTCCCAAACAGAAAAACAAGCCAAAAACACCATCCGTCTCAGCCAAGGCGGGCGACTGCTGATGCAGGGTGCCGTGCTGGTGCTGGCGGCGGTATTGCCCGCCGTCTTCAACATCTGGTCGGCGGCTATCCCCCTGCTGATTCCCCGCATCGCGGTATCCTTCCGCGGCAAGCGGGAGGCAGCAAAGCACCCCGCCCCCGACCGCCCTGCCATCGGCTGGGAGGATGAGGACGAAGACGAATAACGTTCATCGCAGATGAATCCATAACGATTGCCGCAGGCAATCTCATAACTCTAAACTCATAACCCGTCTACCGATCTCTCCCCCAGTCTGCCCTACAGGCAGACAGCCCCCTCGTCAGAGGGGGCCGAGAAAAGGCGCTGACCCCTACCAAACGCATCTCATTCCTCATTTCTCATTACTAATTACTCATTTTTCATTCCCATTGAGGTGATATTTATGAACGTAAAAAGCCGCCGCTTTAAGGTGGTGGATATACTGCTGCTGGCGGGCGCCATCCTGCCGCTGTTGGCGGTCATGGCGCTGAAGGTGCTCACCGCGCCCCCCACCGACGGCATCCAGATCACCGGCGCTATGGTGTATTTCACCATCCCCATGCCGCTGCAGGACCTGCCGGTCACCGAGGCGCAGATAAACTCGGTGGCGGTGATGCTCACCATCCTGTTCCTGTGCCTGTATCTGACCCACGGCATCACCGCCGTGCCGGTCACCAAGCGGCAGCTGGCCGCCGAATGGATCGTGGAAAAGTGCAACGGTATGGTGGCGGAGAATATGGGCGACTACTTCAAGGCGTTCCCCCCCTTCATCGCCGCCATAATGGCGTTGAGCGCCCTGTCCAGTCTGTCCAGCCTGCTGGGTCTGTTCCCGCCCACCTCGGATATCAACGTGGTGGCCGGCTGGGCCATCCTGGTGTTCATCCTGATCACGTATTACAAGTGCAAGGCGGGTCTGTGGCTTTATCTTAAGAGTTATGCCGAGCCCATCCCCTTCCTGCTGCCGATGAACGTCATCAGCGAGGTGGCCACACCGGTGTCTATGTCCTTCCGTCACTACGGCAACATTCTGTCCGGCTCCATCATCTCGGTGCTGATCGCCGCCGCCTTGGGCGGTCTGACCAACACGGTGCTGGGCTGGCTGCCCGGCGCGCTGGGCGAGGTGCTGGGCAACTCCCAGATCCTGCGCGTGGGTATCCCCGCAGTGCTGAGTCTGTACTTCGACATCTTCAGCAGCGGTCTGCAGGCCTTCATCTTCGCCACCCTGACCATGATGTACGTGGCGGGCGGATTCCCCCAGAGCGAATTTGAGGAGCGCAAAGCCAAGCGGGAAGCAAAGAAAAAAGCCCGCCTGGAAAAGAAAATGGCAAAAACGGCGAAAGCCGAGTAAATATGCAACATCATCCGTAAATTATAAAAAATGGAGGTAATTGTTATGTTAGAATTGGCTATTGGTATTATTTTGGGCGGCTGCGCCGTGGGCGCCGGTCTGGCTATGATCGCCGGTGTGGGCCCCGGTATCGGTGAAGGTAACGCCGTGGCGAAGGCCTGCGAGGCCATCGGCCGTCAGCCCGAGTGCAAGAGCGACGTCACCTCGACCATGATCACCGGCTGTATCATCGCCGAGACCACCGGTCTGTACGGTCTGGTCATCGCCATCCTGCTGATCTTCGTGGCGCCCGGTCAGTTCGTGGACATCCTGATGAACACCATCGGCAAGTAAGAGGTAGTACACTATGCAAACGTTAGGAATCATTTCGGTCAATCTATGGCAGATTCTGATTTCTTTGGCAAACCTGATTATCATCTTTCTCATTCTCAAGAAATTCCTGTGGAAGCCGGTCACCAAGGTGATGAAGGAGCGGCAGGATATGGTGGATAAGCGTTTCGCCGAGGCGGAGGACGCCCAGTCCAAGGCCGAGGCGGATAAGGCGGAATGGGCCGCCAAGCTGGCCACCGCCGACGAGGAGGCCGCCGCCCGCATCGCCGCCGCCGACGACACCGCCCGCCGCCACAGTGACCGCGTCATCACCGACGCCCGCGTCAAGGCGGACAGCATCATCCGTCAGGCGGAGGCTGAGGTCGCTCTGGAACGCCAAAAGGCTGAGGACGGCATCAAGCAGGAGATCGCCGCCGTGGGCGCCGCCCTGGCGGAGAAGATGCTGGAGCGCGAGGTATCCCCCGCCGACCACGAGAAGATGATCGAATCCTTCCTGGACGAAATGGGTGATGCCGAATGACAGAACTGAGTAAGGATTACGCCGAGGCGTTATTCGCCTTGGCCGCCGAAACGGGCTGTGAAAAGCCCTATTTAGAGGCGTTGGAATCGGTGAACACCCTGTTCGCCGACAACCCCGATTATTTGGAATTGCTGGCCGCCCCCTCTATTCCCCAGAGCGAGCGGACCCATCTCATTGAGCAGGCATTCGGGGACACCCTGCCCGAGCAGGTGCTGTCCTTTGTGCAGCTGCTGACCGCCCACGGGCGGGTGCGCAGTCTGCCTGCCTGCGTAGAGGAATACCGCCGTCTGTACGAGGCGGCGGTGGCGATGTCCACCGCCTACGTCACCAGCGCCGTGGCGCTGACCGAGGACCAGCAGACCCGCCTGGCGGAGAAGCTGGCGCAGAAATTCGGTCGCCGCGTCCGGCTGGTGTGCGACGTGGACGAGCATCTGCTGGGCGGTATCACCGTCCGGCTGGACGGCGTGGTGCTGGACGGTAGTCTGCGCCGCCGTCTGCAAGTGGTAAAGGATGTGATGAAGCAGTGAGCAACAAGCCGGCTGAAATCAGCCAGATCATCAAAGAGCAGATCCGCAACTACCGCTCCCGCATCGAAATGACCGAGACCGGCACCGTCATCCTGGTGGGCGACGGCATCGCCCGCGTATACGGTCTGCGGGGCTGTATGGCGGGCGAGCTTTTGGAGTTTGAGGACGGCAGCGTGGGTCTGGCCCAGAACCTGGAAGAGGAGACGGTGTCGGTCGCCGTGCTGTCCGACCAGAACGACATTCACGAGGGCAGCGCCGTCAAGCGCACCGGCCGCGTATTGAACGTGCCGGTAGGCGACGGTATGCTGGGTCGCGTGGTCAACGCCCTGGGCGCCCCCATCGACGGCAAGGGGCCCATCGCCACCACCGACACCCGCCCCATCGAGACCCCTGCCCTGGGCATCATCGAGCGCAAGAGCGTGGCGGTGCCGCTCCAGACGGGTATCAAAGCCATCGACAGTATGATCCCCATCGGTCGCGGTCAGCGCGAACTGATCATCGGCGACCGCCAGACCGGTAAGACCACCATCGCCATCGACACCATCCTCAATCAGAAGGATACCGGCGTCATCTGTATTTACGTGGCCATCGGTCAAAAGAGCACCTCGGTGGTGCAGATCGCCAACGAGCTGCAACAGGCGGGCGCTATGGAGTATTCCATCATCGTGTCCGCCTCCGCCAGCGAGTCGGCTCCCCTGCAGTACATCGCCCCCTATGCGGGCTGTGCTATGGCGGAGTATTTCCGCGAGCAGGGTAAGGACGTGCTGATCGTCTACGACGACCTGTCCAAGCACGCGGTGGCCTATCGCGCTCTGTCGCTGCTGATCCGCCGTCCCCCCGGCCGTGAGGCTTATCCCGGCGACGTATTCTACCTGCACTCCCGTCTGCTGGAGCGTGCGGTGTGCGTGGCGGACGAGTACGGCGGCGGTTCCATCACCGCCCTGCCCATCATCGAGACCCAGGCGGGCGACGTGTCCGCCTATATCCCCACCAACGTCATCTCCATCACCGACGGTCAGATCTTCCTGGAGACCGAGCTGTTCCACAGCGGCATTATGCCCGCCATCAACCCCGGTATCTCGGTGTCCCGTGTGGGCGGCAGCGCCCAGCTGAAGGCCATGAAGAAGGTGAGCGGTGAGCTGAAACTGCTGTACTCCCAGTACCGCGAACTGCAGGCGTTTGCCCAGTTCGGCAGCGATCTGGATGCGGACACCAAGGCGCGTCTGGCGCTGGGTGAGCGCATCGTGAAGGTGTTGGGTCAGCACCGCAACAGCCCCGTGCGCGTGGGCTGTCAGGTGGCCATCATCTACGCCGTCACCCACGGCTGGTTGGATGAGGTGCCTGTGGCGGAGGTCACCGCCTACGAGCAGCGGCTGTACGAACTGCTGGAGCAGAAGTACAATGACCTGCTGACCCGCTTTGAGAGCGGTTATTACGAGGACAGCGACGTGGCGAAGCTGGAAGACGCCCTGCGTGAGATGAGGTGACGCCGTGGGAGCCGATATTAAATCCCTGCGCACCCGCATTAAGAGTGTCACCTCCACCCTGCACCTGACCCGTGCCATGGGTCTGGTGGCATCCAGCAAGATCCGCAAGGCCACCGAGCGGATGCTCCACGGGCGGGACTACGACGCCGCTATGGAGCAGCTGCTCAGCCTGCTCACCGCCAGCCCCGAATGCGCCCGCAGCCCCTATATGCAGGAGCGGGAGGGCAAGACCCTGCTGGTGGTCATCGCCGGCGACCGCGGTCTGGCGGGCGGCTATAACGCCAACGTATTCCGCGCGGTGCGGCAATATCCCGACGCGGAGATCCTGCCCATCGGCAAGCGCGCCTGCGACCGCTTCGGCGGCGAGATGCGCCTGTGCGAAAAACTGGACAGCGCCGAAGCCTATCCGCTGGCGGTGGATCTGTGCCGCCGCTTTGCCGCAGGGGAGTTTGCCCGTCTGGGCATTCTGTACACCCGCTACGTGTCTATGATGAGCCAGCAGCCGGAATTCCGCTGGGTGCTGCCCCTCTCCCGCCCCGAATCGGTGCCCCCCACGGCGGTGCTGTTTGAGCCGGACGAGGCCGCCATCCTGGAGACCGCCGTGCCGGAGTACGTCACCGGCGCCATTATGGCCGCCGTGCGGGAGAGCTACGCCAGTGAGGTGGTTGCCCGCCGCATGGCGATGGACTCCGCCGGCAAGAACGCCAACGAGATGATCGCCAACCTGCAGCTGGAATACAACCGCGCGCGGCAGGGCAACATCACCCAGGAGATCACCGAGATCGTCGCGGGCGCTAATGCGTAAATAAAAATCCGCACCAACGCGGAACAGAGCATCGCCTCCCTCTGTGAGGGAGGTGGCATTTGCGAAGCAAATGACGGAGGGAGTTGGAGTAACGTTTCACGTTACTCCGTCGACATTTTTCGCTTTCTCAAAAAAGTCGCACCAAGCGAATTGCAGAACAGCTACTCCCTCAGTCTCGCCGCTTTGCGGCTCGACAGCTCCCTCGGAGAGGGAGCCTAACTTCCTATCCAAAAGGAGGAAAATACCAATGAGTGAAAAACACATCGGCAGTGTGGCCCAGGTTATGGGTCCCGTTATCGACGTCCGCTTCGAGGACGGCGAGCTGCCGGCCATCTATAACGCCCTCACCGTGCCGGTGGGGGACAACACCCTGACCGTAGAGGTCGCCCAGCACATCGGTGACAACACCGTGCGCTGTGTGGCCATGGCCTCCACCGACGGTCTGCGCCGCGGCGCTCCCGTCACCGACACCGGCGCCCCCATCAGCGTGCCGGTGGGTCGCGCTACCCTGGGTCGCATCTTCAACGTGCTGGGCGAGGCGGTGGATAACCTGCCCAACCCCGAGGATGCCCAGCGCTGGGACATTCACCGTCCCGCCCCCGCCTATGACGAACTGTCCACCTCCACCGAGATCCTGGAGACCGGTATCAAGGTGGTGGACCTGATCTGCCCCTATTCCAAAGGCGGTAAGATCGGTCTGTTCGGCGGTGCCGGCGTGGGCAAAACCGTGCTGATTATGGAGCTGATTAACAACATCGCCAAGCAGCACGGCGGTCTGTCGGTATTCACCGGCGTGGGCGAGCGCACCCGCGAGGGCAACGACCTGTATAACGAGATGAAGGAGTCCGGCGTTCTGGAAAAGACCGCCCTGGTCTACGGTCAGATGAACGAGCCCCCCGGAGCCCGTATGCGGGTGGGTCTGTCCGGTCTGACCATGGCGGAGTATTTCCGCGATACCGAGGGTCAGGACGTGCTGCTGTTCATCGACAACATCTTCCGCTTTACCCAGGCGGGCAGCGAGGTGTCCGCTCTGCTGGGTCGTATGCCCTCTGCCGTGGGCTATCAGCCCACTCTGGCCAACGAGATGGGCGCTCTGCAGGAGCGCATCACCTCCACCAAAAAGGGCTCCATCACCTCGGTGCAGGCGGTGTACGTCCCTGCGGACGACCTGACCGACCCTGCTCCCGCCACCACCTTTGCCCACCTGGACGCCACCACCGTGCTGTCCCGCTCCATCGCCTCCCAGGGTATCTATCCCGCCGTGGATCCGCTGGAGTCCACCAGCCGCATCCTCTCCCCCGACGTGCTGGGCGAGGAGCACTACACCGTGGCCCGCGAGGTGCAGAGAATCCTGCAGCGCTATAACGAGCTGATGGACATCATCGCCATTATGGGTATGGACGAGCTGTCCGACGAGGATAAGCTGCTGGTGCAGCGCGCCCGTAAGATTCAGCGGTTCCTGTCCCAGCCCTTCTTCGTGTCCGAAAAGTTCACCGGCATCGGGGGTACCTACGTACCCCTGAAGGAGACGGTGCGCGGATTTAAGGAGATCATCGAGGGCAAGCACGACGACCTGCCCGAGTCCGCATTCCTGTTCGTGGGCACCATCGACGAGGCGGTGGCCAAGGCGAAGAAGGTGAACGGATGAACACCTACAAATTGACCATCGCCACCCCCGACGGCAACCGCTTTCAGGGCGAGGTATACGCCCTGTACCTGCGGGGCGCCCAGGGCGACCTGGCGGTGCTGGCGGGGCACACCCCCTTCATCACCTCGGTGCAGGCGGGCAAGTGCCGTGTGCAGCTGCCCGACGACAGCGAAAAGAGCGCCACTCTGGATGGCGGTCTGCTGACCGTGGGCGCCGACGCCACCACCCTGCTCTCCGGCTCCTTCCAATGGGACGAGGAGTAAAAGTGATGATTGCCCTGTCGGGCAAGTGATGAGTGATGTGACGCTTCGCATCGTGATAAGTGAAAGAAAAACAGCGAAGAGGAAATCCTCTTCGCTGTTTTTTTGCGGGTGGTCCGGAGGCCCACCCCTACGAATTCTATCTTGCCGGATTGGCGCTTGTAGGGGCGGGCGTCCCCGACCGCCCGTTTTTATGTCACTTAAAATACAAATTTCCCCTTGCAAAGCGTGGAAAAGTAGTGTACAATATAACCTGCTCGTAACCGAGCGCATATACCCGCCCGTGGCGAAGCTGGATATCGCAGTGGATTCCGATTCCAAAGGCCGGGGGTTCGAATCCCTCCGGGCGGGCCAAAAAAACGACAAGCTTCAACAGAAACTTGTCGTTTTTTTATTCAATCCGAAGGATTGGTATGTAATCGCCGTCAGGCGTATGTAATCAGTTCGCTTCGCGAACTGAATGTCATCAAGGATTCAGCCTTGCATTAGTCCTCCTTCGGATTGATTACATACCTTTCTGC
>JAFSFH010000002.1 GCA_017435305.1 Clostridia bacterium
AGGATTTTTGTTCTATCAAGGCACAAAACACAGCAAAATGTCAGGTGACTGCTTGAGAGAATGGTGCTGTGCACCATTCTCATAGGGGTGGCAACGGAACTAACCGTCTGCACCATCCGCGAGCCACCCCGGCATTTGCGAGTATTTTAACGAAGATAGAACGGAAATCCATCTTCCTAAAACGGAGTTCGGATTTGTCGCTCTACCCTAGGTTGTGATGACACATATTCCCCTTGGTTGATGGTGTTAGGGTTATTTAAAGCTTTTCGCCAGCGCCAGGATAACGCCGAGGGGGAGATAGAAAATAGCGGCGAGGATAACGAGCACGATTTTCATAGTGGTTAGCTCCTTTGTTTTCGTTGTGCCCCCATTATAGCGGAAGCAGTGTGACATAATCCGTACAATGGTCGGGGAATTATAATTTTCCGCAAAAAAGCCGAGGCGGTTGCCTCGGCTTTTTGGTATGGATTCGGTTTTACTCTCCAATAACGTACTTATTCACGTGACCGCACATGCCCTGGGAGGACACGTACTGGGTCAGGGTGTCGGTGACGGGGCAGGTGTGCTGAAAGTGCAGGTGTCCCGCCAGCACCGCCGCAATGCGATGGGCGTTGTCGGTGATCAGACGGATAAACTCCTCATTCTCGGCGGGGCAGTCGTCGTGATTCAGCCGAAAATACTCCCCGCACCCCCGCAGCATCGCCTCGTTCTCGGGCACGGCAAAGGGAATGTGCATCAGGATCACCAGCGGCTTATCCTCCTCCAGGGCGGCTCTCAGCGCCGCCAGCTGGTGGGGGGTGATCGCCCGCCGGCTGTCGTCGAATCCCAGCACCGTCAGCTGCGGCAGCTCCATGCGCTGTATCGGCGCCTTCGCCGCCGACAGGGCATAGCCGTCGGGGATCTTCTCTGCCAGGTCGTGGTTGCCACAGACGGTCATAAAGGGCAGGTGGGCGGTGGCGGCGTCCAGATATCGCATAGTGGCTGGGTGATAGCGCTCCATCAGATCGCCGGCGCACAGCACCGCGTCCCCATCGCCGCAGGCGGCGAGGATCTCCTCAAAATAATCCACTGCCGTTTTCTCCACTGCAAAGGGCTCGTGATATTGCTCCGCAAACCAACGGCGGCACTCGTCGAACTCGCTGACGGCCTTTTGGGTGGCGGTCACCTCGTCGGGGGTGCTGTCCCCGTCCGCCACCGCCAGATGCAGGTCGCTGAAATGATAGATCACCGTCCGCTCCATCCCTGCAAAGGGGATGCGGAACTCGTGCAGCTGCAGGCTCATACACCCTCCTCGGGGATCGGCTCCGCCACAATGGGGGCGGCGGGCTCATCCCACAGCTCGACGGGGGGCAGCTGACCGAAGTCGGACCAGTCGGCGCGTCCTTCCTGCAGAGCCGCCCACTTCAGCTGCTCATAGGCGCCGGCATAGGTCAGACCCATATAGGGATTGACGTACAGCAGGCCCAAAATACCGCAGGTGAGGGCGGACAGCATATTCCAACCGATAAAGCTCAGTTCCATCACGAACAGCTTCCACTTATACCCACGGGTCAGCTTTTCGCTGAGTGCCACCGCCTGGTTGGGGGTCAGATTGGGATTCTCATAGATGATATAAGGCACCATGGCATAGGCATAACTCTTGATGATGCCCACCACAGGTAGCAGATTCCACAGGATAAGGTAGATATCCCGCACCAGCATCGCCTTCAGCGCCGACTTGTAGATGCGGAAGCAGGCGAACAGCTCCTTAAAGGACAGGTTCTCGCCCCGCCAGAAGCGCAGCAGCCAGCCGTTCATACCCACCGTGACGATATTACCCAAGAAGATGGTCCGGAGCGTTGCCAGTATCAGCGCGAACAGGAACACCACGCAGAACACCAGGATCAGCAGGGATACGCCGAAATCAACGGAGGGGCGTGCAAAGAACTCCTCCATCTCCGCTTTAAACCCCTCCCAGGACGCCTCCCAGTCCTTTTCGCCCAGACCGGGATCCTCCCACACGTCGGGGTCGGCGGTGCCGGGCACGCTGTCGTCGGCGCCGTCCTCCTCATAGGGTAGAGCGTCATCCCACACGGTGCCGGTGTCGGCATCGGTGGTGTCGTCCTCTTGCGAAAAGATACCATCCACAGGGCCGCTGACCGAGAAATTAAAATTCGGCAGAGAGGGGGTAGCCACCGCGGCGCCCAACAGACCGGCAATCACCAGCACGAGCACCACCATCCAGTGACCCTGCTTCAGTCGAAAGCGGGCAAATTCCTTAATACTCTTACGGTCAAACATCACAGTTCCTCCTTACCATTTAATACGGCACTCGTCAAGGTCTCACCTTGATAGGTCAGTTTCAGTGAAAAGAACGGCACGTCCTGCGCCAACAGCCGCAGGAAGATGCGGTCGCCCTCCCAGGTGGGCAGGGCGGGCACCACGGCATCGTCCACCCACTCCAGCGTGCCCTCGTTGCACTCAATGAGGTCGCCGGTAAAGCCGTGGGCGGTGAACAGGTGCATATACTCGGTCCCCCACTCGTCCGACACAAAGGTGACGATGCCGCGATAGCGGTAGTCGGTGAGGGTCAGCCCCGTTTCCTCATAGACCTCGCGCAGCAGGCAGTCCTCGGGGCTTTCCTTGTCCTCAAAGCCGCCGCCCACGCCGATCCATTTATCCTTATTCAGATCGTTCTCTTTTTTGACCCGATGGAGCAGCAGCGTCTGCCCGCGGTCGTTGTGTATGTAGCACAGGGTGGTATTGCGCATATGGCCACCTCCTAGTTTTCTACATTTTAGCATTTTTTCTCCCGCGGTGCAATAAGCAGATTAAAAATCCTGTCAACTGTTCATTGACTTATGAAAAAAAGTGTGCTACAATGAGAAAAATTAAGCAATTAGGAGGGTAATCCTTATGAAGCGCATTCAGACTCTGGAGACCAAGAACCTGTGCGACAGCGCCAAGAACGGCGGCTGCGGCGAGTGCCAGACTTCCTGCCAGTCCGCCTGCAAGACCAGCTGCGGCATTGCTAACCAGGAGTGCGAGAACAAGTAATTGGCTCGAATGAAATGTCGCCATCTGTGGATGGCGACATTTTTTATGGAGTTTTCACCGCCTTTGGCGGTGGTGCAGGGGCGAATTCCGCCCCTTTTAGCCTCCCTTGCCTAAAGGTCGATTTCCCCCGATAGCGGGGGAAAATGTCGGCGTAGCCGACAAAAAGGGGGCCGTCTCGCGGCGAGCGGAGGTGGCACGGCGATAGCCGTGACGGAGGGATAATCGCCTGTAAGGCGATATGCCGCAGAGCGGCATCGTATCCCCCACCCGCCTTTGGCGGGAGCCCCCTTTAGGCAAGGGGGCCTATTGCTGTTTTTTTAGGAGTGATACTATGGTACACCGTTATCAACTGGGCGGCCTGAACATCGTGCTGGACATCTGCTCCGGCTCGGTCCACGTGGTGGATGAGGTCGCCTACGATATGATCGGTCTGTACGAGCAGACCGACCGCGACACCCTGCTGGCGGATATGCTGGCGAAATACGGCCACCTGGAGGACGTGACCGCCGAGGAGCTGGCCGACTGCTACGACCAGATCGGGGAACTCAAGGCGGCGGGGCAGCTGTTCACCCCCGACACCTTTAAGCCTATGGCGGACATCCTGAAAAAGAAGACCGCCGGCGTGGTCAAGGCGCTGTGCCTGCACGTGGCTCACACCTGCAATCTAAACTGCTCCTACTGCTTCGCCAGCCAGGGCAAGTATCACGGTGACCGCGCGCTGATGAGCCTGGAGGTGGGCAAGCGGGCGCTGGATTTCCTCATTGAGAACAGCGGTACCCGCCACAATCTCGAGGTGGATTTCTTCGGCGGTGAGCCGCTGATGAACTGGGATATGATCAAGGAGCTGGTGGCCTATGCCCGCGTGCGGGAGCAGGAGACCGGTAAGCATTTCCGTTTCACCCTCACCACCAACGGCGTGCTGGTGGACGACGACGTCATCGAATTCTCCAACCGCGAGATGAGCAACGTGGTGCTGTCCCTGGACGGCCGCAAGGAGATCCACGACGCCTACCGCGTGGACTATGCGGGCAATGGCTCGTGGGAGAAGATCGTCCCCAAATTCCAGAAATTCGTGGAGGCCCGCGGCGGCAAGAACTACTATATGCGCGGCACCTTTACCCACCAGAACCCCGATTTTCTCAAGGATATTCAGGTGATGCTAGATTTAGGCTTTACCGAACTGTCCATGGAGCCGGTGGTGTGCGCCCCCGACGACCCCTCTGCCCTCACCGCCGAGGATCTGCCCATCGTCCTCGACCAGTATGAGCAACTGGCTCAGCTGATGCTGGAGCGCCGCAAAAACGGAAAACCTTTCACCTTCTATCACTATATGATCGACCTGAAGGGCGGCCCCTGCATCTATAAGCGGGTGTCCGGCTGCGGCAGCGGCACCGAGTATATGGCGGTCACCCCCTGGGGCGACCTGTACCCCTGCCACCAGTTTGTGGGCGAGGAAGCTTTTAAATTGGGCGACATCTGGCAGGGCGTCACCAACACCGACACCCAATGTCAGTTTGCCGCCTGCAACGTGTACGCCCGCCCCGACTGTGCCGACTGCTGGGCAAAGCTGTATTGCTCCGGCGGCTGCGCCGCCAACGCCTACCACGCCACCGGCTCTGTGACCGGCGTGTACGAGTACGGCTGTGAATTGTTCCGCAAGCGGATGGAGTGCGCCATTATGGTGGAGGTCGCCAAGACCTTGGAGCAGAGCGAATGAACACCCCCATCTGCGATTTCGTAAGAAAGTATCTGGACGGCGACAACGTCCGTCTTCATATGCCGGGGCATAAGGGCACCGCAACCATCGGTTGCGAGGGGCTGGACATCACCGAGATCGACGGCGCGGACGTGCTGTATCACTCCGCGGGCATCATCCGCGAGAGCGAGGATAACGCCGCGGCGCTGTTTGGGACGGCACGGACGGTGTACTCTGCCGAAGGGTCGTCCCTGTGCATCCGCGGGATGCTGTATCTGGCGATGCAGCACACGGGGCGCCGCACCTTCTTGGCGGGGCGCAACGCCCACAGCACCTTTGTCACCGCCTGCGCCCTGCTGGACGCGGACGTGCGGTGGCTACGGGCGGGGGATACCCTCACCGCCTGTCCCCTCACCGCCGACCGCCTGCGCGCGGCGCTGGACGGGATGGAGGAGCCGCCTGCGGCGGTGTACGTCACCAGCCCCGATTATCTGGGCAATACGCTGGATATTGCCGCGCTGGCGGCGGTGTGCCACGCCCACGACACCCTGTTGCTGGTGGACAACGCCCACGGGGCGTATCTGCGATTTTTGCCGCAGGATTGCCACCCCATCACGCTGGGTGCCGACCTGTGTTGCGATTCCGCCCACAAGACCCTGTCGGTGCTGACAGGGGGCGCGTATCTCCACGTCGCCCACCGCGTAGCGGCGCTGGGGGAGGGGGCGGAGCACGCCATGAGCCTGTTTGCCTCCACCAGTCCGTCCTACCTGATCTTGCAGTCGCTGGACGGGGTCAATCCCTATTTGGCGGATGGCTTTTCCGACGATCTGGCTGCCTGCTGTGACTGCGTGGCGGCGCTGAAGGCGCGGCTGACCGCTATCGGCTACACTCTCATGGGGGATGAGCCGCTGAAGGTGACCATCGCCGCCAAAGCCTACGGCTACCGCGGTGACGAGGTGGCGGCTCACTTGAAAGCGTGCGGTATACACTGCGAGTTTGCCGACCCTGATTACGTGGTGATGATGTTCTCCGCCGCCAACGGCGATGAGGATTTCGCCCGCGTTCAGACGGCGCTGGGCGCCCTGCCCAAGGGCACACCGCTGACCGATACGGCTCCCGCCGTGGCGGCGCCGGTGGCGGCTATGAGCCCCCGTCAGGCGTTGTTTTCCGCCGCCGAGGTACTGCCCGTCGCCGATTGCATCGGGCGGGTGTTGGCTTCTCCCACCGTGGGATGCCCCCCCGCCGTGCCCGTGCTGGTGGGCGGCGAGGTGGTGGACGAAACCGCCCTGCGTGTTTTTGAATACTACGGCTACGACACCCTGCGCGTAGTGAAAGAATAAAAAAGCCGAGGCTGATGCCTCGGCTTTTTTGTTTATCCTTTTAGTTTGCGGAGCTTGTCGGTGTCCGCGATGACCACCAGCTTCTGGACGGCGGTAAAGGCGGCGGTGGGATCCACCGATACCGAAACGTCCTCTGCTTGTCGGATGGCTACCACGTTGATGCCGTATTTCTTGCGGAGATTTAACTCCATCAGCGATTTGCCCACCCACTCCTCGCGGACGCTCAATTCAAACAGAGCCGCGTGGTCAGTCAGTTCGATCACATCCACAAAGCCGGAGGACAACAGATTTTTCGCCAGACGGATGCCGGATTCCTGCTCGGGGATGATGGCCTGATCGGCGCCCACCTTTTCCAATATCTTGCCGTGGGTCTCGTTGGAGCACTTGGCGATCACGGTGGGGACACCGGCCTCCTTGCACAGCATTACCGCCATCACGCTGGCCTCCAGATGGCTGCCCATCGCCACGATGACCACGTCAAAATTGCCGATGCCCAGCAGGTCAAACACCTCCGGATCGGTGATGTCCGCACACTTGCACAGGGGGATGGTGGCAGCGGCGGAATTGACCAGCATTTGATTGCGGTCCACCGCCAGCACCTCTACGCCGGCGGCGGTCAGCTCCCGGGCCACGGCGGTGCCGTAACGACCCAGACCGAACACGGCGTACGTCTTATGGATACTCATAACACAATCCTCTTTTCTTCGGAATTCATCCGTTATCCCACGCTGATCTCTTCGGTGGGATTCTGAATGGCGTTGACATTTTCTCTACGGACATTTAGGGCGATGGCCAAGGAAATAGGACCGATGCGCCCGAAGTACATGGTGACGATCACGATGATCTTGCCCCATAGGTTCAGCAGCGGCGTGATGCCGCGGGTCAGCCCCACCGTGGCGGTGGCGCTGGCCGTTTCGTACAGCACGTCCAGGAAGGGGGCGCCCGTGACCCCGCACAGGGCCAGCGTGGATAAGAACAGGATGGTGAAGGACATACCCACCACCGCCATGGACTTTCGCAGGGTGTCGTCGGACAGGGTGCGCCCGAACAGGGTGACCTGGCGGCGTCCCGTGATGGTGCAGAAAGCCGAGGCGGCCAGCACCGCCAACGTGGCGGTCTTAATGCCGCCGGCAGTACCCACCGGCGAGCCGCCGATGAACATTAGCAGGATGCAGGTGAGGGCGCTGACGTTGGTCAGCTCCTCTTGGGGGATGGAGGCGAAGCCGGCGGTGCGGGTGGTCACCGATTGAAACAGACACACCTGGATCTTATCCCACAGACCCATCTCGCCGATGGTGGCGGGGTTGTGGTATTCTGACGCCAGTAGCACCGCTGCACCGCCAAAGATCAACAGCACGGTGGTGGCCAATACGATCTTGCTGTGCAGGGTCAGTCGCCGCCAGCGTCGGCCACCCGGGGTGCGGAGCACCCGCAGGACGTCCCACCAGACGATGTAGCCGATACCGCCCAGCACGATCAGCGCGGCGGTGACCGCATTCACCAGCGGGTGGGTGGCGTAGTCGTACAGACTGGTGCTGCCGATGATGTCCATGCCCGCGTTGCAAAAGGCGGACACGGAATTAAACACCGATATCCACACACCGCGCAGGCCGAACTGCGGCACAAATACGGTCATATACAGCGCCGCGCCCACGCCCTCGATCACCAGCGTGCCGGCTACCACCCGCTTGACGAAATGGGATAGGCCGGACAGCGAATTGAGGTTAAAGGCGTCCTGTAGCAGCAGGTTGTCCCTGAGCCCCAGACGGCGGTGCATCAGCAACAGCAGCCAGGACACCACCGTGATGACCCCCAGACCGCCGATCTGTATGAGCAGCAGGATCACCACCTGTCCGAAGGGACTCCAGGCGGTGGCGGTGGTGACGGTCACCAAGCCGGTCACGCAGGTGGCGGTGGTGGCGGTGAACAGCGCGTCGATATACGGGACGCCCCGTCCGTCCGCACTACTGAATGGTAGGCTCAGCAGCAGACTGCCTGCCAGGATGACCATCAGGAAACTCAGCAGAATGATTTGGGTTGTGGAGAGGGAGAACCTCGCTTTTGTTCTCATAATCCACCTCGAACGTTCATAGGATGGTTTCAGTATAGCACGGTGTTGCGAAAATTTCAACCGTGTGTTTTCCTTGACAGAACGGGGCAATCTGGGTATAATAAAAACCCGACACCGCACATCCATACGGGGGCGTAAAGGTTTCGACGGGGATTGTGAGGTACGGTAAGCGAGTAGTGGCGTCGGACCACTATAAAACTGACAATTTTTTTAAAATAAACGACAACTCTAAAGTTGCTCTGGCGGCTTAATTAATGCCGCCCGTCCTGCCCCGGAGGACCGCGACCGGGAGCGGGGCGCCGATTAGCGGTGAACGTGAACGGAGGGGTGCCACCCCCACCGTCACGGCGTAGTGGCTACCGTAGCGCATAGCCTGTCCACCGGCGATGCGTGAGGGGAATCCCAAAAGACGGACTGCACTCGGAGAAAGCTGTATCAAGTGGTTTTCGGACAGGGGTTCGATTCCCCTCGCCTCCACCAGAAAAGCCAAGGGGCATCCATCAGGGTGCCCCTTGGCTTTTTCGTTGCGGCTCGTGAATCGACCCCTCGAAATTGCCGCTTTGCGGCAATTTCACAGGTTTTGCGCAGCGGCTACCGTTTGCGGTGCCCGAAATGCGTCTGCTCGCTGTTCGCTTCGCCGCATTTCGACCGCGGCACAAGGCTACGCCCTCCCTGGTTCCGCCACCGGCGGCGGTCGGGCTCGCCACCTCGTCCCTCACGTCGTTCGGGACTTGAGGCCGCAGGTGCAACCCGTTTGGCAAAACAAAAAGACACCCACAGACGTGGGTGTCTTTTTGTTGGTCGAGATGACAGGATGTTGAACCGGTTTTGCGAGGAGGGGGGCGGTCGTCCAATATAGCGGTAGCGCAAAACCCCGTGAAAATGCTGACGCATTTTCGAGGCTCTGCATCGTTCAGCACAATAAAAAAGAACAGGGTAGGCGGATGCCTACCCTGTTCTTTTGGTCGAGATGACAGGATTTGAACCTGCGGCTACCGTTTGCGGTGCCCGAAATGCGTCTGCTCGCTATCCGCTCGCCGCATTTCGACCGCGGCACAAGGCTACGCCCTCCCTGGTTCCGCCACCGGCGGCGGTCGGGCTCGCCACCTCGTCCCGAACGACCTTCGGGACTCGAGGCCGCAGGAGCAACCCATTTGGCAAAACAAAAAGACACCCACCAAAAAGTGGGTGTCTTTTTGTTGGTGCGAGTGTTCATAAGGGATTTACTCAAAATATAAGTAAAACCGGCTTCAAACATAGTATTCTACACTCCTGCTGTTGCTTGATAGAGAAACATACGGAGGAATACATAATGTCAAATATTATTGAAGATTTCTATTACGGCAACATTGAGCCGCAAGAAGTCAATTCAGAATTAACACCGAAACTCAAGAAGAAACTGAGTAACCTCGCCGAGAAAGAAGAAAAGCTTACTGCAAGATTGAACGGTGAAGATAAGGAGCTGTTTCAAAACTATGTCAGTGCTTATATTGAATTTTCAACTACAAGTAATGCAGACAGTTTTATATCAGGCTTCAGGCTCGGAGCTAAATTTACATACGATACATTTGTTAAGAATACGAAAGGATGAATACTACTATGAAAAACAATACAAATATTGCATACAGACAGGTTGGAGATTACAACATACCTAACCTTACATTACCACCCGAAGAAGCAAATATCACTCTTGGCAAATGGGGAATGTTATACAAGGATTATCTTGAAAAGCATAAGAAGGTGTTTTTTAGTACACTGCTTATGCAAGGCAAGCTTTATCAGCACTGTGCGAAGGTTGAAAAGCAGGCTCGTGAGATGTTTGATACTCTTGTTGAGCAGATGAAAACTGCAGAAGGTGTAACCGAGCAACTGAAAGAAGAAAATCAGTTGGAATGGGTATGCCGTATGCAAAACATTGAAGCAAGGGCAAGAGAATTAGTCTGTACTGAGTTGATTTTTAAATAAATAATGCAACATCCCTGAAACTGGGAGTAATAATTCCAGTTTCAGGGATGTTTTTCGTCGTGTTATTTTTTTAGAACAGGAATGTCTTTACCTTTAATATTCACTCCTAAGATAGCAGCACCGATTATAATTGCACCACTAAGAATAGTTGTTCCGTATTTTAAAACACCTGATATAAAATTTTTGAATTCAGTATCTTTTTCACCGATTTTATCTGCAACTATAATCATTTGTTCTGTAAGAAATTTTCTTTCTTCTTCGGTGATGTAGTCTCTTTTCGCCATTTCACCTAAATCGTCAAGTAACTTTCTGTATGCCGCAATTGTTTCCATATGGCTTGCTTCACCTTTTTCAAGAACAGAATCACACATATCCTTTAACACGGTGATTGCCGTTGTTGCAAATTCGGTATATGCCGGAAACTGATTAACTATTGCTATAGCAAGGTCTTTGTCCATATTAGGAATCAAGGAAACAAATTCCATTATTTTATCCTTTGATATATTACGGAAGCTGTCAATAGCTAAGGCTTTTTGTAATCACTTTTCAAAAATGTGTTTTGGCGTTTATTTTTAGAATTTTCTTTTCTGCTTTTTTGATAATTGTAAACACCTGAATCCTTAACATTTGAATTGTGTTGCTTATTCTTTTTGTTTGAATTGCTTACCAACTGACCACAGGCTGCATTAATATTGTTGCCACGCGATTCTCTCATTTTGACTTCTAACCCAGCCGCTTCAAGTCGCAGTTTAAATGCTACTAATTGTTGTTTGTTTGTTTTATTAATGTTGCAATTTGCGGTGTCATTGTATTGCAAAAGATTTATTAAAACATTTTTCTCGCGAAACCATCTTCCTAATTGACGCACATCAGATGCTTTATCATTTAGTCCTGGGATTAATAAATAAGCAATGGTAACTTTTCTATTATGTCTTTCCGAATATGACAAAATAGCCTCCACAATTTTGTTTATATCATATCCTTTCATATGCGGTATAATTATGTCTCTTGTTCTTTGGTTTGTAGCATGTAGAGAAAGAGTTAACTGTATTTTTAAATGCTCTTCTCTTACTTTTTTTAATTGTTCTAATGGACCTACCGTTGAAATATTAATTCCATCAGTGGGAAAATTGAGCCCATTTCTATCTCTTAATATATGAATTGACTTAATTACATTATCATAATTAAAAAATGGTTCACCCATTCCCATATACACAATTCTATTTACTTTTTCTTTCAATAGTGTAACTTGCTGAACGATTTCCGAAGGCGTCAAATTTCTTATAAATCCGTTGCTTCCAGATGCACAGAAAATACAACCTACAGGGCAACCCACCATTGTGCTAACACACACAGTAACGCCTGTTTTTCTTTTGATACAAACGGTTTCAATACAGTAACCATCTTTTAGCTTGAAGGAATACTTTCTAGTATCGCCACCATTATATATATCATTGATACTCATTGTTTGATATTTCTTTTGCGGCTTTTCTTTATAAAGAGCATGCATAAGTGACCGAGCTTTTTTTTCTCCAATGCAATCACAAATCTCTTTATATGTATAACCATATGGGTCTGAATTTATCATTTCTTCAGTGATAATTATTGTGTTTTTGTTTTTCATATTATCAATACCTTTCGAAAAATATAATTGTAAATAACAACAAATTACCATTTTCATTATAACATTTAAAAACTGTAAAATCAATATTCACATATTTATTTTTACTTAAAATATTTTCGAAAGTTTTTATGTAAAATATTTGTAGAAAAGCAATTTAATAATACTTTCTGAAACTTATATAGAAAGATAACTGAATTATTATTTTCTATTTTTATTTAAGTCACATACCATAAATTGTTGATGTATGCTTAGGTGGTGTCGGTGAAAACCGACACCACCTTTTCTTTTTCGGGAAAGTTCTTGACAAATAAACAAATGTTCTGTATAATAACAAATTGGTAAATAATGTCTTTACCCTACAACTAAATATAATCTGAAACACATATTTTTACTTATTGGCTTTATGCCAACACATATTATCTGACCGAAAAAGTATAGTCCGATACTCGGTTAGTAACATACGGACAATCAGAGCTTAAAGTTTAAGCCGTTACATAGTTTCAGTACAAACTGTGCGAGAGGAAGAAATGTCCTCCCGCTATTTGTGCTGTCTATGTGACGGCTTTTTTTGTTGTGCAATTTTAACGAAAATAAAAAAGTTTTCGATTTTGGTTGATTTTTTGCCTTTCTAAACCCTTACCCCTTGAGGGGTAAAAACAACCGAATACGGAAAGCGAAGTTTGTGCAAAGCTACAAAATTTCAAGTTTATGAAAAAAGTTTTGCAAAAACCTTCAAAATTCGTCGTTTTAAAAGTCACCCCTTGAGGGATGTTTTCTTTCGTGTACCTTGACAACTGAATGACCGTCCGAAAGTGATACCACGCCAAGACCTCGAAAGAGCGAGCGTGAAGACGTTGCGGTGAGATTCCGGGGCAGGAACTATTTCGGGTGAACGGCAAAAACCTGTATAAAGGATACTACAGCCACCTTGAAAGTTTTCTGACATATCAGGAACATTTTCAGGCTCTTAATTCCCATTTATATATAGAGCAAGTTTATTCAGTTTTCTGCGTACATACGTACACATGTACGCACGTACGCAGAGAAATCGCTTAAATCTCATATATATTTTTTGATTATGGTGAGCAAAACACCAAAATTTGTGCGGTATATAAGTAGAACTACATACACTGACCTACCCGACGGCAAGGAGGTTAAATAAAAGGAAAGGAGTAAAAACAAGTAAGCCGAAGATAGGAGGAATAAGAAATGAGTAAAAATTCAGATGACAAATTTTCAAATGACGAGTTTGGTGTTGAGGGTCCTGCGTGGGTAGACGGAAAAATAATCAACGAGGCAATATTCTGTGAGGAGTTTCTCAGTAAGCATAAAATTCTCTTCTCGGGTGGTTCGTTCTTTACTGCTGAAGGCAGAGTTGTTGATGAAATACCTCTTAAACGAATGGTGTTCGATGACCTTAAAATCTGCGCAGTAGCTAATGTACCGCAGAAGATTTCCAATATCGTTGAGCTTTTGAAAATACAAGCACTTGATGAAACCTTTGCACCCGAAACAGACAGAATACACCTGCAGAACGGCACTCTGTATATTGACGGTACTTTTGATGAAAGCAAAACGGAGATTGTAAGAAGCAGACTTCCCATAAACTACAATCCAAATGCTTCTAAGCCAAAACTGTGGCTGTCTTTTCTCGGTGAGCTTCTGCATCCCGAGGATATACCCACACTTCAGGAGTTCTTAGGCTATTGCCTGATTCCGAGTAATAAAGGTCAGCGAATGATGGTTATCAAAGGTAATGGCGGCGAAGGTAAATCACAGATAGGAGCTGTTATGACAACACTCTTCGGCGGCAATATGAAGGACGGAAGTATAGGCAAAATCTCAGAGAACAGATTTGCAAGAGCTGACCTTGAGTATATTCTGCTGTGTATTGACGATGACCTTCGTATGGAGGGGCTCAAGCATACCAACTATGTCAAATCCATTGTAACCGCACAAGGAAAAATGGACCTGGAAAAGAAGAACAAGCAAAGCTATCAGGGATATATGTATGCAAGACTTCTTGCTTTCAGCAACGGTGACCTGCAGGCTATGTTTGATAAAAGCGATGGCTTTTTCAGGCGTCAGCTTGTACTGACAACCAAGGACAAAAACGCAGAGAGAATTGATGACCCTCATATAGCAGATAAAATGCGTGAGGAAATCGAAGGTATCTTCCTGTGGGCTTTTGAAGGCTTGCAGAGATTACTCTCAAACAACTTTCAGTTTACCGAGAGTGAACGGGCAATAAGCAACCGTGAAACGGTCAAGCGTAATAATGTCAATGCAGTTGAATTTATGGAGTCTGACGGCTACTTCGCATTCGCAGAAGATAAGTCTATAACCTCAAAAGATTTATATGAGATTTACAAACTGTGGTGCGAAGAAAATGCCTTGTCGCCTATGAGTTCAAGAAGCCTGAGCGACTTTCTGATTGCCAATGAAAACAGGTACGGCATTAAAAGCAGTAACAATGTTTACAACAGAGAACACCGCAGAGTAAGAGGCTTCATTGGCATGGAGGCGACAGCATCACCGTTTATGAATAATCTGTATGGTTCATAAATGGTGAGTATAAAGTTTTACGGGGTACAGGGTGGTTTTACAAAAACAGCCCTGTTGGGTGGCAATTCGCAAATTGCAGGGCAAAGCCCTAACACCACCCCGTAGGGCGCAACAGCATCTTTTGATAGCCTTATGGATGTCAAAAGTGCTTTTGCGTTACTTTTGACAAAAGTAACAAAATAAAATACTGCGCTTTGCTTGTATTTTGCGGTGTTACCGCAGACGCTGACGCGACATAGAATTTTGTTGAATGACGGTGCTTCGCACCTTATTGAACAAAACCAGACGAAAAATATTTTAAATAAGGATGTGAGAATATTAGAAGAAGTATAAGCGTTATGGTTGGAAAAGGTTCTGTAAGACACAACGAAAGAAAGTTTAATGCTCTCAATACTAACCCGACAAGAAGCTGTCTGAACACATCTTTCATAAACGAAGATATCAAGGATGTGTATCATGAGCTTTTTGACAGAGCACTGCAGGATTACAATGCCAAACAAAACAGAACCGACCGAAGAATAGATGATTACTATAAAAAGATAGTATCAGGAAAACAGGAAAAACCCTTTCACGAAGTTATCCTGCAAATAGGTAATAAGGATGATATGAATGCAGAAACAGATGAAGGCAGACTTGCCGAAAAAATACTGACTGAATATATCAAAACATTTCAGGAAAGAAATCCTAATCTCCGTGTTTTCTCTGCACATCTTCATATGGATGAAGCTACACCTCATCTGCATATTGACTTTGTACCGTTCACAACCGGCAGCAAGCGTGGTCTTGATACAAGAGTATCATTAAAACAAGCTCTTGCAAAGCAAGGTTTCAAGGGTGGTACTCGTGGCGATACAGAGTGGAATCAATGGGTACTGTCCGAAAAAGAGGAACTCTCAAAAATTATGGAAAGATACGGTGTAGAGTGGGAGCAGAAAGGTACTCACGAAAAGCATCTGTCGGTTCTTGATTATGAAAAGAAAATGCGTAGTCAAGAGGTTGAAGCTCTTACGGAAGAAATAGCCGAAAAGCAATGTGAACTGAAAGCGGTCAGAGAGCAGATTGAAACCTATGATGACGGCAGAGGTATTGAAAATCTAATAGAGCAATTAAACAGTAATGAGTTCACATTACCCGAGCCGACACCGATTATGACAGCCAAAGCGTACAAAACAAAATATGCAGAGCCGTTGATAGCAAAACTGCAAACCCTTGTGAAAACTGTATTTGCAAAATATCTGAAAGCAGTTGAAGCACGAATAACTGCAAAAGGTCATAACAGCAGTTTGCAGCGACGAGTTTCAATTCTCGCAAGAGAAAACAGTGAGCTTCGTGAACAGAACAGGTCACTTATTAGGCAGGTCAAGGATTATTCTCTCTTACAAAGGTTCTTCGGTAAAGAGAAACTTAACGAGCTGGTAAATCAGGCTAAAGGAAGAACAAAATCTAAGAAATATGAAAGGAATAGATAAATGAATAAAGAAGAAAATTTTATTGAAGAATTGTTTGGAAAAACAGAAGAAACAGAGGTGTCAAAGCTTCAGATAACAGAAATCGTAAATATGGCTGTTGGTAGCGTTGTACCCAATCTCAAAAATCCGTATAAATACCGTGAGGAAGATATGAAGCCGTTGGAAGACAGTATCCGTGAAAACGGTATCATACAGCCTCTTATGGTACGAAAGGATGATAAGGCTGATGTGTATGAAATCATATCGGGTCACAGAAGATACCTTGCAGCAACAAGGCTTGAAATGACAGAGGTACCTGTGGTAGTGCTGTCAATCAGCAAAGAGGAAGCGGATATTATCCTCGTTGACAGTAACCTGCACCGAGAGCATATTCTACACTCGGAGAAAGCCTTTGCATACAAGATGAAAATGGATGCCCTAAAAAAGCAAGGCAAACGCACAGATTTAACTTCGGACCAAGTCGGACCGAAGTTATCTGCGGGTAAGGTTTCTGACACCGATAGTGCATCTCAGGTGAAAAGATATATTCGTCTGACAAAGCTTATCCCTAAACTTCTTAATATGGTGGACGACAGTAAAATCTCTTTCTCTGTGGGCGTTGAACTTTCGTATCTCACAAAAACAGAGCAAACCGATTTATTTAAATTTATTGAGAAAGAGCTTTGTACTCCTTCACTTTCACAAGCACAAAAGCTGAAAAAGTTATCTCAGGAAGGTACACTTAATTCAGAGGAAATTTCTTCCATTATGAAACAGCCGAAAGCTAATCAGGTGTTGACGGTTAAAATTCCCGAGGATAAAATCTGCAAATATTTGAAGTCTAATGCAACACAAAAGGAAAAAGAAGATTTTCTTGCAAAGGCTGTTGAGTATTACGGAAAGCATCTTATGAAACAGAAAGACCGAGGTGCGAGATAATGAAAAAGCTTAAAGATTTTTATGGTATGATTGGTGATAACGAATATGTAATTGACGGTGTTCTTTACAAGGTTTCTTCCAAGTTCGCACCCGTGAATATTTCAAAGATTGAAAACACCATAAGCGACAAAGCACAAAAATATGTTGGCAGTGATTTTGCACATTTGACAAATGCCGATGATAGAAATACAATGAATGCAGAATATATATGTTTGACTGCCGGGAAGGAGGACTAATGCAGTCTGAAGCAAACATCGGAATTACTGCTATCTACTGCCGACTGTCGAGAGATGACGGCACAGAGACAGAGAGTAATTCAATCGGCAACCAAAAGAAAATGCTGACACAAAAGGCAAAGGAATTAGGTTTAACAAATACCAAGTATTATGTTGATGACGGCTTTACAGGTACAAACTTCAACAGACCTGCTTTTCAGGAGCTTCTTGACGATATTGAAATGGGATATATCTCAGTTGTTATCGTCAAAGACCTTTCCCGATTAGGCAGAGATTATGTTTCGGTTGGTCATTACACGGATAACTATTTCCCTGAGCATAATGTAAGGTTTATCGCTGTTAATGATATGGTTGACAGTGACGAGGGTGAGAATGAAATCGCACCTTTCAAGAATGTTATGAATGAAATGTATGCGAGAGATATTTCAAGAAAAGTACGCTCCGCACACAGAATCAGAGGAAATATGGGAGAGCCGTTATCACAGCCACCTTACGGGTATATGAAAAGTCCTGAAAACAAGAAGAAGTGGATAATTGATACTGAAGCTGCAGAAGTAGTCAGGGACATCTACAGAATGTGTCTTGAGGGTATGGGTAATGAATCAATCGCAAGAGAACTGCAGAACAGACAAGTGCTTATCCCTATGGCTTATTGGCAAAGCAAAGGCCTGAACCGTGGCGGTAAGAAAACACAGCCTAACCCGTACAAGTGGTGTAAGACTACTGTTCAGAAAATCCTTTGTCAACAAGAATACTGTGGTGATGTTATCAACTTCAAGACCTATTCCAAAAACTTCAAGAACAAAACCCGTATTGATAATCCAGTAGAGAATTGGAAAATATTCAGGGATGTTCATGAGCCTATCATAGACCGTGATACTTGGGAAATGGTACAGAAGCACACAGCAAGAACAAAACGCAGAGCACCTAAGAAAGAAAATGCAAGAAAGCATATCTTCAGCGGACTTATACGTTGTGCAGACTGCGGGAGTAATATGAGCTATCATACAAACACCGTTAACAAGGATATTCACTATTTCAGTTGCAGTAATTATGTAAAGGATACCCGTGGAACCTGTCAGGCTCGACACTATATTCGTGCAGATGCTCTTGAACAGATAGTAGTCTTTGAACTTAAACGTCTTGCGAAAATGCTTCAACACGATGAAAAACATCTTGCAGAAATCCTTGAAAAGAAAACCCATAAGGATTTCTATGATGAGAAGAAACATCTTGAGGGTGAACTGCAAAAAGCAATAGTCCGTCAACAGACAGTTGCAAATTTATATGAGAAACTGTATGAGGACAATGCAACGGGTAAGGTTACAGATGAATGGTTTACTCATATGTCCCACAAGTATGAGGTTGAACGAGCAGAGCTGAAGGTCAAGATATTTAATCTGAGAGAACAGGTTGCAAATATGCAGACGGTTCAGCATAGCAAGGATATGTTTATCGGTGCAGTAAGAAAGTTCCTTGATATGGACACAATCACGGCACCACTCATTCACGAGCTTATTGACCACATTGATGTTTATGAGGCAGAGGGCAAGGGTAAAAACAAGACACAGAGAGTTGTGATTCACTACAACTTTGTAGGTTATCTTGAAATACCCGAAAACGATGAGCCTTGCTTCACAGCAGACACCCGTCAGGGAGTAGCAATAGGTTATATTGCAAAACCTACAGAAAAGTCCGCATAACAAAAAAGTCGCACTCCGAAAGGAATGCGACGATACATAAAAAACTAATAAATTAAATACAAAACTCTATTTTAAGCAAAAAAATTGAGTATTCACAGGTCAAATCCCTTATGAATACTCACTATGGTCGAGATGACAGGATTTGAACCTGCGGCCTCTTCGTCCCGAACGAAGCGCGCTACCAAACTGCGCTACATCTCGATATGGATTTGTTCACTTCCCAATGTGCGGACTCGTCCGCACACCGATCGATGAAAGCCTACTTATTATAGTATGCTCCCGTCGGTTTGTCAATGCTTTTTCGTCTTTTTTGCGGGGAAACGGGGAGGATTAAAAGAGAAAAGCATCCTTTACCGGCGGCGTGTTTCCTCGTCCTGCGCAATTGCAAATTTTGCCGAAAACAGAAAGGGATTGCAAAATGCGAGACGGCGTGGTATACTTATACTGGTATGCCTTGCGGCTACCAAAATTTTGAATGAACATCGCTCTGCCCCGTTTGGGCCCATTAACGGAAAGGAAGCGTTTAAAGTATGGTATGTAAAAAGTGTAAAAAGCGCATCAGAAAGGACGAGGTGTTCTGCCACCATTGCGGCGCACCCCAGACCGAGACGGTCAGCCTGGGCGCCATCAACGCCGCCCAGATGACCAAGAAAAAGCCCAAGCGCGGCAAAAAGGTGCTGACTGTCATCGGCATCATTCTGCTGGTGCTGGCGCTGTTGGCGTGCGGCCTGTACTACGGTATGCTCCACTTCCTGAACTCCAACCTGGACAAGGAGCCGGAGCTGAACCAGCATCAGGTGGACGTCAACCCCGATCTGCCTCCCAGCGGTGTCACCAACATCGCCCTGTTCGGTCTGGATAACCGATTCGACAAGAACAACGGTCGCTCGGACGCCATCATCATCCTCAGCGTGGATTACGACCACAACAAGATCAAGCTGACCTCCATCGCCCGCGATACGCTGGTGTACGTGGACGGCTATCCCAGCTATGAGAACAAGACCAAGATCACCCACGCCTTCTATTGGGGCGCGCTGAAGCCGGACACCTACGGCAGCGGCGCCCAGCTGGCGGTCAAGACGCTGAACCAGAACTTCGGTATGAACATCACCAAGTATATGTTCGTTAACTTCCACGAGTTCGCCGAGCTGATCGATCTGGTGGGCGGCGTAGACATCGAGGTCAAGGAATACGAGCTGTATCAGCTGAACAAGCACATCCGCGGTATGGTGAACAAGAGCGGTCTGGACATTGACCAGATCAGCAGTGCCGGTATGCAGACTCTGTCCGGCGGTCAGGCGCTGGCCTATGCCCGCCTGCGTAAGGTGGACAGCGACGTGGTGCGCGGCAACCGTCAGAGAGCGGTGCTGGAGGCCGCCTTTAACAAGGTCAAGGAGATGCCGCTCACCAAGTACCCCGCGTTGGTGAAAAAGGCGCTGGGCGTGTGCAACACCAACCTGGATGCGGACGAGATCCTCAAGATGGCCAAGTGGGCGCTGTCCAACTCCCCTGAGTTTGTCAATATGTCCCTGCCGGATGAAAACGCCAGCCTGTACGCCAGAGGTAAAAACTGGAACGACGGCAACGGCTGGGTGTATCGGATGGATATGAACTACGTGACCGCCTATTTGCACGACTTTATTTACGAAACCAATACCTGCGAGAATTTGACGCCGGTGCGCCCCAACTAACAGGGACGCCACCGCCGAGAGAGGAGGGCGCCGTCAATGGATAAGGATACGGTGGTATCGCTGGACCTGCAGGACAGGGACAGAGCGCTGGACTGGCTGACGGCGCTGAGCCCGATCTGGCTGATGGGCATCATCTATTTCCGCTGGTGGGCGCTGTTCCTGCCGGTGGTTACGGCGGCGGGCTATCTGGCGGCATCTTGGCTGCTGGGACGGCTGCGGGTGCTGGAGGTTAGCGTCCCCGCCGCCTGCTGTACCGGACTGCTGATCGCCCTGTGCCTGCCCTCCACCACCCCCGTGTGGGTGGGTGCGTTGGCGGGTATGGCGGCGGCAGGGGTCACCGCCCTGCCGACCCTGCTGCGCCGCCGTTGGGCGGACGCCCCCGCGCTGCTTCACCCCGCGCTGGTGGGGTATCTGATGGTGCGGCTGATATTTCCGGCGGAGACCACCGCCTTTACAATGCCCGCTATGTGGGCGACGGATACGGTATCCTCGGCGACGCCGCTGGCGGCGCTGAGCGAGCCGCTGACTGCAGAGGGTCTGCCCCGCCTGTTGATGGGGGTCTATCCCTCCGCCATCGGCGAGGGCTGTGTGCCTGTGATTTTGCTGGCGGCGCTGTATTTGCTGCTGCGCCGCCGTCTGCGGCTGATCGCGCCGGCGGCGATGCTGGGCGGCGTGACCCTGCTGTCCTGGATGGTGTGGGGCAACCCCCTGGGCGGTCTGTTGTCCGGCGGCGTGGTGCTGGGCGCTCTGCTGCTGGCGGACCGCGCCTTTGTGCCCGCCTCCTACGGACCCCAGGCGCTGACCGGTCTGGTGGCCGCCGCCGTGACGGTGGTGCTGCGCGCCGTGACCGGCACAGACGGCACCGCCGTGGGGGTGCTGCTGGGCTGTGCGCTGTCGCCCTTTTATCCCGCTTTGCTGCGGTATAGCCGCCGCGCGGCTATATGGCTGTGGGCGCAGATCCGGCGGTACGCACCCGTGGTGTGGAGCTGGCTTTTGCGGCTGTTCGGTCGCCATATTCCCGCCGCTGCCCGTCGGGTTGCGGCGTGGGTCCGCGAGATTTTCGCAAAAACCGAAAATAAGTGTTGACAAACCCCCAGTATATACTATATAATATAGGTCGTTCCCGCTGGGGGCGTAACCCGGCTGTATAGCTCAGTTGGCTAGAGCATGCGGTTCATACCCGCAGTGTCAGTGGTTCGAATCCACTTACAGCCACCATTGTCCTCCCGATCCCTTGGGGTCGGGAGGACACACTACGGCCCCTTCGTCTATCGGTTAGGACACAAGATTTTCATTCTTGCAAGAGCGGTTCGATTCCGCTAGGGGTCACCATACGGGCACGTAGCTCAGCTGGTTAGAGCGCCTGCTTCACACGCAGGAGGTCGATGGTTCGAGTCCATTCGCGCCCACCAAAAAATGCAGCAGCACGTTTGTGCTGCTGCGTTTTTTATTGGTTGCTCATTACTCGAACCATAGCAATCCCTGCGGGATTGCACGGGTTTTGCGTAGGTGACGCAGGATGACGCAAACGTTGGCGCAAAACCGTGGTTCAGAGTCCATTCGCGCCCACCAAACAAAAAGAGACACCACATCGTGGTGTCTCTTTTTGTTTGGCGTCGTCCCAGGGGGAGAGCCTGCGAGTTTTGCGCACAGTCAACGAATATCGGCAAGAGTTCTGACCCGCAAAATCTCGACGGAGTTCGCTTTTGCGAACTCCACGAGTCACATTCGCGCCCACCGTCTATGATCACATACAAGCTGTGCTTTCACCCCCTGTTTCTGCGTGCGTTTTCTCTCCCTCCGTCAAAAATCACAGATTTTTGCCACCTCCCTCGTCAGAGGGAGGCAGACAAGCTTATTCTACACAATACAGAAATGGTGCAAAAACCTGCTTGTGCAAAACAAGCGCGACGTTTCCCGTTTTCGCTTTGCGAAACGGCGGTTGTCCAAACCGCCGAGGGAAACTCGACGGAGTTCGCCGTCAGGCGAACTCCACGAGTCACATTCGCGCCCACCGTCTATGATCACATACAAACTGTGCTTTCACCCCCTGTTTCTGCGTGCCTTTTCTCTCCCTCCGTCAAAAATCACAGATTTTTGCCACCTCCCTCGTCAGAGGGAGGCAGACAAGCTTATTCTACACAATACAGAAATGGTGCAAAACCTGCTTCCGCAAAACAAGCGCGACGTTTCCCGTTTTTGCTTTGCGAAACGGCGGTTGTTCAAACCGCCGAGGGAAACTCGACGGAGTTCGCTTTTGCGAACTCCAATAACCGGCACTATATTGACAAAATTTTTATCAACCCATCAGTAGAATGGCAGAAATTCCTATGTTATGATGAAAACAAGAATAATCCCTGAAGGAGGAATCTCTATGCAAACGAAACTGCGCAAAGCATTGGCGGTGTTGGCAACGCTGACCATGCTGTGCACTCTGCTGCCTTTGGGCGCTATGTCCGTGGCGGCAGCCGACGTAGACCTGCTGGTCAACGGCGATTTTGAGACCGGCAACGGCAACGGATGGACGCTTGAAAGCGGCACCTCCGTCTCCTCGTCCGACAAGCACGACGGTAGTTATGCCATCCAGACTACCAATACCAGCACCAAATATCAGCTGATGATGCGTCAGACCATTGAGGTCGCGGCCAACACCGATTACGTTTTCACCTTCTGGTATAAGTATGTGGGCTCCAACAGTGGCCCCTCCTTCTACGCCATAGTGAAGGATGGTAACGAGAGCGTCAACCTGAACGACGCCAACAGTCGTATATCCCCCTCTAACGGTAACTGGACTCAGGTAAGCCACACCGTTAATTCCGGCGATTACACCTCCCTGACTCTGGTATTCCAAAACCGCACCGCCGGCGATGGCGGCACCTATTATTTTGACGATATTACCTTTGTGGGTCCCGAGCCGGTCGCCTCTGAGGAGCCGGAGAATCCCGTCCCTGAGGTAAAGGATAACCTGGTGGAGAACGGCAACTTCGAGACCGGCGATTTTACCGGCTGGGAGAAGCATCAGTCCACCTCCGTCTCCGCCGACGCCGCCTACACCGGCTATTACGGCGCTAAGTTGAGCGGTAACGGCGGCTGGGGCGGTATGCTCAACCAGTCGGTGCCCGTCGTTGCCGGCGGCAGCTATAAGGTTGCTATGTGGGTCAAGACCGTGTCCAACGGCGCCAACATCCAGCTCAAGGACGGCGACGCCAACGGCGCCAAGCTGGGCAGCGAGTGGTTCACCGGTACCGAGTGGACCTATAAGACCTGGACGGTATCTCCCACCACCAACACCCTCTTCATTAACTTCTGCGGCGGCGGAAACGGCGTAGCCGAGACCGTCTACGTGGACGATATCACCGTCACCAAGGCGCCGCTCATCGACAACGGCGACTTCGAGACCGGTGACAAGACCGGCTGGTCCTGCAACAGCGGCACCGCCACCATCGTCACCGACGCCTACAGCGGCAACTATGCCCTGCAGATCTCCAACCCCGCTCAGTGGGGTGAGGCGGCGGTGCGCACCATCGGCGTCAAGCCCAACACCCAGTATGAGGTGGCGTTTAAGGCCAAGCGTGTGTCCGGCACCGGTGCCTTTAACCTGATCGTCTGCTCTCCCGTTTCTCCCTGGACCAAGTTCACCAAGATCTCCGGCCAGAACTGGATGGCGGCCAACGATGCCACCGACGCCAACGGCTGGGCTTCTTATAGCTGTGTTTACAACTCTGACGAGTTCACCCAGATGCTGCTGAAGTTCACCTCTGAGGTCGCTTCTGCCGGCTCCATCATTCTGGATGACATCACCGTCACCGAGCTGAAGGAGCCCTCCTTCGACGGCTATCTGTACAACGGCGACTTTGAAACCGGCAAGACCAACCCCTGGACCACCTACCAGGGCACCGATGCTGCCGAGGATGCCGCCTGCAGCGGCGACTACGGTCTGTGCCTGCAGGGCAACGGCGGCTGGGGCGGTATGGCCTATCAGGACATCGCCACCGTTCCCGGTGAGAACTATTACTTCTACGGCTATTTCAAGGCCAACGCCGCCGGCGTGAATATTCAGATTCTGGACCAGGCCACCAGCACCAAGCTGGCCTCCACCTGGTTCAACAAGACCAGCTGGAGCGTTGTGAAGCTGAAATTCGTGGCGAAGGGTACCACCACCCGCATCAATTTCTGCGGTGGCGGTACCGGTACGGCGGAAAAGGTGTATGCGGACGATATGTTTATCGTCGCCGTCACCCCCCAGGGCTCCTCCTTTGACGGCTATATCTACAACGGCGACTTCGAGGCCGGTACCACCGTCAACTGGAGCACCCACCAACAGACCATCCTGTCCACCAAGGCCGCCTATGAAGGCGCTGCCGGCGTGATTATGAAGGGTACCGGCGGTTGGGGCGGCACTCTCAACCAGTCCTTTAACGTGGATATGGGCAACACCTACAAGCTGAGCTTCCGGTACAAGCCCATCTCCAACGGTCTGAACGTACAGATTCTGGATGCGGATGACAGCAGCAAGCTTGCCAGCGACTATCTGAGCACCGCCAACGGCACCGACTGGATGCTGTATGAAAAGACCTTCAGCGTGGGCTACACCACCAAGGTCACCCTCAACTTCTGCGGCGGCGGCACCGGCTCCACCGAGGAGATGTACGTGGATAACGTCTCCATCGTCAACCTGGGCGGTGAGGAGAACGTCCGCAACCTGCTGACCCACAACGGCGGCGTCAGTGTCCGCGACCTGGCGGACGACAACCGCGGTCTGGCCTTCCGTTTCCATCTGGACGCCGACGGCGTGCAGGTCGCCAAACGAAATCAGTACGTGCTCGGTACGGGTTCTCTGGACCTGTACAAGAACCGTCAGCAGACCGCCACCCTGCTTCGTGCCGGTGCGGTGGTCACCAACAACGCCACCATCGGCGAGGACTACGACGCCCTCACTCTGGATAACGTCAATGGCACCAGTGTGGTGGACGTGAACGCCCGGTACCTCATCGACCTGGAGGACGACTCCATGGGCTATGCGGTGCGCATTATCAGCATCCCCGACCACGCCACCGCCACCGAGATCTACGCCCGTCCCTATTACGTCTATGACGTGGACGGCGAAGAGGTGGTCGTGTACGGCGCTCTGTCCCACGACAGCTACGACGGCGTTGCCGGTGAGCACAAGACCGTCAGCGTGCTGTCCGTCGGTAACGAGGATTCCGATGCGCTGGACATTCTGCCCTCTCTCTTTGAGAGCGCCGACTACGACAGCGTGGTGATCGGTAATCTGTATAACGATGCCGCCCCGGACTTCGGCGCGGACTACACCTATGAGCGCTATCAGTACGGCGAGTGGACCGCCACCGACGCCAACGCCGCCGACGTGCTGGCCGAGGGTTGGGATTGCGTGGTGATCCGGTCCGCCGACGGCACCCTGGTGACCGATCTGCAGACCTTCATCAGCGCGGTGGATGCCGCCACCGATGCCCCCCTGTACTGGGATAACGATCAGAATATGACTCAGGTCAGCCTGACCGGCGTTGAGGAGATCATCCCCACCGCCACCGCCCTGGCCAACATCCGGGGCACCGGCGTGACCGAAAACGACTTCATCGACGACTATACCACCGCTCTGGCATGGTTTGGCGTGCTCACCGACGAAACCCTGGATCAGGCGGATTACTATCCCGCCCAGGTGGCAGACGATTATTACGACGTTGCCCGTTCCGTGGCCCACGCCATGTATAACCCCTATGCGGTGGCGGATCTGTCCGAGGTGGTTCTGCTGGCCGGTTCCGACTTCCAGCCCAGCGGCGGCAACGTGGAGGCCGGTCGTCAGACGGTGCGCAACATCCTGGGCGCTATGGCGGATGCCGGCTACGGTCTGTTCGACGGCTTTATGTCCGGCGGCGACTATTCCACCGGCACCTCTCACGACGAGACCACCGCCGGTCTGGCGGGTCTGGACGCGGAGATCTCCCGGGTTGTCTACAACAACAAGTTCTACTCCCAGGGCAACCACGACCCCGCCACCACCGTGGGTATGACCCCCCACGGCGCCCACGATCCCTTCGGTGCCCCCTACGGTCTGTACGTCATCAACGAGGACAACTACTCCGACCTGGGTGACGGTGGCGAGAACGTGGCGAAGGAGCTGGAGAGTTACTTTGACGAGAAGCTGAACAACGGCTGGGGCAACAAGCCCATCTTCGTGCTGTGCCACGTGCCGCTGAACTTCTCCATGCGTAGCGTCACCGGTCAGAACGCCCGTACCGCTATGCCCATCGTGGAGACGCTGAACGAGGCCGGCGAGGCCGGACTGAACATCATCTTCCTGTACGGTCATAACCACTCCGGCGGCTACGACAACTACATCGGCGGCGGCTCCGTGTACCTGAAGAAGGGCGACACCATGCTGGTGCCCAACTACGTGGACTGCACCGTCCCCGCCGAGGTGACGCTGAACTTCACCTATACGACCGCCGGCTACATCGGCTACTACGGTACCACCGTAAACGGTGCCGACGGCGCTCTGACCATGACCGTGTTCCGCATTCAGGAGGATGGCTCGGTCATCATCGGTCGTTACGACGAGAACGGCATTCACAACCTGAAGAGTGCCGGCGCCAAAAACACCGATAGGAGCGACATTATGGAGCCCGACCTGACGGTGTACGAGTCCTATCGCGTGGTGACCGCCACCTCCGACGAGGAGTATATCGGTTAAATTCCCCGCAACACAAAGGTCCTGCAACACACGGTTGCAGGACCTTTGCTTTTTCGGCGCAGAGATGACGGGGCGATAAGTCACAAATTCCCATTTGACATATTGACGGTTTCCCTATATAATGGTATATGTATATATGTCCGCAAAAATATCGGGCGCAAGGAGTGTCATTATGAAACGCACACTTTCCGTTGTACTGTCCCTGGTGTTGGCGGCGTGTTTGGCTCTGTCCGTATCGGCAGAGGAGACGGCGGTGCTGACCACCGACGCCTTTGACCCCACGGTGCGCACCAGCGCCACCGATACCTACGCCACCGGCACCGGTCTCGGCTTCTGCTTCACGCTGAATGCCGCCAACGTTGCCAAAAATGAAAACAACCACGCGATCAAGCTGGATAACGCCACCCTGACCTATCAGGGCGAGGCGTGCCCCATCACCGCCATGGGCGCGGTGGTCACCCACGTGGACGCCATCGCCACGGCGGAGCGGCTGACCCGCGACGGCGCCGCCGACAATCCGCTGTTGGTGGACGTGACGGCGAAAAAGCTGTACCGCGCCACCGCCACCTACGCCATGTATGCGGTGCGGGTGGTGGATATCCCTCTGGAGATGGAGGATAAGATGCTGTACGCCCGCCCCTACGTGGTGGTGGAGCAGGGGGGCGAGACCGTCACCCTGTACGGTGCCATCGCCGGCGCCAACTACACCGACACGCTCAATGCCACCGGCGTCCGCACCCCCGGCTACGGCGACGACGTAGACGGTAACGGTCGCCTGTTTGTGGGCGACACTACGGTGCTGTGCGACACCTTATACATCGAGATCCAGGACGAGTTGGACGAGTGGATGACCACCGATAATCCCGACCGTCCCGATATCATCTATTATGCCTGCTATGACGCCGACGGACAGGAACTGACCTGCTCGGCGGAGGGTTACGGCAAAATCATCCTGCCCGCTATGAGCTCGGCTTATGCGTCGACGCTGCTGGAGGTACCTCTGGCAGAGGGCACCGCTCAGGTGCGCATCATCGGTGCTCAAATCATTTATTGGACTGAATGGGAGACGTAATTATGAAAAAAACGCTGATTGTCATTCCGCTGTTGGTGCTGACGCTGCTGCTGACCGCCTGCGGCCATAAGACACCGGACAAGCAGGACGAGCCCGACACCACCACCACGACCACCGAGAGTGCCGTGGAGGGCGGCTCCACCACCTCCTCCAACGGGGGAGATAAATCCACCACCGGTGACAAGGCTAAGCCTACCGATAACGTGGTGAACTGGGAGGACCTGTTCGGTGATGAGGACACCACCACCGGCAAGGACGGTAAGACCACCACCACCTCCACCACCAAGAAGAAGACCACCACCTCCACCGCCCCCACCACTACGCTGAAGCCTACCACCATTGATAAGGTTTCTCTGCCGGCTGTGGGCTCCGACGTGGACGGCCGCGGACGCATTAAGGTGTCCGGCGTATCTCTTAAGAACGGCGTGATGGCCATCTCCATCCGCAATTATACCGACGAGCAGAAGACCCAGTGGATCACCGAGGAGACCGACTACGTCACCTACGCCTGCTACGATAAAGACGGCAAGCGGCTGACCGGTACCGACGCCACCTTCGGCTATCTGTATCTGGGCTGTCTGGAGGACGGTGACGAGATCACTTTGTCCGTCGAGCTGCCCAAGGGAACCGCCAGCGTACAGCTGACCGGCGCAAAAATTGCCTATTGGACCCCCTGGTCCTGATATAAAAACAACCGATTTCGAGAGGAGAAACCCGCTATGAAAAAACTGATTTCCCTGCTGCTGGCTGTTGTGATGCTGGCTACCCTGTGCGTGTCTGTGAATGCGGCGGACACCGTCATCGAACCCCAGGTGCTCAACAGCATCACCGAAGAGGACGAGACCGGTCTGGGTCTGGCCTTCCTGTACACCATGAATATGAACGACGTGGCCATTATCGGCAACCGTACCTTTAACGGCGCCTATGTGGGTGACCAAAAGGTGGTCAAGCTGGGCGCCGTTGTTTCCAACCAGGAGGAGACCGGCACCGACCCCAACGCCATGGTTATCGAGAACACCAACGGCATTAAGCTGCTGAACGTGGAGGCCACCAAGCTGTGGGACGGCTGGACCGATACCCAACTGCAGTATGCGGTGCGCATCACCAACATCCCCACCACCGCCAACAAGACCCAGGTTTACGCCCGCCCCTATTACATCCTGGAGGATGGCACCGTCGTTTACGGCGCCATCAGCAATAAGAGCTATTTCTCCGGCTGGTGCGATGCACAGGATCCCGTTGAGCTGCCTGCCATCGGCACCGACATCGACGTGACCAAGAAGAAAAACCGCATCCGCGTATCCAAGGCGGAGATCGTGGATCGCACCGTCACCCTCACCTTCCAGAACTACACCAGCAACTGGATCACCGAGGAGACCGACTACGTCAAGTGGACCGCTTACGATGCTGACGGCAACTCGCTGAAGGTCGGCACCATCTACATCGGCTGCATCGACACCAAGAAGAATAAGATCAAGTCCTTCACCTTCGATGTGCCGGACGCCACCGCCAAGGTGGCCCTGACCGGCTCCAAGATCACCTACTGGACCGAATGGGCATAAGTAGCAACCACTAACGCCAACCTTGCTTGGCGTTTTCGGCGGTCGGTTTTCCGCCAGAACGGCTCAAAATGCTCGGCAATACATCCAGTATTGCCTGCGCTTTTTCACCATTCTGACAAAAAACCACCCCACCGCTAACACCAATCCGGTTGGCGTTAGCGGTTGCGGAAATCACCGCAAACGTACAGCGAAAATTGCCGCAATTGTACAGAGATATTTTCAACAGCAGGTGCCGCTCGGTGCCTGCTGTTGCCCTATAAGGAGGAGAAGAGTATGAGTATTGCGATTTTGACCGGCGCCTCCGCCGGACTGGGTCAGTCCTTTTTTAAGAGCCTGATCGCCCGCTATCCCGACCTGGACGGCATCTGGCTCATCGCCCGCCGTAAAGAGCGGCTGGAGCAGATGGCGGCGGACAGCCCCGTGCCGGTGACGGTGCTGCCCCTGGATCTGGTGGATCCCGCCTCCTACGACGCGTTGGGGGATAAGCTGAAGGCCGAGGGCGCACAGGTAAAGATCCTCATCAACAATGCGGGTCTGGGCGAGCTGGACAACGTGGCGGACAGCACCTGGCCGGTGCAGAGCCGTATGGTGGATCTGAACTGCCGTGCTCTGACGGCGGTCACCACCGTGGTACTGCCCTATATGGAGCGGGGCTCCTTTATCATCAACGTCTGCTCCATCGCCTCCTTCTGCCCCAACACCCGTATGACCGTCTACTCCTCCACCAAGGCCTACGTGATGAGCTTCACCAAGGGTCTGCGGGAGGAGCTCAAGCCCCTGGGGATTAATGCGCTGGCGGTGTGCCCCGGACCTATGAACACCGAGTTTTTGGACGTGGCCAACATCACCGAGCGCTCCAAGATGTTCAAGACCCTGCCCTACAGCGACCCCGATGCGGTAGCGGATAAGGCGATGGTCAAGGCCGCCCGCGGGCGCTGCGTCTACACCCACCTGTTGTTATTTAAGTTCTATCGGGTGCTGGCAAAGTTGCTGCCCCACAATATTATGATGCAATTCTGTAAGACGTGAGGTATCCCTATGAATAAGAAATCCTTAGGCTTCGGTCTGATGCGTCTGCCGATGGTGGACGGAAAAGTGGATATCCCCCTGTGCTGTGAGATGGCGGACCGCTTTATGGCAGCGGGCGGCACCTATTTCGATACCGCCCTGATGTACTGCGGCGAGCAGTCGGAGGCGGCGGTGCGGGAGATCGTCACCCACCGCTATCCCCGGGACGCCTTCACCGTCGCCACCAAGCTGCACAGCGGCTTTTTTGAAACGTTGGAGGATCGCGACCGCGTATTTTCCGCCCAGCTGGAGCGGATGGGGGTGGAGTATTTCGACTATTACCTCATCCACGCCATCGACCGCAACTGCTACGATAAATACACCCGCTTGGACTGTTTTGAATGGCTGAAGCAAAAGAAGGCGCAGGGGCTGGTGCGGCACATCGGCTTCTCCTTCCACGATTCCGCGGACTTTCTGGAGCGGGTGCTCACCGAGCACCCCGAGATGGAGTTCGTGCAGTTGCAGCTCAACTATCTGGACTGGGACAGCGAGGACGTCCAGTCCCGCAAGTGCTATGAGACCGCCCGCCGCTTTGATAAGCCCATCGTCGTGATGGAGCCGGTAAAGGGCGGTACGCTGGCGTCTGTGCCCCCCGCGGCGGAGGCGCTGATGAAGGCCGCCCACCCCGACTGGACGCCCGCTTCCTGGGCGCTGCGCTTCGTGATGGAGCTTGACGGCGTGATGACGGTGCTCAGCGGTATGAGCAACCGTGAGCAGATGCTGGACAACATCGCCACCGCCGCCGACCCCGTCCTGCTGACCGAGGAGGACCGCGCTATTCTGCGGCAGGTGGCGGCCATTCTGCGGGGACAGTCCGGCATTCCCTGTACGGGGTGCGCCTACTGCGTCACCGACTGTCCTATGAGCATCCCCATCCCTCGCTGCTTCTCCATCTATAACGAGGATCAGCAGATCTACGGCGGAGCGGGCAAGGATTGGGATAGCTCCGTATGGACCCCCGCCTCGACCTATTACGACAATCTGGTGAAGGAGCAGAACGGCGCCGCCGCCTGCATCGCCTGCGGTGCCTGCGCCGCCCACTGCCCCCAACACCTGGACATCCCCGCTCTGCTGCAGGACGTGGCTGGGCGCTTTGGGGCATAAGGAGGAATCTCTATGAAAACGAAATCCTTGTCTTTTGCGGACGTGTGGAAGAAATCGCTGCTGACCGCCATCACCGTGACGGTGGCGGTGGCGCTGCCGTGGCTGTGCCACCTGCTGGGCGGTGCCCTCGGCTTGGGCACCGGCTTAGGCGAGGTGCTGTTGCCGATGCACCTGCCGGTGATGCTGGCGGGTATGTTCGGCGGCTCTGTGGTGGGGCTGGTGTGCGGCGTTGCGTCCCCCTTGATCAGCGCTGCCCTCACCGGTATGCCGCTGCCCGCTATGCTCCCCTTTATGATGGTGGAGTTGGCGGTGTACGGTCTGACCGCCGGTCTGCTCCGCCGCAATCACCTGCCTACCTTTGTCAACGTGCTGTTGGTGCAGGTGGCGGGTCGTTTTGCTCGCGCTGTGGTGCTGGCTGTGGCGGTGTATGGCTTTGGTTTTGATCATCTGCCCATCTCGCTGATTTGGACCAGCATCGCGGTTGGCTTGGCCGGCATTCTGATTCAGTGGGCGGTGCTGCCGCCGGTGTGGCGGAGGGTTGGACAATGACCGACTTAGAGAGAGCGAAGGCTCTACTGACCGAGGGCGGTTACACCGTCGCTCTGTGCCGCGGGGCGGAAACCTACACCGACACCCGACGCGGCGTGGCACCCCTGCTGGCGATGCTGGACAGCGGGGAAGACCTGACCGATTTTGCCGCCGCCGATAAGGTGGTGGGCAAGGCTGCCGCATTTTTGTACCTGCGGTTGGGGGTCAAGGCCGTGCACGGCGGGGTCATGAGCACCCCCGCCCGCGATCTGCTGACCGCCCACGGCGTCAGCGCCACCTACGATACCCTGGTTCCCGCCATCCGCAACAGGGCGGGGGATGGGTATTGCCCTATGGAGCAGGTGTCCCTGCCCCACACCGACCCCGCCGAGGCAGAAATCGCCATTCGCGCCAAATTGGCTCAGTTGGAGCACCACAAGATATAGTGTCACCCGAAAAATAAAACCACAAAATAACCCCCTGCTGTAAAGGCGATTACACAATCTGTAATAACCCCCGCAAACCCAGTCAAATCAAGGGTTTGCGGGGGTTTTGTGTCGTAAAAAGCTGCTTTTTGCAGTTTTTTGGACATCAAGATATGCTAAATTTTATACAAAATGTAATCAAATTACCACAATATATTGTGTTTTTGCTGTTGACATTAACATAGCCCCTGTGATATACTGGCAAGGCACCCCCTTTTTTGGGGGAGGAGGAACATTATGAACGTCCAAGGGTATCAAAAATTAACACTGTTGGACTTTCCCGGTCGCACAGCCTGCACACTATTCACCGGCGGATGCAATCTGCGGTGCCCCTTTTGCCACAATGCGGGTCTGGTACGCACCCCTCTGGCGGAGCGAAACTGCGCCGACGAGGTACTCTGCTACCTAGAAAAACGACGTGGCATTCTGGACGGCGTGTGTGTCACCGGCGGTGAGCCGCTGCTGCAGCCCGACCTGGCGGATTTTATTCACCGGATCAAGGAAATGGGCTACGCGGTCAAGCTGGACACCAACGGCAGCCTGCCCGACCGCCTGTCCGCTCTGCTGGAGCAGGGTCTGGTGGACTACGTGGCGATGGACATCAAGTCGTCGCCCGACGGCTATGCTGCCGCCACCGGCACCGAGGTGGATATGACGGTGTACGAGCGCTCGGTGCAGATACTGCGTAATAGCGGTGTGCCCTATGAGTTTCGCACCACCGCGGTGGGGGGCATCCACACCCCCGCGGACTTTGCCGCCATCGGGCGGTGGCTGGGTGACGTGCCCCGTTATTTCATCCAGCGCTTTGTGGACTCCGGTCAGCTGCTGGGGGAGGGGTATCACCCCTTCTCCATCGAGGAGATGGAGCACCTGCTGACCGTCGTGCGGGAGCATATTCCCGCCGCACAGCTCCGTGGATGTTAAGAGGGTTGTTTATTAAAAGGAATATAATTAAGAGAGGGAGAGATTTATGTATCGCGTAAACAAACGAGACGGAAAAATTACAGATTTTAACATTGCCAAGATCTCTGACGCCATCAAAAAGGCTTTTGATGCCTGCCAGCGTCAGTATAACGATAACATCATTGATTTTCTGGCACTAAAGGTCACCTCCGACTTTGAGCCCAAGATCGAGAACGGTTTTGTGGCGGTGGAGGACATTCAGGACAGCGTGGAGACCGTGCTGGTGCAGGCCGGCTATGCCGACGTGGCCAAGGCGTACATTCTGTACCGCCGTCAGCGGGAGAAATTGCGCAACCTGAGCACCACCATGCTGGACTATAAGGATCTGGTGGACAACTATCTGCAGATCAACGACTGGCGCGTCAAGGAGAATTCCACCGTCACCTATTCGGTGGGCGGTCTGATCCTGTCCAACTCCGGCGCCATCACCGCCAACTACTGGCTGAGCGAGATCTACGACGACGAGATCGCCAACGCCCACAAGAGCGGCGACATCCACCTGCACGACCTGTCCATGCTCACCGGCTATTGCGCCGGTTGGTCGCTGAAGCAGCTCATCCAGGAGGGTATGGGCGGCATCCCCGGCAAGATCACCTCGTCCCCCGCCAGCCACCTGTCCACCCTGTGCAACCAGATGGTCAACTTCCTGGGCATTATGCAGAATGAGTGGGCGGGCGCCCAGGCCTTCTCCTCCTTCGATACCTATCTGGCTCCCTTTGTTAAGGTGGATAACCTGTCCCAGAAAGAGGTCAAGCAGTGCATCCAGTCCTTCGTCTACGGCGTGAACACCCCCAGCCGCTGGGGTACCCAGGCGCCCTTCTCCAACATCACGCTGGACTGGACCGTCCCCAAGGATATGGAGAATATGCCTGCCATCGTGGGCGGCAAGGAGATGGATTTCACCTACGGTGACTGCGTGGACGAGATGCGGATGGTGAACAAGGCCTTCATCGAGATCATGATCGAGGGCGACGCCAACGGCCGCGGCTTCCAGTATCCCATCCCCACCTATTCCATCACCCGCGACTTTGACTGGTCCGAGACCGAGAACAACAAACTGCTGTTCGAGATGACCGCCAAGTACGGCACCCCCTATTTCTCCAACTACATCAACTCCGATATGGAGCCCTCCGACGTGCGCTCTATGTGCTGCCGTCTGCGTCTGGACCTGCGCGAACTGCGCAAGAAATCCGGCGGCTTCTTCGGCTCCGGTGAGTCCACCGGCTCGGTGGGCGTGGTCACCATCAACCTGCCCCGCATCGCCTATCTGGCGCAGGATGAGGAGGACTTCTACAACCGTCTGGACAAGCTGATGGACATCGCCGCCCGCTCTCTGAAGGTGAAGCGTACCGTCATCACCAAGCTGCTGGACAACGGTCTGTACCCCTATACCAAGCGGTATCTGGGCACCTTTGACAACCACTTCTCCACCATCGGTCTGATCGGTATGAACGAGGTGGGTCTCAATGCCAACTGGCTGCGCGCCGATATGACCAACGAAAAGACCCAGGCCTTTGCCAAGGACGTGCTCAACCATATGCGCGAGCGTCTGTCCGACTATCAGGAGATGTACGGCGACCTGTACAACCTGGAGGCTACCCCCGCCGAGTCCACCACCTATCGCTTCGCCAAGCACGATAAGAAGCACTATCCCGACATCATCACCGCCAACGAGAACGGCACCCCCTATTACACCAACTCCAGCCACCTGCCGGTGGGCTATACCGAGGACATCTTCACCGCTCTGGACGTTCAGGACGAGCTGCAGACCCTCTACACCTCCGGCACCGTGTTCCACGCCTTCCTGGGCGAGAAGCTGCCGGATTGGAAGGCGGCGGCCTCGCTGGTGCGTAAGATCGCGGAGAACTACCGTCTGCCCTATTACACCATGTCCCCCACCTATTCCGTCTGTGCCGAGCACGGCTATCTGGCGGGCGAGCAGTATACCTGCCCCCACTGCGGTAAGGAGGCGGAGGTGTACAGCCGTATCACCGGCTACTACCGTCCCGTGAAGAACTGGAACGACGGCAAGACCCAGGAGTTCAAGGACCGCGCTGAGTACAACGTGGCCACCTCCGTGCTGACCCACGAGGGACCCAAGCCGCTGGCTCAGGAGTGCGACTGCAACAATTCCGCGCTGGCGGACGGCGTGTACCTGTTCGCCACCGCCACCTGCCCCAACTGTAAGATCGCTATGCCCATGCTGGATAAGGCGGGCGTGGCGTACGTGAAGCTGTTGGCAGAGGAGAACGCCGAGCTGGTGACCGCCCTGGGCATCAAGCAGGCTCCCACCCTGGTGGTGATCGCCGGCGGCGCCGCCGACAAGTTCGTGGGCGTCTCCGAGATTAAAAAGTACATCCAGTCTCTGTAATACGTATTACCCGCAGGGTGGGCGACACTGCCCACCCTGCTTTGCTTGTCCAAACCAACAGCCATTACTCATTCCTCATTACTCATTACTAATTTACGAGGTAACAACTATGCACGATATCATCATCATCGGCGCGGGCCCTGCGGGGCTCACCGCCGCCATCTACGCCCGTCGGGCGAATAAGACCGTCCTGCTGCTGGAAAAGGGCGCCTTCGGCGGTCAGATCACCTTTTCCCCCAAGGTGGAGAACTACCCCGGCTTTGACTCTCTCTCCGGCACCGAGCTGGCGGATCATTTCGTGGAGCAGGCGCTGGGGCAGGGGGCGGACGTGGAGATCGAGACGGTCACCGGTATCCGCGACTGCGGCGAATACAAGGTGGTGTCCACCGAGGACGGCAACGACTACCAAGCCCGCGCGGTGATCATTGCCGCCGGCGCCAAGCATCGCCATTTGGGTCTGCCCAATGAGGATATCCATCTGGGCGAGGGCATTTCCTTCTGTGCCGTGTGCGACGGCGCTTTTTATAAGGATAAGACGGTGGCGCTGGTGGGCGGCGGCAATTCCGCCCTGCAGGAGGCCATCCTGCTGTCCGAGACCTGCAAGCAGGTGACGGTGGTGCAGAACTTGGACTATCTCACCGGTGAGCAGGCGTTGCAGGACATCCTTGCCAAGCGGGACAACGTTCAGGTGCTGCTGGGCACCGTGGTGGAGGCTTTGCCCGCCACCGCCCCGCTGGATCGGGTCACCCTGCGTCGGGTGGCGGACGACACCACCTACGAGCTGGCGGTGGACGGTTTGTTCGTGGCCATTGGGTTAGAGCCGGAGAACGCGCCCTTTGAGAGCGTGGTGGCGCTGAACGAATGGGGCTACGTGGACGCGGGGGAGGACTGCCTGACCCGCACCCCCGGCGTGTTTGTGGCAGGTGACTGCCGCAGTAAGACGGTGCGCCAGGTGACCACCGCCACCGGCGACGGCGCCGTAGCCGCCATCGCCGCCTGCCGCTACATCGACAGCCTGTAAAAAACAACCCCCGCCGATGGGCGGGGGTTTTCCGTTTCCTCCCCGTTCTCGACAACATACCTCTTGCATAACCCAGCACAATGTGTTATAATGCTTTAAACTGGTAAAAATTTTCTTTGTCACAAGAAGTGAGGTGTCCCTTATGAAACGTTCTTATTCTGAAATCACACCATATATCGCTCAGCTGGCTCAGGCCTCCACCGAGCGCAACCATATCGTGCCGGAGATGTATACCCAGCACCAAGTCAACCGCGGTCTGCGGGATATGAACGGTCGCGGCGTGGTCACCGGTCTCACCGAGGTGTCCACCGTCAACGCCAAGCGTATGGGCGAGGACGGACAGCTCCATACCATCCCCGGCGAATTGTTCTACCGCGGCTATAACGTCAAGGATCTGGTGGCGGGGTTCCGTCGGGATAATCGCTTCGGCTTCGAGGAGACGGTGTATCTGCTGCTGTTCTCCGAGCTGCCGGACGAGGGCGAATTGTTCCGATTCCGCCGCGAGCTGGCCAAGTGCCGCAGCCTGCCCACCTCCTTTGTCCGCGATATGATCCTCAAGGCGCCCGGTCGGGATATGATGAACATCCTGTCCCGCTGCGTGCTGGCGCTGTACGCCTACGATGAGAATCCCGACGACATTTCGGTGGCCAACGTGCTGCGTCAGTGTCTGCAGCTGATCTCCATATTCCCCATGCTGGCGGTGTACAGCTATCAGTCCTTCCAGCACTATCATCAGGACAAGAGCCTGTTTATCCACCTGCCCCGTCCCGAGTATTCCACCGCCGAGAACATCCTGCACCTGCTCCGCGAGGACAGCAAGTTCACTCTCCTGGAGGCACGGGTGCTGGATCTGGCGCTGGTGCTGCACGCCGAGCACGGCGGCGGTAACAACTCCACCTTCACCACCCGCGTGGTCACCTCCTCCGGCACCGATACCTATTCGGCGGTGGCGGCGGCACTGGGCAGTCTGAAGGGGCCCCGTCACGGCGGTGCCAACATCAAGGTGGTGCGGATGTTCGACGATATGAAGGCCACCATCGATACCACCGACGATAACCAGATTCGGGATTATCTCTGCCGTCTGCTGGACAAGAATGCCTTTGACCGCACCGGTCTTATCTACGGTATGGGTCACGCCATCTACTCCGTATCCGACCCCCGCGCCGAGGTGCTCAAGGAGTGCGCCCAGATGCTGGCGGCGGAAAAGGGCTGCGACGAGGAGTTCGCTCTGTATGAGAAGGTGGCGCAGTACGCCCCCGAGATCATCGCCGAAAAGCGGAAGATGTATAAGGGCGTCAGCCCCAACGTGGACTTTTACTCCGGTCTTATTTATCGGATGCTGGATCTGCCCGGCGAGCTGTTCACCCCCATCTTCGCGGTGGCGCGTATTGCCGGTTGGTCCGCTCACCGCATCGAGGAGATTCAGAACGCGGGCAAGATCATCCGTCCCGCCTATATCTCGGTCAAGGAGGATCGGGAGTACATCCCCATGGGCGAACGTCTGATCGAGTGATAACACCATAATAAAAACCGCTACCCGTCAGGGTAGCGGTTTTTTTCGCGGTTGGATAGGGTAAAGGCTCCCTCTCCGAGGGAGCTGTCAGCCGTTAGGCTGACTGAGGGAGTCATGTGCGCAGACACTCCCTCCGTCACAACTATCGTCGTGCCACCTCCCTCAAGGAGGGAGGCTTTTATCACACCATCTTTCCTGCTTGACCCTTATATCACCGGCGGGCATGCTCATCTTGCCAAAGACTACTTTTCTTTTTTTAAAAATCTGCTATAATGGGTGGGAGTTTTTTCACATTTGTGCGTTTAATAGGTGAAAGGGTTATGGAGACGGCTTCAGTGTCCCATCCAAATCAAATGCCTTTTCGAGAGGAGGGTTGCCGATGGATAACGGTGCCTGTAGCTACCGCCGTTACCTGGATGGTGACGATCAAGGAATTGCCGAAATCGTAGAGGAATTTCGCGTGCGTCTTATGCTGTATCTCAACGGCTTCGTCGGCAATTACTCCGTTGCAGAGGAGCTCACTGAAGAAACCTTTTTCCGTCTGATTACCAAAAAACCGCGCTTCAGCGGCCGGAGCAGCTTTTACTCCTTTCTGTGCTCCATCGGTCGCAACGTGGCGGTGGACCATCTCCGAAAGCACGGGCGTATTGCCGCAACCCCCGTTGAGGAGATGGGCGATTATTTGGCAGACGGCGAGGAGCTGGAGCGGGTGTATCTGCGTAAGGAGCGCAACGTCATCCTGTATCGCGCGATGCAGGATCTGGCGGTGGATTACCGCGCGGTGCTGTGGCTGTCCTTTTTTGAAGGATTGTCCAACAGAGAGGTGGCCACAGCGCTGGGCAAGAGCGAGCGGCAGGTGAAGAATCTGCTGTATCGAGCCAAACAATCACTGAAAATAAAACTAGAGAAAGAAGGGTTTGCTTATGAAAACATCGGATGAAATGGTGAGCAGCCTGTTGGAGCGTCGGGACGCCTACGTGACCCGACAGAAGCAGAAGCGCCGCGCCGCTATGAAGATTGCGTCGGCGACCTGTGCCTTTGCGCTGGTGGCGCTGGGCGCCTTCGGCGTGGCTAAGTCCGGCTGGCTGACCCCCGACACCCCGTTGGTGGACGATCCGGCAGTGACCGCCCCCATCACCAAGCCAACGGAGGATAACGGCCCCGGCATCGGCGGTGACGGTGATGATGAGTGCGCGGTGCATAATTTGTATTATCATAGGACAGTTTCCATATTCCGAGGTGAGCGGTTAGATGCTTTCCTTGCCCACTTGGGTGAGGATCGAAATCCCGAAGACGTCAACATCGTCAATATTGTCGAATACTGTGATATTTCCAGAGAGGAGTTTATCGCCGCGTATAACGGTATGTGGACGGAGGAAAATCTGGACGAGATCGCCTGGAATCACGGAAACGGATGCCCCTATACCAAAAACCAGTTCCTGGACGCCATCTACGGTGACGATCCGGAGCTGACTGCTTGGGTGTTTGCACCGTGTTCTACCTGGCCTATGGCGAGCGAGTGGGATTTGTTGGGTGAAGAGGGTTTAGTTCCCGAAGAATGGCCGCCTGAGGGTTATGGCTTTGGTGAAACATTGCCGGAAATGGAAGAGACCGAGGAATAAACCCGTCAACGAATCATGTCGCAAGGAATAATAAAAAAACCGCTACCCGTCAGGGTAGCGGTTTTTTCGTGTTGCGTCAAAAGAGCGCAGAACCTCTTGCCTCCCCTTGTCAGGGGAGGTGGTTTTGCCGCCGGCAAAACCGGAGGGGTAGTCAGACATAGGGCGATATGCCGCATCCGTGGCATAGAATCCCCCACCGCCCTTCGGGCGGAGCCCCCTTTAGGCAAGGGGGCCTTGGAGCGAGCGCACGTTTCCCCTTGCCTCCCTCTGACGAGGGAGGTGCCGAGCGATAGCGAGGCGGAGGGAGAGAAAAAGAGCAAGGTTTAACGGTTCGTTATCTCTCCCCCAGTCTTTTTGCCTGCGGCAAAAATCCAGCCCCCTCGTCAGAGGGGGCCAAGAGTAATCGCCGCGAGACCTTACACCATCTTTTCCTGCTTGACCTTTTTATCGATCACGTGGCGGGAGGCCAGCTCGCGGTGGATGTCCTCCAGGCTGATGCCCATCTGGATCATCAGCACCATCACGTGATAGGCAAGGTCGGCGATCTCATACACCGTTTCGGCCTTGTCGTCCGACTTGGCGCCGATGATCACCTCGGTGCATTCCTCGCCCACCTTCTTGAGGATCTTATCCAGACCTTTCTCAAAGAGATAGGTGGTGTAGCTGCCTTCCTTGGGGGTCTCCTTACGACCCACCAGCATCTCCATCAGCGCATCCAGAGAGAATTCCTGCCGCTCGTCGCTCTCCCAGATAGGATTGTGGAAGCAGGTCTCCTCACCGGTGTGGCAGGCGGGACCGTCCTTGTCCACCACCACCACCAGCGCGTCCCCGTCGCAGTCGGCGGTGATGGATACGATGTGTTGGTAGTTGCCGCTGGTCTCGCCTTTGAGCCACAGCTCCTGACGGGAGCGGCTGTAGAAGCAGGTCAGCCCCTTCTCCATGGAGATCTGCAGACTCTCCTTGTTCATATAGGCCACGGTCAGCACCTTTTTGGTGATCGAATCCACCACCACGGCGGGGATCAGACCCTTGTCATCGAATTTCAAAGTGGTTACGTCAATCATAGTCGGTTCTCCTCTCACAGCCGCGCAGGGATGCCTGCCGCCGCCATTTGTTGTTTCAGGTCTTGGATAGACACCTCGCCGAAGTGGAAGATGCTGGCCGCCAGACCCGCATCCACCCCCGGCAGGGTGTTGAACAGAGTGATGAAATCCTGTATGTTGCCGGCGCCGCCGCTGGCGATGACCGGCACGCTGACCGCGTCGCACACCGCCTTTAGCATGGGCAGGTCAAAGCCGCCCTTGACGCCGTCGGTGTCGATGGAGTTGACCACCACCTCGCCGGCGCCGTTGCCGACACAGCGGCGGATCCACTCGATGGCCTCCATGCCGGTGTTCTCCCGTCCGCCCTTGGCGAAGATGCGGTACACGCCGTTCACCATCTTCACGTCGGCGGACAGCACCACGCACTGGTCGCCGTACAGGCGGGCGGCCTCGGCGATGAGGTCGGGGTTGCGGATGGCGCCGGAATTGACGCTGACCTTGTCGGCGCCGCAGGACAGCACCCGCTCAAAGTCCGCCACCGTATTGATGCCGCCGCCCACCGTTAGGGGGATGAACACCTGCCGTGCGGTGTCCCGCAGGATGTCGGTGAACAGCGCCCGCCCCTCGGCGGAGGCGGTGATGTCGTAGAACACCAGCTCGTCCGCCCCGTTTTCGCTGTAATATTTCGCCAGTTCGATGGGGGAGTTGACGTCGGCCAGTCCCTCAAAATTAACCCCCTTGACCACCCGTCCGTCGCGGACGTCCAAGCAGGGAATAATGCGCTTTGTAATCATTGTACCACCTCGCAAGCGGTTTTTAAATTGATGGCGCCGATATAATAGGCCTTGCCGATGATGGCGCCGTACAGCCCCGTGTCCGCCAGACGGGTCACGTCCTCCATGGAGGATACGCCGCCGCTGGCGACCAACTGCAGGGCGGGGAACTGGGCTTGCAGCTGTCGGTACAGGTCGTGGTTGGTGCCCTGCATGGCGCCGTCCTTGGAGATGTCGGTGACGATGAGGGTCTTCACACCGATGTCCTGCATCTGTTTGCAGAAGGTCACGGCGTCCAGGGTGGACTTTTCGGTCCAACCCTTTACCGCCACGTAGCCGTCCTTCAGGTCCACGCCCACGGCAATCTTGTCCCCGTAGGCGGCCACCGCCTCGCGGACAAAATCGGGATTCTCCACCGCGGCGGTGCCCAAGATGACGCGGTCCAACCCCGCGTCCATATAGGCTTTCACCACGTCCATATTCCGCACGCCGCCGCCGATCTCGCAGAAGAGCCCGCTCTCCTGCTTAATCCGCACCACGGTGTCCAGATTAGGGGTCTCGCCGCTTTTGGCACCCTCCAAGTCCACGATATGAATGTGTTTTGCCCCCGCCGCGGCAAAGTCTTTTGCCACCGCGGTGGGGTCGTTGTTGTAGACGGTCAGTTGGTTGTAGTCGCCCTTATACAGGCGCACCGCCTTGCCCTCGTACAGGTCGATGGCAGGGAATAAAAACATAGAATCACCTTATTCTTCTTCAGTCACGGGGGTGACGATGGGGTTGCCCATAGCGTCCACCAGCACGGTCAGACCGCCGGAGTAGCCGCTGTTGGCATAGAGATAGTTGACGCCGGTCTGCTTATCCACCAGCACGTAGGCGCCGATGGTGAAGCCGCCCTGCTGCTCCTTGATGATAAAGCGCTTGTCTTTCTTTTCTTTTGCCATAATCATACACTCCTTACAATTCGCAGAATGCTTTAAGGATGTTCAGCCCCACCGTTCCGCTCTTTTCGGGGTGGAACTGGCAGCCGTACACGTTGCCCCGTTCCACCGATGCGGTGAGGGGAGCGCCGTATTCGGCGGTGGCGGTGACGGCGTCGCCGCAGTCGGCGGCGTAGTAGGAATGGACGAAGTAGACGCAGTCGCCCTCCTTGAGGTGTTTAAACAGGCGGCTTTTCTCCCCCACAAGGGTGAGGGCGTTCCAGCCGATGTGGGGCACCTTGTACCCCGCGGGGATGACGTCGGCGATGGGCTTCACCGCCCCGCCGATGAGCCCTAAGCCCTCGTGCTCGCCGTATTCATAGCTTTTGTCGAACAATAGCTGCATACCCAGACAGATGCCCATAATAGGCTTGCCGGCGGCGGCCTGCTCCTTGACCAGCGCCGCCATACCGCTGTCGCGCAGCTTGCGGGCGGCGTCCTCAAAGGCGCCCACACCGGGGAGGATGAGGCGCTGTGCCGCCCGAATCACGGCAGGGTCGGCGGTGACCACCGCCTCCTGCCCGATGGCGGCAAAGGAGGATTGGAGCGAGAACAGGTTGCCCACGCCGTAGTCGATGATGGCGATCATTGGAGCACCCCCTTGGTGGAGGGGATGGCGTCGGCAAAGCGAGGGTCAATGGCCACCGCGTCCCGCAGACTGCGGGCCACCGACTTAAAGGCGCCCTCGATGATGTGGTGGGAGTTACTCCCCGTCAGCAGACGGACGTGGAGGGTGGCTCCCGCATTACGGACAAAGCCGTAGAAGAATTCCTGCACCAGCTCGGTGTCGAAGGAGCCCACCTGCTTGGTAGGAATGGGCAGGTCGTAGCTGAGCCCATCCTTGATGCACACCTTTTCGTCGGGGATGGGCAGGTCGTAGCCGAGAAAGTCCCGTCCCGACAGGTCCACCGCGGACAGCACCAAGGATTCGTCCATAGGCAGCACGCAGCTGCCGTAGCGGACGATGCCTTTTTTATCCCCCAGCGCCTGCGAAAAGGCAGAGCCCAGAGCGATGCCGACGTCCTCCACCGTGTGGTGGTCGTCCACGTAGGTGTCCCCCACGCAGGTCAGCTCTAAATCAAACCCGCCGTGCTTGGCGAACAGGGTCAGCATATGGTCTAAAAATCCGCAGCCGCTGTTGATCGCGGCTTCGCCCTTTCCGTCCAAGTTCAGCGTTAATTGGATGTCGGTCTCGGCGGTTTTGCGGTTGATGGTAGCGGTTCTCATAGGTCACTCCTCCAATATGGCTTGGATGGCGTTCAGCAGCGTATCCATTTGTTGGCGGCTGCCAATGGTGATGCGGTTATAGTCGGACAGACGGGGGGTGTCGAAGTGCCGCACCAGAATGCCTCGTTCTTTCAGCGCCAGATACAGTCCCTTACCCGCTATGCGGGGGCAGGTGGCGAACAGGAAATTGGCGGCGGAGGGCAACACCGAGAAGCCCAGCCGCTCCAGCGCGGCGGCGGTGTATTGCCGATTGTCCACGATGGTCTGACAGTTGCGGCGGGTGGTCTCCTCGTCCGCCAACTGTCCCAGCCCCGCCGCCAGGGTCAAGCGGTTGACGTTATAGGGGTTGGTGGAATACCGTAGGGTCTCCAGATCCTGTATCAGCGCGGGACAGCCGATGGCATAGCCCAATCGGGCGCCCGCCATGGAGCGGGATTTGGAGAAGGTGCCCACCACCAACAGATTATCGTATCGGTCGGTGAGCGGCACGGCGGTCTCCCCGCCGAAATCCACATAGGCCTCGTCGATCACCACCACCGTATCGGGGTTGGCGGCGACGATGGCTTCGATATCGGTTAGGGTCAGCGGGATACCCGTGGGGGCGTTGGGGTTGGCGATGAAAATGGTGCGCCCCAATCCCTTGTACTGCTCCGGATCAATGGTGAAATCCTCCCGCAGAGGAATCTCTAATGCATCCAATCCGTACAGGTCGGCAAACACCCGATAGAAGCCATAGGTGACGTCGGGATAGGCCACGCCGCCGTCCCCGTACGCCATAAAGGCAAAGGACAGCGCCTCGTCCGAGCCGTTGGTCACGGTGACCCGATCGGGGGTGACGCCGTAGGCGTCCGCCAGCGCCCGCCGCAGCCTGCCGCAGGTGGGGTCGGGGTACAGCTGCAGTTGCCGCAGCTCGGCCTCGGCGGCGGCGATTGCCTTGTCCGACGGGGGAAAGGGGCTCTCGTTGGTGTTCAGTTTTACGTAGGGTTTATCCACCGGCTGTTCGCCGGGGGTATAGGGGGTCAGTCGGTCGAACCGACGACTAAAGAATTTGCTCATTCAAATCACTTCTCTAATCGAATTACCGCGCTCTTGGCGTGGGCGGTCAAGCCCTCTTTTTCGGCGAAGAAGGCCACGTCCTCGGCCACCTGCTCCAGGGCGGAGCGGGTGAAATAGCTGTACTGGGTCTTCTTGACAAAGTCGTCCACCGATAGGGGGCTGGAGAATTTGGCGGTGCCGCCGGTGGGCAGGGTGTGGTTGGGGCCTGCCATATAGTCGCCCAGTGCCTCCGGCGTGTTGCGCCCCATAAAGATGGAGCCGGCGTGGCGGATGGCGTCCAGATAGTCAAAGGGATTATCCACGCACAGTTCCAGGTGCTCGGGCGCCAACTCGTTGGAGATGTCGATGGCGGCCCACAGGTCGTCTGCCACGATGATCTTGCCGTTGCGGTCGATGGACTCGCGGGCGATGTCCGCGCGGGACAGGCGGGGAATCTGCACCTCCAACTCTGCCTGCACCGCCGCCGCCAGTTCGGCAGAATCGGTGACCAGCACCGCGCTGGCCAGTCGGTCGTGCTCCGCCTGGGATAGCAGGTCAGCGGCCACACAGCGGGGGTCGGACTTGCCGTCCGCCACAATGAGGATCTCGCTGGGTCCGGCGATCATATCAATGCTCACCACGCCGAACACCTGCTTTTTGGCCTCCGCCACAAAGGCGTTGCCGGGACCCACGATCTTGTCCACCTTGGGTACCGATTCGGTACCGTAGGCCAGTGCGGCTACCGCCTGTGCGCCGCCCAATTTAAAGATCTTATCCACCCCCGCGATGGCGGCGGCGGCCAGGATGACGGGGTTTATTTTACCGTCAGCGCCGGGGGGCGATACCATCACCACCTCCGGTACCCCCGCGATCTTGGCGGGGATGGCGTCCATCAGCACGGTGGAGGGGTAGGCGGCGGTGCCGCCGGGCACGTACAGACCCGCGCGGTCAACGGGGATCACCTTCTGCCCCATAACGATGCCGGGGCGGTCATTGATGACAAAGGAGTTGCGCACCTGTTTCTCGTGGAATAGGCGGATATTCTCCGCGGCGGTTTTCAGAATCTCGATAAACCGCGGCTCCACCTGCTCCAGCGCCTCCTGTATTTCCTCGGGGGACACCTGCAGGCTTTGCAGCTTTGCCTTATCAAATTTCTCGCAGTATTCGTGCAGGGCGGCGTCGCCGCGGGTGCGGACGTTATGGATGATGTCCGCCACGATGCCCGCCACGTCCACGGTGGGCACCACGCGGGCGAATATTTCATCGTTAGCGACCTCGCCGCATTTCAGAATCTTAATCATAGTTTATCTCTCCAGAGTGCTCATTTGAGCCAGAATCTTTTCGATGGCCTCGTTCTTGAATTTGAAGGAGGCGGTGTTGGCGATCAGCCGCGCGCTGATGGGCACGATGTTCTCGATGACCTCCAGGTCGTTCTCCTTTAGCGTGGTGCCGGTCTCCACGATGTCCACGATCACGTCGGACAGTCCCAGAATGGGGGCGATCTCAATGGAGCCGTTGAGGTGGATAATGTCGATGTCCCGCCCCTGGGATGCGTAATAGTCGCGGGCGATGCGGGAGAATTTCGTCGCCACCCGCAGGGTGCGGGCGGTGTCATCGCGGAAGCCCTTGGGGGCGGCCACCGCCATGCGGCACTTGCCCACGTCCAGGTCGAACAGCTCGTACACGCGGGGACGGTATTCCAGCAGGATGTCCTTGCCCGCCACGCCGATGTCGGCGGCGCCGCGCTCCACGTAGATGGCCACGTCGGAGGGCTTCACCCAGAAGTAGCGGACCCCCACCTCTTCGTTTTCGAATATCAGCTTACGGTTTTGCTCCTCAATGGAGGGGCAGGGGAATCCCGCCGCCTTGAACATACCGTATACCTTTTCGCCCAGTCGTCCTTTGGGCAGGGCGATGTTCAGCATCTCTTTCATAGGGGTTTCACCTCCCCGTTCTCGAATCGGCACAGCCGCCGATAGGTCAGTCCGTCGGGTATTTCCTTTTGCAGCATAACGGTGCCCTCGCTCCGCAGGGCGTCTGCCGCCGCCTGCAGGGCGGACAGGTCGGCACTCTCGTCGTACAGCAGCAGGGTGTCCACGTCGTAGTCGGCGGTGTCGGTGCCGCCGATGCGGTCCAGATACACCGCAAAGCCTACGGCGCCGCCGGGTTGATTCATCTGCCGCATCAGCTGGTCGTATTGACCGCCGGACAGGACGCTGTCCGGCACGCCGTCCACAAAGCCTTTAAATACGATTCCATTATAATACCGTCCTGCCGCCACCACGCTGAAGTCCACACGGAGCATATCGGCGTAGGCGGTGCCCTCAAAGGCGTTGGTGAGCTTTTTCAGCTGTTGCAGGGGGGCGGTGTCCCCCAGCAGAGAGGTCAGACGGGGCAGAGCGTCGGCGGGCTTGCCGTAGATGGCCACCACCTGCTCCAGCAGGGCGGCGGTGTCGGCGGGCACGCCGTAGGTGTCGCACACCGTCCGTAGCTCGTGGCGGTTTTTTTCGCGGATGCAGCGGTACAGATCCTTTTGCATCTCCTCGTCGGGGGATAGGGGAGCCAGCAGCTCCTCCACCACGCCCCGGTGGGCGATGTCCAGAACCGCTCGCTTGCCCACCAGGGTCAGACTGGCGGCGGCCAGCCGCAGCACCTCGTACAGGGTGGCGTCGTCGATGGCACCCATACACTCCAGACCCGTCTGCAGGATCTCCTTAAAGCAATGGGCGTCCTCGGATACGCGGTACACGTTCTCGTTATAGTACACCTTGCGGACACAGCCGGCTTGGTTGCCGCTGTTCTTGATGATGGACAGGGTCACGTCGGGCTTCAGCGCCATCAGCTTGCCGTCGGTGTCGGTGAAGGTGATGACCCCGTCGGAGATCAGGAAATCCTTATTCCGCACGTACAGGTCGTATTCCTCGAATTTGCTCATTTTATAGGGGGCATAGCCGTAGCCCTCGTACAGTCCTCGCAGGGCAAAGACGGCCTGCTCCTCTCGTTTCAGGGTGCAGTTCACAGCGATCCCTCCTCTTTCATTCGGTCGATGGTGCGGCGATAGCCGCCGGCGCCGTAGTTCAGACACTTGCTGACACGGCTGATGGTGGCGGTGGAGATGCCCACCTGCTCCGAGATGCTCTGGTATCCCTCACCCTGATCCAGCAGGATAGCCGCCTCCAGGCGCTGGGACATATCCTGCACCTCCTTGATGGTGCAGATGTCCTCAAAGAACTGCTGACATTCCTCCTCGGTGTTCAGTTGCAGGATGGCGGCGAACAGCCGTCGGATAGCGGGCGTGTTAAACGGTGCCATAGTGGGCAACCCTCCTTTAACGCTGTAATGTTTTACCATTGTACTACTTTACCAAAGTAAAGTCAATAGAAAAATGCAGATTTTTGCGGCATTTTATCATCTTTTTACAAAAAAATCCCCCCGACGCACGGTCGGGGGGATGAGGTGATGGGATTATTCGATGGGAGCGGTTTCCTCCAACGGTTAACTGAGTGCGGCCAGAGAGCACAGGAAGCCGATGCCGTACAGCACGCATCCGATGATGCCGAAGATCTTGCCGGTGATGGCGGGACCGCCCACACCGTTCTTGCGACCGGAGCCGCAGAAGCAGGTGCCCAGGATGGAGGTGGGCAGGAACATCACCGCAAACATAATGGCGGTGACGGCGGCATCCTCGTCATAGTCGCCGGCGGCGATGGCGCCGATGATAAAGGCGAAGAAGGAGAATACAAAGCCGAAGATGGCCAGACCCAGACCGATGCCGCTCATTACCTTGGCGCCCACGGAGGGCTCCTCCTGCACGGGCATCACGGTGGGGGGATAGGCGGGATACGCTACGGTGGCGACGGGGGCGGGGGCGGCCTCTACGACGGGAGCCTCAACGGGGGCAACCTCCACAGGAGCGGCCTCTACGGGAGCCACAGGGGCTACGGGAGCCTGCTGGGCGCCGCAACCGGAGCAGAACGCAGCGGCATCGTCCAGAGCGGTACCGCAAGCAGCACAATATTTCATAATAAAAACCTCCTTGGAATGTGGTGATTTCATTGTATACCCATTTTTTGCAAAAGTCAAGAAAACCCGACAAAAAGGGACAAGCACCGCAAAGGACGGAGAGAGTAGGGGTCGATGCCACATCGGCCCGTTAGGGGGCAAAAGTAAAAAACCGCCATCCACACGGGTGGCGGTTTACGGTTTATTCAATATCAAACATATCGCAGATATCCAAAATTTTCAGCGCCCATTCTTCCTCCAGCTTGCACCGATGGCTGGAGATGACGACCCCGCTGATGGAGCCGCCTTGGAATTCGTATTTTACTACGGAGACGTAGGCGTCCATCTCTTTTTCCACGTATTCCTCGTGGTTGGCCTTCATATCCGCCAGCGCGGAGCGGAATTCCTCTACACCGCAAAACGGGGTTTCAAAATCGTATTCATAGGCCATCAATTTATCGTAATACTCGTCGGCAATCTCCTGCCAGCGCTTAGCGTATTTGTCGCCGAGCTCGCACATACCGGCGGTGGATTGGTACTCGGGGAGGTTAGCGTCTGCGTCGCGTGCGGCCTTGATCTCCGCCATGTATTTATCCCGCAGAAAGATGCGGGTTGTGGCGGTTTTAGCCGAAAGATCCACAGCGTTTCCGTCTGCGTCAGTGGCCGATACCTTGCTCAACAGACCGTCGTCGCCTTTCTCCAACCGCACCTCATACGGGTCGCCGTTGATGTGGGCAGACAGGGTCATATATTCGATATCAGCGGAGAATTCCTCAATGCTTTCGTCGGGGTCCGCCCAGAAGAATTCGGCGTACATATCCAGTGCACTGCGCGTGTCGTCGTGATGCCACGACACGTTATCGGTGAATACAACGGTGATATCGGAACCGTATGTGCTTTTTAAGGCTGCGGAGGTTTTCAGCACTTCTTCCGCCTGATTTTTATAGGTGTCGATATGTTTACCCTCGTTCCGGTGGGCGAGGGTGCTGCGGTGCGTACTGCAGAAAAAAAGCACGACCAAAGCGGTGACAAGAACGCCGATCAAAATAAATAACCAAATTCGTTTTTTCATAAAAAAACACCTCCGTAAGATCAGTATAGCACATAGAAAATGTAAGCGCAACGGTGGATTTCGTAGGGGCGGATATCATCCGCCCGCAAGCCTCCCTCCCTGAGGGAGGTGGCACGGCGGCAGCCGTGACGGAGGGAGTCTCGTCGCGTGACACTGAGCCCGTCCGTCATGCTTCCGTTTGCGGTGCCCGAAATCGGTGGCCGCGGCAATTGCCGCTACCGATTTCGACCGCGGCACAAGGCTGCGCCCTCGCTGCATCCGCCACCGGCGGCGCTCGGGCTCGCCACCACCGACTTCGCGTAAACGCTCAGCGGTGAAGCGCATGACTACCAACTACGATGCCGTCAGTTCGAACCGATAAAAACAAAACAAAAAGAAAAGACACACCGGATGGCGTGTCTTTCTTTTTGGCTGCTCCTGTCAGGCTCGAACTGACGACATCATGATTAACAGTCACCTTTTGCAACGGGAAAAGCAGAGAAAACCCATTGTTTTCAAGGGCTTCTGTCCGCTTGTGTTCGCTAAAATTCAAAAAAGTTTTGTTCTATTGCTACTCCGGTTGCTACTATCGACGATCAGATGGCGTCGGTGATTTTTCGTAAATCGTCGGCGTTGGTGTGGGTGTAGTGTTGGAGCATTTTGAGAGAGGAGTGCCCGATCAATTCCAGCTTGTCCTTATCGGGAGCGGGAACATTTTTGACCAACGTGGCGAACGTATGACGGCAACAATGCGGGGTGAGTTTCTTGCCCTCCGGTGCGACGATATCAAGGCTCTGCAGGCAGGCGTAGAAATCGATTCGGTAGGAGGCATCGGTATAGGCCTTCCCCGTATCCGTGGTGAACACGGCGCCATCTGCTCTGCCGCCAATAAAGCCGTCGACGTAGGGTTGGATTTTCGGAGAAACGGTGACAATGCGGTTTTTGCCCGCCTCGGTCTTGATGCCGTGGCGGAAACTGCGCGTTGCGGCATCGTACATCTCAATGGACAACGTGACCAGCTCGTGGGGGCGATACCCCAAATGAATATGGCAATAGATGATCGCTGCCACGCGGTCACCGTTTTCGGCGGCCGCCTTCAGCGTCTTGATCTGGTCGTCCGTAAAGACGGGACGCTCCACGCTCTCCTCACCGGTGATGCGGATATACTGTGCCAGGTTGCGGTCGGTATAGCGACGTGGGATGGCGTACTTATATAACAGACCGGCCAGCACCTTCATCAGCTGTTTGACACGCTTTCCGTAAGGGCAGTCATCCACGCACTCCTGCAGATCCTCGATGGTAATATCGGCAAAGGGGATGGCGTAGAGATCCTGAAAATGGCCGTAGGCCGCTTTGTAGCAGTCGACGGTGGAGCGGGATACCGTAGGCGAATATATAGGGAACCACAAATTGTATATCTTTTGGAACGAGGCGGTGGCGTCAATGCTGCCGCCTTTTTTGCGTTCCATCAAAGGAAGGGCGTTGACGGCGTCCCTTTTGGTAGCGAAGCCGCGCCGCACCGTCCGGAGCGGCTTGAGCTTGCCGTCGGCGTCCTCGTAGTAACCGAACACCTTGGCGGCGGTCCATTTCCCGTTCTCACGGTACACGCTCCCCTGCCCGTTGCCGCGCTTGCGGGGAGTGGGGGTATATTCTTGTTTGGCTCCGCAATGGTTACAGAAAAGGGATCCCTCCGGGATCTCTCGGTCGCATTTGCGGCAAAGCATGTCGGTCACCTCCTTAGGGATTATTCTTTGGTTGTGCGCCATTTGTAAGCGCGACGGAATCCTTTCTGTTCCGCCTCTGCAACAGTAAAGGCGAAACACTCGCCAGGCTGATCTATTTTGACATTGTCATATTGTTGGTCCATCGGCAAATGATAGATCTTTGTTTCTTGACCCTTTTCGTCGCGACCGATATTACACTTGATTCGGGGAAAGTCGTGGAATTCATTGCTCTCGATACAAGAAATATGAAGGATATCAGCGAATTTATGAGCAACATCTGAAATGACGGTATTAGTGACAAGAACACCAGAAACATTTTTGCCAGGATTCTCGATTTTATATTGAGTGAGAGAACCGTAGAGCTGCATTATGTGCTTCTCGTGTATCTTTTTCTCTTTTGACCAGTATTTACATTGAATGATAAGAGTTTTTTCGCCCTTTGAGCAAATTAAATCTCTGCCAAGATCCTCAAGCCCCATATATGAACCGTAAAAATCAACTGTATATCCTTGCCGGAGGTATTCATAGCCAACATACAGTTCATAATCTCTGCCGATTTGCCAATTGGATTTTTTACGTGACTCGACATAACGATCTAATGCCAGTTGGTTACGTTCTGTTCTAGTGAGAGCGTTCCATTCTGCAGACGACAAATATCTTCGTGCAGGGTCATAATCAGTTACATCATCCATTGAGCAATCTAATTCGTGGTAATCCGTTTCGATAACATCTTGCAACGCAGGATAGAGTGAGATTAAATATTGAAGCTGATAGTCGGCCCATTTTAGTTGCTCAATTCTGGAGCGGGTTTTTTCTTTTAATGCAGTAATAGAGGCAGCTTTTTTTAGTTCGGCTGAAGTATCGAAAAAAGATAACCATTCGATAAGCATACTAAAATCTGCCGTACACAAATCAGCGTATACGGACGCGAAAAAAGGAATGCCATCCAGATTGGAGTGTGTTGCTGTAAAGGAGCGGACAAAATAATGTTCAAAATCATATTTATCTAAAACGGCCTGCCGCACTAACAATGCGGCTTTTTCTTTTATTTGCCGGATTTTAGGTGCGCGATCACGCTCTTGTACATAACGACTATATCGCAAATCATTCTCTGCTCGGGTAATTTCTGTAAGCAGATAGTCAGACATCAAAGAAGAGGCATAGAGCAGAGGTTTTTGAACGTCCATGTGCTTTGCATATAATTCTTGAACGTCTTTCTCTAACGGGTAAGAGATAACACCGGAAAGCTTAGCATCAATGTAATCCTTTAGCACTTTTTTCTGCTCAATGGCAAGGGTGCTGTTTTGCTGTTCTAATTCCTGCAATTTTTGCTCGAGCTTAGCAATCTTTTTCTTTTTGTCTGCATTACTGCACACATAACCGATTAATACACATACGAGCACAATAACAAGGAAGGTTAAAATGCCAAAAGTAGACTCATCCATTGCAAAATACTCCTATTTTTGAAAATCTACGTACAGAATATTGCCGAGCTGCTTACGCAGTCTCGATTTGGGAGGGGGATGCCTCCTCCTCGATGTCCAGCAGCTTATCCACCGCCGCCTGCAGGGCGGGCTGTGCGCGATAGGCCAGGATCAGCCGCTCCTCGTGAGGGGTCAACACCTTGACCGCGCCATCCCACAGCCCTCTGTCCGAAAGGACGGAGGGCTTTTGCTTTATGTCGGTTTCGCCGCGCAGGTACTCCACCGACACGCCGAGGAAGTCGGCGATGGCGTGGATGTATTTTTTGTAGGAAGAGTTCATCCCTTTTTTCCAATTACCAAAAGTAGCGTGTCTTAACCCTAAGTAATCGGTAAGCTCATACTGCTTTTTCCCGTTGAGCTTCATTTCGTCAATGATTCGTTGTAAACACAGATCCATAGCAACCTCCTAAAAGTCAACAAAAATGGCGTAATAATTCTGTGCAAAACAACGAAAAGCCACATAAATGGTTTTTACGTATTGACAAAGTACACATTTGTGGCTTATTATGTACTTGCGCTGAGGGGCGCTGACAAGTACACAGATGTTTTGCACAGGGAAGGGGACTTAGGTGCCGGGGTGGTAGCACACCCCGGCGCCGCAGATGCATTTTCCCGTCGCAACAGTCAAGCAGTGATCCGCCTATGATAGGGCGGGCTGCAGGGCGTGCTACCACCCTTTCGTCACCGTTGGAGCGGCTGTAGGAATGCACCAAACCCGTCAGTCGCTCACCGGAATGATGATCCGGAGACGGAACGGAGGGGCGTCATGAGAAAGTTAAAAAACTTCTCCATGACACATCACCTCCTGTTTTGTTTTTCGCAAGTACACAAATGTGTGCTTGCAACACCTTTATAACACACATTTGTGTACTTGTCAATCTTTATTTATAAAGGAGGCATCCGTATGGGAGCGTGGATTGCTGAGGTCATCGGCAAAATGCACGTGCACAAGATTACCCAAACCGCCTTGGCGGAGCACATGGGTGTGCGCCGTGACTATATCAGTCGAGTCCTCAACGGCGGGAGAAATCCATCGGAGGAAACGGCGGCTAAAATTGTAGCGGCTGTAGATGAGATGATCGCCGAGAAGGCGTAAGAGGGACAACCCCTCCGTCACGGCGTAGCCGTGCCACCTCCCCTTGCACAGGGGAGGCTTAGGAGAAGTGAGAAAGATAAGAAAGGATGTGGAGGAGAATGGCAGAGAGAAAACGAGCAGTAACGCTGGAGGATATCGAGGCGTTGAATAAGGAGATGTTGGTGCCGACCGACATTGCCGGGTTCTTGGGCTGTTCGCCCTATACCATCAACGTGGCCACCCGTGATGGAAAAAACCCGTTTCCGTTTCCGGTCATTCGGATGGGGAATCGGGTGAGGATCCCGAAACGGTTGTTTGTAGTGGCCATGCGCGGGGAGAGTCCCGTATCCCGCGTGCCCGAGGAGGTGGCCGGATGAGTGAGAACGTGAGCGCTGCCACCACGGTGACGTTGGAGGAGCTGCCTGTGTACGTGGTGCAGACGTCGTCTGCGGACGGGAACTCCCTCCGTCTTCCGCCTGCGGCGGAATCCACCTCCCTCGAGGAGGGAGGCTACGGCGTGGCCGCGGAAGAGGTGAGTGCTGAGGAGCTGGAAAGGCTCAGCGGTATGTGGGTGGAGGATCCCGCCCCCTATCTGGTGGATATGCGGCATCCCGTCGTCCGCGAGGAGTGGGACAAACGGCAGCTGAGGCTGGGGCGATTACCGTGGGCGCCGGAGCCGCTGCGGGAGCGGCGACAATTCGACCGCGAAATGGTGGCGAAGTACGGGCGGATCTATCCGCCGCCCAAGCGCGCCAAGTGGGTGCTCGCCACCCACGACATTATCGACCAGCAGGAGGAGCGGGAGAGACGTCGTAAGATGGACGCTGTCCGCCAGCCTGTCTATGAGGAGGTATATATCGATGAAGAGATATGAAAGAATCGCGCTGATCGCGTTTGTGCTGCTGTGCGCCGCCGCCTTTGTAGGCGTGGTGGCCATGGACATCACCGACAACCTGTGGCCGGAGGGTCTGCTGATCGGCGCCGGCGTGGGCGCCGCCGTTCTCATCGGCGCCGTGGTACGGCGCTGGGAGAAGGAGAACGGCGAGGACGCGCACCTGTTCTTTTGAGGGGGACGCCTGCGGGCGGGAGGAATCCCCCCTGTCGCCTGACGGCGACATCCCCCCTTTAGGCAAGGGGGGCTATGAGAAAAAAACGGTGAAAAATTGAGTCGATTTTAACGGTACCTTAAAAACGCCAAAAGTCCGCGAAAACAGGGGGCTTTCCGCCCCCTGTTGCGGACTTGCTAAAGGTATTAATTCACCGACCGAGGAAGGATAAGGAGAGGAGGGAGCGCGTGTATATCCGGAGGACGTGGAGAGCCGGACGGACCGTAGAGGTAAAAAAGACCTATTCTGCGAGATATGGCCGGAAGTTGCCACGGGGAGAGAATATACGAAAAACGACGCCGAACCAGGAGATCGTTAATCAACGTGCTGCGGTGGCGGAACTGCGGAGGATCATCAACGCCAACTTTGGGCCAGGGGACTGGCACGCCATCTTTACATACCCCAAGAGCGGACCCGCACCCACGCCGCAGCAGGCAAAACGGGATATCGATCTCTTTCTCCGTCGACTGCGCAAACTGTATCCCGAATACGACAGCGTTCTGAAGTACGTGGAAACAACGGAATACAAGAAAAAGCGCATACACCATCACACGGTGATCCCCAACCTGCCGGGCGGGATGAAGCCGGTGAAGAGAGAGTGGAAGCGGTTGCTGGCCGAGACGTATTACACCGAAGAGGAGCGGGAGCGGGGAGAGCCGCTGCATCTGCGCTTTCCCTGGTCCGAGCTGGACGATAGCGGGCAGTACGGCAAGCTGGCGGAGTATCTCATTAAGGAGACCAACCAGAGCCGCAACGACCCCGACGCCGTCTGCAAGCGACGGTACCGACAGAGCCGTAACCTCATCCACCCCAAGCCGGTGGTGGAGATCATCGGCGCCACAAAATGGAGAAAGGAGGCGGCACAGCGCAAGGGATTCTATATCGATAAAAACGCCAGCTTTGAGGGCATCAGCGAAAAGAACGGGCTACCGGTGCAGGAGATCATTTACGTGGAGATCGCACGGGTGGCGCGGATGAGGTGTTAAGAAAGCAATTAGTGATATTTCACCAGAAAGGAGGCGGAATGCATGAAGGCACCTGTGGAGGACAGCGCCGCCTTTATGAACATACCCCTGTCTGCCCAGGCTCTGTGGTTCCATCTATGTATCAGAGCCGAGTGGGACGGACTACACTATCGCATACGGAAACAGTACGCCCATCACGTTCGGGAGGATATCGGCGCCACGGCGGACGACGTGCGCACCCTGATCCGCAACGAGCTGATACTGGACTATGAGGGATATATCTATCTGGAAAACGTGGCGCTGTATCCCGGTCCGGTGACGTGCGAAAACGGCGTGAAGGAGGTGGAGCACATTTTCCCCGGCACCCGCCTGCAGTTCCTGCGGGAGCGGGTCAGCGAATACCGACAGCGGTCGGTGTTTGATTTGGACAATTCGTAAGAAAGGATGGCGGGGCGGCGCCGAGATGGCAGAAAGCCAACGTTGCCGTGCCGCTCCCCCGAGAAAGGCGATGCCTTTCTCACAACGTAAGAAAGAATGATTAGAAATGAGTAAACTGTTTGAAATGGCAAATGACACGGAGCGGGGTAAGTTGGTATACATACCCACCGACTGCATCGAACCTCACCCCGACAACCCCCGCAAGGATCTGGGAGATCTGACTGAGCTGGCGGACAGCATCCGCCAAAACGGAATCCTGCAGAACCTAACGGTGGTACCGACAGAGGTGGCAGGGAAATACACCGCCCTCATCGGTCACCGCCGTCTGGCTGCCGCCAAGCTGGCGGGGCTGACCGAGGTGCCCTGTGTGGTGGCGGAGATGGAGTATCGGGAGCAGCTGCAGACCATGCTGCAGGAGAATATGCAGCGGACGGATCTGACGGTATATGAGCAGGCTCGCGGATTTCAGATGATGCTGGATCTGGGCGACACGGTAGAGAGTCTGGCGGAGAAATCCGGCTTTTCCCAGTCTACCATCCGTCGCCGCGTGAAGTTGCTGGATCTGGATGAAAAGGCGTTCAAGAAATCGGTGGAGCGGGGTGCCACTCTGGCGGACTATGCCGAGCTGGACAAGCTGGAGGATCCCGTAGAGAAGAACAAGGTGCTGGACCACATCGGTACCGTGAACTTCCGCAGCGAGTTAGCCCGTGCGCTGGATCGGCAAAAGACCAAGAAGCGTCTGGATGCGTGGCGGGAACGGCTGTCCATCTTCGCTACAGAGGTGAAAAGCAAAGACGGCTACGTCAACTACGAATGGATCTCAACCTATAATGATCCGGAGAATTATACCCCGCCGAAGGATGCAGACAAAGTGGAGTATTTCTTTAACATCGACAAGTGGGGTTCGCTCTATCTGCTGAAAAAGCAGGAGGAAACGGACACATCGGCGGAGGATGAAGAACGCGCCGCCCGCCAAGAGGCTGCTGCCCGAGAGAACGCCCGTCGAGAGGAGCTGAAAGAGGCGTCGGCGCGTGCCTACCACCTGCGCGCGGAATTTGTAAAGGGCGTGTGTCCCGCCGACGTGAAGGAGTACCTGAGCGAGATTATGGCGTACTGGATGTATCTGTGTACCACGACGTATGTGTGTATCGATGAGGACGATATCATCGCCACCTTCAGATTGCAAGTATACGAAGATGAGAACGAGTTTGAATGCGTCCACCTTGAGGACTGCCGTGCGGCGACAAAGACTCCGGAGTGGGCGTTGTGGAAGATGATCTGGATGAGCATCGGTGACGACGAAAATACAAAATACGCCGATTACTGGGGCCGATATGAAGAAAGCAGAACGCTGGATGCCATCTACGGTCTGTTGGTCGCGTTGGGATACGAGCTGTCCGATGAAGAAAAACAGCTGCAGGACGGCACCCATCCGCTGTTTAAAAAGGAGGATGCGTGATGGGCAGGCTGATACGTAATCTGGACGTGCTGCAGGTGATTAAGAATTACTTTATTTCCTGCGCGGAGCAGAACGAATACTGTGTGGATATCACCGAGGCCAACGTGGAGCTGCAGCGATTGGTGGAGGAGATCCCCTCCCAGGCCAGCGTAGAGATCGGCCAGCCGGTTTGGTTTCTGTTGGACTGTGATGAAGAAGGATGGCTACTATCGGAGGAACGGGTGTGCGCGGTAGGAGAAAACGGATTCTATGTGCCCACCCAGTTGTGTCCCGATTACGATCCGACGGATCTCAACTACACGCCGTATGAGGCTATAGGTGGCCGTGTGTTTTTGACAAAGGACGTCGCCGTTGCCGCGAAAGCCGCCAAGGAGGTGAGGGCGGATGAGTAAGACGGTGGAATATCGGTGCAACGTGTGCGGGAAGCTGCTGAAGGGCACCGATGAGCGCACCGTGAAAAACGAGAGCGCCCTGCTGCGGCTGTGGGCTCCCGGGGAGACCCGAGCCGGAGCGGGTCAGCGGTTCGATCTGTGCCTGGAGCACTTCGATGCGTTCGTCACGTTTTTGGAGACCGGAAGACCCAGGGAGGAGGATGGAGAATGAAAGTGAAGGTAACAATTGGACAGCGGAGCGGAAAGCGGTTAGCGTTGCAACAGGCGGGCCTGCTGCCGGATAACACCGCGTCGATCTGGAACCATCTGGAGGAAGATGGAGACCCAAAGCTGATTTTGCGGTGCCGCAAATGCGGCGCTAAGGCGGACTGCTTTATCCACGGTCGCGACGACTGGTGGCCGGCAACCGAGCCGGCGTATTGTTCGGCCTGTGGTGCACGAAACCCACGACCTATGGAGAATATGTGGATTATCGTGGAGCCTCCCACCGGCGACCAACTGAAGGTCCAGTGTTCCGACTGCAAAGGTTTCTTTGTAGCGCACGATCATTTAATGCCGCCGAATGTTTGCCCCATCTGCGGCATCCCTAAAAAGGGCGGTCGATTCAAAGAGGGCATTCAATTAGCAAAGGAGGCGACTGATGATGGGATGGATTCGGCAGAATAACCCCGAGCATTTGCCAGGATGGGTGTGTGAGCAGTGCGGGTCGCTGGTGGTAACGGCGGATCCCGATGCTCCGCCGCCCTGTGAATGTAGAGCCTGCGGAGCGGGAGGGGACAATCCCTCCGACCTCGCTACGCTCGGCCACCTCCCTTTACACAAGGGAGGCACGCCGCCCATGGCGGCTAAGGAGCGGCTGAAGATGCCTGCCTCTGCAGAAGAGCCGGACATATTTACCGACATCACGGGGCGGGAGTCTATTATCGAGGGCATCCGCCGCGCACAGGTGGAAGCGGAGCGGCGATGCATCCAGGCTAACGCTGTGTTGATCAATGACGAGATGTTCTTCTCAAAATTGCCGTTTCCACCGCACGGCGAGGTGAAGATGATCTGCGGCCTGAAGGCGTTTTACTGCCCCACGTTGCCGCCCGACGTTTCCTTCGCGGTGTGCGAGGTGCCGCCAAGAGAGCGCGATGCTGACGATAACGTAGACGTCGATAAAGCTATGGCGTTTATTGAAAGTTACGCTTTCGCTGACAGCAAGGAGATCTACACGAACGGCTCCGAACTTGTCCAGCTGTTTAGGGTAAAACAGGCTCTCGTAGACAAGGCATACAATGGGCTTTTTGAGGGTGGTGGCGGATAATGGCTAACAAACTCGCACAGCTGCTCCAAAAGGCAAGACAGCAGGGATTTGAGAACGGTCTGTATCAAGGGCTGCAATTCGGTGTGAATCTGACCGCCATCGCCTTTAATCACCGTTACGGATTCGGCGATAAGCGGCTGACCCTCATCCAGGGCGACGTGCAGAAGCTGGTGGATGAGGTGGTAGACGTGAACGATCCTGCCGTCACCGAGGAGCATATTCGCTACGAAATGCGCCGCATACGTGGTGAAAACTATGAAAAATCGGAGCGGGAGGTGATGGAGCGATGAGCGGTGTACAGCGGAAAGCGCAAAAGGCCATTTGCATCGTGTGTGATGCGGTTTTCCTCTGTTATTCCAGCAAGGCTATGTTCTGTTGTGATACCTGCAGGGAGCGAGGGATGGCCGAGCTGGACTATCCCGAGCGGCACCGCCGCCACGAGGCGGCCCGCAAAAAACTGGAGGACGCCAAACAGCAGCCCGCCAGCCTGGAGACCATCGCCAGCTGGCAGGCTATGCACAAAAAAACTCACCGGCGAGTGGTTGGGATATCCCAAGGCTGTGGAGCGAATGCGACAGGAGGGATATGTGGTATGAGTGTGAATGAAAATGCCGACAACGAGATCACTTTGGTGGAGGAATGCATCGGCAAGTTGGCGTACTTCCAACGGATGGAGCGGGCGATCGGTCGCCTGACCGCCGCCTTGAAGGAGTGTCGGCATTGCGTCAAGCGAAAGGACAAGCCGTCCTCAGATGGCCCCTTTTACGTGCCCGCCTATTGTGGGCACAAAGTAAAGACGGCGTATGATCAGTTGGAGCTTTTGATGTCAAAGATGATCGCCGGAGAAGAAAACGAAGAGAGGCACCCGCCGGCGGGTGCCTCGGGACGGAAGATCGAGCCGCTGGGTATGCTGTACAGAGAGATGGAGCGCCTCGCTGCGTCCGACTTGTGCTGCCACGCCGGTGGCGAAGAAATAAGAAAGGAGGAGAAAGTGTGAGCATCAATAATCAGAAGGTCGTAGATCTGTGCAAAAAACAAAAGCGACTGGTGCTGTACGGAGACGGCCAGAAGCAGTGGATATCCGATGGGTACGCCATGTACCCGCTGTTGGGTGTACCGACGTTGACCGAGGATGTGGTCAGAGCACTCTACGCCTTGCCGGATAACGTGGAGGTGGAGGTGAAAGACGCCCCCGGACAATACTGCTATGAAGACACCATCCGTGAGGAGCGGCTGACCTATTATGAGAAGATTCAGCTGCGGCCGCTCGGCGCCGAGGTGAGCACGTTGCGCACACAGCGCGGAGTCGTCTTTATCAAAGAGAAGTATCTGAAACCGCTGGAGGCGGGAGAGGGCGGAGACCATCAGCTGTATGAGCGGACCGATTCTGCAGGCCGCACGTATATTGTGGCCAAAGCGGGTGTTTTTGTGGAGGCAATTATCTTGCCGGTGCAGAATCTGCTGACAGCCGGTTGGCTGAACGACCTGCAGGAGCTGATCGGCATCCTGCAAAAAACATTTGAACAGGAGGAAGAGTAATGAACAGTGAAATGAAATGTATGCCGGTACCGGAAATGAAGTGTGAATACAAGCCGACGCCGCTGGTAGAATCGTTGGCGGCCAGCGATAAGGTGCTTGAGGAATCGCTGGCGCTGGTGGGTCTGATCCGCGCCGCGTTGGTTCCTTCGGACAGCCTGGAGTGCCCCCATCGCCCCATAGGGAATATGAGGGATATGATGGAAGTGCACTACGAGAAGGCAAACGTCCTGCGTGACACGCTTGTTTTTATTGCCAGCGAGCTGGGATGCCGATGAAGACGGTGCAGGAGCTGGCGCGGGCGCGGTTCATCGGCGCCAAGAACAAGGCCCAGGGCGAGGCGCTGGAGCAGCAGATCCTCGCCGCCTGCGAATTCTATAAAATGGTGGGGCTGGCCGCCATCGACAAGACTCCCGAGCCTATGAAGGTGCTCCAGCGGCTGGAGGACGGGAAATTCATCTGTTGCTTTGCCAAAAAGGCGCAACCAGATTTCCAGGGCACCCTGTCCTCCGGTCGGTCGGTGATGTTTGACGCCAAGTCCACCCGCACCGGCAAGATACACCAGAGCGAGGTGAGCGACACCCAGCGGGAGTATCTGGACGCCCATCAACAGATGAACGCCCTGTGCTTTGTCCTGGTATCCTTCGGCGACGTGTTCGCTCTGGTACCGTGGAACGACTGGAAACAGATGGGCGACAAATTCGGCCATAAGTATATGACCCGCCAGGAGGCGGCCCCCTATCGGGTACGGTATAACACCCGCGGGATATTGGACTTCCTCGGGTGGGAACGGATGAAAAAGTAATGACAAACGTAATGACCGGGAGGTGAGTGAGACGGACGGCATACAGCGGGCCATACGAGCCCTGAAGACATGGGAACAGGATCGGCAGGCGGTGAACGGCCTGCAGGTGCAGATCGACCGGCTCACGGCGGATATGATCGCCCTCACCGAGCTGGGATACGTCCCATCCCATCCGGACGCGCCGCGGGTGACCATGAAGACCCTGGTGGACAGAAAGAACGCGCTGATGGTCGAGCAAACGGCGCTGCGGGATCATCTGACCCACGTGGAGAGGGTGATGTCCGCCCTCAATGAGCGGGAGCGGGAGGTGCTCACCGTGTTCTATTGTAAGAATCTCACCTCAGGCGTTGCCCTGCGGCGGCTGGAGCGTCAGCTGAACGTGGAGCAGGCACAGGTATACAATATCCGCAAGCGGGCTCTGCGGAACTTCGCCAAGCGGATGGGATATGCCCACGAGGGGGAATGAAAGGCAAGACGCCGCCTGCGCACGCGGGTACCATTCCGAATTTTAACTCTTCCTCTAATTTATGCTGTTGGGAGAACGGAGTATAAAAAGAGTGTAAAAAGAGTGTAAAAAAACGCGGGTTTTCCGTGCTATACTGGTATTGTAGAAAGGAGCGGGAACACCCTTTCTACACCAGCGACCGGTGACTCAGTCGCCATTCCATCCTCCTTTCTTATTAAGGGTGCGGCGCCCCAAACCTCCCGCGCCGCACCCACGGGGAGGGTAACAAAAACAAATAGTTGCTGACCCCAAAAAGGGTTGGAGACGAAGCATCACACAGCCGCAAGGCTGTGGGGTGCTTTTTTATTTACAAAACGAGAACGCCTGCGGGCGGGAGGAATCCCCCCGCCCCTACGGGGCACCCCCCTTTAGGCAAGGGGGGCAAGGGAAGGGGTTGTGAAAAGTGAGGTGAAAGGATGGCGCTGACACCGCAAAAAGAGCGGTTTTGCTTGGAATACATACAGGACTACAACCAGACAAAAGCCGCCATCCGCGCCGGATACAAAGCCAAAAACGCCGCCAAGCAGGGCTGCAAGCTGATGAAGGATCCCGAAGTGAGAACCCGCATCGAGGAGCTGCAGCAGGAGACGCGGAAGCGGCTGATGATCAACCAGGACCACATCGTGCTGAAGCTGATGAAGGTGGCGGATATGTGCATGGCCGCCGTGCCGGTGGAGGCGTGGAACTACGTCACCCACCAGATGGAGCCCACCGGACAATACCAAATTGACGCCGCCGGCGCCGTGAAGGCGCTGACTAAGGTGGGCGAGCACATCGGTATGTTCCGCAAGGACGATCAGCCCTCTGCCGATGCCGGACCCGTGTTTTTGACCGGTGAGGAGGAGCTGAAGGCGTAATGGAGAACGCGAAAAAGAATCCCCCCGCCCCGATGGGGCACCCCCCTTTAGGCAAGGGGGGCACGAAGATCTATTTGCCGGACGTGGTGGGGTCGGGGTATCGGGATTTCTGGAACTGCCGCAAGCGCTACCGTGTGCTGAAGGGCGGCAAGGCCAGCAAAAAGAGCACCACCACCGCCCTGTGGTACATCTGGCATCTGATGAAATACCCCGACGCCAACCTGCTGGTGGTGAGAAACGTGCATCGGACCCATTTAGACAGCACCTATGCGCAGCTGAAATGGGCGATCCGACGGCTGCACGTAGAGCAGTATTGGAGCTGGACACGGTCACCGATGCAAATGGTGTATAAGCCTACTGGCAACAAGATTATATTCCGCGGATTTGACAACGTGGAAAAGCTGGCCTCCACCACGGTGGACAAGGGATACCTGTGCTGGGTGTGGCTGGAGGAGGCCTTTGAGATCGCCCGTGAGGGGGATTTTGATAAGCTGGACCTGTCGGTGCCCCGCGGCGAGGTGCCGCCGCCGCTGTTTAAGCAGACCACCGTGACCTTTAACCCCTGGAACGA
>JAFSFH010000019.1 GCA_017435305.1 Clostridia bacterium
TGACGATGACCAGCAAGGTGAAGAACCGCCTGGTCTACTGCGTGGTGACCGACAAGTACGGCAAGACCGTCAAGTCTACCACCGTCCGTCTGAAAATGAAATAAGCTTTCAGCGTGAGAGCCTAACAAAAACCGCCACCCACACGGGTGGCGGTTTTTCTTTTTGACTAAACCCACCTTGCATAGAATTCGTAGGGGACGGGTTTCCCGTCCCGCGTAGATTCCCGCCCCCGTCGCATGTGACGGAAGGAGTATCAACAAAAACGGGCGGATATGGAATCCGCCCCTACACCCATCCCCGCCGCAGCGGCTTGCCTCCCTCTTGAGGGAGGTGGATTTCGCCGCAGGCGAAAGACGGAGGGAGTTGTTAACAACACGGGCGGGCACGGAGACCCGCCCCTACACCATTACTCCACCTTGCATAGAATCCGTAGGGGAGGGGTCTCGCTGCGGCTCGGTCCACCCGCGGCTCTGACAGTCCGCCGGACTGTCATTCACTTCCGCGGGATGTCGCTTCGCTACTCTGTCCCCTCCCGCAAAGAGGACGCAAACGGGCGGATATGGAATCGCGAGTTTTGCGGCAGAGCCGCAAAATCTCGACGGACTTCGCCGCAGGCGAATGTCCTCGCCCCTACACCATCACCCCGCGTTGCCGACTACCTACTGCCAATTTACGGGAGTGGCAGATTTCCCGTTGCGCGACGGATATATATATGGTATAATATACTGTCAGGGCATACCCCGACAAAAAACTAACGAAAAGAGGGCACATGAATGTTTGAAGCCGTATTGCAGGCCATTCAGGATGCGCACCACATTATCATACACCGTCACGGTCGTCCCGACGGTGACGCCATCGGCAGCCAGGTGGGTCTGAAATACCTGCTGCTGCAGAATTACCCCGACAAGCCCGTGTATATGGTGGGCGACCACCCCGGCACACTGGCGTTTGTGGAGGGGGCGGAGATGGACGACATCCCCGACACCCTGTATCAGGGCGCGCTGGCCATGGTGCTGGACTGCGGCTCCGAGAGCATGGTGTGCGACAATCGCTACACCCTGGCGGCGCAGACGGTGCGCATTGACCATCATCTGTACACCGGCGCCTTTACGGATATTGAGGTCATCGACAGCAGCTTTGAGAGCTGCTGCGGGCTGATCGCCGCTATGGCGGAGGAGGCGGGCTGGGCGCTGAATCCCACCGCCGCGCGGGCGCTGTATATGGGTATGGTGACCGATTCGGGTCGCTTCCGCTACGACGGCACCACCGCCCGCACCTTTCATCTGGCGTCCTACCTGCTGGGCGAGGACTTTGACCGCAACGAGCTGTTCCGCAATCTGTACGCGGACGATTTCGCCGCCAAGCGGCTGAAGGCGGAGTTTATCCTGCGCATTCGGTTCACCCCCCGTCGGGTGGCGTACATTTACACCACCGCCCAGGAGGCCGCCGCTACCGGCAAGGACATCTTCAGCATTTCCCGCGGTATGGTGGGCACCATGGGCGACATTAAGGGCACCGACATCTGGGTGAACTTCACCGAGGCGGACGGCGGCGTGTTGTGCGAGATTCGTTCCTCGAAATACAACATCAACCCCATTGCGGTGAAATACGGCGGCGGCGGACACGCCAAGGCCAGCGGCGCCAAAGTGCCCGACCGCGAGACCGCTATGCAGATGCTGCAGGATCTGGACGATATGATGGAGGAATCGGAATGAATTATGAATTGAAAAAGCAAATCCTCGATAAAATCGAGCAGTACAGCCGTATTTTCCTGTTCCGCCACGTGCGCAACGACGGCGACTGCGTGGGCGCCACCAAGGGTATGAAGTCCATCATCACCGCCACCTGGCCGGAGAAAGAGGTGTACCTCATTGACACCGACCTGGCGGCGTATCTGGAGTTTATGGGACCCGAGGACGAGCCGGTGGCGGACGAACTGTACGCCGATGCCCTGGGCATCGTGCTGGACACCGCCTCTGAGGCGCGTATCTCCAACAAGAAATACACCCTGTGCAAGGAGCTTATCAAGATCGACCACCACATCCCCCTGGAGAACTATGGCGACATCATCTGGGTGGAGGAGGAGCGCTCCTCCTGCTGTGAGATGGTGGTGGATTTCTACCGCACCTTTGCGGATACGCTGGTGCTGAATCAGGAGGGCGCCACCCACCTATACACCGGTATGGTCACCGACTCCGGTCGCTTCAAATACGAGGGGGTCACCGGTGAGACCATGCGGTGCGCCGGCACCCTGCTGGACGTGGGGGTGGACACCGACCTGCTGTTCGCCCGCCTGTATCTGGAGGCCTTTGAGTACCTGAAGTTTAAGGCGCACCTGTATCAGAAGATGCAGATCACCGAAAACGGGGTGGCCTATATCATCGTGGACAAGGAGATGCAGCAGCAGTTTAACCTGACTCTGGAGCAGGCCAGCGCCTGCGTGGGCACGCTGGATTCCATCCGCGGCTGCATCGCCTGGATGATCTTCGTGGAGAACGGGGACGAGCAGGATTCCTTCCGCGTGCGCCTGCGCTCCCGCTTTATGCACGTGAACCCCATCGCGGAGAAATACCGCGGCGGCGGACACGCCTGCGCCTGCGGCGCCACCGTGTACGGCCGCGAGGAGATCGCCGCGCTGTTGGCGGACACCGACGCGCTGGTCAAGGAATATAAAGAAACCAACGAGGGATGGTTATGAGAATTTTAATTACCAATGACGACGGTGTGGGCGCCTCCCAGCTGCCCAACCTGGTCCGCTGGTGCCGCCAACTGGGCGACGTCACCGTGGTGGTGCCCAAGTACGAGCAGAGCGGAAAAAGCCACGGCATCGAGCTGCTGAAGCCCTACGCGGTGGAGCAGGTGGAGCTGGAGCCGGGTATGACCGTGTGGACGGTGGACTCCACCCCCGCGGACTGCGTGCGGTTCGCCCGCATCGGACTGGGCCTGGAGTACGACCTGTGCATCTCCGGCATCAATCGGGGGCTGAACATCGGCACCGATATGGTGTATTCCGGCACGGTGGGCGCGGCGCTGGAGGCCTCCGCTCTGGGGCTGAAGGCGGTGGCGCTGTCTACCACCCCCGAGTACTACGACCACGCTTGGGAGCACCTGGATCGGGTGTTCGACTTTGTGTTCGGCAAAAAGCTGCTGGATGTGTGCGACGTGTTTAATATCAATATCCCCGCCGACCCCGACACCATCCGCATCACCCGCCAGGGCGGTCCCTATTACGGGGATGACTACGTGGAGGTGTCTCCCGGTATGTACCAGGCCAGCGGCAAGGTGGTGTACGAGGACGACGGTGACCCCACTCTGGACACCAATACCGCCCTGCACGGGCACATTTCGGTGTGTCCCGTCACCATCATTAAGACCGACCATCGCGCATTTGAAGCGCTTAAGGGGGTTACGGAATGAAAAAGAGATTACTTAGCCTACTGCTGATACTGGTGGTGCTGCTGGCGGCCTGCGCCGCCCCGCAGGAGCCCAATGAGGACGCGCCGGTCACCGATTCGGCAGGGAACACCTTAGTCACCGACGCCGAGGGCAGCACGGTGGTTTCCAATACCACCACGGGTAAGGGCTCCGGCGACGGCACTACCGCCTCCGGTAGCGGCTCCACCACCGGCGGCAAGAATACCACCGCCGGCAGCAAGCTGTCCACCCAGACCCTGCCCGGCATCACCACCGCCAAGCCCTCCTCCTGCAAACATGCGGACAAGGACGACAACGGCAAATGCGACAAGTGCAAAAAGAGCGTGCTGGTGACGGTGGATTTTTACACCATCAACGACCTGCACGGCAAGATCGCGGACGGCGATAACCACCCGGGCGTGGACGAACTGTCCACCTATCTCAAGCAGATGCGCAAGAGCGACGATTACGCCCTGTTCCTGTCCACCGGCGATATGTGGCAGGGCAGCTCGGAGTCCAACCTGACCTTCGGCAAGCTGACCACCGACTGGATGAATCAGATGGGCTTCTCCGCTATGGCGCTGGGCAACCACGAGTACGACTGGGGAACGAAACCCATCCGCGAGAACAGCGACTTTGCCAAGTTCCCCATTCTGGCCATCAACGTATACGACCGCGCCACCGATAAGCGGGTGTCCTATTGCGAGGCCTCCACGGTGGTGGATCTGGGCGCGGTGCAGGTGGGCATCATCGGCGCCATCGGCGACTGCTATTCCTCCATCGCCCCCGACAAGTGCGAGGACGTGTATTTTAAGGTGGGCTACGAGCTGACCGACCTGGTGCAGGAGGAGGCGAAACGCCTGCGGGACAGCGGCGTGGACTACGTCGTGTATCTGCTGCACGACGGCTACGGTCAGAGCCGCTCGGACAGCGCCGTTTCGGTCACCGACAGTCAGATCGCCTCCTATTACAATACCGAGCTGTCCGAGGGATCTGTGGATCTGGTATTTGAGGGTCACACCCACCAGAAATACATCCTCAAGGACAGCAAGGGTGTGTATCACCTGCAGCACCGCGGCGATAATCAGGGCGGCATCTCCCACGTGGAGGTGACCATTAACTCGGTCACCGGCACCGATACGGTGAATACCGCCCAGCTTATTTCCCACTCCCGCTACGCCTCGCTGAGCGACGACGCGGTAGTAGAGAAGTTGCTGGAGAAGTACGAGGATCAGATCGGCAGTGCCGATAAGGTGCTGGGGCGCAACGCCTATTACCGCGGCTATGAGGACATCGCCCAGCTGGCGGCGGATATGTACTATCAGGCGGGCATCCAGCGGTGGGGCAAGCAGTACGACATCGCCCTGGGCGGCGGCTTTATGTCGGTACGCTCGCCGTATAAGCTGTATGCCGGCGACGTCACCTACGGCGACCTGATGGCGCTGTTACCCTTTGACAACCAGATCGTGCTGTGCTCGGTCAGAGGACGGGATCTGAAGAGTAAGTTCTTCTTCACCAACAACGACCGCTATTACATTTCCTACGGCGCCTATGGTGAAAATCTGAAAAACAGCATTCAGGATAATGCCATCTATTACATCGTCACCGATACCTATACCTCCCAGTATAAGTACAACAATCTCACCGAGATCGCACGGTACGATGAAACCACCTTCGCCCGTGATCTGTTAGCGGATCACATCAAAGAGGGCGGCTTGGAATAAGAAAGAAACCCTCGGCTGTGCGTTGTACCCTTAAGGATAGAATTGCGAAGCAATATATCGCGAATTACAATTCTCAAAAATTTAATATATTCTCTGTGAGACAGTGAAAAAGGAAGCACGAAATTTTCGTGCTTCCTTTTAATTAGTGCTTTAGCGATAGAGCGACAGCCATAGGCTGTTGCTCAACAACCACCCGCTATGCGGGTGGGATTAAAGCTTAAGCAAAGGGACATTCTTTCTGCTATAATGGTGATTGTTCAAGCCACCAAAACAAAAGCAGAA
>JAFSFH010000003.1 GCA_017435305.1 Clostridia bacterium
CTGGTCTACTGCGTGGTGACCGACAAGTACGGCAAGACCGTCAAGTCCACCACCGTCCGTCTGAAAATGAAATAAGCTTTCAGCGCGAAATTCTAACAAAAAACCGCCACCCACACGGGTGGCGGTTTTTCCTTTTACCTAAACCCACCTTGCATAGAATCCGTAGGGGACGGGTTTCCCGTCCCGCGAAGATACCAACCAACGGGCGGATATGGAATCGCGAGTTTTGCGGCAGAGCCGCAAAATCTCGACGGACTTCGCCGCAGGCGAATGTCCTCGCCCCTACGATACCTAACCAACGTCGCATAGAATCAAGCCTCCCTCTTGAGGTTGATTTCCCCCGATAGCGGGGGAAAATGTCGGCATAGCCGACAAAAGGGGGGCCGTTTCGCGGCGAGCGAAGGTGGATTTCGCCGCAGGCGAAAGACGGAGGGAGTATAAATAAAGAGGGCGGTGGCCGTGACGGAGGGATTGTCAATAAAACAAACACTCCTCACCCCCACAAAAAAACCGCCCCTGCCGTGGTCGCCAGGGGCGGTTTCATCTACACAAATGCGGCGTTTACCCGATGGCCTCGGTCACCGCCTGCTTGAGCATATCGTAGGTGACGGAGGACACGAACACGTGGGTGATCACGCCGTTCTTATCCAGCACCAGGGTGTAGGGATAGGCGTTGTTGCGCCCGCCCAGGGTGGTGTAATAGCCGTTCTCGATGTTGCCGCCCTCGGGGATGTAATCGTAGGCGAACACCATCTTGGTGTCGGGATAATGGTCGGCGATATAGGCGGGGGCGGTATTGGTGGCCATACCGTGGGCGGCCACCACCGTCACCTGACCGTCGTATTCGGCGGCGATGCGGTCGAAGAAGGGCAATTCGTTGACGCAGGGGGTGCACCAGGTGCCCCAGAAGTTGATCACCGTCACCTTGCCGGTGGCGGAGGGGTCGATGGTGGCGCCGGTGGGACCGTTGCCGTCCACCACCGTCAGGTCGTAGCCATAGCACAGGTCGCCCACCTGATTACCGCGGTCCTGCTGACCGACGGGGTTGGGGGCGGGGGCGGTCTCCTGCAGGGCGAAGTGGGTGACCGAGCCGATCAGCACCACCGCCATCACCACCGCTACGATGCTGCGCACCACGGTGCGGGCGGTCTTGTGCTTGCCGTCGTCCGACTTGTTCACCAGGAACTTGGGACCCTTCCAACGAATGGCGTCGGTGGGGCACACCGCCGCGCACTCGCCGCAGCTGATGCACTCCTGATCGCCCACTTGATGGATGTCCATTTTGCAGTGGGCGATGCACTTGTTGCAGTGGACGCATTTGTCCTCATCCAGCTTGATGCCGAATACCGACAGCTTGTTAAACAGACCGTACAGCGCGCCCAGCGGGCACAGGAATCGGCAGAACAGACGGAATACGAAAATACAGCCCACCAGGATGCTCACCATCATCAGGAATTTCCAGGTGAAGATGGGACCCAGCATGGAGAAGAAGCTGTCGTTGACCTTGTTGGACAGCAGGGTCATACCGCCCTCCAGCGTGCCGGCGGGGCATATGTATTTGCAGAAGGCGGGCAGGGGGGTGTCCCGCAGGGCATACAGGATGGGGATGATGAATACGAACACCACCAGAATCACGTACTTGAGATAGGACAGCACGCGGGTGACAGGGCTCTTTTTCACTTTGGGGGTCTTGAGCTTATACAGCCACTCCTGTACCAGACCAAAGGGGCACAGCCAGCCGCAGATCATACGTCCGAACATAATGGAGTACAGCAGCAGGGTACCGCCCACGTAGAACAGGGTACTGCGCTGGGCGCTGAAGGAGCCCTGCAGAGAGCCCAGGGGGCAGGCACCCACCGCGCCGGGGCAGGAATAGCAGTTGATGCCCGGCGCGCACACCACCTTGGTGTTGCCGGTGTAGATGTTGCCGGTGACGAAGCCCTTTAGGTTGGCGTTGAACAGCACCGCAAAATACAGCTGCATCCACTTGCGCTTGGTGGGCCAGTATTTTTTGAAAAATCCGATTATCTTCTTCATCCCGATCACCCCAATCCGATGCACTCGGTGCAGATGTTGATGGCCTTGGTCAGCACGTCCGCCCAACCGTCATAGGTCAGACCGCCGGCGATAAAGCCGATGGCCACACCGATGATGACACACCGCGCGACGGTGATGCCCACCGCCTTTTTCGGGGCGGGGGCGGGGGCAGGCTGACCGGGCAGCTGCCGCAGCAGAGCGATCTCGCGGCGGATGCTGACACGGCTGTAGTAGGCGGTGAACACGCCGTAGGCGAAGGGGATACCCACGCAGGGCAGCAGCACCCACATAGCGGCGATCATAGAGCCGTTGATATTCTCCATGGTGAAATGGGCAAAGTCCAGCGCATACCACAGAAACACCGCCGCACCCACGGCCAGCAGACCCAGGGTGATGCCGCGGTGGAGCAGGCGGCTGTTATGCTCCTTACGGATGGCGGCGGCCAGCTCGGGGGAGCACACCTCACCCACGTCGCGGCTGAGCAGCCGTTTGAGCACGGCGCGGTCACGGTCGGGGTCCGCCTCGTCCGCGGTGGGGAGCAGGGGATGCAGGATGATACCCACCGCCAACAGCCCCAGACATACGTACAGCGGCACCGCAATGCTGTCCAGGGCGGCGGCTACCACCTCACGGGTAAAGGGGTGGTCGCCGGTGCGATAGATGCCCACGCAGGCCGCCATCAGCAGCACCGCCGCCACCGCCAGCATCAGGGTGACCAGTACGTAGTAGACCACCCGTATGATTTTTTTGGTTTTTTCGTTCATAGCTTCCTCCTGACGAAATTCTTCCATCATCATAGCATAATTCTGCCGAAATGTAAACGCCTGCAGGCGTGAAAAGAAGAATATGGTAGAAATAACAAAAAATTCATAAAATATTTTAACAATTTACCACACAAAACTATTGCTTTTTCTACTAAAAAAAGGTATTATATAGGATGGTATACCCTGGAGTACTATGCAGTGCTATATAATATTACATAACATAGACTTCGGTACAGTAACGAATTCTGTCGAAGAAAGGAAACCGTTCATGAAAAAGACACACACCACTCACATTCTGCGCTCCTGCCTGAGCCTGTTGCTGGCGGCTGTTATGCTGGTCAGCATGGTGCCGGCGGTGCTGGCCACCGATGGTGCTGCAGAAACCACCGTCCAGAACGGCAATATTCAGCTGCTGGACGGACTGAAGTTCGATTATTCGGACTATCTCAACAGCGAGGTGGCCTTCCGCCTGCCGGACGGCATCGCTGAGGATGAGGAGATATCGGTCATTATCCGTCACGACGTGCCGTCGCTGATGGACGCCTATGACAAGACCGATAAAACTATGAGCCTAAAGGAGTATGCGACCACCGACGAGGCGGCTGAGGTGCTCCGCCGTATCCGCACCCGTCAGGAGGCCATCCTGACCGCTCTGGACGAGCAGGGCGTGGAGTACGAATTGGGCGAGGAGTACGATACGCTGTTCTCCGGCTTTGAGCTGCTGATCAAGGGTGGCGACTATACCGTCACCTGTATGACCATGGCAGACGGCGAGAGCGTGGTGCTGGGCAACAAGTATAAGCCCCAGGAGGCTCAGCTGGTGGAGAACGACGTTAACGTGTACGAAACCGGTATCTTTAACGCCTCCGACGTGCCCTATGACGGCACCGGTATGGTGGTGGCGGTTCTGGACACCGGTCTGGACTCCAATCACTCCGCTTTCTCTCTGGATAATTTCACATCCGATCAGCTGGGTCTGACCTATGAGGACGTTAAGAAGCTGGTGGGCAAGACCAAGGCATATGAGTGGGCCAAGGGTCTGTCCGTTGACGATGTGTTCATCAATAATAAGGTTCCTTTCGGCTACGACTACGCGGATAACGACCCCGACGTGTATTCCACCCACAACAACCACGGCACCCACGTGTCCGGCGTCATCGTAGGTAAGGACGATACCATTACCGGTGTGGCGCCCAACGCCCAGCTGGTGTCCATGAAGATCTTCTCCGACGTAGAGGATTCCGCCATGAGCTCCTGGATCCTGGCGGCTCTGGAGGATTGTGTGATTCTGGGCGTGGACGTTATCAATATGTCCCTGGGTACCGCCTGCGGCTTTGACCACGAGACCGAGGAGGAGCTGCTGGACGGTGTGTACGACCGCCTGCGTAAGGCGGGTATCGCCGTTGTGGTGGCCGCCTCCAACTCCTACAACTCCGCCTACGGCTCCGAGGCCAACGGTAACCTGCCCTTGACCTCCAACCCCGACAGCGGCACCGTGGGCTCCCCCGGCACCTACGCCGGCACCCTGTCTGTGGCGTCGGTCAACGGCGTGGAGACCCCCTATATCAAATACGGCGATTCCATCATCTACTTCGATGAGGCCAATGACAACGCCGGTAAAGAGAAGCACTTCTTCGACACCCTGCTGGGTGACGTCGAGGGCAAGCAGATCGAGTACGTGACCGTCCCCGGCGTGGGTCGTTCCGCGGACTACACCGGTCTGAACGTCAAGGGCAAGATCGCGCTGGTGCGCCGCGGCTCCAACACCTTCGAGGAGAAGGCGCTGATCGCCGAGGCCCAGGGCGCGGTGGGTATCATCATCTACAACAACGTGTCCGGTGAGATCAAGATGAACATCGGTGACGCCACCCTGGCGGTGTGCTCCATCTCTCAGGACGACGGCGAGGTGCTGGCGGCTGCCGGCTCCGGTATGCTGAACATTGACAAGTCCCAGACCTCCGGTCCCTTTATGTCCGACTTCTCGTCCTGGGGTCCCACCCCCAGCCTGGGCATTAAGCCGGAGATCACCGCCCACGGCGGCAACATTCTGTCCTCGGTGACCGGCGGCGGCTACGACCGTCTGTCCGGTACCTCCATGGCCTGTCCCAACACCGCCGGTGCGGTGGTGCTGATGCACCAGTACGTGGTGGAGAATTTCCCCGAGATCGCCGACGACCCCGGTGCTGTGACCGCGATGGTGAACCGCCTGATGATGTCCACCGCCGACATCCTCATCAACACCAACGGACAGCCCTACGCGGTGCGTAAGCAGGGCGCCGGTCTGGCCAACCTGCTGTCCGCCACCAAGACCCCTGCCGCCATCATCACCTACGATAAGGACGGCAATCCCATGGACACCACCAAGCTGGAGCTGGGCGACGACCCGGACAAGAAGGGTGTCTATGAGATGACCTTCGCCGTGGACAACTTCAGCAAGAAGCAGCTGATGTACAACGTGTCCGCCAGCATCATCACCGAGGGCGTGTCCGATACCAAGACCAACGCCGGTGAGACCACCGTGACCGAGCAGGCTCACGTGCTGGAGGGTGCCGAGATGGAGATCCTCTCGGTGGACGGCGGCACCAAGCTGGGCAACAACGTGATCGTCGGCAAGGGTAAGCAGGCCACCGTTAAGGTGCGCATCACCCTCAGCGACGAGGATAAGAAATATCTGGATGAGTCCTTTGAGAACGGTATGTACGTGGAGGGCTTCATCTCTCTGGAGGCCAAGCTGGGCACCAAGATCGACCTGAGCGTTCCCTATCTGGCCTTCTACGGCGACTGGACCCGGGCGCCTATGTTCGACCTGGAGTACTACGACACCAACGCCGACGAGCTGGACGACGGCATCGACCCCGAGGATAAGCTGATGGCGGATTCCTTCCCCTCCCGTGCGGTGGGCGGCATCTCCAGCGACTTCGTCAGCTATCTGGGCTCTTACTACTTCGTGCAGGATCCCGACGACGTGGTCATCTCGGCTAACAAGGATTACATTGCTCTGTCCAACCAGACGGGCTCCATCTGCTCCCTGCGCTTTGTATGGGCGGGTATGCTCCGTGCCGCCAGCTCCATCGACATCACCATCACCGACGACGCCACCGGCGAGGTGGTGTTTGAGACGGTGGAGAAGGACGTGCGTAAGTCCTATGGTGACGGCGGTACCATCCGTCCCTCCAACATCGAGATCGAGTTTAACGTGCAGGAGCACAACCTGGCCAACAACGCTCACCTGACCGTTAAGCTGGTGGGTCACATGGACTACGGCGACGGCGGCGAAAAGGCCAACCGCAGCCGCACCATGGAGTTCCCCATGACCATCGACTTCGAGGCCCCCACCATCAGCGACGTGGAGTACTACTACGAGTACGATAAGACGGCTAAGAAGAATAAGCTGTTTGCCAAGGTGGCGGTGTACGATAACCACTACGCCATGTGCGGCCAGCTGGGCTACGTTAAGATGTCCACCGATGACGACGGCAACGAGGCTCCCGAGCTGGTGGCCTTCGAGCAGTTTATGACCCCCATCTATTCCAAGGAGAACAGCACCACCTACGTCACCCTGGATCTGACCGATTACGTCTACACCATTAAGGATGACGCGGTGAACAAAAACTCCTTTGTCTTTACCACCTACGACTATGCGCTGAACTACGCCTCCTACGAGATCCGCCTGCCGGACTCCTTTAAGAAGTTCACCTTTGAGGGTCTGGAGGAGGGTCTGACCCTCAGCCCCAACGAGGTATACACCCTGGCCCCCATCGTGGAGCCCAGCACCTCCTGGAGCGAGCTGCTGGAGTTCAAGTCCTCCAAGCCCAGCGTGGTCCGCGTGGTCAACAACAAGCTGGTAGCCGCCAAGTCCGGTCGCGCCATCATCCGTGTCACCGATCCGGAATCGAAGCTCAAATACACCTTCCCCGTGACGGTGCTTAAGGAGGGCGACGAGGGCTATCGTCGCTACGACAAGCCGGTGGCGGATATGTTCATCCTGACCGGCTACACCACCCAAAAGGCGTACTACATGCTGGAGAATGAGGATAAGGATATCGGCGACACCGGTAACATCCGCTTCTTCGAGGGTAAGTACAACCTGTCCATGTACCCCTCCGAGTCGGTGGTGCTGAATATGGATATGGATCCCTTCTATCCCCGTGATACGCAGGTGATCTTTGAATCCAGTAACGAGGACATCGTCAAGATCACCTCCTCCGGACAGGTCACCGCGGTGGCAGAGGGCTTCGCCTCGGTCACCGTCAAGATCCAGCAGGACGGCAAGAACACCTTCTACTCCGAGTCGGTGTCCGTAGAGGTCAAGGATCCCTACGACGTCACCGGCGGCATCCTGAACCACTACTACGGTCTGGGCGGTCTGGTAGAGGTGCCCGCCCGCCTGCGGCTGAAGGAGATCGGCAATTTCGCCTTTGCCAACTTTGAGTACATTGACAAGACCCCCGAGGAATTGGAGCGGGACGACCGCGAAACCACCAAGCAGTGGTTCATCGGTGACGGCACCGTCACCAAGGTGGTGCTGCCCGAGGGCATCGAAAAGATCAACGCCTACGCCTTTGCCAATCTGACGGCGCTGGAGGAGATCGTACTGCCCTCCACCCTGACCGCCATCGAGTACGGCGCGTTCTACAACTGTACCTCGCTGAAGAAGATCACCTTCAGCGGCGATAACAACCTGCAGATCATCAACCAGAACGCTTTTGAGAAGTGTGACCTGGAGGGTACGCTGGAGCTGCCCTCCGCCTGCGTGATCTCCGATTACGCCTTCGCCGGCAATAAGAAGCTGGAGAAGGTGGTCACCGGCGACAGCCTGCTGTCCATCGGTCAGTACGCCTTTGCCGGCTGTGAGAGCATCGCCGAGGTCACCGTCACCGCCAAACTGGTCAAGTACGGCGGCTACGCCTTCACCGGCTGTGAGGAGCTCAAGAAGTTCTACGTCAACTCCGTGGTGCTGCCGGAGGGTATGTTCTACGAGTGCGAAAATCTGACCGAGGTCACCATCGGTCCCGACGTCAACACCATTGACGAGTTTGCCTTCCGCGACACCGACGTCAAGACCCTGATCGTCAAGTCCGGCAACAAGGCCTTTAAGACCGGCAAGAACGGCTACGTTCTCTCCAAGAACGGCAAGACGCTGGTGGCCGTAGCCCCCACCGTTAAGGGCAAGGTGGACGCCGAAACCTTCGGCGGCGCCAAGATCACCGAGGTGGGCAAGGGAGCCTTCTCCCACACCAAGCAGGTGACCTCCGTGAACCTGCCGGAGGTTACCAAGGTGGGCGACTACGCCTTCGGCTCCGCCAGCGGCATTAAAAAGGTGACGCTGGGTGAGCTCAAGCAGATCGGCGAGTACGCCTTCTTCGAGACCGGCATCACCCGCCTGCCCGCCTTTACCGCCAAGACCAAGATCGGCAAGTATGCCTTTGCCTTCACCGCCATCAAAAAGGTGACCGTACCGGATAAGATGAAGGTGGAGGAGGGCGTGTTCAGCGAATGCGCCGACCTGGAGACGGTTGTGGTGGGTGACAACGTCACCCTGGGCAAATACGCCTTCGGTATGGATAAGGACAGCGCCTTCACGGTGGAGCGCACCGAGATCGACGGCAAGCGCTATTTCTACTACACCTTCGGCACCGCGCTGAAGAGCGTGACCATCGGCGAGAATGCCGACATCGGCGAGACCGCCTTTACCAATGCCGCCAGCCTGAAAAAGGTCACCCTGGGCAAGGGCGCCAAGCTGGGCAAGATGGCGTTCTACAACAACGCCAGCCTGGAGGAGATCGACCTGTCTGCCGTGACCGAGCTGGGCGACTACGCCATGTCCGGTGACGTGTACTATATGTGTCTGGACGACCAGATGAGCGTGGCGGCGGTGGATAACACCGGTCACTATATGTACACCTATCACTCCCCCCGCATTAAAAAGGCGGATCTGTCCGCCGCCAAGAGCGTGGGCGAATACGCCTTCGCCTATTGCCGCGATATGGTCAGCGTCAAGCTGAACGATAAGATCACCGAGATAAAGCCCTACACCTTCGCCGGCTGTGAGAAGCTGCAGAGCGTCAATCTCGCCGCCGTCAAAACGGTGGGCGAATACGCCTTTACCGAGTGCGGCAACCTGCGCAAGGCGGACCTGTCCTCCGCCAAAGAGATCGGCGAGTACGCCTTTGTGTACAACCGTAAGCTGAACAACGTGACCTTCAATCCCAAGGGCGCTACCATTGACGAGGCTGCCTTCTCCTACTGCGATATTCTCAGCAAGGTGGAGAATCTGGACAAGGTCACCTCCATCGGCAACTACGGCTTCGCCTACTCCGCTCTGACCGAGGCGGTCCTGACCGACGTCGAGCACATCGGCGACCACGCCTTCCTGAAGGAGGAGTACACCCCCTTCAAGGTGACGCTGGGCGAGGAGCTGGAGACCATCGGCGACAACCCCTTTGCTATGTGTATCATCGCCCCCTTCACCGCTGAGAAGGAGGAGAAGGTGAACGGCGTCCGCCAGACGGTCACCACCGACACCTTCGACCTGAATAAGAACGTCACCGTGTACGGCGGCTCGCTGTACGGCAAGGTGCCGGAGGGCTGGGAGCTGATCACCTATCTGGGCAAGGATCCCCTCAAGGCGACCGTGATGGATAACACCGTCCGCGTATCCGCCATGGCCTTTGTAGGCGCTGACGTGAAGCTGGTGGATCTGCCCTATACCGTGTCCGCTGTGGGTCACAAGGCGTTCTACGACTGTGACCGGCTGGAGATGGTGGTATTCAAGAGCTACCGTGCCCCCGTGCTGGAGGAGGCCTTTGATCCCACCTACTACGAGAGCTACACCCACGTACCCGGCACCGGCGACTACGGCACCTACACCGATTACAACGGTGAGGAGGTCGCCATCACCGGCGAAGGCATCCTGCCCTACTTTATGTGGAATGCCACCGGCGGTATGTACTCCAACGTGTTCTACGGCGCCAACTTCAAGGATTACGTTGGCTACGTCAAGGACAAGGTGGCGATGATCCGTCCCACCAACGGCATTAACTACGATTCCTACATTTACAACCAGTACTTTGACCTGCGTCTGGACGGCACCATCGCCGCCGAGGATTACGCCGTGGCCGCCATTAAGGCGATCGAGGCGTTGCCAGAGCGGGTGACTGCGGAGCATCGCCCCTTGGTCAAGGCCGCCCGCGCCGCCTACGATAAGGTGCCCACCACCCTGCAGCAGGGTCTGGTGTACAACTATTCCGACCTGGTTACGGCCGAGCAGCGCCTGGCGGCGCTGGATAAGGCCGAGGAGGAGCCCGAGACTGAGCCGGTGGAGGAGGAGAAGCCCTCCTTCGCCTGGATCTGGTGGACGCTGCTGGGTCTGGTGATTGCCGCGGCGCTGATCGGTCTGTGTGTGCTGGCCTATCGCATCAAGTACGGCTTCACCTCCGAGGAGGACGTGGTCAACGCGGTGAAGACCGCTCCCCGCCGCTTCTGGAATTGGTGCAAGACCGTCCCCGGTAAGTTTATCGCCTTCTGCAAGGCGTTCCCCGCCGGCTTCGTCCGGTTCTGGAAGAACTTCGGCTGCGGCTTTGTCCGCTTCTTTAAAGCGTTCCCCGCCGGCTTTGTGAAGTTCTTCAAGGAATTCCCCGGCAAGTTCATCGCCTTCTGCAAGGCGTTCCCCGCCGGCTTTATCCGCGTGTGCAAGACGGTGGCTCACTGGTGCGTCGTCGCCGCTCTGGCGGTGGCCGCCCTGGCACAGCTGCTGTGGCGCGACCTGAAGAAGCTGGCTCTGTGGGTGTGGCCCTACATCAAGAAGGCCGCCCTGTGGGTATGGGGTCTGCTGAAAAAGCTGTACGCCCTGTGCGCCCCCGTGCTGGATCCCGCCATCGCCTTTATCGTTAAGATCTGGGGCATCGTGGCCGCCTTTGTGGTCAAGATCTGGCGCATCGTCGCCGCATTCTGCGGCAAGGTGCTGCGTCCCGTGGGCGCCTTCTTCAAGAAGATCGGCTGCGCCGTGGGCGCCTTCTTCCGCAAGGTGTTCCCCAAGCGGGAGAAAAAGGAAAAGCCCGCGAAAGAGCCCAAGCCCGCCAAGGAGCCCAAGCCCCGTAAGGAAAAGAAACCCCGCAAGGAGAGAAAGCCGCTCCCCGTCTGGATCAAATGGGTGCTGATGGGCATCGCTGCGGCGGCGGCGGTGGCTCTGCTGGTGTGGTGGCTCGCCACCGCGGATTTCGGCGGCGTTAAGACGCCCTACGAGATCAACGACGAGGTCAATTACACCGTCAGCATTAAGTTCGATGCCAACGGCGGCATCTTCACCACCAACACCGACGTGATGGTGGACTCCTACAACGTGTCCGATATGCCTGTGGGCGCCGACGGCAAGGTGTCGTTGGCCCTGCTGGCGCCGGACAACGTGCAGGTGCGCGGAAAGGGTAATGCGTTTACCGCCTCCAAGACCGGCTGTATGCTGGCCGGCTGGTACACCCAGCGCACCGAGAGCGGCACCGACGCCGACGGCAATCCCACCTACACCTACAGCGGTCTGTGGGATTTCGCCGCCGACCGTCACGCTGTGGATCCCAGCGGCACCTACACCAGCGCCGAGCCGGTGCTGACCCTGTACGCCGCCTGGGTGCCCAAGTTTGAGGTGCAGTTCTACGACCGCAGCAACCCTGACACCCTGCTGGGCAGCCACGAGTGCAGCACCCTGGGCGAGACCCTGACCCTCCCCGTATGGAACGAGGAGACCGGTGCTATGGATATGAACGACGTCCCCGAGCGCAACGGCTACACCTTTGATAAGCTGTATCTGGATGCCGAGGGCAAGCAGCCTGTCACCGACGGCGTCATCACCCACACCGGCACCCTGAACGCCGACAACGGCACCGCCGAGGGCGCCGTGATGAAGGTGTACACCGACTGGGTCGAGGGCGAGTGGTATCACATCTACACCGCCGAGCAGTTCATTAAGAATGCCAGCGTCAACGGCTCTTACGTCCTGCACGACGATCTGGACTTTAACGACAAGTATTGGCCCGACTCCCTGATGACCGGTAATTTCGCCGGCACCATTCAGGGCAACGGTCACGTCATTCGCAACGTGACCCTGGAGCAGAGAAACTCCTCTAAGACCAACGTGGGTCTGTTCGGCACCATCACCGAAAAGGCCACCATCACCGACGTCACCTTCGAAAAGGTCACCCTGACCATTAAGAAGGGCGCTATGAAGGTGGGCAGCTCCTTCGGCGTGCTGTGCGGCACCCTGTCCGACAAGGCCACCCTCAAGGGCGTGACCCTCAAGGACAGCAGCCTGCTCATCGACTCCGGCTGCTACTTCGGCACCGACGATTACGCCATCGGTCTGGTGTGCGGCATCGGCGATGGAGATGCCGTCAAGGCTCAGGACGTTACCTGCTCCGCCACCGGCGAAAAGCCGTCCCGCGTGAAGATCAAGGTGGACGGCAACACCGTAACTCTGGAATTCGTGGATTGATCCACTCATTAAACTAGTAAAGGAAGCGATAGTGTGAAACGGAAAATTCTTTGTTTGCTGCTGTGCCTGTCTTTGATGATCGGCATGGTCTCGACCTTCTCCGGCTGCGGCAAGAGCGTGGACGCTTTTGTTATTATGACCGATCAGCCCGAGGGTCTGTTCAACCCCTTCTTCTCTACCTCTGCCGCGGACGGCACCATCGTGTCTATGACTCAGATCGGTATGCTGTCCTCCAAGTTTGTTGACGGCGAGGTGGAGGTGGCCTACGGCGATGACGAGGCCGTGGTCACCAAGGATTACGAGATCGTGGAGAACGACGACGGCACCATCTCCTACTACTTCGTGCTGAAGAACGGCATCCAGTTCTCCGACGGCCATCCTCTGACCATGGAGGACGTGCTGTTCAACTACTACGTGTATCTGGATCCGGTGTACACCGGTTCCAACACCCTGTATTCCACCGATATTCTGGGTCTGGCGGAGTACCGCACCCAGACGGTCAGCTCCACCAACGACGGCGGCAGTGATGCTCTGATCTCTTCTCAGGCGGACACCCGCGCCGACGCCCGTATCAACGAGCTGGTCAACCTGTTCATCTCCGAGCGTGAGGCCTCTCCCACCAACGAGGTCAGCTATGAGGATATGAAGAAGGCCATCTCTGGCTATTCCGTGTCCTCTGGCTATCAGTCCGCCATCTCCAACAACCCCGAAGAGGTGACCAACAGCACCCTGCTGATGGACTATGAGACCACCCTGAAGATGTTCAAGGAGGAGCTGTACGACGACTTTGTCAGCGTGCAGGAGTCCTACACCGACGAGCCCTATAAGTCCCACGAGGAGTTTAAGGACGAGGTGTTCCGCTTTATGTTCGCCGAGGGCTACGTTGAGGTGGAGTACGCCGAGGACGCCGAGGGCAAGAAGGATCGCACCAAGATCCAGAAGCTGACCCCCCAGTACCCCAACACCATCAAGGATAAGGATGCGGCCGTCAGCTATGTTTACAACGATATGATCGCCCGTCAGCTGGACATCATCCTGTACTTCTCGGTCACCGCCGGTGAGCTGAAGACCGACTACGCCGCCAAGGCCCGCGAGCTGATTCTGCACGAGAACACCGAGGACGGTGAGCTGGCTGTGCAGAACATCTCCGGTATCGAGTCTCTGGGTCACACCGACGCCGCCGGCAGCACCATCACCGTCAACGGCACCGAGTATAAGGTGGCCTCCGATCACAACGAGGACGGCACCGTTAAGAATGCCGACGAGTACGACGTGCTGAAGATCACCATCAACGGCGTGGACCCCAAGGCCATCTGGAACTTTGCGGTCACCGTGGCTCCCCAGCACTACTACGGCGAGGGCAGCTCGGTGGAGATGGACATCGCCAACAACAAGTTCGGCGTGGAGTATGCCAGCTTCGACTTTATGAGCGGCATCATCCAGTCCTCCCGCAACGTTAAGCTGCCTATGGGCGCCGGTTCCTATAAGGTGACCAACAACGCCAACGACGACAACCCCAGCGAGTCCGATTTCTATAAGGACAACGTGGTCTACTTCAAGGCCAACGATAAGTTCACCACCGTGGGCGAGGGCATTGAGAATGCCAAGATCGACAAGGTCCGCTATAAGGTGGTTTCCTCCAACAACGCCATCGGCGCCCTGCAGACCGGCGAGGTACACTACATCACCCCCTCTCTGACCGCCGATAACTACGATAAGCTGCAGGCCATGGGCAAGGACGGCTACAATATGATCACCACCGATCAGTTGGGCTACGGTTACGTCGGTATCAACGCCAACAAGGTGAACGACATCAACCTGCGCCGCGCCATTATGTGCGCTATGAACACCTCTCTGGCCATCGACTACTACCGCGTCGGTACCGCCGAGCAGATCTTCTGGAATATGTCCATGGTCAGCTGGGCGTACCCCACCGATGAGAACGGCGAGTTCATCAAGGACAACGGTCACGACTATCCCATGGCCGATACCTGGAGCGAGGACATCGCCCGCAGCAACATTGAGAAGTATATGAGCGAGGCCGGCGTGTCCGAGGGCTCCAGCGACCTGAAGATCACCTTCACCATCGCCGGCTCCACCCTGCAGGATCACCCCACCTATAAGGTGTTCCGTGACGCCGCCGCTCTGCTGAACAGCATGGGCTGGGAGATCACCGTGGTGTGCGATACCCAGGCTCTGACCAAGATCTCCACCGGTTCTCTGGCCGTGTGGGCGGCTGCCTGGTCCTCTGCTCTGGACCCCGATATGTATCAGGTCTATCACAAGGATTCCACCGCCACCAGCACCCTGGCCTGGGGCTATAACTACCTGAAGAACAGCGGCACCTCTGAGGAATTGGGCATTCTGGACGACCTGTCCGATCTGATCGATGAGGCCCGCGAGACCAACGATAAGGATGAGCGTAAAGAGCTGTACAAAGAGGCTATGGGCTACATCCTGGATCTGGCGGTTGAACTGCCGGTGTACCAGCGCGACGTGCTGTACGCCTATGACGGCAACGTCATTAACCCCGACAGCCTGCCCGAGAACGTGAACCCCTATTCCTCTCCCTTGGATCGCCTGTGGGAGCTGGAGTTCGCCAACTAATCAAAACGACAACCCACCAAGGGGGTGGGGGAGACCCCATCCCCTTGGAGTAAAGGACGAAGCTTATGTTAAAGTATATAGTTAAACGATTGGGTTACGCCATCGTGGTTCTGCTGGGCGTGTCGTTGATCATCTATTTCCTGACCCGCCTGATGCCCATCGACTTTGTCCGTGACAAAGTGGTGGCCATGCAGACCTCCGGCGCCGAAGTGACCGCCGAGCAGGTGGAGAAGATGTACCAGGCGTACGGACTGATCGAGAATGCCACCCCGTGGCAGATCTTCCAGGGCTATCTCAGCTGGCTGGGCGACCTGTGCCGTCTGGATCTGGGCATCAGCTTTAAGTACGGCGTGCCGGTGGCGGAGAAGATCGCTCAGCATATGGGCACCTCCTTTGCCATCGCTCTGATCGCCACCATCTTTGAGTTCTTGATCGCCATCCCCCTGGGCATCACCGCCGCCACCCACCAGTATAAGTTCCGTGACTATCTGGTCACCGTGCTGGTGATGGTGGGTATCTCCCTGCCCGCCTTCTTCTTCGGTAATATGCTGAAGAGCTGGCTGGCGCTGGATCTGGGCTGGTTCCCTGCCAGCGGTCTGGGCGATGCCACCACCACCACGACCGGCATCGGTCTGCTGCTGGACTACGTCCGCTATGCGACGTTGCCGATCCTCACGGTGGTCATCCTGTCCATCGGTGCCCGTATGCGTATGACCCGTACCAATATGCTGGAGGTGCTGGGCTCGGATTACATCCGCACCGCCCGCGCCAAAGGTCTTAAGGAGAGCGTGGTTATCAATAAGCACGCCTTCCGCAATACCTTGATTCCGCTGGTGACCTCTATGGCCGGTCTGCTGCCGTCCCTGTTCTCCGGCGCCATCATCACCGAGCAGGTGTTCGACCTGCCCGGTATCGGTAACATCGCTCTGCAGGCGATGAACGCCGGTGACATCCCCTTTATTATGGGCTACAATATGTTCCTGGCTGTGCTCAGCGTGCTGGGCGTGCTGCTGGCGGATCTGATGTACGGCATCGTGGATCCCCGCGTCAAACTGGAGTAAGGAGGGTGGCTGTATGGAAGAACTGAAATTGAAAGAGCAGGACGTCCAGGAGCAATCCGTCGACACCGCTGACAACACCCCCCTTGACAAAAACGTGCGGCTGATGTCCCCCACCCAGATGCTGCTGCGGCGCTTTTTCCGCTCCAAATTGAGCATCATCGGTCTGGTGATGGTGCTGGGTCTGTTCCTGCTGTGCTTCGCCGGTCCGCTGGTGTATACCCAGTGGGGCGAGACCGAGCTGGATAAGAGCGGTAAGACCAGCTACGCCACCTCCGAGGTGACCTATGAGGTGGACGGCGTCACCTACGTCATCCAGCAGACCACCGAGACCAAGCTGGCGGACAATTTCCTGTCTCCGCCCTCTGCCCGCCATCCGCTGGGCACCGACGACCAGGGCTACGACGTGCTGGCTCGCCTGATGTACGGCGGTCGCGTGTCCCTGCTGGTCAGCTTTATGACCGTGTTCCTGCTGACTCTGTTCGGCGTACTCATCGGCGGCATCGCCGGTTATTTCGGCGGTATGGTGGACAACGTGATCATGCGTGTCTGCGACGTGCTGATGTGCCTGCCCGGCATCCCGATTCTGCTGATCATCTCCTCCGCCTTTGACGGCTGGGTATCCTTGGGCAGAGTGGAAGAGGACTGGCGTATCTACGTGCTGATGATGTTCCTGACCTTTATCTCCTGGCCCGGCACCGCCCGTCTGGTGCGCGGTCAGATTCTGTCCCTGCGTGAGCAGGAGTATATGGTGGCGGCGGAGGCTATGGGCTATTCCACCGGCCGCAAGATCTTTAAGCATCTGGTTCCCAACGTGATGCCCCAGCTGATCGTGCAGATGTCCCTGAGTCTGGGTAGTATGATCCTATATGAGGCGTCCCTGTCCTATTTGAATATGGGTATTAAGGCGCCCTACACCGCTTGGGGCTCGATGATCAACATCATCACCACCAACCCGGAGATCCTGCAGAACCACCTGTACGTGTGGGTTCCCGCCGGCGTGTGCATCGTCATCGCCGTGCTGGGCTTCAACTTCGTGGGCGACGGTCTGCGGGATGCCCTTGACCCGAAAGCGAGGCGATAACTGATGGCTGGAAAGAATGAGAATAAGAATTACCTGTCCGGCCGTGAGATTCGCGCCATCGCCAAGGCGAACGCCAAGGAGATCAAGCGGCTGGAGGCCTACAAAAACCGTAAGGCCCCCGAGAGCGAATTTTTGTCCGAGATGAAGGACCCCGCCAACATTCTGGAGATCGAGGATCTGCACACCTATTTCTACACCGAGCAGGGTGTGGTCAAGGCGGTGGGCGGCGTGTCCTACGACGTGCCCAAGCACTCGGTTGTGGGTGTGGTGGGTGAGTCCGGCTGCGGTAAGTCGGTGACCAGTATGTCGGTGATGCGTCTGATCCAGGGTCCCACCGGTCAGATCGTGGAGGGCTCTATCCGTTTCCAGTCCTCCGAGTACGTCCGTGACGAAAAGGGCAACCCTGTCACCGACGATCAGGGCAACCTGGTCACCGAGGATAAGGTCTACGACATCGCCAAGATGCCCATCCACGAGATCCATCGCATCCGCGGCAAGCAGGTGGCGATGATTTTCCAGGAGCCCATGACCTCGCTGAACCCCATCTTCACCATCGGTCAGCAGCTGGACGAGGTCACCCTCATCCACGTGCCCAACGCCACCAAGGAGCAGGCGAAGGAAAAATCCTATGAGATGCTGCGCTTGGTGGGCATCATCCCCGAGAACGTGTATAAGGCGTTCCCCCACGAGCTGTCCGGCGGTATGCGTCAGCGCGTGATGATCGCTATGGCGCTGGCGGCGGAGCCCCGTCTGATTATTGCCGACGAGCCCACCACCGCGCTGGACGTGACCATTCAGGCGCAGATCCTGGAGCTCTTACAGGATATTAAGAATAAGATCGATGGCTCCATTCTGTTGATTACCCACGACCTGGGCGTCATCGCCGAGATGGCGGACTACGTGGTGGTTATGTACGCGGGCAAGGTGATCGAAAAGGGTACCGTCCACGAGATCTTCGAGGATCCCCGTCACCCCTACACCATCGGCCTGCAGAAGTCCAAGCCCACGATGACGCTGGACGACAACACCGAGCTGTACAACATCCCCGGCAACGTGCCCAACCCGGTGAATATGCCCTCCTACTGCTACTTTAAGGAGCGCTGTGCCATGTGCACTCACCGCTGCGGCGGCGATTATCCCGAGATGGTGCAGGTGAGCCCCACCCACTTTGTGGCGTGCCACCTGTACGGAGAGGAGGCAGAAAATGGCTGATGATAAGGTAACCACCACCGCCGTCGAATACGACGACGCGGCGTTGGCCGCAGAGTATGCCGCCGCCCGTAAACAACAGATCGAGGAGGATCTGAAGAAGCCCTTCGACCCCGACTGCTTGCTGGAGGTGCGCCACCTGCGCAAGTGCTTCCCGATGAAGAAGACCATGCTGGGCAAGGTCACCAAGGAATTGGTGGCAGTGGACGACATTTCCTTTAAGCTGAAGGCGGGCGAGACCCTGGGTATCGTGGGCGAGTCCGGCTGCGGTAAGACCACCGCCGGCCGTGCGATTCTGAAGCTGCACGAGCCCACCGGCGGTCAGATCATCTTCAACGGTCAGGATATCACCCACCTGAAGCCCTCCCAGATGCGGGAGGTGCGCAAGCAGATGCAGATCATTTTCCAGGATCCCTATTCCTCTCTGCCTCCCCGTGACACCGTGGGCGGACTGCTGTCCGAGCCGGTCAAGGTGCACAACATCGTGCCCAAGGAGCAGGTCAAGGACTACGTGCTGGAATTGATGGATAAGTGCGGTCTGCGGGATTACTATTTCGAGCGGTATCCCCACGAGTTCTCCGGCGGACAGCGCCAGCGTATCTGCATCGCCCGCGCCCTGTCGGTGAACCCCAAGCTGGTCATCTGCGACGAGCCGGTGTCCGCTCTGGACGTGTCCATTCAGGCGCAGATCATCAACCTGCTGAAGAAATTGCAGCGGGAGATGAATCTGGCGTACGTGTTCATTTCCCACGACCTGTCGGTGGTTAAGTTTATCTCCGATAAGATCGGTGTGATGTACCTGGGCGGTATGATGGAGTTCGGCAGCAAGGAGGATATTTTCAAGAATCCGTTGCATCCTTATACCAAGGCGCTGTTCTCCGCCGTGCCCAACCCCGACCCCAACCATAAGATGCAGCGCATCCCGCTGGGCGGCGATATTCCGTCCCCCGCCAACCCGCCCAAGGGTTGCCGCTTCCACACCCGTTGCCCCTACGCCAAGGAGATCTGCAAGCACGTGGTGCCGGAGTATAAGGAATACGAGCCCGGTCACTTTGCGGCTTGTCATTTGTTGGAAACCACCGATTAAACCTTGGTCGCCTTTCTCGACGGCCGCTGTTCCGTCGGCAGCGCCAAAAATGCTCGGCAATACATACAGTATTACCTGCGCTTTTTGACTTCCCCGACAAAAAATCGGCACGCCGATAAAAACAACCCGGTTATCATCGGCGGTTTCAAGAGGAGAATGTTATGTCGAACAAACCGAAAAAAGAGAAGATCGAGTATATCGACGACGGTCGCACGCTGGCGGATATGTCCGGCGTGGACGCCGGCTTCGGCAAGTATTTTCGGTCGGATGCAACCCCCTCGTATTCCTCGTTTGGGGATAAGCTGCGCACCTTCTGGATGGCGTTTCGTATGATGCTGCTGCCCACGTTGGTGTTTGCCGCAGCCCTGTGCGTGATGTTCGGCGTGGCGTATTTGATTTTCAAATACGCGGCATAACCACTCGTTTCACACACGAAAACCGTTTCACACATTAAAAAAGGCTCTGTCCATCACGGACAGAGCCTTTTTGTTGTAATAGAAACCCCCCGGCTGTGCCGGGGGTTCCGTATAGCTTTCAGCGTTCCTTGCCTCTCCCGTTGGGAGAGGTGTCGCCACAGGCGACGGAGAGGGAGCCCCCCTTGCCTAAAGGGGGGTGTCAGCCGATAGGCTGACGGGGGATTGTCATTAGTTATGAGTTTAGAGTTATGAATTTGCTTACAGCAAATGTTATGAGAAAGCCTGCGGCTTTCGTTGGGGTTGCTGCGCAACGGTAACTTTCAGTTACTGGGGGAGATGGCCAGTAACGTGAGATGACAGCCACCTGCAGGCCGCCCCCGTCATTCCTCCATCTGCTTGCCCAAAAACGCGGCGGCCACCTGGGCCAGCCGCACGTCCCCCTCGGAGGGGGCGGCACCGCTTTCGGGCTGGATGAGGCACACCGCGCCGGTGATGTCGCCGGCGGCGAGGATGGGGGAGGCCACGGCGGCGAAGCGGGTGACCGCCTCCACCGGCTGCAGGCGGTGGTTGCCGCCGGTGACGGCGACAAAGGACTGGCGGCTTTCCATGACGTCGTCCAGACCTGCGGACACGCGGCGGTCGTAGAATTCCTTGCGGTTGGGACCGGCGGCGGCGATGACGTGGTCGCGGTCGCACACCAGCACGGTCATATTGCAGGCGCGGGACAGCACGTCGGCATACTGCACCGCAAAGGGGGACAGCTCCCCCACGGGAGAGTATTTTTTGAACACGACCTCCCCATCCTTCTCGGTAAAGATCTCCAGCGGATCCCCCTCCCGAATCCGCATCGTCCTGCGAATTTCCTTGGGAATAACAACTCTGCCCAAATCGTCTATTCTTCTCACAATACCCGTTGCTTTCATATATAAAAACTCCTTTGTTGATTTGATAACACTTCTATTATCTGTCAGCAAAGGAGTTTTATACTGCTTATTTCAAAGATTCAACATAAACACTCAAAAGTTTTAATGCCGTTTCTTTTTCATTATTTGAACAATCCTTAATTGTTTCTGCTATATCCTGTTCAGTTATTTCAATAACATTATCCGATACTAAAATATCGTTCGGTGTAATATTTAATGCCGTGCATATTTTTAATAGCGAATCAACACGCATTGTAACACTTCCGCGTTCAATATCCGCATAAGTGCGGTCGGAAAGTTCTGCCTTTTCTGCAACCTCTGCTTGAGTTAATCCTTTTGCTTTTCTAACTCCATATAAATTATTTCCAATATTATGCAAATCCAAAATAAGCATTTTAGCTCCTCCATTATAACCATATATAAGAATTATACTTCCTAAAACGCTTGACAAATAGGAACTATATATGTATAATTATAGGTGCTATAGCTCTTGTTCAAGGAGGTGCATCTTTGGAAAATTGGAATTTTCACGGATATATTGCTTTACCCTTGGAAGAATATGGGAGAGTATATTTCGGTGATTCTCGCATAACTGCAGATGAAATTGAATGCGGCAAATTTGTTGATGCCATGTTTTCTATTCTGTCAATTAAATTTGGAAGCCTAAAAGGCATTCCGGATTTCGTTTGTTTATGCGAAGATTATGCGGATATGTCTATGTCAAAAATTCCCAAAGAAAAAGCAACCGAAATGTTTAAAGAATTTAAAAGAATTTTAAACACATAATGAAAGAAGGAAAAATATGAATCTAAAGTCTAAGAGTATAATACAATTAACAATGCAATTATTGGCAGCAGTATTACTGTTTGTTGATGGAACGATTACATACAAGGCCATGCGGTATGACGAGTTTAATTACGATGGTCCCGCATCGTTTTTCTGGAAGATGGGTAAGGTAGCTGACAGTCAAATGGTCGGCACCATTGCATTAGCATTTATGATAGTAACGTCATTGATTATTATCTTACAAATAGTCAATCAAAAATCATACAAGTTTTCTATTGCCCCAATAATAGTGCAAATTATATGTTTTGAGGTGTTTTTTAACAACTATCTTACTACTGAACCTGGTTCTATGGGATACCATTTTAATTGCGAAAGAGGTCCGTTATCTTATTTGATTACAGCAATTCTCGTTTTATTTGCAGCATATACATTGATAAGTAATATTAAAACAAAAGAAGAAATTACTGATGAAAAGAAAAATTAACTCGAAGTATAAGGAAACGAGATTTTTTTGAATACAGGTGTCATTGTTTAAGAGAAATATAAAAAAGTAGAAGTAATGAATTAAATAAAAGCGAGGTGAAATTCACCTCGCTTTTGCTATGTGTCGGTTAAATTTTACTGTTTTTATCCGTATTGCCGGCGGATGCGGTCCAGGATGGCGGTGTCGGCGGGGCAGAAGGCGTAATCGTCCATCTGCGCGGGGGTGATCCATGCCGCGTCCGCGTGCTCCAGCAGGCGGGGCGTGCCCGCCGCAATGGTGGCGTGGTACAGGGTCAGGTGCACGTGGATGTCGGGATACCGATGGGTCACGTCCATAAATCGATCCCCCACCGCCACGGTCACGTCCAGCTCCTCCCGACACTCCCGCATCAGCGCTTCGGCGTGGGTCTCGCCCGGCTCCACCTTGCCCCCCACAAACTCCCACAGCAGGGCGTTGGACTTATGGGCGGGGCGGCGACAAATGAGAAACCGCTCGCCGTCCCATATAAGCGCCGCGACGACCTCTACCATACCAACCACATCCTTTCTTTTCCCCATTATATCACCCGGCGGGGCACAATGCAAACGCAAAAACGCCCTGCGGCAGGGGAAGGACCGCAGAGCGCCTTTGCAGAGCAAGAATAAAAAGAAAGGAGTCAGAAAGAAGAAAGAGGTAGGGTAGAGCAACAAATCCGAACCCGCCTTAAAGCGGCGGATTTTGGTGCTTTTCACCCTATTTGTTCTCGAAAGGCATACAGCCTTTCATCGCCCCAATAGAATAAAAACCACTCAAAATCTGCTCGCTTTCAGGTCGC
>JAFSFH010000020.1 GCA_017435305.1 Clostridia bacterium
AGAATGGTGCTGTGCACCATTCTCATAGGGGTGGCAACGGAACTAACCGTCTGCACCATCCGCGAGCCACCCCGGCATTTGCGAGTATTTTAACGAAGATAGAGCGGAAATCCATCTTCCTAAAACGGAGTTCGGATTTGTCGCTCTACCCTACCGCTGGGATGGGATGACATCCCATCACAATTGCAATTGGCGGTACTTGTAGAAGGCGCCCTTTTTCTCCATCAATTGGTCGTAGGTGCCGAACTCAATGCAACGTCCCTCCTCCATCACCGCGATCTTGTCCGCGTCCTTGATGGTGGACAGGCGGTGCGCCACCACAAAGGTGGTGCGACCCGCCGTCAGGTGATCCAGCGCCTCCTGGATCTTCTTCTCGCTGACGCTGTCCAGCGCCGAGGTGGCCTCGTCCAGAATGATCACCTTGGGGTCGCGGATGAGGGCGCGGGCGATGGAAATGCGCTGGCGCTGTCCGCCGCTCAATTTACCGCCGTGCTCGCCCACCGAGGTGTCCAGACCGTTGGGCAGCTGGGCGATCATCTCGGTCAGGCGGGCGGCCTCCAGAATCTCCTGCAGCTTCTCCTCCGATACGTCGGACAGACCGTAGGTGATGTTATCCCGAATGGTACCGGAGAACAAAATGGTATTCTGGGGCACCACCGCGATATGCTTGCGATAGGTGCGCAGGTCGATCTCGCGGATATTGTGCCCATCCACGGTGAGCACGCCGCCGTTGGGAAAATGATAGCCGATGACCATATTGATGACGGTGGTCTTGCCTACGCCGGACTCACCCACCAGCGCCACCGTTTCACCCGGCTTCACCTCCAGGTTAAAATCGGTGAGCACAGGATGACCGTCCTCATAGGAGAACGCCACGTCGCTGAAGCGATAGGCGCCGGTCACCGCCGCCAGCGGCTGCTTGCCGTCGTTGTCCTCTTCCTCCTGGGCGTGCATCAATTCGCCCACCGAGGTGACCGCCTCCACACCGCGGGCAAAGGTGGGAATCAACGCCAGAATCATAGTGACGCTGGACACCAGCATAGTAAAGTAGCTCTGGTACAGGGTGATGTCGCCCACCGCGATCTGGTCGTTCAGGAACATCAGCACCGAGAACACCAGACACACCAACTGAAAGCCCTCGAACACCACCCAGTTGGTGGCCCCGAACAGGCTCTGGGTGATGTCCAGCCGCAGACCCCGTCTGGCGATGCCGTGGAGCAGGCGGTTCATCTTGGTGGTTTCGGTCTGCTCCAGGGCGTGGGCGCGGGACAGGGGCACCATCTCCACCATATCCATCACCTCGGCGGAGGTCTCCTCCACCGCGTGGCGGTAATCGCGATTAAGGGTGCGCAATTTCTTGCGGAACAGAAAGCCGATGACCCCCGACACGGGGGCGCACAGCACAAAGAACAGGAACACGTAGATGTTCTTGCTGAGCACCACGGCAATGGCTACCACCAGATTGATGGCGATCTCCATACCGTTCATAAAAATGCTGCTGGACAGGTTGGCGATGGCCTCCACGTCCCGCATCATCTTGGACTGGATGCGGCCGGACTGCATCTCCCGATAGTGACCGATGGACAGGTGCTGCAGCTTGCGCACCAAGGCGCCCCGCAGACCCGCCTCCACGTTGCGGGTGGCCACCGACTCCAATTTTACGTAGCTGTAGTGGAAGGGGATGTTCATCACCAGCGTCAGCGCCAGCACACCCACGTTGACCCAAATCCACAGCATCATATCCGCCGGCTTGTCCACCACCAGGTCGATAAGGTTGGCGGTGACGATGGGGATCAGCCACTGGGGTGCCTTCTTAATGATATAGCACAGAGCGGCCAGCGCCAGCCGACCGTACTGCCCCTTATAGAACTTCAGCAGGGTGCGGATGGGGTGCTTTTCGCTGCCCTTATACCGCTGAATAAATTCCGCCTCCAGCTTGGTCAATTCCTCGTCGTTCATCAACGGACGGTTATCGTTGGTTGTGGGTTGTTTCACGGAGATCCCTCCTCATAATTTCACGCTGACCTCGCCGGAGGACAGCTCCCGCTCCTCCCCGTCGGGGGTGCGTACCAGCAGATGTCCCTCGGAGGTGATGCCCACGGCGTGGGCGGGATAGGTCTGATGACCCTGCACCACCGTCACGTCCCGCTGGATGACCAGATTGCGCTTGGCGTATTCCGCCATAGCGGCGTCGGTATCGGCATACACCCGCTCCCACTCATTGAGAAAGGCCGCCGCCAGATCCTCGCGGGTGAGGGTGACCCCCTCCCGCTCCAGGGTGGTGGCGATGGTGGAAAGTTCCGGCGGCAGGGTGCCGTATACGTTGATGCCGATACCCAGCACAACAGCAGACAGGGTGCCGTCGGGGGCGAGGACACCCTCGGCGAGGATACCCGCCACCTTGCGGTCGTTCAGGTACAGGTCGTTGACCCACTTGATCTCCACCCACAGGGAGCATAAGCTCTCGATGGCGCGGCAGGCCGCCACCGCCGCCAGACAGGTGATCAGATCGGTCTTGGTGTTCGGTGAGGGGCGCAGCAGAGTGGACAGATACACGCCACCCTCGGGGGACGCGAAGGTGCGTCCACGGCGACCCCGACCGCCGGTCTGGGTGTCCGCTATCAGCGTGGTGCCCTCGGCGGCACCGGTCAGCGCCAGCGCCCGCAGGTCGGTGTTGGTGGAGACGGTCTGCTCCACCACCGATACCGCATAGCGATCGCTATTCAGTTGTGATACGATCCGGTCACGATCCAGCATTGAGATACGCCTCCAAATCAAAATCTTCTAAAGGGCTATCCCCCCGCAGATACAGGGGGTGATGGGGGTGCCCCGCCTTGGAGCGTTTGCCCGCCGTCACCCAGCGGACACCGTATCCCCCACCCACCGCGATCATATCCCGCAGGCAGTGGTACAGATAGGGGCGCTTTTCGATCAGGGTGCCCCATCCCGCCCACACAGTGGGGGTGCCGCCGCACAAGGACAGCACGTGGCGAAACGCTTCCAAATTCTCTCGATGCAATAGCGGGTTGCACTCCCTGTCCAGATCGGTGGGGACAGTGGCCCTCTGGGGGTATACGTTCATCATCATAAAGCCGTCAAACCCATTGCTCCGCGCGATGCGCTCCACCGACTGCAGGGTGGGGTCCAGACGGGTGGGGTCGGCGGTGGAGGGGTTGATGCCGATGCAAATAAGCGGTTTGCTGCACCGCACACCCAGCACGTAACGATAGGGTAAGAAGGTGGTGGGGGCGTACAGCCATTTTTCGGTATCGTAGGAGCAGTCCGCCTGCGGAGTCAGCGCCGCCGCAAAGGGCAGCACGGTAAGCTCCTGCGTGGGGCACTCCGGTGTAAATACCGCCATCAAAATCCCTCCCTTTCGTTTTTTGATTATTGTAGCATAGATGGAAAAACCGCGCAAGAGAAAAGTAGGGAACAAACACCCTCACCAAACAGCGCCGTAGGGGCGGGCCTCTGCGCACGCCCGCGGGAGGGGACGAAGCCCCTCCCCTACGCAATCCTTTGGAAGTAGCGCAAAGTTCAAAAAACATTTGACAAACCCCTGTTATTATGGTAATGTTAATAAAAACCGTGACGGAGATAAGTACCGCAGAACAGCACCCTCAGCGAGTCGGGGACGGTGTAAGCCCGATGGCACGCGTCTGCGCGAATAACCCTCCCGAGTTGCAGCCTGAACGCCGTGGTCAGTAGGGTGAGCCGTTGCCGTGCGTTAAACGGAAAGCCTTTATCGAGGCGGAGTGGTCTGCGACGCGCAGACAAATTAGGTGGCACCGCGAACACTGTTCGTCCTAATGTTAGGGATGAATGGTGTTTTTTTGTTTTTCGTACAAACTATCCGAAAAGGAGTTAGCATTATGAAACACATCGACATCGTAAAACTGTACAACGACCCTGCCTATATCGGTCAGCAGGTCACCGTCTGCGGTTGGGTGCGCACCAGCCGCGACTCCAAGAACGTGGCGTTTTTGGAGATGAACGACGGCACCAGCCTCAAGCACCTGCAGATCGTGCTGGACAAGGAGGTTATCGCCGACGTATCCCCCTTTATGCCCCTGGGCACCTCTCTGAAGGTGGAGGGCACGCTGGTGGCCAGCGAGCGCAACGGCGTGGAGGTGAACGCCACCGCCGTCACCGTGCTGGGCGCCTGCCCCGGCGAGTATCCCCTGCAGAAAAAGCGCTGCACCTTGGAATTTTTGCGCACCATCCCCCATCTGCGGGTGCGCACCAACACCTTTAACGCCATTTTCCGCGTCCGCAGCGTGATGGCCGCCGCCATCCACCGCTATTTCCAGGAGCGCAACTACGTGTACGTGAACACCCCCCTCATCACCGACAGCGACTGCGAGGGCTCCGGCGAGATGTTCAAGGTGACCACCATCGGCTGGTCCGACCAGTATAAGTCCGCCGAGGATTACTACGCCGACGACTTCTTCGGCAAGCGGGCGGGTCTGTCCGTGTCCGGTCAGTTAGAGGGCGAGATGGCGGCCATGGCCTTTGGTAAGATCTACACCTTCGGCCCCTCCTTCCGCGCCGAAAACTCCAACACCCCCCGCCACGTGGCCGAGTTCTGGCACGTGGAGCCGGAGGTGGCCTTTGCCGAGCTGCCCGACATCATTGAGATCGCCACCGAGATGATCAAGTACATCATCGCCGACGTGATGGAGAAATGCCCTGCCGAGCTGCAGTTCTTTGACAAGTTCTTCGAGAAGGGGCTCATCGAAAAGCTGCAGGGCGTGGTGGACAGCGACTTTGTGGTGCTGGACTACACCGACGCCATCGACCTGCTGAAAAAGGCGGACGTGGAATTCAAGTATCCCGGGGACTGGGGCTGTGACCTGCAGACCGAGCACGAGCGGTACATCACCGAGGTCATCTATAAAAAGCCGGTATTCGTCACCAACTATCCCAAGGACATCAAGTCCTTCTATATGAAGCAAAACCCCGACGGCAAGACCGTGGCCGCCACCGACCTGCTGGTGCCCGGCGTGGGCGAGATCATCGGCTGCTCCGAGCGTGAGGCGGATCTGGATAAGCTGATCGCCGCCATGAACGACCGCGGTATGAATCTGGAGGACTATCAGGACTACATCGACCTGCGCCGCTTCGGTTCCGTCCCCCACTCCGGCTTCGGTCTGGGCTTTGAGCGCATCCTGATGTACGTCACCGGTGTGGCCAACATCCGTGACGCCCAGCTGTTCCCCCGCACCGTGGGCAGCATTCGGTAATGAAACGTACCCCCTAATGTAGAGAAAGCCTCCCTCACTGAGGGAGGTGGATTTCGCCTTTGGCGAAAGACGGAGGGAGTTCATTATGCGCTGCCTATCGGTAGCAACTCCCTCAGTCACGGCTCACGCCGTGACAGCTCCCTCTAAGAGGGAGCCTTCGCCCTATTCAAGGTTTTCTGAGGTGATATTATGTCCCACATTCAATACATCGACGGCTACAAGTCCAAGCTGGACCTGCGCCAGACCCAGCAGGCCATCAAGGTCATCAAGGACACCTTTCAGGTGCTATTGGCGCAGAATCTCCACCTGGAGCGGGTCACCGCCCCCGTCCTGGTCACCGCCGACAGCGGTATCAACGACGACCTGAACGGCGTGGAGCGCAAGGTGTGCTTTTCGGTCAAGGAGATGGACGAGCAGCGCGCCGAGGTGGTACAATCTCTGGCGAAATGGAAGCGAGTGGCGCTGGGGCGCTACGGCTTTAAACCGGGGGAGGGCATCTATACCGATATGAACGCCATCCGCCGCGACGACGATATGGACAACACCCACTCCATCTTCGTGGACCAGTGGGACTGGGAAAAGGTGATCACCGCCGACCGACGGACGGTGGAATACCTGCAGAAGACCGTCCGCCGCATCGTCAAAGCGGTCGCCGACACCAACAAGCTGCTGCAGCAGAAATACCCCCTGCTGACCTTTGATGTCAACGAGGAGGTCACCTTTATCACCGCCCAGGAGCTGGCGGATCGGTACCCCGACCTGTCCGGAAAGGAGCGGGAGGACGCTGTCACCCGTGAGTGCGGCACCGTGTTCCTGATGGGTATCGGCGGCACCCTGCGGGACGGCACCCGCCACGACGGACGCGCCCCCGACTATGACGACTGGACGCTCAACGGCGACCTGCTGCTGTGGAACGACACCCTGGGGCACGCCCTGGAGATCAGCTCTATGGGCATCCGGGTGGATGCCGCCGCGCTGGCGCGCCAGCTGTCCGCCGCGGGAGCGGAAGATCGGATGCAGTACCCCTATCATCAGGCCATCGCCGACGGCTCCCTGCCGCTGACCATCGGCGGCGGTATCGGACAGAGCCGCCTGTGTATGCTGATGCTGGAAAAGGCTCACATCGGCGAGGTGCAGGTGTCCATCTGGCCTCCCGAGACGGTGGAGGAATGCGTCGCCCACGGCATTACGCTGTTGTAAGAAACAAAAAAACCGCTACCCTCACGGGTAGCGGTTTTTTAGGTATTAGTAGTTAACTATTTCGTCGATCAGATCAGCGGAGGTGAAGCCCAACGCCAGCAGAAGAACCAACAGCAGCAGACCGACGCCCACGCCGATGGCCATCCAGATCAGACGGGACTTCGCCCAGTTGCGGAAGGACGCCTCCTTGCTCTTGTCCGCCGCCCAGACCCACAGCATAATGAAATAGATGATGCCGCCCGCCACGGGGATGCAGGGGATCAGATCGCGAGCCATCCAACCGCCCACCGAGATGGGCTCGGTCTTGGGCTCCGCGGGAGCATAGGACACGGGGGTGACGGGGGGAACGTACACGGGGGGAACGTAGGCAGGCTGTGCCTCCACGGCGGGAGCCTCCGGCTGGGGGGCGGGCTCAGCGTTCATCTGGGCGCCGCAGGTGGTGCAGAAGGTCGCCTCGTCGGGCAGAGCGATACCGCATTTCGGACAGGTTTTCATTGTAATTCCTCCTCTTTTTGTGAAAGCGCCGCAGGAGTCTGCGGCGTTTTCATAATGTTTTTCTTACTTAATGATCTCGCCCATCATACCGGGAGCGGCGCAGGCGGCATTGGACTCATCGGTGTCGATGTGCATAGCCAGCGCATAGCTGTCGCTGACGCGGACCACCACGTCGCCGAACACGGTCTCGCGACCCTCGGAGGGGATCTTGACCGATACGATCTGCTTATCCTCCAGACCGAACTGAGCGGCGTCGGCGCAGGTCATATGAATGTGGCGCTTGGCGGCGATGACGCCCTCGGCGATCTCCACCTCGCCGCAGGGACCCACCAGCTTGCAGGCGCCGGAGCCGGCGATGTCACCGGACTCGCGGATGGGGGCCACACAGCCGATGCTGCGGGCATCGGTCAGGGACAGCTCCACCTGGGTGGCGGGGCGCACGGGGCCCAGAATGGACACGCCGGGCAGGGTCTTCTTGGGGCCTACCACGTCGATGCGCTCGGCGCAGGCGTACTGGCCGGGCTGGGACAGATCCTTCTTCTTGGTCAGCTCATAGCCCTTGCCGAACAGGATCTCCAGGTGCTCCTGGGATACGTGGATGTGGCGGGCAGAGGTCTCTACTAAAACGTTCATAGCCATTGGTAATACACTCCTTATCTATCGGCGGGAATACCGCCTGTCTATGCCCTTATTGTACCGCAAACCCGTCGGTATTGCAAGAGGTAACGGGGAATTTTTTGCGCCGACACAAAAGGACTTGTACAACCCGCCCATTATATGATATACTTATCTATATTCACTCTGCAAAGGGGGAACCCGCTATGCTGAAAAAGAGAATAGTCGCCGCCCTGTCGGCGCTGATGATAACCGTGGGAATGCTGTGCGCCGCCCTGCCGGTAGCCGCTGAGGGCTATCCCCTGCCGGAGGACACCAAGCTGTACGCCCAGTCCGCCATCCTGGTAAACCTGACCGGCGACGCCGAGGGGGACGTGGTGCTGTATCAGAAAAAGGCGGACGAGGTACACGCCCCCGGCTCTATGATGCGGTATGCGGTGGCGGCCTACGCCCTGCAGCGCATCCGCCAGGAGGATATGAACATTGACAAGGTCACCGGCAAATACACGGCGGATATGTTCAACCGCTACGTGGCGGGCACCGGCGTGCCCACCGCCAATATGACCTTTGGCGAGGAATGGACCCTGCGGGATCTGCTGGCGGTGTCCTTTATGCAGTCCGCCAGCGATGCGGTCACCGTGTTGGCGGTGGCCATCGACGGCAGCGTCAACGCCTTTATGGACGGTATGAACGATATGGCCGCCGACATCGGGTGCGAGTACACCCACTTCTCCAACCTGACCGGTCTGGATAGTCTGGGACAGTACACCACCGCCCGCGATATGTACCGCATCATCCGCTATTGCCAGCAATTCTCCGAATTTGAGGAGATGGCGGCTCAGTATCAGGTGACGGTGAAGCCGAAATCCGGCGGCAGCCGTACCTACGTGTCCAACAACAGCCTGCTGCAATCCTCCAGCATCCATCACTACAGCCCCATCGCCCACAGCCGTACCGGTCTGTCGGAGCACGAGGGTCGCACCTGCGCCTCGGTGGCGCGGGACCAGGGCTATGAGTATCTGGTGGTGGTGCTGGGCTGCCCCGAGGAGAACCAAAAGGGCGAGACCGGTCTGCACTATCGGGACACCAAGACCCTGTTCCAGTGGGCCTTTAACCATTTCGACCACCAGACGGTGCTGGGCAAGAGCGAGATCATCGCCACCCTGCCGCTGGAGCTGGCGTGGGACACCGACCACATCAATCTGGTGCCCGCCGACAAGGTAGCCACCGTGGTGGATAAGAATCTGGATCTGACTCAGATCATCCGCAAGGTCACCCTGTACGAGGAATCGGTGCAGGCGCCGGTGGAAAAGGGTCAGGTGCTGGGTCAGGTGGAACTGATCGTCAACACCGACCAGGTCATCGGTCGGGTGGATCTGGTGGCCGGCGAGACCGTGGAGCGCAGTCAGCTGCTGTGGGCTCTGCAGGGGGTCGGCGGCTTCTTCACCTCCGGCTGGTTCTGGCTGATCGTGGGCGTGCTGGTGCTGCTGATCGGATGCTATATCGGCTACGCCATCCTGCACAACCGCCGTCGCCGCCGTCAGCGCCTGCAGCGCGGCGGACGGATGTAAGAGGTGCCTATGAACGAACAATGTAAACCCCGTCTGACCGATGCCGGCTACATCCGCGATCTGCTGGATCGGCACGGTTTCCGCTTTTCCAAAAAACTGGGTCAGAATTTTCTCATCAACCCCTCCGTGTGCCCCCGTATGGCCGAGGCCTGCGGCATAGGACCCGAGGGCGGCGTGCTGGAGATCGGCCCCGGCATCGGCGTGCTCACCCGCGAGCTTTGCCGTCAGGCAGGGCGGGTGGTGGCCATCGAGCTGGACGACCGCCTGCCCCCCGTGCTGGCGGAGACGCTGGAGGGGGTGGATAACCTATCCTTCGTCTGGGGGGACTGTATGAAGCTGGATCTCCCCGCCCTGCTGCAGGAGCACTTCGGCGACCGCCCCGTGGCGGTGTGCGCCAACCTGCCCTACTACATCACCAGCCCCATCATTATGATGCTGCTGGAGAGCCGCCTGCCGGTGGAGAACATCACCGTAATGGTGCAAAAGGAGGCCGCCCAACGGCTGTGCGCCACCCCCGGCACCCGCGAGGCGGGCGCGGTGACGCTGGCGGTGCAGTATTACGCCGAGGCGGAAACCCTGTTCGGGGTATCCCGCGGCAGCTTTATGCCCGCTCCCAACGTGGACAGCGCAGTCATCCGTCTCACCCGCCGCAAAACGCCCCCCTGTCAGGTGCAAAACGAGGCGGTGATGTTCCGTCTCATCCGCGCCGGCTTTAATCAGCGACGCAAGACTCTGCTCAATTCCCTCACCGGCGCCGGCTATACCAAGGAGCGGCTGTCCGCCGCCTTTGGCGCGGCGGGGATCGCCCCCACCGCCCGCGCCGAGCAGCTGACCCTGCCCCAGTGGGCAGCGCTGGCCAACGCCCTGTGTGAATAAAAATCCCTCGGCATAGCCGAGGGTTTTCCATATGCGGGCAAAGCCCTATGTTACTGGCAACACACAAGTGTGTGTGAAGCAACTGACACTTGCATACGAACAACGGCACAAAACCAAGGCCCCCTTGCCTAAAGGGGGCTGTCCGAGCGAATGCGAGGACTGGGGGATTCTTATAAAAAGAACATAAATTTTGACAATCCCTCCGTCATTTGCTTCGCAAATGCCACCTCCCTTTATAAGGGAGGCTATGGAACGCTGAAAGCTATATGGAACCCCCGGCACAGCCGGGGGGTTCGCTTACAATAAACAAAAAGCACTCTGTAACCCGTGGGTTACAGAGTGCTTTTTTATGATTGCTTATTCTGAAGATAGCTTTTCTCCATCTCCTTGACCATCGCGGTCTTCAGCTCCTCCGGCAGCTGACGGAACATCTGCACCAGCTGGCGCTCCGGCAGAGACAGCGTCCACTTATAATCGTCGGCATCCGACACCGCGGCCTCGTCCGCCATCTCCTCCCGCCCCAGCAGACAGTCCAAGGTCACGCCGTGATACTCCGCCAGACGCACCAGCGCCTGATGGTCGGGACAGACGCGCCCGTTCTCGTATTTGGTATAGGTGGTGCGATCCACCTGCAGCTGTCTGGCAACCTCCTGCTGGCTGACCCCCCGACGCAGGCGCAGAGCTCGCAGGCGGGCGCCCAACAGCACCATGGGCAATTCTTCCTTATGAGGTTTCACGCGGCCACCTCCTTATGGTGCATAGAATTCACATTGTACTTTTATGATACCACCGCCGACCCGAAACCTCAACCGAAAACCCACGAAAATGCGTGCCGTTTATGCACCAACCCTTGCTCACAAAAGGTTTACAAAATATTCCTTGTTTTTCCTGCGGGGTTTTGATATACTTTATTCAACGAGAGGAGGATTCCTTATGGAACGGAAAAACTCTGTCAAACGATGGCTGTGGACCTTTTCTCTGGTGACCGCCGCCATACTGGTATATAAACTGTACGACAACTTCGGCGAGGCTGTGGGGCTGATCGGCAAGATGATCGGCATTCTGTCCCCCTTCGTGGGCGGATTCGTGCTGGCCTTCTTTATGCACGGCCCCAGCAACCTGCTGGAGAAGCAATTCCTCAAGCTCAAGGGCAAGCTGTGGCCTAAGCTGGCGCGCCCGCTGGCGCTGTTTATCTCCTACGTGGCGCTGCTGAGCCTGCTGGCGCTGGTAATCTATCTCATCATCCCCGCCGTGGTGGACAGCATCACCGGCCTGATCGAGGCCCTGCCCGACTACTACGCCTCGCTGATGACCACGGTGGATAAGCTGGTGGAGCCCGGCGGTCTGCTGGAGGATCTGAGACTGCAGGATCGCCTGCAGGATGTATACGACTCGCTGGTGGGAGCCCTCACCGAGCTGGTGACCACCGAAAACATCGTCACCGCCATCAAGGGTGTGGGCAACGTGGCCTCCGCCATCATCAAGGTGGTTATTGCGGTGATCGTATCCCTGTATATGCTGGGCGGGCGTGAGCACCTGATTCGGGCGCTGAAGAATTTCCTGTCCCTGTTTATCAAGCCCAAGACCCTGCACACCCTGGGCGATTACACCCACCGCACCGGCACCATCTTCTACAAGTACTTCTTCGGCACCTTCCTGGATTCCTTGTGCGTCGGCGTGGTGGTGTCCGTCGGACTGCTGATCTTCCGCGTGCCCTACGCCATCCTGCTGGGTATGGGTCTGGGTCTGCTGAATATGATCCCCTATTTCGGCGCCATCGCGGGCAGCATCGTCATCGCGCTGGTGACCCTGCTGACCAACGGCTTCTACACCGCCCTGGGCGTCACCGTCTACACCATCGTCGTCCAGCAGATCGATGCCAACATCATCCAACCCCGTGTGGTGGGTGATTCGGTGGGTCTGCGCCCCATCTACGTGCTGCTCAGCATCACGCTGTTCGGCGGACTGTTTGGGTTCTGGGGCATCTTCCTGGCGCCACCGCTGATGGCCATCATCCAGATGCTGGTGCGGGACGCCACCATCGCCCGCAACCGCAAGCTGGCTCAGGCGGAAGCCGAAACCGAAAGCGCCCCCGAAACAGAAGAATAACGCAAAAAGCACCTCACGGAATATCCGTGAGGTGCTTTTTTAATTACACAAGCTTCGTATAGGAGCAGGACGGCTGAATGGCACGGATGCGGGCGATGATATCCGCCACCTGACCGCTGTCCGCCATACCCTCGGCGCACTGGCGGAATTTGATCTCCAGATCCGCCCAGGAGAGCCGCTTTTCGCCCTCTCCCTTGGGGGTCAGCACCGTTTCGGTATAGGTCTTGCCCCCTGCCGTAACGGTCACCACCGCGCCGCGGATGCCCTTGGCTCGGTTTTCCAGTTCAGGGTCGGTGACCACCCGCACCAGCGGCACCAGTCTGTCGGTCATACGGCAGCCGGATACCTCCAGCTCCGCCAGACCGAACTCGCCCTTTTCCAGCGCGGCGGCCAGACAGTAGTGCAGCGAGAACTTCGCCTCGTCCACCGTCTTGGGATAGGGGGTGTGACCGGTGGATTTCACCGCGTTGGGATAGATGGTGACCAGAATGTCCTCCACGTCCTCCACCGCGACACCGTCGGCGTCCATCCGACGGCGGATGTCCACCGCCGCGTCAATGCCGCAGTGGGTGTGACGGCAGGAGGGGTACAGCTTAAGATAGCTCTCGTTAATGGTGAAGGTCTCACCCAGACCGCTGAACAGCGTGTCCTCGTCCACCGTATCGCTAAAGGCGTTAAACCAGCCCTTTTTGCTCTCCAGCGGGTTTCGGGAGCTCTCCACCCCCAGCGCCGCCAGCTGCGCCGACTCCAGACCGATGCGGGCACCGTTGGCGGGGTTGATGGGCTTGCACCCCTGCCCGCTCTCGTCGATGATGATCAGACCGGAGGACTGGATGGCGGCCAGCGAGATGGCGTTGTAGATGCCGTCGGCATCCAGACCCATCAGCTTGGCACAGGCTGCGGCGCAGGCGATGCCGCCGCCGATGCCGGTGGAGTGGAAGCCCTTGGCGTACAGGCTGGGCTGAGCCGCCCCCACCACGCGATTAAACACGTCATAGCCGGCCACAATGGCGGTAAACACATCCTGCCAGGTCACGCCCTCCAGGGTGTCCGCCAGCGCAAACACCGCCGGCATCACGTGGGTGGCAACGTGTCCCGCCGCCTTACGGTTGCCGTCGTCCATATCCGCTCCGTGGGCGAACAGGGCGTTGATAAACGCCGCGTTGGTCTCCGGCATCTTTTTATCCATAAACAGCACGGTCGCCCGCGGGTTACCGCCCATATCGGTCATCCGACGGATGACCTTGTCGTTCAGGGCGGCGTTAATGCGATAGCCCGCGAAGCAGGCGGCGTAATAATCGGCGATAAACAGCTTTACCTGCTCCACCGTCGCCGCGTCCAAATGCTCAAACCGCAGGTCAGCCACAAATCGGCTGATGCGGGTGGTAATATCCTGCATACTCGTTTCCTCTCTTACAGCAGTGAGCACAGCTCGTCCAGGCGAGTCTCCACGTTCAGCGCCGCATCGGCAATAGCGGCAGCCTCCGCTTCGGTCTTGCCGCCGTACAGAGCCAGGGCGGTAAACTTGTCAATGGCCTCCTGACGGGTCAAGGGGTTCTCCGGCTCGCCCTTGGGCAGCACGCTCTTGCCGCTGATGACGCGACCGTCCTTCAGGATCACGTCCACCGTGGCAATGGTCTCCTTCGGGAAGGCGGCGGTCATATCCGCGTCCTCGGTGGTGACGATCTTCTTGGTCAGCGCCTGCACGTCGGGGTTGTTCAGAGAATCCTCGGTGAACGCCTCCATACCGGTGCGACCCAGCACGTAGGTCACCGCAAAGTTATAAGGGATGCTCATCTTGGCGGAGGCAGCCCCCTTAATGTCGGTGTGGTCGTGCTTTTTCACCGCCAGGGCGTAGGTCTTAATATGCACGCTGTCGATATCCTCCACCGCCAGCACGCCCTGCGCACGCAGGTCGCGGGCCACGTCAATGGAGGGGTGGGTGTAGCGGCAGGCGGCGTAGGGCTTGATATACGCTTTCTGCACCGCGTAGGTGCCGTTGAGCAGGGTGGGGGCAAACTCCACGTCCTCGCTGCCGTACATCTGGCTGAGGAAGCCCGCCATACCCGACAGGGCGTCGTCCGCCGTGTCAAAGCCTGCCTTGGCCATCTGGGTGGCAATCAGACCCAGCAGCGCGGTCTTGCCCACGTTGAAGGGCTTGAGCTGAGAGCCGTCCTCCAGCACCTTGAGGGTGCCGGTAGCACAGGCCGCCGCGGTGGAAAAGGCATCCTTGCGCTGCTTGTCGTTATAACCCAGCAGCTCGGACACCGCCACGGCAATACCCAGCAGACCGCAGGTGGCGGTGGCGTGATAGCCGCGCTGCTTGTGGGTGGGCTGGATGGTCATAGCCATGGTGAAGGAGGTCTCATAGCCCAGCACCGCCGCACGCAGCAGCCGGTCACCGGTGACCTTGTGCTTCTGTGCCAGCGCCAGCAGCACCGAGAACAGGGGCGAGCCCAGATGGATGATGCCGGCATTGGTGCCGTCGTCAAAGTCCAGGGCGTGACCGTTCAGACCGTTCAGGAACACGGCGTTGTTCATACTCATGGGCACGTTCAGACCGATGGGGCGAATGTCGCCGCCCTGCTCGCAGAAGCTCTCCACCAGGCTGTCCACCTTAGCACGGTGCTCGTGCAGACCGGCCAGAGTCACGCCGATGTAGTCCAGCAGCGCCAGCTTGGCGCGATCCAGCACCTCGGCGGGGATTTCTTTGTTTTTTACATCTTCAATGGCTTTCAGAAACAGATCGGTCTTGTTCATTTCAGCACCTCACAAGTTTGATTTAACGAGTGTACATACAGCATTTATTATAAACAAATCGTGCAAAAAAGTCAATTCATTCCTGCACATCTATATACAAAAGAAAAACACCCCATTGCTGGGGCGTTTCCTTAGTTTATGGCACGAATGTAAGAATACAGCTGAGTGGCAATCTCTTCGTAGCCCTGCTTACCGGGGTGAACCGCACCGTGACTGCTGGCAGCCATGGTGCCTGTGTTCAGCACTGCATTAGTGGGCACCACGTAAACATTCTCCATATTCTCTGCGATCTTGATAATCTCCAAATTCACTAAATAAGTGTTGCGCTTATACCGCGCTCCGGTTTGAGACATTTGATAAGCATTCATAAATTTCTGCTCATCTGTGGAACCGGGAAGAATCATATGCCATATCACCTTAATATCAGGATCGTACTCATGAATACTGTTGATAATGCTCTGCATATTTTCAATATATGCAGGCATATACGTCTCATCTAACGTTTTGTCATTCTTTGCGCTAAACACATCGTTAATGCCTAACTGTATACACACACAGTCCACATCCGCATACCACTGCGACTCCATATAATAACGAAAATCAAAAGCTCGATCCGTAGGATTGTAGAAAGGATTGATCAATCCGTCAAAGCCAGATTTGGTGAGATAATGTTCTGCGCGCCAACCGCCGCGACCTTCGTGTCGGTTGTACGGATTATTCAGATAGGGGGTGGTCTGTGTCCCCAGCAGTGTAATATCAAAATTATCCTCTTCTGCGAAATCCAGCAGATATTCTGTTTCATAACCACCGGATATCGTCGAATCGCCGATAACCAGCATCGTAAGGTTATCCTCTTTGCTACAATCCTTCACCTTGATAACGCAGGTTCCCTCACTGACCACCGTCCCCTTCTTGTTGCGGGCGATGAATTCAAACTCAATTGTCTCCGCTTTAGTGGGGGTATATTCCCAGCGATCCTCATAGACTTTTCCTTTACCGCCGGTATTTACCTCTACTTGAATATCCTCAAGGGAGTTATAACCGGTCAAATTCAGAAAATAAAACGTGATCGGCTGTCCCACATACGCATAGGTTTCCTTGGGCAAAGGAAGCGTGGACAATTCTTCCTCCTCCGGCACCGTGGTCGTGGTGGTCTGCTGCTGCTCCACCACGTTGGTGGGTGGTGTCACCTCCACCGGATCATCACGGTTCGAATCCAGATAATCCATCAAAAACACCAGCGCAAAGGCCGCGCCGATGATCACTACACTAAAAACAACGTTGCGGATAATATCTCTCCGAATCAGCTGCTTGCGGTCATAGTGGCGATGCTTTTTGTGCTGATGTGATCTATGCTCGTGCTCGTTACTCAAGACAGTATCCTCCTATAAACGCAGGGGTCTACAAAAACTACCCATTATACTATGTTACACTATACACCTCTGCGCGGGTTTTGTCAAGAAAGGAGGGCGTTTGTTCAGAGCCTACTCGACTGTGGCCTTGCGGCCAAGTCGTCAAATATGCGGCGATGCCGCTTTGTAGGGGCGGGCGTCCTCGACCGCCCGTTAGCCGCCACAGGCGGCGTGCCTCCCTTGTGCAAAGGGAGGTGGTTGAGGAGGCCACCGCCGACGAAACCGGAGGGATTGTTATCCGGTAGGATAAATAAATTAATAACAACACAAAAGAAACTCCCCACGGAAAATAGGGGTCGCCCCATTGGCAACCTACTCGACGTTCGGCTAACGCCGAAGTCGGTCAAATACCCCTTGGCAGGATTGTGTTGGCGCCTACTCGACATTCGCCTGCGGCGAAGTCGGTCAA
>JAFSFH010000021.1 GCA_017435305.1 Clostridia bacterium
GCTGTCCGAGCGAATGCGAGGACTGGGGGATTCTTATAAAAAGAACATAAATTTTGACAATCCCTCCGTCATTTGCTTCGCAAATGCCACCTCCCTTTACACAAGGGAGGCTCCCTCTCCGTCGCCTGTGGCGACACCTCTCCCAAAGGGAGAGGCAAGGAACGCTGAAAGCTATATGGAACCCCCGGCACAGCCGGGGGTTTTCGCTTACAATAACAAAAGCCGTTGCCATCAGGCAACGGCTTTTTTATGTTACTTATCAAACATTTTGATTTTAACGGTCTTGGTGCCCTTTTTGGTGGAGTAGGTGACGGTCAGAGTGGTGCCCGACCGCTTGCAGGTCACCTTGGGGGAGCCACTGCTGGTGATGGCGGCATCCTTCAGCTCGTAGCCCTTGAAATACTCTTTTTCATCGAATACGTCGCTGACAAACAGGTGGAACTTATCGGTGCGATGGTCCACGAACGCCACGCGGTTGTCGGTGGCCGCCAGCACGTACTTGTAGGTCTTGGACACCTTATGATTTTGGATGTCGCAGTACACCGCCCAGTGGGCGGCGGGGTTGGCGGAGGAGCGGTCGGCGATCTCCAGCACGTCCTGGCTGATCTCGGTGCAGGTGGGCTTGGCGGGCAGTCTGGGGTTGACGTAGAGATGACCGCCGTTGCGTCCCACCACCGTGATGCCGTAGGTGCCGTCCGGATTTTTCTTGATAATATAGCTCTTGTCGGGGTTCAGGTCGTCGCCGGTGGGTTTGTCGGGCTGGGTCTCGGCGGTGGTACCCTTGGTGCCGCCGTTGCCGGTGGTCTTATCCCCCATGGTGGTTGAGGAGGTGGGGGTGGACCCGACGCCGGTGGTGGAGCCGCCGGTGGTGCCGTGGCTGTGGCCGGCGTGGGGATCCGCAGCAGTCGTGGTGGACGTGGAGGTGGCGTGGTCATGACCGGCGTGGGGATCCACGGTGGACTGGGTAGTGCCGTGGTCGTGACCGGCGTGGGGGTCGGGCTTGGTGACCCCCATAACGATGACGATCGCCAGCAGAATCACCACCGCGACACCGATGATATACGACTTCTTAATTCTCATAAAAAATCCTCCGAAACTGTAATATTCCTACCGTTTTATACGTTTTGTATATTTTTTAAACGCCGGGGGCGCTCAGCTCATATTCACCGCTGTGCAGCACCTGTGCCAGCTCGGCCTCGCTGCGGATGCGGTGGGGCACCAGAATGCCGAAGTTCTCGCAATGCTTCATATAGTGACGGTCCGAGCCGGCGATGGCGGGCAGACCGTTCTGTGCCGCCCATTGTACCGCCCGCAGGTTATCCAGCGGCGGGTTGCAGGCGTTATAGATCTCCACGGCGTCGAACAGGTCGGGGTCCAGCGCCTCCCACGGACGGGGGATGTAGTCCCGCACGCGGAATGGGTGTGCCTGGACGAAGAAGCCGCCCGCCTCGCGGACAAGGTGGCTGAGATAGGGCAGGTCGCAGTCCCGTATTTCGGGGTGGTCGTAGAGGAATTGGGGGGTCAGACCGTAGATGAGTGCCTCCCGACAGTCGCCGATGCCCTCCTCGATGCCGAACAGCACGTCAAAGTCCAGCTGGTCGCCCACCGCCTTGGCCCGCAGATAGCTCTGCTCATAGGCGGCGACAAAATCCGACCAGGGCTGGTTGCGGCGGATGCCGGTGTTGCCGTGGTAGAAGTGGTCGGTGAGCACCATGCCCGCATAACCGACCTCCTTCATCCCCCGTACCAGATCCTCCGGCTGAATGCCGCCGCAGGCGCTGCAGGGCAGGGTATGGCAGTGCATTTCGTACAGATACATACGGCGACCTCCTTTTTATAAATTCATAACAACCTTTATTATGCCCATTTTCTCCCCGTTTGTCAACCCGAAACGGTTGCTTTCGGCAGGGAAACGTGGTAAAATCAAACCAAGTGAGAATCGGTTTAAGCCTCCCTTGCCTAAAGGGAGGGGGACCGCCGATAGGCGGTGGAGGGATAATCGCCCGTAGGGCGATATGCCGCAAAGCGGCATAGAATCCCCCAGTATTTTTGCCTGCGGCAAAAATCCAGCCCCCTTTAGGCAAGGGGGCCTCATAACATATTTCAAGGAGAAAGCTATGACAAAAGCAGTAATTTTCGATTTGGACGGCACTCTGCTCAATTCGCTGGGTGACCTGACCGCGGCGGTAAACCACGCCCTGTCCGCCTTCGGCTTCCCCACCCGCACCCAGTCGCAGGTGCGCTCCTACGTGGGGGACGGGGTGCGGCAGCTGATCGCCCGCGCCTGCCCCGCCGACACCGATGACGCCACCCGCGCGGCGGTGCTGGAGCGGTATCTGCCCTATTACGCCGCCCACAATGCGGATTTGACCCGCCCCTACGATGGGGTGGAGCAACTGCTGGTTGCGCTCCGCGCCGCGGGTTATCGCGTGGCGGTGGTGAGTAATAAGCACGATGCCGGCGCTCAGGCGCTGTGCCGCCGCTTTTTCGGAGATTATCTGGATTTGGTGGTGGGCGCGGACGGCACCCGCCCGCTGAAGCCCGCCCCCGACGGCATCTTGTACGCTCTGTCGCAACTGCAGGTTGCGCCCGCGGACGCCTGGTACGTGGGGGACTCGGTGCAGGACGTGCGCACCGCCCACGCGGCGGGGGTGAAATGCGCTGCCGTGACCTGGGGGTTTCAGGACGCCGACCGCCTGGCGGCGGAGAAACCCACGGCGATGGCCCGCACGGCGGCGGAACTAAAAGCCGCGATTTTGGGTGAATAAACATTGACACGCCCCCATTCTATAGGGTATAATTTATAAATTAACAAACTTGGTCCTTTGGAAAGGAAGCGATACATAATGGGACTGACAATTGCACAAAAAATTATCCGTGACCACCTGGTCAGCGGTGAGATGATCCCCGGCACCGAGATTGCCCTGCGGATCGACCAGACCCTGACCCAGGATGCCACCGGCACCATGGCCTATCTGGAATTTGAGACCATGGGCATCCCCCGCGTGCGCACCGAGCGCAGCGTGGCGTACATTGACCATAACACCCTGCAGTCCGGCTTTGAGAATGCCGACGACCACCGCTATATCCAGTCGGTGTGTAAGAAGCATGGCGTGTATTTCTCCCGCCCCGGCAACGGCATCTGCCATCAGGTGCATCTGGAGCGGTTCGGTAAGCCCGGTAAGACCCTCATCGGCTCGGACAGCCACACCCCCACCGGCGGCGGCATCGGTATGCTGGCCATGGGCGCGGGCGGTCTGGACGTGGCCGTGGCTATGGGCGGCGGCGCGTATTATATCACGATGCCGAAAATGTATAAGGTGGAATTGACCGGTAAACTGCGTCCCTTCGTCACCGCCAAGGACGTGAGCCTGGAGATTCTCCGTCAGCTGTCGGTTAAGGGCGGCGTGGGCGCCATCATCGAGTGGGGCGGCGAGGGTGTCAGCACCCTGTCCGTCCCCGAGCGTGCCACCATCACCAATATGGGCACCGAGCTGGGCGCCACCACCTCCATCTTCCCCTCTGACGAGATCACCCGCGAATTCCTCAAGGCGGAGGGGCGCGAGGAGGACTTTGTCCCGTTGGCTTCCGATCCCGACGCCGAGTACGACAAAATTTTGCACATCAACCTGTCCGAGCTGGAGCCGCTCATCGCCTGCCCCCACAGCCCCGACAACGTGGTCACCGTGGCGTCCCTCGCGGGCACCAAGGTGGATCAGGTGTGCATCGGCTCCTGCACCAACTCCTCTCTGCAGGATATGCTGAAGGTGGCGGCGCTGGTCAAGGGCTGCACCATTCAGCCCTCTGTCAGCCTGTCCATTTCCCCCGGCTCCAAGCAGGTGCTGAGTATGCTGGCGGACTGCGGCGCGCTGACCGACATCCTCGCCAGCGGCGCCCGCGTATTGGAGTGCGCCTGCGGCCCCTGCATCGGTATGGGCTTCAGCCCCAATTCCGGCGGCGTTTCCCTGCGCACCTTCAACCGCAACTTTGAGGGTCGCAGCGGCACCGCCGACGGTCAGGTGTATCTGTGCAGTCCCGAAACCGCCGTGGCGGCGGCGCTGACCGGCACCATCACCGACCCCCGTCTGCTGGGGGAGATGCCCGCCATTACGTTCCCCGAAAGTTTCCGCATCGACGACACCGCCGTGCTGGCCCCCGCCCCCGCGGAGGAGGCCGCCGAGGTGGAGGTCCTGCGCGGTCCCAATATTAAGGAATTCCCCCAGAGCCATCCCCAGCTGGACACCCTGTCCGCACCCCTGGTGCTGAAGGTGGGGGACAACATCACCACCGACCACATTATGCCGGCGGGCGCGAAAATCCTGCCCTACCGCTCCAATATCCCTCACCTGTCCCGGTTCTGCTTCGGTGTGTGTGATACCACCTTCCCCGAGAGAGCGAAAAAAGCGGGGAAATCCATTGTGGTGGGCGGCAGCAACTACGGACAGGGCTCCTCCCGCGAGCACGCGGCGCTGGTGCCCCTGTACTTGGGCGTGCGCGCGGTGATTGCCAAGAGCTTCGCCCGCATCCACGCGGCCAACCTCATTAACGCCGGCATTATGCCGCTGACTTTTAAGAATCCCGACGATTACGACAAGTTGAGCCAGGATGACCTGCTGGAGATTACCGGCGTGTACGGCGGTATGGACTCCGGCGAGATGACCTTGGTGCATAAGACCACCGGCGATGAGATTATCCTGTGCGCCGACTTCACCGACCGACAGAAAGCCATTCTGAAAGCCGGCGGCCTGCTGGCGTATACCAGCCAAAGGGATTAACCCCGAACCAGCCTGAAAGAGCGATTTTTCGGCATCTTTCGGCTCATCGTCGCACATAGGCGTTAGCCTTATGCGCTCCTCTTCACCAAAATCTGCACAAAAAAGCGCGACTTTCAGGTCGTAGAATTTTGTGACCAACGGATTTTTTGGTGAGCAAGGCAAAAACGCAACGAATACTGTATGTATTCGTGAGTATTTTAACGAAGCCTCAGCGGAAAATCCGTATCACTAAATCTGATTCGGGTTTAACCCCTTTGGCTGAGAGATGGGAGAATAACGAATGAGACCGTTCTATCAAACCAGAACGTATTATTCCGATTACTCGATTCAAGAACTGACCGATATTTTGCGTTTAGATTCCATCGGCAAGGGCGCATTGTTTGCTCATAAATTCGACAAAGAGAAGAACGGCCGCTTTATATTGAAACCTTTTGCAGACGGAGGTGGCGTTCGCAATTCTTTTGTTCCTGTGGTCGAAATCCAATTGCAGGAAGAAAATGGCAAAACAAAGGTAACGCTCACCTGCCGATTGCATCGCTTTTGTGAAATCTTCGCCTATATTTACTTCGGGGGGATACTGGCGATTGCAATAGGATTGTTGATTACGTATCGCGCGCAGTTAAATGCGGTGAATTTTTTGCCTGTGATCATTATCGGTGCGTTTGCTACTGTTTTCTTCGGTGTCGGCACTTGCGCCACGTTTGCTTGGTATCGCAAAAAATTCATTCAAGAATTGAAACTAACCCCCATAGACAAAAACTCTAAAGGAGAGAATTGATATGCAGAAATACATTGACAACGCCGTGGAGCAATTCCGCACGCTGATTACCGAGCAGCTGGCTCGTCAGAATCGGATGGAGGCGGGCGAGGCCGCCAAGGATTTCGCCAACCTGCCCCACATCACCATCGGCATCTGCGGCGGCGACGGCATCGGCCCCATCATCACCCACGCCGGCGAGGACGTGCTGCGCTTCCTGCTGGCGGACGAGGTGGAGAGCGGTCGGGTGTCCTTCCGCGACATCGACGGTCTGACCATCGAGCGCCGCACCGAGGTGGGCAAGGCCATCCCCGACGATACCCTCGCCGCGCTGAAGGAGTGCGACGTCATCCTGAAGGGTCCCACCACCACCCCCCACGGCGGCAATCTGGAGAGCGCCAACGTGGCTATGCGCCGCGAACTGGACCTGTACGCCAACGTGCGCCCCACCTGCGTGCCCGAGTTGGGCATCGACTGGGTGTTCTACCGTGAGAACAGCGAGGGCGAGTACGTCCTGGGCAGCCGCGGCGTGGAGATTCCCGATAAGCTGGCTATGGACTTTAAGGTGACCACCGATGCGGGCACCCGCCGCATCGCCCGCGCCGCCTTTGAGTACGCCAAGAACAACGGCAAGGACAACGTGGCCATCGTCACCAAGGCCAACATTATGAAAAAGACCGACGGCAACTTCAGCCGCATCTGCCACGAGGTGGCCGCCGAGTACCCCGGCATCACCGCCGAGGATTGGTACATCGACATTATGACCGCCAATCTGGTCAACGAGGCGCGCCGCAGCCAGTTCCAGGTGTTCGTGTTGCCTAATCTGTACGGCGACATCATCACCGACGAGGCCGCCCAGATTCAGGGCGGCGTGGGCACCGCCGGCTCCGCCAACATCGGTGACCGCTATGCGATGTTCGAGGCGATCCACGGTTCCGCCCCCCGTATGATCGAGATGGGTCGCGGCGACTACGCCAACCCCGCTTCCGTGCTGAAGGCCTGCGCCATGCTGCTGCGCCACATCGGCAAGGCCGCCGAGGCGGAGAAGCTGGAAAAGGCTCTGGCTATCTGTAACGAGAAGATGAATATGACCGGCCGTCCCGGCGGCAACACCTGTAAGGAGTTTGCCGACGCCGTGATGGCAGAAGTGGAGGCTATGTAATGGATAAGAAAGCGATTTTGTCCCGTGTGGACCACACCGAGTTAAACCCCGCCGCCAAGTGGGAGGACATTCAGACCCTGATCGACGATGCCATCACCTTTGGCACCGCCACCGTCTGCATTCCCCCCTGCTACGTGAAGCGCGCCGTCAACTATGCCGGCGACAGACTGCCCATCTGCACCGTTATCGGCTTCCCCCACGGCAACAGCCCCACCGCCGCCAAGGCCTACGAGGCCAAGTGCGTGGCGGAGGCCGGCGCCGCCGAGGTGGATATGGTGATCAACCGCGGCTGGGTGAAGGACGGCCTGTTTGACGCCGTCACCGACGAGATCGCCATCGTCAAGAAGGCCTGCGCGCCCGCCCTGCTGAAGGTGATTATCGAGTGCTGCGGTCTCACCGACGAGGAGAAGGTGGCTCTGTGCAAGTGCGTCACCGATGCCGGCGCCGAGTACATCAAGACCTCCACCGGCTTTGACAAGGGTGGCGCCACCGTTCAGGACGTGGCGCTGATGAAGGCGAACGTGGGCGAGGGTGTGCTGGTCAAGGCGGCCGGCGGCATCCGCTCCTTTGAGGCGGCACAGGCGATGATCGACGCCGGTGCCGACCGCCTCGGCGCCAGCGCTCTGGTAAAATTGATGAAGTCCGAAGGTTAATATGCAAAAAAGTCCGACCTAACAAGGTCGGACTTTTTTCATTGTACAACCGCATTGCATAGAGGGTGTAGAGGCGGATGCCCACATCCGCCCGTCCCGCGCAGATTCCCACCCTCGCCGGACAGCCCCTGCCTCCCTTGTAAAGGGAGGGGGACCGCCGTTAGGCGGTGGAGGGATTGTCATTAGTTATGAGTTTAGAGTTATGAGATTGCCTGCGGCAATCGTTATGAGAACCCCTGCGGGGTTCGTTTAATCCCCCAGTCTGCCCTGCGGGCAGCCAGCCCCCTTTACAAGGGGGCCTACAACCCCACCTACGCCGGACAGCCTCCTGCCTCCCCCTCTGGGGGAGACAAGGTGTGGGCGATTCGTGAATCGCCCCTACGGCATCAAACCAACTTTGTATAGAATCCGTAGGGGGGCATTCCGTATGCCCCCGTAATCGGGCGGATATGGAATCCGCCCCTACACCCACCCCCGCCGCAGCGGCTTGCCTCCCTCTGACGAGGGAGGTGGATTCGCCGTAGGCGAAGACGGAGGGAGAGAAAAGTCACCGACGACCAACGCCGCATAGAATCCGTAGGGGAGGGGCTCTGTCCCCTCCCGCAATAATACGGGCGGGCACGGAGACCCGCCCCTACGATACCAAACCAACGTCGCATAGAATCAAGCCTCCCTTGTAAAGGGAGGGGGACCGCCGTTAGGCGGTGGAGGGATTGTCATTAGTTATGAGTTTAGAGTTATGAGATTGCCTGCGGCAATCGTTATGAGAACCCCTGCGGGGTTCGTTTAATCCCCC
>JAFSFH010000004.1 GCA_017435305.1 Clostridia bacterium
GGAGGCCTTTGAGATCGCCCGTGAGGGGGATTTTGATAAGCTGGACCTGTCGGTGCCCCGCGGCGAGGTGCCGCCGCCGCTGTTTAAGCAGACCACCGTGACCTTTAACCCCTGGAACGAAAACCACTGGCTGAAAAGCCGTTTCTTTGACCGCACCGACCCCACGGTGTTCGCCGACACCACCGACTATCGGTGCAACGAGTTCCTGGACGAGACCGACCGCGTCATCTACGAGCGGATGAAGGAGGAAAACCCCCGCAAATACGACGTGGCGGGTCTGGGTAACTGGGGCATTTCGGAGGGTCTGGTGTTCGAGAACTGGACGGTGGAGACCTTTGATATCAAGGAAATCACTAAAGAAAAGCCGTGGCAGTGGCGCCACGTATTCGGTCTGGACTACGGATACACCAACGACCCCACCGCCTTTATCGCCGCAGCGGTCAACCCGCTGGAGCGGGTGCTGTACGTATACGACGAACACTATGAGCACCGTATGCTGAACAGCGACATCGCCGCCATGGTGATACGCAAGGGGTACGGAAAGGAACGCATCCGCGCCGACGCCGCCGAGCCCAAGAGCAACGACGACCTGCGGCGGCTGGGTCTCGGACGGCTGCAGTCCGCCCGAAAAGGACCCGACAGCGTCATAAACGGTATTGCGCGCCTGCAGGAATACAAGATCGTGGTACACCGCGGCTGTATGCACACGGCGGCGGAGCTGGCCGCCTATTGCTGGAAGGTGGACCGCGCCGGCACCACCCAGAACGTGCCGGAGGATCGGAACAACCATCTGATGGATGCCCTACGGTACGCCATGGAGGACGTGACCAACTTCCGCCCCTCTGCCGAGAAACCCCGCACACCGAGACCCAGCACCACCGGCGTGAACGCCGAGGATATGCGGGGAGGTGGCTTGTGGTGAGCGATCTGCACATTGAGGATTATCGGCGCACGTTGGCACTGCTCAACGAGCTGTACGAGAAAAAGTGCCGCGAGGGCGCTGACAAAAAGCAGCTGGACACCCTCCGTGAGGAGATTCACGAGGTTTCCGAAACTTTATCCCATTTAACGAAAGGAGCGAATCGATACCGATGGACGGATTTATGAGTGTGTTTGCGATAGTGGTGGCGGCTATTGCCCTGCTGATCGCCATGCTGGCCTATGACAAGGCGGCGGAGACGGAGCGGGCGGGACAGAAACCGCGGCGCCCCCACCGTCCGCCCGCCGGCAACACCGTCACCGACGCCGACCGACGGCGTATGGCGGTGGAACGGCGGCAGCACGAGAACTTTATGTCCTACGACGGCAAGCCGCAGGATCCCATTGACGAGACCACCATTTTGGAGGAGTAGCGGGGGAGCAAACTCCCTCCGTCAGCCCTGCGGGCTGCCACCTCCCTCAAGAGGGAGGCTATATACGGCAATAAGCGGCAAGTGAGCCGCCTTGCAATACTTTGACGCCCTCACCATGGGCAAGGAGGAACAAACAATGGATGAGAACACCCAGGTTATGACCGAAGAGGCCACCATGCCTACCGAACCCGTAACCGAACCCGCCGACCCTGCGCCGGCGGAAAACCCTGCCGAGGTACCTGCGGAGGATCCGACGGAGCCCACCACGCCCCAGACCGACCCTGCCGCCGACGCCGAGGCAACCCCCGCACCGTGGTCGTTGCCGGTGAAATTCCGACACGAACACAGGGACTTGAATCAAGAGGAGGCCACCGCCTACGCCCAGATGGGGCTGTTATATGAGGCGGAACAGCCGACCCGCGACAAGATAGCCCTGCTGGCGGCCGGTCGGGGGCAGTCCGTGCAGGAATTCGTTGATTCGCTGATAGCGTACGACGAAAAGAAGCTGCTGGACGAAAAGCGGAGAATTACCGGCGGCAACGAGGAGGAGGCTCAGAAGCTGTTCCGCGTGGATATGGAGGCCCGTCAAAGCGCCTACGCAGAACGTGTGCGGCAGGCGCAGGAGGCCGAGCAGCAGGCGGAGCAGTCCCTGACCGACCGACTGGCTGCCGAATATGCGCAGCTCCGCGAGTATATTCCCGACATCGGCGAATTCGCCACCATCCCGAAGGAAGTGGTGGACGACGCGGTGCGGAATGACCGCCATTTGTATGACGCCTATCTGCGCTATCAGCACAGAGAAGGCAAAAAAATCGAGCAGAACCGCGCAGCCCAAGCCGCTGCGGCCGCTGCCTCCACCGGTAGTCTGACGGATACCCCGCCGGATGGTGCGATGGACAGCGTAACCGCTGCCGTTATGAGAGGTGTGCAGTCTGTGTTTTAACCGAAAAAGGAGAGTGTAAATTATGTTGACTGCTGAAAGTCGCGAAAAGTTTAATTCCGTACTGGCGAAGGAGCTGGACAAGGCTCTGACCCAGAAGGCCGTCACCGGCCTTTTCATCGACAACGTGCTCCAGACCAAGTTCATCGGCGCCAAGACGGTGCTGATCCCCGAGGTGGATATGCAGGCTCTGGGCAACTACAACCGTGACACCGGTTTCGTGGAGGGCACCGTCTCCATCAGCAACACTCCGTACGTGCTGTCTATGGATCGCGGCCGCTCCTTCCAGATCGACCGCGAGGACGCCGACGAGAGCGGTATCCCCGAGCTGATGAGCAAGGTGAGCAGCGAGTTTGTGCGCACCAAGGTCATCCCCGAGCTGGATGCCTACGCGCTGTCTAAGCTGGCACAGCTGGCGCTGACCAACACCGCCATCACCGGCGATCCCACCACCGACGCGCTGAAGATGCTGCAGGACGCCATCATCAAGGCTCAGGAGGCTGCCGGCTTTGACGAGGAGCTGGTGGCCTTTGTGGACCCCGTTTTCTTTGCCGCGCTGCAGTCCACCCCCGAGATCACCCGCCACCTGAGCGTGGGCGAGTTCAAGAAGGGGGAGATCACCACCAAGGTGACCATGTACAACGGTGTGCCCATCCTGCCCGTGCAGTCCGGTCGTATGAAGACGGCGTACGTCTTTAATGACGGCACCACCGAGGGTCAGGAGGCCGGCGGCTTTACCCCTGCCGCCGACGCTAAGAGCATCGGTCTGATGGTGCTGCCCAAGAAGGCTGCCTCTCTGGTCAAGAAGACCGAGAAGATCCGCTCCTTCACCCCCCAGCAGAATCTGAAGGCGGATGCCTGGAAGACGGATTACCGTGTGTATTACGACCTCTTTACCAAGAAGTCGTACGACGGCACCGTGTTTGCTTATACCTATGAGCCCCCTGCTGCCGGTGAGTCTGAGGGCACCACTGAGCCCCCTGCTGCCGGTGAGTCTGAGGGTACCACCGACTGATGAACCGCAAGCCGGAGGGAATTTTCCCTCCGGCTTTAGGAGCATTGGAGCGGCTTTAAGGTGGTGCTGATATTTAGTGCCGCTTGCCGCTCCCCGAGAAAGGCGCCGCCTTTCTCCCAACGTAACGAATTGCGGTTGAATGCAAGAGAGGAGAAAAGCTATGTTTGAGCTGAAAAAAAGCAACGTGCACCGAATCGTGAAAAGCGAGACGGAGCGGGACCGCCTGCTGGCGCAGGGGTATGTGGAGGTGGTGCCCAAGGCACCCAAGACCACGAAGGCATCCAAGACCACGAAGGCATCCAAGACCACGAAGGCACCCAAGACCACGAAGGCATCCAAGACCACGAAGGCATCCAAGACCACCAAAAAGACCGACGGGGAGTGATGAGCCGTGACCGGTAACGAACTGCTGACCCGCGCTATGCAGCTGCTGGGGTATACCACCCACATGGGTGAGGCGGACAACTCCCTCAATGCGGAGCTGATCCGCCGCGGTCTGCCCATCCTGCAGCAGGTGCTGGCCGACCTATACCGCATCAAGCACCCCGAAAAGCCGGAGCCCCTGCCGACGGACCTCAATGCGGAGATCCTGCTCAGCGAGGACGAGGCGGTGCGGGTGGCTGTGCCCGGTATGGCCATGTATCTGGCGAAGGGAGCGGGCGACAACGAATCCTATAACTTGTACAGCGACGAGTATCATCGTCACCGCAACAGCGTCAAGCGCGCCACCACCGCCCGCGTGGACGTGCAACCCACGGTGAGCTGGTGAGGGGAGCATCCCCTCGCCCCTGCGGGGCACCTCACTTTACAAGGGAGGCAGAATTGAGCCTATAACAAACGCCACCGTCTACGTGGCGGCGGCGTTTCTTATGTGTTCAAGGTGAACGAGAGACAGAGAACGAGAGGAGCATCAATATATGAGCGAAAACGAAAAACTGTGGCACGATCACGAAAAGGTATTTGAGGAATATCGGCAGGGTGTGGATTATAAAACCGCCCTCGGTCGACTGGGCATGTATGAACAAAACCGCATCAACCAGCGGTTTTTCCTCGGTGACCAGTGGCACGGTGCCCAGTGCGGCGATCAGCGACCTTTGGTGCGCCTTAACGTCATCCAGCGCGTCGGCGAATTCAAAATGGCGGTGGCCGGCGGCGGTCCCGTGGCCGTCCTCTATACCGCGGAGGGTGTAACGACCGACGCCGCGTCCACGGAGCGGGTAAGCCAGGGCAAAAAGGCGCTGCGCACCGGCGACGCCATGGCGCTGTCTGCCGATGAGGAGATCCAGCTGGCTATGTCCGCCATGACCGACTATTTCAAGGTGACGGCGGAGCGGGTCAAATTTACCGATCTGAAAGCCCTCTGTCTGCAGCAGGCGTTTATCACCGGCACCGGTGTGCTGTATACCTACTGGGACGACAGCATCCGTACCGGCCAATTCGCCGACCAGGAGCGGAAGGCACCCATCCGCGGCGATATCCGCTGTGAGGTGCTGGATATCGAGAACGTGTACTACGGTGACACGGCTGAGCCGGATATTCAGAATCAACCCTACATCATCATCGCCCAGCGGTGCCGCGTGGAGGACGTCAAGAGAGAGGCACGCCGCAACCGCCGTCCCCAGGAGGAGCAGGACGCCATCAAGCCGGACAAGGATTCTGCCTATATGGCCGGAGAGGTGCAGACCCGAGAGCCCGAGGGGGAGCGCAAGATCACCGTGCTGACCAAGCTGACCAAGGTGTACGACAAAGAAACCGATGAATACACCATCCACGCGGTGCGGGTGGTCAAGGGAGCCACCATCCGAAAGGAGTGGGATACCAAGCTCAGACGGTATCCGCTGGCAAAAATCGACTGGAAACAGGAGCGGGGCTGTGCCTATGGCGTCAGCGAGGCGACCTATCTGATCCCCAACCAGATCGCCATTAACCGCACCATCACCTCCGCCGCCCACGCCGTTTCGATGATCGGTATGCCCATTACGGTGGTGAACACCGACGTGGTGACCGAGCCGGTGACCAACGACCCCGGTCAGATCATCTACGTGGCGGGATCGGACGACCTGAGCAACGCCATCCATTACGAGATCCCGCCCAACTTCTCCCCCCAGTTTGATAACCTGGTGAACAGCCTGATCACCAACACCCTGTCCACCAACGGCGCCAACGACGCCGCCCTGGGCAATATGCGCCCCGACAACACCAGCGCCATACTGGCTGTGAGAGAGCAGGCGATGATGCCGCTGCAGATGCTGTCCGAGCGGGTCAACTCCTTTGTGGAGGACGTGGCCCGTATCTGGGTGGAATACTGGGTGTGCTGGTATGCTAAGCGCAAGCTGAAAATGGAGGACGAGGACGGCGTGTGGTATATGCCCTTTGACGGCAGCAAATACCACGACCTGCTGATCAACGTGCGGGTGGACGTGGGTCCCGCCAACCTATGGAGCGAGATCCAGCAGCTGATGACGCTGGATAACGTGATGCAGTTGGGTCTGATCACCCCCGTGGAGTATCTGGAGAACCTGCCCAAGGGCAGCATCCCCAATCAGGAGAAGATCCTGCAGGGGCTGAGGGAAAAACAGGCCCCCACCCCTCCGCCGCCCGACGAGGAAAACGACGAGAAAAACGACGAGGGCGAGGACGCGGGGCAGACCCTGAACCGGTTGCCCCCCGAATATAAGGCGAAAATCGCCGGAATGAGTCCGGAACAGCGGGCAATGCTTGCCCAGAGTATGGCCGGCATCTAAAAGGAGTGTGACCTATGGGCTATCGTAAACTGCCGGTATCGGCACCATTCACCGTAACCGTCCCCCAGCTGTCGGGCGGTCTGAACCAATACGACGCACCCGGGCGGCTGACCGACAGCCAGCTGACCGACGTGGAAAATATGTGGTGGCACAACGGTGCCCTGGTGACACGCCCCGGTCTGGTGATCAAGAAGGCGGACGCCCGCCACTATAACGTCCGTCAGAGGATCAACGAGCGGGAATTGCTGCTCAGCCGTGTGCGGACCATCAAGGACGAGAACGACGCCCCGAAGGCCATCGCCTTCTATGCGGCAGAGCTGTCCGCCTGTGACGGTCTGACCGAGCTGGGCTCGGCTGCAGAGAACTATTGGGGACAGGTGCCCGCCGACGGATACGAAGCTACGGCACTGGGATTCCGCGCCGAAAAGAACGCCAAAACCCGCTGGTATTTCCTGATGTCCGGCGGCGACGTGATCAAGGAGCCGGACAATCTGACCGACACCACCGATGGGGACGCCTGGGTGGCGGCGGAGCCCTACGTGCCCACCGTGATGATCAACGGAGCGGGTGAGGAATTTGAGGGTGACGCCGAGCCCGCCGCATACGAGGATTACAATATGTTGACCCGTGAATTTGCCTGCATCTTTACCACCGACGGTGTGAGCCAAAACTGGAAGCTGCCCCAGGAGGATCTGGGGACGAGCACTACGGAGGACGACGAAGAGGGCGCCACGGTAGTGACGGTAAAGGTGCAGCTGCAAAGCGTAAGCCGTCTGATCACCAAAACCTGCGTGGTGACCATCCAGGAGGGGAGTGCTATCGCAAGCGTCGACCTGAATGCCGCCGTACAGGCGGGACTGGACAGTGGCTACAACAACATTAAGATGCACGTATCCGTAAACCGTACCAAAGGGACGGTGAAAATCTGGGTAACTGCCACCGATCCGTCCGGCCATCCGTATACAGGTGCCCTCCCCGCCGTGACCCACAACAATCTGAAAATCATCGCCTATCGCAACAAAAAGTATGAGAGCCAGCGGCTGGAGATCTGCCGTATGACCCGCGGCATCCCCTTCGGCGGTGACCGCAGCGGTATCGAGGGCGGTACCCGCTATTTTGTCACCGGCAACCCTGACGAGCCCAACCTGGTGCGGTGGAGCGGCATCGAGCATCCGCTGTATTTCCCCGAGCACAACTACGTGCGCATCGGCGACGAGAGCCAGGCGGTGACCGCCTTCGGCAAACAGGGCGACCTGCTGGTGGTGTATAAGGAGCGGGAAATGTACGCCCTGCAATACGTTGCCGGCACCGAGGCGGACGCTAATTTCGCGGTGAGCGGCGGCGTAGCCATCACTACATACGCCGCCAAGTTCCCCGTGACCCCCATCAGCCCCGCCGTGGGCTGCACCTGCCCCGATACGGTGCAGCTGGTGAACAACCGCCTGGTGTGGATGAACGACGACGGTCAGGTGTATATGCTGACCGCCACCAACCAATTCAGCGAGCGCAACGTGCGGATGATATCCCGCAATATCCGCTCGCGGCTGACCGCCCACGGGGTGGAGACCATGCGGCGGGCGCAGGCCGTGGAATACGAAGGCTATTATATGCTGCTGGTGGGCAAAAACGTCTATCTGCTGGATACACAGACCAGTGCCTTCCACAGCTTTAACTATTACAGCGACGAGGACAGCGCCCGCAAGGCTCTGCCCTGGTTCGCCTGGACCCTGCCCGCCCTGGCGGAGGAGTCCAGCCAATACACCTATAGCGGCATCGTGTCGGACGGCACCAACGTGCGCCTGTCCGCCACCATCGAGGACAACGCCCCCACCGAGCCCATATTCCACCTGGAGGGGAGCACCGACGTCCTGCAGGAAGGCACAGACGGCGGGAAGCATATTCCCTGTCACTTCGCCACCAAATGGTGGGATTTCGGGCGTCCCGACCGCAAAAAGAGCATCGAGGAGATCTATACCAACGTGGGATGCCTGCCCGGCGGACGGGTGAGGCTGACCTATCTGACCGAGAACGGTCCGCACGAGGATCCGTATCCGCTGAAGGACTATCGCGACGATGCCGCCCGCGCCGGACGGTATCTGCGTAGCGCCCACGTGACCCCCAACGTGCGGATGGTACAGGTTTTCGGTGTTCGATTCGACTGTGACCGCGCCATGGAGGTGGACGGTCTGCATATCAAAGTACGCCAGCAAGGAGTGGTGAGATAAATGGGAAAAACGCTGCAGCAATACAAGGATGAAACCTATGCCGCCGGCAAAAAGTCGGTGGACAAGGTATATAAGCAGAAGCAAGAAACCGACGCCGCCACGCTGAAGCAGATCAACGCGGCCATCGACAAGTCCACCGCCGTCCAGACGGGTCAGTATCAGCAGCGCATCGACGCCGCCCCGCTGGAGAGCCGCGTGGAGTATGACAAAAACGCCATCGCGGACGCGGTGAGCAAACAGCAGATCCGCGAGAGTCTGGCCAATATGGGGGTGACCGACAGCGGTCTGACCTCCAGTATGCAGACGGCGCTGGCCATCCAGAAGCAGAAGGCGGACCGCACCGTGCGGGTAAATGAGAACGCCAAGATCCAGGCCTATCAGAACGCCATCGACCAGATCGTTGCCGAGGATGAGACCAAGAAAACCGACGCCAAGCTCCAGCGGCAGCAGGCCACCGCCGACTGGTACGCCGCCGCGCTGGCCGATCTGGAGAACAGCAGCAGCCAAGCTGCCGCCGAGGCCTATGCGGCAGATATGGACTATGCCGCAAAGGCGTATGAGGCTGATCAGAAATATAATGCACAGGTTATCGCTGATCAAAATGCCGCCATCGAGAAGCAGAATAAAGCGATCCAGGATGCGGTGCAGGGCTATATTGACACCGGCGATGATCCCGAAACCGCCAAGGCTAAGGTGAATCTGCAGTATCCTTCTGAGGACGCTTACACCAACCTTTATTACGAGGGCATCCGCAACGGGTACAGCCCCGCCGAGGCTAAATTGTATGCCGAAGAAGGAGAAACCAAGGTGCAAGCTGCAGCTATTAAAAAAGCGAAAACTTTTGTAGCGGGATTAAGCACAAATATCACTGGTGGTATCACTCTGCGGACGGCTTTTGGCCGCCCCGGATTTTTAGATGGTAAGGTGCTGGCTGAAAAGATTACCAAACAAACATCCGGAAATAAGGAGTTTGACGGTATGACGGCCACAGAAAAAGAAGCGGTCTTAGCGTTGGCCGTGGCAAATGCTGTGGATAAGGATACGAACTGGAAATCCGATTCTCACGAAGATAACTACGAGCGAATGAAGAAGGCGTGCAACATCTTGGGTGTCCCGTATGTTTTAGCACAAGACCAATACGACAGGGATAATCTGTTAGGAAAATATGCTGCAGTAAATGATCAAGGAGTAGGACAATGAGCGAGAACAGTTGGATCAAAGCCATGGAAATGGTGAATGGTACGCGTAATCGTGATTCGGCGCCTGCGGCAGAGGCGAGACAAAAGCCTGTAGCTGATAACGAAAACAGTTGGGCAAAGGCGATGACAATGGTGTATGGCAGCGGGAAGACATCTTCGACGCCATTTACCATCCCCACTGCATACGGACCGCAGAAATCGACCGTGGAGCGGGTAGGGACGCATCTGGCAGATGTGAAAAACGGTGGCGCCAAGAAGCGATACGATACCTATCAAAGCAACCTCCGGCGCATCGGTGAGATCGACGGCATCCTGAACAGCCCTTATATGCAGCTGAAGACCTCCACCGGTGACCGACAGGAGTATAACGACCTGTCTGCCGAAAAGAAGAAGCTGGAGGCGACCAACCGCGTGTATGAGCGCAGCAATCTTCACTGGGATAAGACCTACGTCGAGAACGCCGGCGCCGAAAATTATGCGGAATTGTCTCAAAAGCGGAATTTTGGAAACCCAACACAGGAGCAGATCCGCGAATTCGGTACCAAAGCCTATGGCGGTTATATCACCAATGCGGATGGCTATGGGATGAAACCTGTTGAGGGACTATTCCCCGAAACGGTGCCGGTGGAGCAGGCAATGGCACAGATGGGCGTTAATCTGGCTATTAACGATCCGCTGGGGTATTACAGATCAACTATCGGCGGCACTTTGCCCGAGGGAACGAGTGAACTGTATTCCCCGCGGTACACTATGGCCGAAACCGAGGCCGCCGGCATTCTGAAACAAGGTGACAGGGATCAGTGGTCTAACCTGACCGATGAAGAAGTCAGTATGTACTACTATCTGATGAACACCAAGGGTAAAGATGCGGCCATGGAGTTCCTGAGCGGCATGGCACGCGAACTGCAATACCGTGAAACGGAAGAATACAAGGAATACATGCGAACTGCCTCCGCCGGTGACAAGGTCCTCAGTAACGTGGCATCCACCGTCGTCAAGCCGGTTGGTGATGCGGTAGCTTTTGCGGATGAGGCCATCAGCCACATTAAGGGAGAAGAACCCAACTACCACAATGCCGCTCACGGTCTGAAGAATTTTGCGGATACCACAAGAGGTATGACTGCCTCCGCCATTGACAAAGCCACCGGTGCATCGGATAGCGACTTTGTCACGTGGGGCGATGCCTATCAAGGTGTGATGAGCGGCGCCGATTCGGCTGTCGGTGCTTTGCTCTTGGGCAAGGGCTATACGGTGGTTGCCGGTATGGGTGCCGCATCCTCCGAGGCTAAGCGTCTGTACGAAGCGGGCGCCAGTAAAGAGGAGGTTATTGCCGGCAGTCTGATGGCCGGTGCGGCTGAAGCCTTCTTCGAGCATTTCTCCATCGGCTATTTGGTGGACGACGTGCTGAAGAAGCCGACCCGAAACATCGCCAAGAAATTCCTGCAGGTGCTGGGTATGGCCGGTGTGGAAGCGTCGGAAGAGTTTGCCACCACGTTCGCTAACTATATCACGGATGCCGCCGCCCGTGGCGATACCTCCGATCTGCAGACGATGATCGAGGAATATGAAAAAGACGGCTACACTCGCGGTGCGGCCGTCTTTGAAGCTATTAAACAGGTGGGCGGTGAAGCTCTGCACTCTGCCGTTATCGGTTTGATCTCCGGTACCGGTATGGGCACGGTGGGTGTGATCAACAATTCCGACAGTACCGGCGAGAGCGGAGAGACGCTGAACAGCGAAGAGCTGGACACCTGGGCAGAGTCGGAGGGGATTTCCTTCGGCGGTACGATGCTGAACGGGAGCGGAAAAGATGTGCCTGTGGTAGATCTATCTGATGATAGTGAGTTAGCGAAACGAATAGAAGGATTAAAAGGCTCGCCGAAATATAAGGTGATACAGGAATATATACTTGATGTCATTGGCAATGAACCTTTTCGGCTTAGTGATGGCAAAATAGCAGTTGTCGACAAAAGAGACGCCAAACATTTAGCCGCAGGAACCATAGAACATAGACAAATAGCAACGATAGCAAAAATTAAAGAATTAGTAGAATCCGCCGTATTATGCGCAGAAGCACCAGAAGCGGTTCACAATAAATTCAAACATTTTTGGTATTACCAAGCGTTGATTCAATATGACGGGGACACTTTCCCGATATATCTTAATATTGGAGAAACTATAAACGATAACACGTACCACCTATACGCCATAACAGAAAAATTAAAAGACACCGCCGACCCCCAAAGAGGCCTTGTACGCCCCAAACCTAACGAGGGATACGTACTCAAAAACGGTGCCTTTGACACCACTGTAACACAAAAAACAGCCGGTGTCAATACCCATTCTATGCAGGACGGGGAGAATTATTCCCGTACGGCTACGACGCCCATGGGCGACGTGCAGGTGGTGGAGCGGGCTTTGCAGTTGACTGCAGAGGGCAAGCGGAAAGCCACCGCCGCCGACTTTGACGGTATTCTGCAGGAACTGGGCGAAGAGGAGACGCTGAAGCGGCTGTACAACAGCCAGCAGTTTGACCGCCCCACCGGTATGGTGGAGATCGAAGGTCGGCAGGTGGACGCTAACGCCTACGTGGACGCCTACGAACAGACCCTACCCAACGACCCCGTCGCCCTGCAGGAGGTTGTCCGCAACCTGGAGAAACAGCACGCTGATGAGATCCTGCAAATGGAGCAGGAGGGCACGCTGAAGAACTATAAGCCGCACCGTCTGAAAATCGATCTACAGCTGTTTGCCGCCAAGCGAAAGATAGAACTGCTGCAGCTGGAGCCCGGTGAGGACGGCAGCAAGGTGCGCCAATTCTGGGAGAAGCGTCTGAACGGCAACGACGAGATGCACAGCGAGGAGCTGCTGGAGTTGATGGCGGGTCGCACCGAGACCTACGACCCCATCAGCAACCAGGAGACGCTGAACAAAGCAAGGGATAAGTTTATGGAGGACGGGTATCGCAGCCGTCTGCTGAAGCAGCTGGGCAAGCGTTCCTCCGCCCGACGGTTGACCGAGGTGGACGTGGCCGCCGCCATCGAGCTGACCCGAAAAGCCTACAATGACGGCGACTATGAGGTGATGATGGATCTGATCGCCGGTCTGTCCCGCCGCGGTACCGAACTGGGCCGCGCGGTGCAGGCATTCAGTATGATGGCGCGTATGACCCCCGAGGGCGTGCTGAAGGCCGCCCACCGTACCGTGAAAGCGGATGCGGACTACGTAATCGGCGAGGGTGCCAGCGAGGGATTGGACGTGCTGGCGGACGATATCGCCGGCGCGCTGGATAAGCTGGCGCGGCTGAAGGGGTTGGGGAATGACACCTCATCCACCGCAAGCGGTCCCCCTTCCCCTCAAGGGGAAGGCAGGGCGGTCGAGGACGCCCGCCCCTACGGTGAGGGAGCGGTCGAGGACGCGGATGTTCAGGTGGCCGAAAAAGAGGGCAGCGGGCAAAGAGTCACGGTGCAGGTAAGCCGTGAGAACGTTGTCGGCGCTCTAGCAAAGGACCTTGCCGCCACGGAGGGGACGTACCTGACCCGTGAGGATATCGAGAAGAATCTGGAAAAGGTGATCAAGGACGCCACCGACGTGCCGGAGCAGGTGAAGCGGTACGTGCTGAAGAAGCTGCGCAAGAAGGACGGCGGTCTGGCCCAGCGGCTGTATGAGCTGCATCAAAAGGGGCATCTGACTGCCGACGCCACCCGCCGTGCTATGGAGGAGGCTCTGGAGCTGCCCACTCTGACCAATGAGGACGTGCAGACGCTGGTGAATATGACCACCCGTGTGCAGGAGCTGGCTGACGATCCCATCAAGCAGGCGGACGCCATGGAAGAGATCTACGACTTCCTCGGCGCCAAAATGGCGGTAGACTGGGTGGACAGATTGCAGGCGTGGCGGAAATTTGCCATGTTAACTAACCCAAAAACACACATCCGTAACGAGGTTTCTAATGTAGCCTATATGCCGATGCGGAAAGCGGACAGTATGTTCGCTACCGTGCTGGAACGGATATTCCTGCGCGACCCAGAGAAAAGGGCGGCACAGTTTGGCTGGAAATGCACCAAGCACGGGCAAAGTATATTACCGACAATACAAAAGAAAGTGCCGGAGGCGGTGCTGGAGTTTAAACAGCAGGGTCCCAAGTATGAGACCGGCACCGGTCAGCTGAAGCAACACCGCAAGATGTTCGGCAAGAGTAAGTTCGGCGAGTTCCTTAACAAGACCAGTCGAGGAAACAGCGACTTTATGGACAAGCGGGACGAGGTCTATTTTAAACGTGCCTATGTAGATGCTTTAGGTCAGATCATGACCGCCCGTAACGCCACTGAGGTCACACAGAAAATGCACGATACCGCAATGGTTCGAGCGCGGGAAGCCGTATTCCGTGCGGAAACAGTGCTGGGAGATGTGTTCAAATTTCTAAAACAGTGGCAAGGGAGCAGTAACTCCGTAAAGCGGGCCGTGGGGCAGTTGACGGATGTGGTGGTCCCATTCACCAACACGCCAGCTAATATTATGACCCAGTCGGCACTGCATTCTCCTTTGGGACTGGCAGCCGGTACATACCAGTTAGCACAGAAAGTGTGGGGTAAGAACGGCAAGGAATCGGCAGAAATTATCAACACTTTTGCCAAAGGCATCACCGGAACCTTGCTATATGGTATAGCTGTTCTTCTGGGGCGTGCAGGTCTTATCCACACCGGATTTGGCAAAACCGAAAAGGAGCGGGCGGCCGATGAGATGGCAGGCATACAGGAGAACTCTTTCGATATATGCGGCGTGAACGTCTCCTTTGACTGGCTCCAGCCAGTGGCGGCGCCGATCGTTGCCGGCGCTGTGTTGGGCGAGGCTTTAAGAGACGAGGATCCCACTTTCTGGGCAATTCTGGACGGAACGTTGGAAAGCGCGGACAGCCTGTTTGAGTTATCTATGCTGCAGAGCTTATATGACTTTTTCGGTGGATATGAGGCCGGAGTCTCCGGTTCTCTGGTCAGCGTTGGCGAGAATGCCATCAGTCAGAGCATACCCACTTTGCTGGGGCAGACCGCTCGTGCCATAGATCCTGTACAGCGTAAAACTCAAGGTGACAACGCTTTTGAGACTGCGCTGAACCAGGTGCTGGCCAAAATCCCCGGTCTGACCTATCTGCTGGATCCTGAACTGGACGTGTGGGGCAACGAGGTGCACCGCACCGGCAAGCCCAGCGGCGGCGGTACGGCGCTGAACGCGGCGCAGCAGTTTGCTCTGCCGTGGAACACCAAGACCGGCACCGGCGCGGGCGACTACGTCAGCGAGGAGATCCTGCGGCTGTATGAGGAATACGGCAGTCAGGTGATCCCCACCGCCATCAGCCGCGACGACGCCCACGACAAGGGACTGGACTACGTGGAGGACAACCGCATACTGGGCGCGGTCAACCGTACCGCGGTGGAGGATTTTATCAACGACGTGTGGCCGTACCAGGTGCAGGAGACCCTGCCCAACGGCAAGAAACGCACCGTGACCAAATTCTACAGCGAGATGACCGACGACGAACGACGCCGCGTGCTCAGCCGCATCTATCAGAAGAGCAAGGAGACGGTGACGGGCGAGACCGAGGACACAAAAACCAAAAGCAAGCAAGACCGCTATTTTGAACAACTGTTTGAGGAGATGAGATGATGGGCACTGTCAGAACAGCCGCGTGGACCGTGGATAAAAATCTGGAGATCCTGCCGGATGCGCCGCTGTACGGCGGCGTGCAGGGTGAGGACAACGCGACCCTGGTGGAATTTCAGCTGAGTGAGGACTGCCCCCTGCGGGGGGCAGACTACCAGCTGCATATTGAGTACGTGGACGCCACCGGCGCCTGGGACTCCACCGACGTGCTGGAGGTTGACCAGGACGGTCGCGTCTGCTACGTGGTGCCGCTGGCCTGGACCCATCACGGCGGCATCAGCACCGTGCGGCTGATCGCGACGGTGGCCGGACAGCGGGTGTATACGCTGGCGGGGCACCTGAAGTATGACCATCGCGACACCGCCAAGCGGGCGGAAAAGACCGTGGTGCAGACGCTGGTGAAGGATATTCTGGAACGGCTGCGTCAGCTGAAGGAGGATTTTTTCGCCCGCGTGGATCCCGAGCTGGACGCCACCTCCGAAAACCCCGTGCAGAATCGGGCGGTGGCGGAAAGCGTGGAGCATCTGGAGGCCGACGTGAAAGGCAACGCAACTCTGATCGGCACTCTGAACACGAGGATGAATAATTTGAAGCTCCTTCCCGGCCCGCAGGGCCCCGTAGGTCCGCAAGGGCCGCGGGGCGATAAGGGCGATCCGGGAGATAATGCCTATTGCGTGGCGGTGAAGAACGGTTTTGTAGGCACGGCAGATGAGTGGCTGGCCTCGTTAAAAGGCGATAAAGGTGATAAGGGAGACCCGGGCGAGCGTGGTCCCCAGGGCGAGCGTGGTCCCCAGGGTGAGCAGGGTCCCCAGGGTGAGCAAGGTCCGCAGGGTGAGCAGGGTCCGCAAGGCGAGCAGGGTCCCGCGGGTCCCCAGGGCGAGCAAGGTCCGCAGGGTGAGCAGGGTCCCCAGGGTGAGCAAGGTCCGCAGGGTGAGCAGGGTCCGCAAGGCGCGCGGGGCCTTGCGGGTGCGCGGGGAAGAGGAATCCATTTCGCAAAACTCAATGTTGCCACCAGCGGTGCCCAAACCGTCTCCTGGGCCGCATTGTACTCCGATATGGAGGACGTTTCCACTGGTGATCTTGTCATAGGAATCAACGGCGTCATTGCACAGATCACCGCTGGAAACAGCGCAAATGTGACACTAACAAGCACAGGCAGAAGCATGAAAGGTGTCCAGGGTCCCGCGGGTCCCCAGGGCGAGCAGGGTCCCGCAGGTCCCCAGGGGGAGCAGGGTCCCCAGGGCGAGCAGGGTCCCGCAGGTCCCCAGGGTGAGCCCGGAAAGGATGGCCCTGCCGGTGAGGATGGAAAATCCGCCTATGCATATGCGCAGGAGGCGGGGTATGCCGGCACCGAGGCAGAATTTGCCACCAAGATGGCGCTGGCGCCGTACAAACCCAGCGTGAAGATGTACGGCGCCGTCGGCGACGGTGCGACCGACGACACGGCGGCGGTGCAGGCCGCCCTGGCGGCGGAGCGGGTAGTACACATCACCGGCGGCACCTACCGTCTGACCGGTCCTCTGGTGATCCGCGAAAACTGTGAACTGGAGCTGGCGCAGGACGCGGTGCTGCAGTTCGAGCAGACCGAGGGCAACGCCATCACGCTGCTGCGCTCGGCCACCCTGCGGGGCAACCACGCCACCGTTTTCGTGCCGTATGCCTTCACCGGCAACGTGATCAACGCCGACACCGCGGACGACGATGCGGCGCTGGGCGATTTCGGCGATCTGACAGACGATGAACTGAACACCGCCAAGGCAACCGCAAACAATACGGCGGTGCCGCCCTTTGGCAGATGGGATCCCCAGTGGAAAATGAGCCGCTACGTAACGGACATCAACATCTGCAAGCGGAACGCCAGCGGTTTCCACTATTCCGACGACGGCGCCTGCTCCGGTACGGCGGTGAATCTGCACTGCGACGCCACCACCCGCCCGTCGTATAAGTGGTCGTATATGTGGGGCGTGAATATGAGCGGCGTACGCATTGCGGGAGCCTTCGATTACGGTATTCACGCCCACAACACCGGCGACCACATGGAATCGTGGAACCACGATATGCGGATCGAGGCGGTGATGGATGGTTGCAAAATCGGCGTGATGATCGACAACTGCTATTATTCCCGCTTTGCCGTCACCATCCAGGCGCGTGCCGCCGCGGACGGCACCACGTATGCACAGCACGGTGTGAAGATCGTGAACAGTCAGGGCATCGATCTGAGCAGCAGCCGCGTGTGGGACTGGGAGAACGGCAACACCAGCCTGTGGGAGGATGGCGGCGAGTATCAGCACATCGCGCTGGTGGGTAATTGTCGGGGGCTTATCCTGGACGATTACCTGTGCCATAAGGTGAGCGATATCCGCGAGCATATCTACACGGACACCACCGCCAACTTTGACACGATGACCATCCTGCAGGAGCCCGGTAACAAGTGGTTCCGATCCAAGGACGGCGAGCCGTATTTCTACGACGGCGTCGGCGAGAGCAAGCTGATGACCCAAGCGGAGCTGGACGCCTATTTCGCCGTAGAGACGGTGAAGACCTTTGAGGACGTGCTTGCATCGGCAACCGATACGGACGGAACGGTATATAACGGCATCGGGTATAAGAGGGGGGTGCGGTTTAGCACCCTCGGTCAAACCGGCGTCATTCAAGAGTCTGATATGTATATGACCACCGGATTTATTCCGTGCCTTCCCGGGCAGACCATCTACGGCGCGGATCTGAACTTCAGCAGCGACAACGCCGACAGCTATGGCTGGGCGGGAGTTATTATGTATGACGGGGACAAAAACTGGGTTCAAAATGTAGCGGTCGCTACTTTGATTCCCGGCAACCAATATTATATCGTGACCGGAAGTTATACGGAAACAAGCGATAGTTTTTCGGTGCAGCTGTCCGATTCCACATCAATAAAAAATCTCAACGTGCAGTATATTCGCTTGGTTTTCCCCATCATCGGTGTGGGTGCCAACCCGATGATCTCGATCGACGACCCTATCAAGTATACCGCAGAGGGCTTTCTCGGTGACGGCGTGAAGGTGAAGGGCGAATCCCTGGTGCTGACCACCGTCGGCGGTAAAGCCTACACCCTGGCTGTGAGCGACGACGGAGCGCTGACAGCCGTGGAGATCACATAAGGAGGCGACGTATGAATGAAAAAGATTTTGAGCACCGCCTGACGCAGGTGGAGGAGCGTTCCAAATCCAACACCAAGCGACTGAACAATCTGGAGGAGCTACAGGGCACCCTCACCGATCTGGTGACGTCGGTGGCCACCATCGCCCAAAAGCAAACCGATATGACCGACGATATGAAGGAGATGAAGGCGGAGGTGAAGTGCCTGGCCGGCAAGCCCGGGAAACGGTGGGAGGCCATCGTGGAGAAGGCGCTGACGGCGCTGGTGGCCGGACTGGTCGCCTATGCCCTGATGAAGTTTGGTATCGGCTGATCGCCGATGAAAAAATATAGGAGGTAATCAATATGGCAAAGAAAATGAAGGCATTTGTCGCCATCGGTCACGGTGGCAGCGACCCCGGCGGCGTGGCCAACGGCATCAAGGAAAAGGATGCCGGTCTGGTGATCGGTATGTCCTGTGTGGCGGAGCTGGAACGGCACGGCGTAGAGGTGCTGGCCAGCCGGTACACGGATGAAAACGATCCGCTGGAACAGCGCATCAAGGAGTGCAACGCATTCAACCCCGATGTGGCGGTGGATCTGCACCTGAACATGGGCAAGGGCAACGGCGCCGAGGTATTCCATCATTACGGCGGCGGTACCTCCAAGGTGCTGGCGAAGAACATCGCCAACGAGCTGAAGGCGGCAGGGCAGAACCTGCGCACCGGCGACAGCGGCAAGAAGGACGGCCTGAAGACCAAGCTGAACAGCCAGGGTAAGGATTATTTTGGTTTCATCCGTCAGACCGTTTGCCCCGCCTGTATCGTCGAGCACGCCTTCCTGGATAACAAGGAGGACGTGAAGATCGTGGACACCGAGGCGGAGCAGAAGGCCATGGGCGTGGCGGATGCCAAGGGCATCCTGAAGACCCTGGGCATCAAGTGGAAGGCGCCCGAGAAGCCGGTCTACACCGTGACTGTCACCAAGCTGACCGCCACCCAGGCGTCGGCGCTGGTGAAGGAACTGAAGAAAGACGGCTATACCGCCAAAAAGGCGAAGGCGTAAGGAGGTGAGAAAAAATGACGGGTATCGTACTTATCGTCGCGCTGGCGGTCGTCGTAGAGGCGTTCATCGAGCACGGCAAAAGCATCGGCAAGGCTTTCCTGGCTGGTGAGTGGAAGACGGCGGTCACGCAGCTGATCGCCAGCATCGTGGCGATCGTTTTGTGCTTTGCTGCCGGCGCGGATCTGTTCGCGGTTATCGGGCTGACGTTCGCCTGGCCGTGGCTGGGTGTTGTGCTGACCGGTGTGATTATCAGCCGTGGCGCCAATTATGTGAGCGATTTTGTGAAGCGCCTGCAGGGCGTGAAGAAAAACGAGTAAAGGAAAAGCCGCCGGAGAGATCTCCGGCGGCTTTTTGCTGTGTGAGGGTATAAGTGATCATGAGTAGTCAAGAGTAAATTCTATTGCTACTGCGTTGCTACACTTTTTCTGCAAAGCGGCACAGGGCAACAAAAGCAAAAAGCCGATAAACCCAGTATTTTCAAGGGTTTATCGGCTTCTCTTTTTGGCTGCTCCTGTCAGGCTCGAACTGACGACATCATGATTAACAGTCATGCGCTCTACCGGCTGAGCTAAGGAGCAATATGTGGTCTTCACGATTGCGAAGACCAATTTGTGTTGGCGCCTACCTATCTTACCGGGCCGCTTCCAGCCAAGTATTGTCGGCACGAGTGAGCTTAACTGCTGTGTTCGGGATGGGAACAGGTGTACCCTCACCGTCATCAGCACCAACTAATTGTTCGGCGCCGACAGATGTCGACGCCGAAGTGGTGACCCGTAGCGGATTCGAACCGCTGTTGCCGGCGTGAGAGGCCGGAGTCTTAGGCCACTTGACCAACGGGCCATATAATGGTGCACCTTCAGGGACTCGAACCCTGGACACCCTGATTAAGAGTCAGGTGCTCTACCAACTGAGCTAAAGGTGCCTGTCACCACGGGTTTTCTCAAACCGCTTGACTATAATACACTATGCCCGTCCGTTTGTCAATACCAAAAATAAAAATTTTTCATTTTTTTGCATCAGCGGAACATCTGCAGAAAGGTTTCCATCCACTCCACCAGCCAAAAGCGCACGCGATATCGCTGCCCGCTCTGCACGTAGTCCTGCTGGTGGGGGGTCAGCGCGTCGGACAGGTCGGCGCCGCTGCCCACGCACAGGGGCGGGTACATCACGCACCACCAGTTTTGTCCCCGTCCCTCGCCCAGGGTGACCTGCACCGCCTGATACACCCCCGCGGGCAGGGTGACGGTGTCGTATCGGCGGGTGGTGAAGTAGGTTTCGGTCAGCTCCACCGCTACGGGATAGTCGTACCCCGCCGCCGCTACCGTCTGCTGTGCCACCGCCCGTATCTGGGGCAGGCGCTCCCGCGCCAGCGCCACCGCCTCGTTCGCGCTGTCCGCCGTCAGCGGCCAGTCCGCCGCCGCGGCGGTCACCGCGTCCCGCACCTGCAGCTTGAGGGTCTGGTCGGCGGTGGAGTCGGAGTTGGCCAAAATATGCAGCCGCACCACGCTGTCCCGCACCCCCTGCGCCTGCCCCCACACCCCCAGCAGGGAGCACAGCAGACACAGGATCAGTCCGCCGGTGATGGCTTTTATCATTCGTCTGTGTTTGAACATCATAAAAAACCGCCCTTTCTTGTTGGTGACAAGAGTGTGGGCGGTTTTTGCTCGGTTTATGCAAAATTGTTAAATAATGCCACGGCAGGGGAAGCAAAGGAAGGTGTTGGGATAGTCCCGACACAGGTCGTCCAGACACGCCTCGGCGTTGGGGTCGTCCTCCTCAAAGATGGCGAACACACAGCTGCCGCTGCCGGTCATCTGGCTGCACAGGGGGCTGTATTGCTCCATCCGACGGCGGATGTCGGCGACACCCGCCAGCTCGGTGGCGGACTCAAACACGTTCACCGCCTGCTGACATACGCCGTATAGGTCGCCCTGCTCCAGCGCCGTCATAGCGGACCTGTTGTCGGGGCGGGCGAGGATGACGGCGTTGTCCACGGCGGCATAGGCCTCCTTGGTGGAGATGCCCTCGGCAGGCTGTGCCACCACGATCTGGCAGTCGGGCAGGGGACGCAGGGGGGTGACCTCCTCACCGATGCCGGTGACGTAGGCGGTGCCGCCCACGATGCAGAAGGGAACGTCGGCGCCCACGGACAGGCCGATCTCGCATAACTGCTCCTCGGTCAGGTTGGTCTTAAACAGATGATCCAGCGCCACCAGCACGCCGGCGGCATCCGCTGAACCGCCGCCCATCCCCGCCTGTTGGGGGATGTGCTTGTTGACGGTGATATGTACGCCCCGTTTCAGCCCGGTGTACGCCATAAACGCCACCGCCGCCTTATAGGCGGTGTTTTTCTCCACGGGGCAGTCGCACACGTGGGCGGTCAGGGTGATGCGCCGACCCAACCGCCGCCGCACGGTAACGACGTCGTACACGTTCACCGACTGGAAGATGCTCTCCAGCAGGTGATAGCCGTCCTCCCGCGTGCCCACCACGTCCAGGGTCAGGTTGATCTTCGCCGGCGCCAAAAAGCTTACTGACATAATCCGTGCTCCTTCAGGAATTCACCGATGCGGGACAGCGCCTCGGTGATATGTTTGAGGGAATAGCAGTAGGAGATGCGCACAAAGCCCTCGCCCGACTCGCCGAAGGCGTTGCCGGGCACCACCGCCACGTGCTTTTCGGTCAGCAGGCGCTGGCAGAACTCCTCGGAGGACATCCCCGTGCCCTTAATGCAGGGGAACACGTAGAACGCACCCTCCGGCTCAAAGCAGGTCAGTCCCAGTTTGTTGAGCTCGTCCACGATAAAGCGGCGGCGCATATCGTACTCCTCCCGCATCTGTGCCACGTCCTCGTCGCCGCCCGTCATCGCCTCGATGGCGGCGTGCTGGGCGGTGGTGGGGGCGCACATAATGGCGTATTGGTGCAGTTTGGTCAGCAGCGCCATCAGCTCACGGGGTCCGCAGGCATAGCCCAGACGCCAGCCGGTCATAGCATAAGCCTTGGAGAAGCCGGACACCAGCACCGTGCGCTCCCGCATATCCGGCAGGGAGGCGATGCTCACGTGCTCCCGACCGTAGGTCAGTTCGCCGTAGATCTCGTCCGACAGCACCATAATGTCGGTGCCCCGCAGCACCTGAGCCAGCGCCTCCAGCTCCTCACGGGGCATAATGGCACCGGTGGGGTTGTTGGGATAGGGCAGCACCAGCAGCTTGGTCTTGTCGGTGATGGCGGCGGCGACGGTGTCCGCCGTCAGGCGAAAGGCGTCCTCGGCGCGGGTGGGCAGAGCCACCGGCACGCCGCCCGCCATGCGGGTCAGCGGGTCGTAGCAGACGAAGCTGGGTTCGGGAATCAGCACCTCGTCACCGGGGGTGATGAGGGCGCGGAAACACAGGTCGATGGCCTCACTGCCGCCGACCGTCACCAGTATTTCACTTTTGGGGTCGTAGGTCAGGTCAAAGCGGCGGTTGAGATACCCGCCGATGGCCTGGCGCAGGGACAGCAGACCCGCGTTGGGGCTGTACCAGGTACGTCCCCTCTCCAGGGTCTTAATGCCCTCCTGCCGGATGTGCCACGGGGTGGCGAAATCCGGCTCACCCACCGACAGGGAGATGACCTCCTCCATCTCGGCGGCGATGTCAAAGAATTTTCGGATGCCGGAGGGCTTCATATCCGCCAGCGTCCGATTCACCAGTTTATCGTAGTTCATATATTGCCTCTTTCGTCCTGCTCCTCGTCGGAGAACAGGACGCCGCGCTCCTTATATTTTTTCAGCACAAAGTGGGTGGCGGTGCCCAGCACGCCGTCCAGAGAGGACAGCCGCTTGGCTACGAACAGCGCCACGTCCTTAAAGGTGCGGCCGTTGACGGTGACCATCAGGTCGTGACCGCCGCTCATCAGATACAGACCCTCCACCTCGTCCATAGCCATAATGGTGCGGGCGATGCCGTCGAAGCCCTCGTCCTTGCTGGGGGCGATGGACAGCTCGATGATGGCGGTGACCACCTCTTCGCCGGTCTTTTCCCAGTCGATGAGGGGCTTGTATCCGCGGATGACGCCCTCCTTCTCCAGCTTGGCGATGGCGGCGTTCACCTCATCCTCGGTCATATTCAGCATGACCGCCATCTGCTCACCGCTCAGGCGGGCGTTGGCATTCAACAGTTTCAACAGTTTGTCCATCTTACAGTTCCTCCTTTTATCTCAAGAAATGGGCTTGCTTTTGCGTTCCACTTTGGTGCGGTTTCCGTCCTTGTCCACGATGACCGTGTTGTCCAGCTGGGCGGTGAGGCTGGCACGGAAGCCGGCGATGTATTCCGCCCGCAGAGCCGCCTGCTCCTCCAATTCCTCGGGGGTCAGCCCCTGGGTCTTTTTCTTGCGGGCGAGTTCATTGATGCGGTCGATCTTTTTCTGGTCCATTGGTTATTCCTCCGCTTTTTGGAATAGGGATGCGAAATAGGTTTGACTATCCACGTCGGGCGGACGCAGATACCGTCCCAGCCGCCATAGGCTGTCGGGGTCGCGGGTGATGCGGCTGATCCGCTCCTCGCAGGTGAGGGTGACCCGCAGTCCCGCCTCCCGCAGGAGGGGGTCGGTGCTCTTGGTATAGGCGCCGAAGGGATACACGTAGGCGGTGGGCGCCACCCCCACGTGGGTGGTGAGCAGGCGGGAGGCGCGGGCGACGTCGTCGGTCAGCAGAGTGCGGTAGTCCGCGTCGGTCTCGCCCTTCTTTTGTGCCGCGCCCTTGCGCCCGCGGTCGGTGTGGTGCAGGTCATAGCTGTGGTGCTGTATCTCCCATACGCCCGACTGCACCATATCGGTCAGCTGTTCCCACGTCACGTGGGAATAGCGGGGTTTGTCCTGCTCCTTCGGGTGGTCGGAATAGTACTCCGACACCGACCCGATGGGGGAGATCACCGCCCGCATCCCATACTGTCGGAGCAGGGGGTGGGCGTAGAGATAGTTGTTGTAGTACCCGTCGTCAAAGGTGAGCATCACCGGTTTGTCCGGCAGAGGTGTCCCCTCGTCCACGTAGGCGATAAGGTCCGCCACCGTGACGGTGGTGTAGCCCTGCGCCTGCAGGTATTGCAGGTCCTGCTCCAGCAGGTGGGGGTCCACCACGTAGGGGCTGTTGCCCCGGGGCAGGATGCTGTGGTACATAACGATCGGCAACGGGATGCCGTCCGGCTGTGTGGCGGTGGTCACCGCCGGAGCGGTGCGCCACAGGGCGGCAGTAAGCACCAGCCCCGCCAGAGCGAGAGCCCACGGGCGGGCACGGCGCAGATTTACGGTCAGATACATGTTCATCCCTCCCACACCAGTATAGTGTGGGGGCAAGTTAAATATGTATGACAGAAAGTTCTGACAACAGGGGTGCTGCCTTTAACCTTCCCCTCGAGGGGAAGGGGGACCGCCGGAGGCGGTGGATGAGGTGGTAAGATAATGCAAAATATCTTCACACACACTGGCAAAATCTTGATTGATTTGTCGGTTGGAATAACGCAACACAGTAATTCCTAAAGAACGAAAATAAGCATCTCTTTCTTTATCTGCGCGCAACCCAGCATCTTCAAAATGTTGAGTTCCGTCTATCTCAATCACCAGCATCGTTTTGGCACAAAAGAAATCAGCAATATAATTTCCGATAACTTTTTGACGACGGATAGTAAAAGGAAGCGTTTTTAAAAACTGATACCATAATTTCTTTTCTTCCGGGGTCATCTCTTTGCGTAATTGTTGGGAATGCTTGGTTAATTTTGGGTTGTTTGTTGGATTCATTAAAACACCTCATCCGGCCTCGCTGACGCTCGGCCACCTTCCCCTCGAGGGGAAGGTTGTTTGGAGAGTTCTCTCGTTATCCAAACAGAGCGTAGTTTTGCTCGGTTGAATCTTTGGCAAGATAATCATTTTTAGTTAGAGCCTTTTCTTTGTTGGCTTTATAAATCTTCAACAATTCTCGGCTCATATTCGTGATGTCCTTGCGGTTGATTGCTTCGTCAATATCTAGCAAAAGGATCTCACTGTTTTCATAGTTATCAGATTTTGGTGTTCCACTGATATACTCACAAATAAAAACAGGACACCATTGCTTTGATTTAAATTGAATCGATATGAGTGCTTTTGCTTTTGTAACAACGCCGGTTTCTTCTAATATTTCTCGTTCTACGGCAATGTGGGGAAGTTCATTTTCTTCTACATAGCCGCCGGGAACAAGGATTCGGTCTTTTGCAGAGCCATAGGTATGACGCACCAATAGAATTTTCCCTTTGATTTCGACAACTCCGCATACCGTAAAGAATCCGTTTCCCATAAGTGATACTCCTTTAGTCACTGGTGGTTTCCCCGCTGTCCAGCAGGGCGGCGGCTTCGGTTTCCGGCAGGCTGGTCACGTTGGCCAGCTTGCGCTGGATCTGTTGGGTGCGGACGCCCACCAGCTTGTCCAGCTCCAGACCGGCGGACTCCAGCTTCTTCTGGGCGGATTCCACCACCGCACCGAAGCGGTTAAACTCGGTCTTAACCGCGCCCAGCAGCTTCCACACCTCGCCGGAGCGTTTTTGGATCGCCAGGGTCTTAAAGCCCATCTGCAGGCTGTTGAGTAGCGCTGCCATCGTGGTGGGGCCGGCGATGTTGATGTGGTACTCGTTCTGCAGGGTCTCAATGAGACCGCGGCGCACCACCTCGGCGTACAGGCCCTCAATGGGCAGGAACATAATGCCGAAGTCGGTGGTGTAGGGGGGTGCCACGTATTTGTCGCGGATGTCGCGGGCAAAGGCTTTGATGCGCTGCTCCAAAATGCTGCCCGCCGCCTTCACCGCGTCGGGGTCGCCGCTGTCATAGGCGTCCAGCAGCTGGGCATAGGCATCCGCCGGAAATTTGGCGTCGATGGGCAGCCACACGGTGTCCTCGTCGGCACCGGGCAGCTTCACCGCGTACTCCACGAAATGGTTGGAGCGGGGACGAGTCTTCACGTTGGCGGCGTACTGCTCGGGGGCGAGGATCTGCTCCAGGATGGCGCCCAACTGCACCTCGCCCAGCACGCCGCGGGTCTTGACGTTGGACAGCACCTTCTTCAGGTCGCCCACGCCGCTGGCCAGGCTCTTCATCTCGCCCAAGCCCGCGTACACCTGCTCCAGCCGCTCGTTGACCAGCTGGAAGGACTGGGTGATGCGGTCGTTGAGGGTCTTTTGCAGCTTTTCGTCCACTGTCTGGCGCATCTGCTCCAGCTGGCGGTTATTCTCCTCGCGGATGCCGCCCAGCTGGGTCACCATCGCCTTGCGCACCGATTCCAGATTCTCGTTCACCGCGGTGTTGGCGTTCCCTTGGGCGGTGAGCAGCACCTGGCTCATATTCTGCATACTCTGCTGAATCGCCTCATTGGATTCCTTGCGGCTGGCGCGCTGTTCTTCCGCCATATCCTTTTGCAGGCGGTCGATGCGCTCCTCCAGACGGCGCATATCGTCGCCGCCTTTCTGCCGCTTGAGCAGCACCGCCAGCAGCACCAGCACCGCCACCAGCAGGACGGTCAAAATGGCAAGACCAATGTAAAATTCCACACTCACAGTTGTTTCTCCTTATATCGTGTCGTCGTCATCGTCGTCGGTGGCGTTATGGGCGCTCACACGGCTGTTGAAGCGACGCATTTCCTTTTCGTTATACTGTCGGGGCAGGGTAGAGGGGGTCTCCTTTTTCTCCTGCACCGTTTCGGTGAAGACGGCCTCCTGTGCGTCGGCGGGGTCCTCCGGCACCTCCAGATTCAGATCCAGGCGTGCCTGCTTGTCCGCGTCGGGATTCTGCTCGTAATAGGGGTCGATCATCAGCCGCTTGATGGCGGGGAAGATGCAGAACTGGATGAGCAGCGAGCGGAAGCCGGGCACCACCGACACCGCCAGCGCCAGCACGACGGTCAGCACCACCACCGAGAAGTCGGTGCTCGCAAAGGCCAGCACCACACCGCCCAGCAGGGCGTAGACGGCGATGAGCACCACCGAGATGAGCAGGTTCACCGGCAGGTTGGCGCCGGCGAACAAAAAGGCGTTTCGGTAGATCTGCTTGAGCTTGAGCTTAAAGGTGATCATCAGGAAGGGGATGTAGAACTTCATCCAGGAGAAGGTGACCAGCACCATCAGGTTCACGCCGATGATGACGTAGTCCATCAGGCGGAAGTTGGCGGCCTGCCCCTCCATCCACGCGCCCACGTACACGTAGGCGTTGTAGCACAGCACCGCGCTCACCAGGGTGTTGATGATACCGATGGGCAGTGCCACCTTCCAGTTTTTCTTAATGGATTCAAAGAAATCCGCCCGCACAAAGGCGTGCTTTTCGCGGGCGTAGTTGCGGCTGATAAAGGTCAGACCGGCGTCTGCCAGACCGCTTGTGATGATCGGCAGCGATACCAGCGACCACATCAGACCCGCCACGGTAAGATTCCATATTTTGCGTCCCAGAATCTCGAAGAACACCACGAACGCCCGTTTCTTGGGGGCGTTTTTGGCGACGCCGGGTCCCTCTTTGTCGTAATTGAATAAGCCGAATAGTCCAGCCATTTCCGTTGCTCCTTTAGGGTAGAGCGACAAATCCGAACTTCGTTTTAGAAAGAGGGATTTATCGCTCTATCTTCGTTAAAATACTCGGAAATACATACAGTATTTCCTGTGTTTTATGCCTTGATAGAACAAAAATCCCTTCTTTCTAAAATCTGCGACCTGAAAGCGAGCAGATTTTGAGCGATTTTTATTCTATTTGGGCGATGAAAGGCTGTATGCCTTTCGAGAACAAATAGGGTGAAAAGCGCCAAAATCCGCCGCTTTAAGGCGGGTTCGGATTTGTTGCTCTACCCTACGTTATTGCTCTCAGCCCCGTATCCAGCAGGGCGATGACCACCGCCACTCCCAGAAACAGGGCGAAGCGGATGCTGTATAGGCGAAATCCGTTTTTGGCGACGGATTGGGCTCCGTCGGGGATCAGTAGGCGGCTGACCGCCACCGACAGCCGCAGGCTCTCCGCCCCTGCCATGGTCAGTAGGGCGCCGGTGAGCAGACCCACGGGCATAATGCGTGTGACCACCGTCATCACGCCGTCCGTTCCGGCAGCGTAATAGTGGGCCTCGGTCAGCCCCAGCCCCAGTCCGTGTATCAGCGGCACCGCCAGAATAAAGGGCACGCCGCACCCCCACAGACCCAGCAGATACAGAGCCGCCAGCATGGTCAGCGGGGCAAACAGGCTGTCCCACAGGGCGGCGCTCCAGCCCACCTGGTTGGGGGTCAGGGCGTCGGATACCGCCGCGGCGGCGCTGTCGCCGGCGGTGAGATACACCGCCACACCCACCACCACCCCCAGCAGGAACAGACCCGCAAAGGGGAACAGGCGGCGGTTATCGGTGAGAAAATGATTCATTTCCCGTTTCCTACGGGTGGTTGTCCGTGTCATAGGCATCCCTCCGCCACAACTTATGTGAGGGATACACCGAATAGAACGAAATTGGGCAAAAAGCATCGTGCTACTTGGCCCCCTCTGACGAGGGGGCTGTCAGCCGCAAGGCTGACTGGGGGAGAGATAACGAAACGAAGATGAATATTTTTCTCTCCCTCCGTCAAAAATCAAAGATTTTTGACACCTCCCTCGTCAGAGGGAGGCAGGGAAGAAGACTCCCATTGAAACAGGTTGAATAGAACAAAAAATGCGGAGCAAGCCACAAGGTATGGGGCCTGCTCCGCGTGTGTCAGCGTCTTTTGCGGTTGACCCCGATGAGACCGCCGATGGCACCGCAGAGGGTCATCACCGCCCACTTGAGGGCGGCATACCCCGCGTCCACGCCTCCGGAACGGATCAGACCGACCGTCAGGAGAATGAGCGCCATCGCCGTCCCGCACAGCGCCCCCATCAGCAGTCCGCGCTGACCGGCGCATATGGCCGCCGTCAGTCCGGCGGCCAGAGCGCCCACAGCGGCGGCGATCACCGCCAGAGGGGTTACCGCCCCACGGGGGATATCCACCTGCCACAGCAGTACAGCCGCCCCCAACAGCAGCAGGGTGGCGGTGATAATGCCCACACACAGGCCGACCCCGATGGGTCGCACCACGGTGCGGATGGTTTGGGTGGTTCGGGATTTCATAGTATATCCGCTCCTCTCGCCGAGATGGTATCATCCTATGCGGCGGCAGGGGGGATTATGCGATATCGGTGGAATTAGGCGGCGATATCAGATATCGTCGTCGTCATCGTCGAAGTCGTCGTCAACGGGATCCTCGTGCTTGGTGTGGACGGTCTGCAGACCCCACTTCTCAAACTGGATCTTGGAGCGGTCGGCGCCGGTCTCGATGGTGATGGTGTCGTCCTTGATGGACACCACGCGGCCCTTGATGCCGCCGATGGTGGTGATCTCGTCACCGACGCGCAGGTTGTTGCGCATTTTCTGCTCTTCCTTCTGCTTCTTCTGCTGGGGACGGATCATCAGGAAATACATGATGGCGATCATCAGCACGATCATAATGAGAGAGCCGTACTTGGCGAAGAACAGGGCAAAGCCGGTGGGCTCGGCGCCCTCGCCGGCAGCGGCGGCGGTGGTGCCGGCCAGCCAGATCAGGTTGGAAATATTCATAGCGGATTCCTCCATTTTAATATATTTTACACTATTATAATCGCATTTGGGGAAAAGTGCAAGCCTTTCTTGCACAATTCACAGTTTATTTAGATTCGCACGTCCAGGAAATTCGTGTATTTCTGATAGAACTCCTCAAAGGTGCCCTCGTCCAGCGCCTGACGGATGCGCTCCATCAGACGGTTGTAGAAATACAGATTGTGCTGGACGGTCAGCCGCATACCCAGCATCTCGCCCGCCTTGAGCAGGTGGCGGATATAGCTGCGGGAGTACTTGCGGCAGGTGGGGCAGTCGCACTCCTCGTCGATGGGACGGGGGTCGTCGGCGTATTTATTGTTGATGAGGTTGCGGTGCCCCTGCCAGGTGAATACGTGACCGTGGCGGGCGTTGCGGCTGGGCATGACGCAGTCAAACAGATCCACACCGCGGTGCACCGCCTCCAGGATGTTTTCGGGGGTACCCACACCCATCAGATAGCGGATCTTATCCTTGGGCATATGGGGCTCCACCGCCTCGATGATGCGGTACATCTCCTCGGCGGGCTCGCCCACCGCCAAGCCCCCGATGGCGTAGCCGTCCAGATCCAGCGCGGCGATCTCCTTCATATGATTGACCCGCAGATCCTCAAAGGTGCAGCCCTGGTTGATGCCGAACAGCATCTGCTTGGGGTTGATGGTGTCGGGCAGGCTGTTGAGCCGCTCCATCTCCGCCTTGCACCGCTTCAGCCAGCGGGTGGTGCGCTCGCAGGACTCCTTGGAGTATTTGTACTTGGCGGGATTCTCCACGCACTCGTCAAAGGCCATGGCGATGGTGGAGCCTAAATTGGACTGAATCTGCATACTCTCTTCAGGGCCCATAAAGATCTTTTTGCCGTCCACGTGGGAGCGGAAGGTGACACCCTCCTCCTTGATCTTGCGCAGGGTGGACAGGGAAAATACCTGGAATCCGCCGCTGTCGGTGAGGATGGGACCCTCCCAGCCGGTGAATTTGTGCAGGCCGCCCATTTTCTTCACCAGCTCGTCGCCGGGGCGCACGTGCAGGTGATAGGTGTTGCACAGCATCACCTGACACCGCAGGTCGTCCTGCAGGTCGTGGGCGGAGATGCCGCCCTTGATGGCGGCGCTGGTGGCCACGTTCATAAAGGCCGGGGTCTGTACCGTGCCGTGGGGGGTCTCAAAAACACCCCGACGGGCCTTGCCCTCGGTTTTGAGAATGTTCATATGATTGCTCATAGTATGCTCCTTCGTTTGGATAGGGATTTTTAGCCGACGAAGTCGGCGCGCCTCCCGTTGTGTTCGACATTCGTCTAAGACGAAGTCGGGGAGGTGGCATTTGCGAAGCAAATGACGGAGGGATTGTTGTTGAAGATGTGTCTTTAGTGGTGACAATCCCCCAGTCACGGCTATGCCGTGACAGCCCCCTTTACACAAGGGGGCCACGCCACCTGCGGTGGCTAAAGTCACTACTTTAGATTTTACAGTATCGCCATAGCGTCGCCGAAGCTGAAGAAGCGATATTTCTCCTCCACCGCGTGTTCATAGGCTTTCATCGTATGGTCGTAACCGGCCAGAGCGGACACCAGCATAATCAGGGTGCTCTCCGGCAGGTGGAAGTTGGTGATCAGACCGTCCAGCACCTGAAATTCGTAGCCGGGATAGATGAAGATCTCGGTCCAGCCGTCGGCGGGCTTTACCTCACCGTCGGTGAGCCCCACGCTCTCCAGCGTGCGGCAGCTGGTGGTGCCCACCGCGATCACCCGCCCGCCGCGGGCGCGGGTGCGGTTGATGATGGCGGCGGTCTCCTCCGACAGAGCGTAGTGCTCGGAGTGCATCTTGTGATTCTCCACCACGTCCTCCTTGACGGGGCGGAAGGTGCCCAGACCCACGTGCAGGGTGACAAAGCCGACCTCCACACCCATCTGCCGCACCTCGTCCAGCAGCTCGGGGGTGAAGTGCAGACCCGCGGTGGGGGCGGCGGCGGAGCCCAATTCCTTGGAATACACGGTCTGATACCGCTCTCGGTCCTCCAGCCGCTTCTTGATATAGGGGGGCAGCGGCATCTGCCCGATCTTGTCCAGCGTTTCGTAGAAATTGCCCTCGTAGGAGAATTCCACCAGACGGTTACCGCCCTCCAGGATTTCCAGCACCTTGGCGAACAGCAGACCGCCGCCGAAGGAGATACGGTCACCGGGCTTTGCCCGTCGACCGGGACCCGCCAGCACCTCCCATACGTCGCCGCCGTGGGGGGTGAGCAGTAAGAGCTCCACGTGGGCGCCGGTGCCCATACGCTCGCCCAGCAGGCGGGCGGGCAGCACGCGGCTGTCGTTGAGGATGAGGCAATCGCCCTCTTTCAGCAGTTCTTTTATATCCCGAAAGGTGCCGTCCCGCAGGGCGCCCGTGTGCTTGTCCATCACCAGCAGGCGGCTGGCGTCACGGGGCTCGATGGGCTCCTGAGCGATCAGCTCCTCGGGCAAATTGTAGTAAAAGTCGCTTTTTAACATAGGATTTTCTCGTCTTTCTGTGGAAATAGGTGAGTGCGCATTGACACCGACCCTTTAAAGTGGTAAAATAAGCGGTAATTTGAAATAAAAACCGCTTGTAAGTAGTCAGTTCATCTATTATAATGTATATGTAAAGGATTTTCAAGTGGCAATACCAAAAGGAGCGATTTTTTATGAACAAGAAATTTAACGTGGGTATCGTCGGCTGCACCGGTATGGTGGGTCAGCGTTTTATGACCCTGCTGGACGGTCACCCCTGGTTTAACGTCACCTGCCTGGCGGCCTCCCCCCGCTCGGCGGGCAAGACCTATACCGAGGCGGTGGGTAATCGCTGGGCGATGGACCTGCCCATGCCCGAGGGCATGAAGGATATGACCGTGCTGGACGCCTCCGACGTGCAGGCTGTCGCCTCTCAGGTGGATTTCATTTTCTGCGCCGTGGATATGCCCAAGGCGGAGATCCGCGCCCTGGAGGAGGCCTATGCCAAGGCGGAGTGTCCCGTGGTGTCCAATAACTCCGCCCACCGCGGCACCCCCGACGTGCCCATGATCATCCCCGAGCTGAACTGGCAGCACGAGGAGATCATCCACGCCCAGAGAAAGCGCCTGGGCACCAAGCGCGGTTTTGTGGCGGTCAAGTCCAACTGTTCTCTGCAGAGCTACGTGCCCGCCCTGTATCCGCTGGATAAATTCGGCGTCAAGGACGTGCTGGTCACCACCTATCAGGCTATTTCCGGAGCAGGCAAGACCTTTGAGCGCTGGCCCGAGATGGTGGACAACGTGATCCCCTACATCGGCGGCGAGGAGGAGAAATCCGAGCAGGAGCCTCTGAAGATCTGGGGTACGATGGAGAACGGCGAGATTGTCAACGCCACCTCTCCCGCCTTTACCGCCCAGTGCCTGCGTGTGCCGGTGACCAACGGTCACTTCGCCGCGGTGTTCGTCCGCTTTGAGAATAAGCCCTCTAAGGAGGAGATCCTCGAGATCTGGAACAACTTCAGCGGTCGTCCCCAGCAGCTGGGTCTGCCCTCTGCGCCGAAGCAGTTCCTCAAGTATTTTGAGGAGGACAATATGCCCCAGACCAAGCTGCACCGCGATCTGGAGGGCGGTATGACCGTGTCCCTGGGTCGTCTGCGTGAGGACAGCCAGTACGATTATAAGTTCGTGGGTCTGTCCCACAACACCCTGCGCGGTGCCGCCGGCGGCGCGGTCCTGCTGGCCGAGTTGCTCTGTGCGGATGGGTATATGGACTAATAAATCCCTAAATAGGGCGTAGGCTCCCTCTTGAGGGAGCTGGCACGGCGCTAGCCGTGACTGAGGGAGTGATTTTTAGGATGCAAAACCTAGAGAAAAAGGCAACGTTATGTAGAACTCCCTCCGTCTTTTCGCCTGTGGCGAAAATCCACCTCCCTCGGTGAGGGAGGCTATCTCTATCCACAATAACGGCGTTTCCTTTTTCGCATACTCCATTATCTGATAGAAAGGTGGTTTTCCTATGAGCAAGCCGATTCTTTTTACCGGTTCCGGTGTGGCATTGGTGACCCCGATGCACCCCGATGGAAGTATCAATTATGAGAAGTTAGAACAGCTGGTGGACTGGCACGTGGAACAAGGCACCGATGCCTTGATTATTTGCGGCACCACCGGCGAGGCACCCACCCTCAAGATGGATGAGCACCTGGAGGCCATCCGCGTGGCGGTGTCCCGTGCGGCGGGTCGCATCCCCGTCATCGCCGGCACCGGCTCCAACGATACCGCCCACTGCATCGAGTCCTGCCGCTCTGCCAAAAAGCTGGGCGCCGACGGTCTGCTGCTGGTGACCCCCTATTATAACAAGACCTCCCAGCGAGGTCTGGTCGCCCACTACGAGGCGGTTGCCGCCGCCACCGACCTGCCGCTGATTCTGTACAACGTGCCCTCCCGCACGGGACTGAACATCGCCCCCGACACGGCGGCAAAGCTGTACCGTGAGGTGGATACGGTGGTGGGTCTTAAGCAGGCGTCCCCCGATCTGGCGGCCACCGGCTATCTGACCTCCGTGTCCGATATCCCCGTATACTGCGGCAACGACGACCTGACTGTGCCGATGCTGTCCATCGGCGGCGTGGGCGTGATTACCGTGCTGGGCAACGTGGTACCGCAGGTCACCCACGACATCTGCGAGATGTGGTTTAAGGGTCAGACCGATCTGAGCCGCGACCTGTTCCTCCATTGGATGGATCTAGCGCAGGGACTGTTCACCGACGTGAACCCCGTCCCGGTGAAAGAGGCTATGAACCGAATGGGTATGGAGGTAGGCGGCTGCCGTCTGCCCCTGTATCCGATGGACTCCGCCGCCGCCGAAAAGCTGGCGGACATCCTCCGCCATCACGGACTTGTGAAGTAAAGGAGATATTCCTATGAAACTGATACTAAACGGCTGTTTGGGTCGTATGGGTCGGGCGGTCAGCGAGATGGCGCCCGCCCGTGACGCCACGGTGGTGGCGGGGGTGGACGTGACCGCCGCCGATGCCGCCTATCCCGTGCATACCGACTGGAGCGGTCTGCCTGCCGCGGACGCGGTGGTAGACTTTTCCAACCCCGACGCGCTGGCGGCGGAGCTTGCCTACGTCACCGCCCACAACCTGCCGTTGGTGCTGTGCACCACCGGTCTGTCCGAGGATCAGCTGGCCGCGGTGAGCGAGGCCGCCAAGACGGTTCCGATTTTCCACAGCAGCAATATGAGTCTGGGCGTGGCGGTGCTGTCCGCCCTGACCAAAAAGGCCGCCGCCGTCTTGGGCGACACCTTTGACATCGAGGTGGTGGAGATGCACCACAATCAAAAGGTGGACGCTCCCTCCGGCACCGCCCTGATGCTGGCGGACGCCGCGGCGGCAGGGCTGTCCTATGAGCCCCGGTATACCTACGACCGTCACACCCGCCGTGAGAAGCGGGAAAAGAACGAGATCGGCATCGCCTCTCTCCGCGGCGGCACCGTGGTGGGCGAGCACAGCGTGTATTTCGCCGGGGAGCAGGAGGTCATCACCCTGTCCCACTCGGCGGGCTCCCGCAGCGTGTTTGCTGCCGGCGCTCTGACCGCCGCCGCCTTCCTGCAGGGCAAGGATGCAGGGCTGTACACCATGGAGGACATCATCGGCAGTATTTAAGAATGCAAAAAGAGCGTAGCCGCTTCGGCTACGCTCTTTTTTACGCTTTGTTTTCCAGGGCTTGTCGCGCTGTGTCGCGGGCGCTGACCTTGCCCTCGGGGCGGATCTCGCCCGCCTTCTGCAGAGCCACCTTGGTGAGGAAGGGACCGATCAGCTCATACACCAGCACCGAGAACAGGGTGATGTTGGCCACCACGTTACCTACCTCGCCCAGCTCCTCCGCCTTGAGCGCCATACCCAGCGCCACGCCTGCCTGGGGCAGCAGCGTGATGCCCAGATACTTGACGATGTGGGGGTCGCATTTCACGCCGCGGGCGGACAGACCCGCGCCAAAGTACTTACCGCAGGAGCGGAAGAGGATGTACACCACGCCGATGAGCACGATCCACGGATTGCGGAATACATCCAGCTCCAGCTCGGCACCGCTGACCACGAAGAACAGCACCAGCAGAGGGGCGCTCCAGCGCTCCACCCGCTCCATCAGCTCCTCGGAGAAGTCGCAGACATTGCAGAACACGGTGCCCAGCATCATACACACCAGCAGAGAGGAGAAGGCCACGTGCACCCCGCCGATGGTGAATTCCACCATCGACAGCGCCACGGTCAGCAGCACGAAGGCGACCGACATAGCCATACGCTTGCTGCGGGAGTGGAAGAACTGCTCGCAGAAGGAGAACAGGAAGCCCATCAGTGCGCCCAGCACCAGCGAGAGAACCACCTCCAGGATAGGCTCCAGCACCACACCCAGCAGATCCACCTGACCGTGGATGAGCGCCTTGGCGATGCCGAAGGACACGGCGAACAGCACCAGACCCACCGCGTCGTCCAGCGCCACGATGGGCAGCAGGATATCGGTGAGGGGACCCTTGGCCTTGTATTGCCGCACCACCATCAGGGTGGCGGCGGGGGCGGTGGCGCTGGCCACGGCGCCCAGCACGATGGCGGCAGGCAGAGGCAGCAGGTCGGGTATCAGAAAGTGCAGTCCGATGAGGGCGGCGTCCACCAAGATGGTGGTGAATACCGCCTGGACGATGCCGATGACGGTGGCCTGCCGTCCCGTCTTTTTGAGGGTGTTCAGACGGAATTCGTTGCCGATGGCAAAGGCGATGAAGCCCAGCGCCACGTCGCTGAACAGCTTATAGTGGCTGAAATCCTCGGTGGTAAAGCCCAGATGCAGGTCGGCGTGGGGGAGGTAGACCTGCCCCAGCAGATAGGGACCCACCAGAATACCCGCCACCAGATAGGCGGTGACGGCGGGCAGCTTGACCAGCTTTGCCGCGCGGGAGAGCAGCAGACCGGCCAACAGCGCCACCGACAGACTTAATAACGTTTGCATAGAAAAAGCCTTCTTTCAAAACACAAAAACCTCGAACGAAAGCCATTATACTCTCCTTAAATTTCAATTGCAACCCCCAAATTTACCAACTTTCTCCCTGTGGAACAATAAAGTTTTGTATACTGTTCAACGCCATTACAAAAAAACAGCCGACCCGTGCGGGTCGGCTGTTTTCATTTACTCGATTTCACTTACCAATTCGCTCAGGGCTTTTCGTTTTTTCTCACGGGGCTTGTCGGCGGGATAGCCCACCGTCACCACCAGCCGCACGGGATGGTCCAGTGCGCAGATATCGCGGATCTTCTTATCGTCCAGCCAGCCCAGTATGCAGGTGCCCAGTCCCTGTGCGGCGGCCTCGGCGGTCAGGTGCGCCACCGCGATGCCGATGTCGATGGAGCGGTAGTCGTTGCCCTTGACCTTGGCGCCCAGGGCGGCGGTGCTGTTATAGGGCATCTCGGACAGCACCATCACCACCGGTGCGTCGGCAGCAAACTTGTTCATGCCCATCCCCATACAGGCCTTGGCTACCTGCTTGGCCTTGTCGCCGTGGCAGACGGTCAGGTGATAGGGCTGGGCGTTGCAGGCGGAGGGGGACAGCCGCACCGCCTCCAGTATGGCGTCCAGTTTTTCCCGCTCTACGGGGCGGTTGGGGTCGTATTGGCGGCAGGACTGCCGCGCCTGTGCAATTTCCAGAAACTTCATGGTAGCACCTCCGTTTGATGCCATTATACCGCATATCCTCCCGTAGCGCAAGACGAAATCCATCTTGACCTTAAGAGAGTTTTGTGTAATAATAGATGAGATAACGATTGTTCAAAGGAGAAAGTCCCCTATGAATATGACGATTGCCATTATCCTGTTTGCCGTCACCTACGTGCTGATGATCGCCTTTGGCAAGTACCGCCCCTGGATCGCTCTGGCGTCCGGTGCCGTGTTCGTGGCATGTATGTTTATTGGCAGCGCCGGCTTCCCCGCCATCACCGTATCGGATGCGGTGGGCGTACTGGATTTGAACGTGCTGCTGATGATCGCCGGCACTATGGGTCTGGTGCAGATGTTCATCGACTCCCAGATGCCCAACCGCTTGGCGGACATCGTGATGCGCTATGTCCCCAACGTGTGCTGGGCGGCGGTGGCGCTGAGCCTGTTTGCGGGCATTATCTCCGCCTTCGTGGATAACGTGGCCACCGTACTGATGGTGGCGCCGGTGGCGCTGGCCATCTGTAAGAAGCTGCACACCAACCCCGTCCCCTTTATCATTTCCATTGCGGTGTCCTCCAACCTGCAGGGCGCCGCCACCCTGGTGGGCGATACCACCGCCATTATGCTGGGCTCGGCGCTGGATATGTCCTTTGTCGATTTCTTCTGGTATCAAGGCAAGCCCTCCATCTTCTTTGCGGTGGAGCTTGGTGCGGCGCTGTCCGCCATGATCGTGTGGTGGCTGTTCCGCAAGGAGAAGAGCCCTATTGAGAAGAATCAGCCCCTGACCCCCGTCACCGACTATGTTCCCACCGTGCTGTTGGTGGGCACCATCGGTCTGCTGGCGGCGGCTTCCTTTGCCCCCGACAGCTGGAATCTGCCTGCCGAGATCAACGGCCTGATCGCCTGCGCTATGCTGGTGGTGGGTCTGATCTACAACGTCATCCGCTATCGCAAAAAGGATGCCCTGGTGGGTCCCATCAAGGCTATTGACTTTGAAACTCTCGGTCTGCTGATCGGTCTGTTTATGATGATCGGCGGCATCAAGCATTACGGCGTGATCGATCAGCTGGCCGGCCTGCTGGCACAGCTGGGCGGCGGCAATCTGTTCCTGCTGTACACGGTGATCGTGTGGGCATCGGTGCTGATCTCCGCTTTCATCGACAATATTCCCTACGTGGCGACCATGATCCCGGTCATCGGCGGTCTGGCCGCCCAGATGGCGGGCGGTGACGCGGACAAGGCGACGCTGATGGCCATCCCCCTGTATTTCGGTCTGCTGTCCGGCGCCACCCTGGGCGGAAACTGCACCCCCATCGGCGCCTCGGCGAATATCGCCGGTATCGGCATCCTGCGTAAGAATGGTTACGAGGTGAAGAACAGCGATTTCTTCCGCATCGGCATCCCCTTCACCTTGGCGGCCATTGTCCCCGCGTATATCTACATTTGGCTGCTGTACGGCGTCCGTTGATGGGTCGCCCCGTATTTCCCGAGAGAGGAGAAGGCGTATGAAACGGATTATGATGGTGACCGTCACCATTTTGTTGGCCGCTGTGGTGGTGGTGGTGTCTATGCTGGGCGCCAACCCCCGCACGGTGCATATGGCGGCGCTGACCGCCATTGAGCAGGGCAATTACGAGATGGCGGTGTCCCACCTGAAGCGGTCGGATCACCCCGATGCGCAATTGCTGCTGTCCCAGATGTACTACGTCCCCCACAAGATCGAGGTGGTGGAGTCCACCGCCGATGGGGAGCTCATCAGCAACGAAAACTACGTGTACAATCTGGCGGGCTATCTGTATAAGCACGAGTCCACTGCCCCCGACGGAGCGGTGACCGTCTGCACCAACACCTATGACGAGTTGGGCACGCTGCTGCTGACCAAGACCGAGTGGCAGGGCGCCCCTGTGGAGGGTGAGGAGCAGACCGAGGAGCAGACCGAGGAGGAGCAGACCCAGGACGATCTGTTCTCCGGCAGCGAGGTGGAGTATTTCTACGACGCCACCGGTCGCCTGCTGTGCAAGCGCACCACCGACAGCACCGGCCTGTTCTATCAGTATCGGTACGCCTATGACGAGGAGGGGCGCGTGTCCGCCGAGGTATACGTGGACGGCGACGCCGCGTGGTCCCGCCGCGAGTTTACCTATGACAGCGACAATCTCAAGATCGCCGAAAAATACACCGACAGCGACAACAAATGGAAGAATACTACCTACACGTATGAAGAAGGGTTTCTGCACACCGAGGTTGTGAAAAACAGCGACTGTACGGTGACCACGGTGTACGATAAGGACGGCAAGGTGCTGACCTCCACCCTCACCCGCGGTAAGACGTCCCACGTCACCAAGTACACCTACGACGGCGACGGCAACCTGCTGAAGAAGCAGTATCCCGAGGGTCACGCGGACGTGTATCGGTACAACGAGCAGGGTCTGATGACCGACTCTGAGCAGTTGGGCGCCGTGGGCAAGATCGCCACCGTGACCGCCTGCACCTACGATGAGGACGGCAATATGCTGACCCGCGTAACCAAGGTGATGGACAGCGAGCGGAAGGAGACCTTCACCTATAACAAATCCGGTAAGCTGGTTAAGAAAGAGTGCGTGGATTTCAACGGTGAGGTGACCACCACCGAGATCAGCTATGAGCGCTACGGCAACCCCGAGACCATCGTGGAGACCACCCCCGAAGGCACCGTCACCACCACCATTCAGTGGAAGGTGCGGTATTACCCCACGGGTATGCCGGACAACGTGCGGGAGGCTTACGAGCTGTACGACGTGGACAAGCCCACCGCGAATGATTAAATAAAAAAGCCGACTGCGCTGCAGTCGGCTTTTTATTTCTTATTACACTCTCTCCAGAATGAACTTGGTGATCTCCTCCTGCACGCCGGGCATACCGGGCACAGGCTCCACGCCGTAGTGCATGGGCTCGAATCCGTGCCCGCCGGCGATGGAATACAGCAGGCGGGTGTTGGCGCCCGCCGCCACCAGCTTGTCAAACAGCTTTTCGCTGTGGCGGGGCAGCACGTGATAGTCGCTGGTGCCGGCGATCAGCAGGGTATCGGGGGTTTCGGCGCAGGCGTAGGAGATGGGGCTGACCCGCATCTTCTCGTCCATATCGTCGGGATTGGCGAACAGATAGCCGTGGTCAAAATGCATGGCTCCCTCGTCGCTCAGGTCGGTAATGGGGCTCATGGGGGCGATGGCCACCACGGTATAGGGGTCGTCATAGGAGCTGTCCGTGCGGAATCCATCCTTTACCATACCGGTCATCAGCGCCAGATGGGCGCCGGCAGAGTGGCCGGAGATAAAGATTTTATCGCGGTCGATGCCCCAGTCGTCGGCGTGGTGGGCGCAAAAGCGCAGGGCGTCCAGACAGTCCTCAATGATGTCCGCCACAAACACGCCTTCGGTGGTGACGCGGTAGTCGGCGGTCACCACCGCAAATCCGGCCTCCAGCAGGGCGTTGACCGATACGCGGGCGTAGTTGAGCATACCCAGACGTTCCTCCACGTACCAGCCGCCGCCGGGCAGGACGAAGTACAGGGGATCCTTATCGTATACCTTGTTGTTGGGGGGCACAAAGGTCAGCTGCAGATCCCGCTGGGGGGTCACCTTGTACACGTAGTCGGTTTGTCCGTCGTTCCACAGAGGATAAGTCCATTCGCTCATATCAGTCGCTCCTTACAGTTCAATGATTTTGTGAGTGTTGTCATAACAGCATGTGGCGGGCAGGGTCACGTAGCGGATGCCGTCCCGTTCGGTGTCGGCGCCCCAATGATAGTGTCCCTGATATACCGCCTTCACCTTGCCGCTGTCGGCGAGGATGCGGTGCACCTCATCCGCGTTGCGGGGACGGTGGTCGGCGGGGCAGGCGGCGTCCAGATTCTGGTGCAGAAATACGTACACGTCTCCTCGGGCGGCGTCCAGCCGCTCCCGCAGACCCTCGGTGGGCAGATAACACTCGTCCCAGCGAAAGGCGTGGGGGTGATAGGGACTGCCGTCGGGGTTGTGGTTGGCGTTGAGAAACAGCAGGGTCGTGTTCCCCATCACCACGTCCCGCGGCTCACACCCGCCCAGCAGGGCGTAGAATTCCGCGGGCTCGAACACGTAGGCGTCGTGGTTGCCCATCACCACCGTGGTGGGGATGGGGCAGGCGGCGAACAATGCCGCGATCTGCCGCATATTGTCCACCTCCCTCTCCCGACTCTCGTCGGTGTCGGTCAGGTCGCCCAGGCAAACGATCCGCTCGCATCCCGCTGCTTCAAAGTCGCGGTAGGCGGCCTTCATCTTGTCCAGACTGCGGCTGTTGTACCGATTCCCGCCGGTGAGCTCCTGAGAGGAGTAGTGGGGGTCGGTGTAGATGCCGATATTCATATTATCCCTCCAATTCCGTGAGGATCAGGGTGGTGACGCTGTCGACGGTGTGGGCGGCGGCAGCTTTTAATTCCTCGTTGCCGTGCTCCATAGCGTAGCTGTAAAAGGCCTGTATCATCGCCATATCGTTCAGGTTATCCCCCACGGCGATGACGTCCTCCTCCGCCACACCGTAGTGGGCGCACACCTGGCGGATGCCGGCGGCCTTGTCCACTCCAAAGGGGGCCACGTCCACGCACCACCAGTTCTGGAGCGGGTTTACCTTGTCTCCGTACTTTTCGCGGATGCGGGCGGCCATCGCCTGTGCCTCCTCCGGCGTTTCGAAGAAGGTGGCCATTTTGTAAAAGGACGCCACGGGGGGCAGATCCTCGGGCGGGATATGGTCATAGGGCTCGCGGCACTCCTCGGTGCCCAGCAGGACGCATTGGTCGTCGTAGTCCACGTACAGGCAGTTGGCGCCCCAGCCGAAAATGTCGGACACAAAGGCGTTCACGTCCACGCTGTCGCACGGATGGCGGAACAATTCGTTGCCGCGGCTGTCGGCGGCAACGCCGCCGTTGCAGGATACGAGGAAGTCGAAGTTATCCCCTAATTTCTCCTGCAGTTCTTTCAGAAATCCGGGACCCCGCCCGCTGATGACGCCGAACAGGTTTCCGGCGGCACGCCAGCGGCGGATGGCGTCCAGTTTTTCTTGGTCGATACCCCCGTGGTTGAGGGTGCCGTCGTAGTCGGTGGCGATCAGTCGCATAGGTATCTCCTTACAGCTTATTCCCGCAGCGGGTGCAGAAGCGGGCGCCCGCGCCGATGGGGCTGCCGCAGCGGGTGCAGAACCGCGCCACGGGAGCGGGAGCAGGTGCCGCCACGGGAGCGGGTGCGGGAGGCGGCGCTACTGCTACGGGAGCGGGGGACACCTTGTTCTCCTCCTTGAGGAATACGTCCACGTCGATCTCTGCGGGCATGGGCTGCAGACCCAGGATGGCGGCAGCCTGCTTGGTCAGGTCCGCGGCGTAGGCCTCGTAGCGGGCACCCACGGCCTGCGCGATGACAAAGTGCAGATCCACGGCGGCGCCGTCCGGCAGGGGCATAAAGTGCAGAATGCAGGCGCCCCCATTCATATTGTATTTCAGAGAGAAGTTCAGCCCGAAATTGATGGTGTGGTAGGGCTCAAACTTGCACTCCCGCTCAAAGGGCGGGCTGACCGCCGCGCGGGCATAGGCGTCAAACAGGGTCTTAACGTCGGTGGGGAAATAGTAGCATACGTCGCGTCGCATAGACACGCCTCCTTGCTGTTCGTTATTAAGGATAGTATAAAAGGAAATCCCCGAAATTGCAAGGGGAAGATAAAAGAAAGCACCAACCTTGTGAGGTTGGTGCTTTCTTGGCTGTTCCGAACTGTTTAGATGCCACTATTATTTTTTGGATTTCATTCTTTTAAGAACGACAAACCAAAGAATAACTGAAAGTAAAAGCAAAATGGTAGCAATTATTGATATTATTATATGTACATCAATAAAAATTTCTACGATGTTAATAATCGAACCTATCAAAAGACATATTGAAGCCAATAAATCAACGATTTTCACCTTACTCATAACATCACCTCTATTCAATAATTATAGCATAAAATAAACAAAGCGCAAGTGAAATCGTTCGCTTGCGCTCACGGTGAAATAATTCACTTCGTGAATTGTGAAATTTGATGCTGTCGCATCAAGTGAAATAAAATTCGTTCTTTCATATGCCATAGGCATATTTCACATTTGCGAAGCAAATATTTCATAGCGAAGCTATTTCATTCGTTCCGTAAGGAACGAATTTCATTGAAAAAGACCTGATGCAAATGCATCAGGTCTTTTTCTGGTGGGAGAGGGTGTGATTCGGCGACATTCGGCTGCGCCGAAGTCGGCAAATTTTCCTTGGCGGTTTAGACAACCGCCATTTCGCCCGGGGCGAAACCGGAAAAGTTTGCAACCACCTGTATTTTTGCTTTGCAAAAATACATTGTGTTTCTGCTTACTACCCCCTACGCACAAAGCAAAACACCCCGCACAAATGTGCGAGGTGTTTTACTTGGTGGGAGAGGGTGGATTCGAACCACCGAAGGCGAAGCCAGCAGATTTACAGTCTGTCCCCTTTGGCCACTCGGGAACTCTCCCAAATCTAACAGCAATTACTATAACACAGCAAAAACCCTTTGTCAAGGGTAAAAAACACTTTTTCTTAAACAATTTTCAGTCGGTTTCATCGCGGGAAAATGCAAAAATCTCTTGACGAGTGTGGGGAAACTTGATATACTGGGTCTGTTCAGCAACCGCTAATACGCTACTGTGGCTCAGCTGGTAGAGCAGCTCACTCGTAATGAGCAGGTCGCCCGTTCGAATCGGGTCAGTAGCTCCAGAAAAAGAAAAGACACGCGAGAGCGTGTCTTTTCTTTTTCAATGAAATTCGTTCCTTGCGGAACGAGTGAAATATTGCTACGCAATATGAAATACGCTTCGCGTATGAAATATGCCTACGGCATATGAAGGAACGAATTTTATTTCACATTTTGCCAACGGCAAAATATATCATAATCCGCAAGGATTATTTCATATGGCGAAGCAATATTTCATTTAATCTTGCCCCTCCACTGCTTTTATGCTATAATACACCTAAGGCGGTGATGCTATGCAAAAAACTTCCCTCACAATGGAATTGCAGGACACCCAGTGGCCGCTGACCTATACCGATCACGATCGGGTGGTGGTGCGGGCGGTGGTGGTGGACGCCGCCGGTCACTATTATTTCAACCGCCTCATCCGCGACGACATTTTCTGCCGCGGCACCGTCATCGAGACCGCCGGCGGCGGTGTGGAGGATGGTGAGCCGCTGGAGGACGCCCTGCGCCGCGAGCTGCGGGAGGAATTGGGCGCCGAGGTGGAGATTCTCGCCGAGATCGGCACGGTCAGCGACTATTACAACCTCATCCACCGCCACAACATCAACCACTATTACCTCTGCCGCGCCACCGCCTTCGGCGATACGAATATGACCGAGGCGGAGGTCAATGCCTTTCACCTGACCACCCTCAAAATGACCTATGACGAGGCAGTGGCGGAGTACGAGCGGTGTACCGACAACCCCTTGGGACGCCTGCTGGCCGCCCGCGAGCTCCCCGTGCTGGAATGGGCGCGGGAATGGCTGGAGGAATATTAAGGCGGGTTGCCCGCCCGAGCCTCCCTTGTGTAAAAGGAGGTGGGTCGCCGTAAGGCGACTCGGAGGGATTGCCTACGGGCACAGCGGGACGATGTGGGCATCGTCCCCTACACGGCGAATCATCCCATACAAACAAAACCTCTTGACTAACGATTGCCGGATGATTATCGATAAACCCACCCCGATTTCGGGGTGGGGTTTCCTTTTATTTCCACCTATATTTTTACCGCTGCGGCACATTCTATGTGTGTCGTAGCCGACGGGGTCGGTTGCGATTTTCCGCCGACCGCGTTGGTTCTTTGGTGAGATGGCGATGGCCCGTCTCGGAGTACGGATCGATGCCTGTCGGCAATCATAGAGGCCGACAATCGGCCTTTGCCGCCTCAACGTTTACCGCCGCAAAAACCGGTAAATGTTGGGGCGGCTTGATTTTTTGGAGCGACTGTGGTATACTGGCTACGATTTCGCCGAAAAAGGAAGAGAACTATGGAGCGCATCGCCAGCTTTTGCATCAACCACGATACCCTGACCCCCGGTATGTACCTATCCCGCGTGGACGGGGACGTGAACACCTACGATCTGCGGTTCGTCCGCCCCAATACGCCGCCGTATCTGCCCACCGACGCTATGCACACCATCGAGCATCTGGTGGCCACCTACGTGCGCAACAGCGCCCACAAGGACGGCATTATCTACTTCGGTCCCATGGGCTGCCGCACGGGATTCTATTTCCTCACCCGCGGCATCTCCCACGGCGACGCCATCCGCCTGATGGCGGACGCCATCGCCTTTACCGCCGGCTACGAGGGGGCTATCCCCGGCGCCTCGGCGGTGGAGTGTGGCAACTGGCAGGACCACGACTTAGAGGGCGCCCGCCGCTGGGCGGCGACCATGGTGCCGGTGCTGAAGGACTATACCGAAGAGCAACTGACCTACCCCGAGTAATGAACTCTATTCTATAAAAAGGAGGTGACCGTGATGGTGCTGAAGATCCTATCCAATATATTCCACGCCCTGTACCGTTACCATTACGGTCTGGGTCTCCACGCTATGCGGCTGTTCCGCCGCATCCGTCGCCGCCGCAAACGGCTGACCGCCCCCCTGCGGCATTGGTTCCGCTATACGTGGAAGCGCTACGCCGTGCTTCCCGCCCACCGCTTCCGCCGCAAGATCAAGGCGCTGGTGGGTCAGGTCGGTCCCGCCTTCCGCTTTTTGGGTCGCACCGCGCGGGAGAATCCCCTGCGGGTGTTCCCTGCCTTCTTCCGCCTGTGCGGCAGTGCCGTGCGGCATTATTGGGACACCTGGTCGGCGCTGGGTCGTCTGCTGGGTCCCGTGGCCGCCGCGGTGGTGCTGGGGCTGACCATCGGCAACTGGGTGAGCAGCGAGTACTGCCTGCAGCTGACCTACCGTGACCACGAGCTGGGTATTATCGAGAATGCCGCCGTGTACGATGCGGGTGCCGAATTGGCCCGCGACCGTGTCATTGACGAGGAAAACTCCTTTACGGTGGACCAGGTGCCCACCTTCACCATGACCCGACGGGACGACCGCACCCCCATGGACGAGGACCAGGTGTGCAACGCCATCCTCAGTACCGCCGGCGACTCCATCGTGGAGGCCACCGGTCTGTACGTGGACGGCGAGTTCATCGGCGCCATGGAGACCCGCAAGGCGCTGGAAAAGGTGCTGGACGGGCTCACCGACGGGCTGTATGATAAGAAGGATAAGAATCAGCGGGCGGAGTTTATCCAGACGGTGAAAAAGACCGACGGTCTGTTCCCCGCCACGGCGCTGAAGAGCGCCAAGGAGATCCACGCTCTGCTGACCAAGGAGACGGTGGTGGAGAAGGTGTACGTCGTCCAGGCGGGCGACACTCTGAGCACCATCGCGGTGGCCAACGATCTGACCACCTCCGAGCTGCGTAACCTCAACCCTGCTTATATGAACACCGACGATATCCAGATCGGTGCCAAGCTGGTGGTACAGCGTCCTCAGCCCTTCCTGCAGGTGAAGGTGGTCAAGACGGTGAAATACAAGGAGACCATCGACTATCGAATCAAGACGGTGTACCGCGACGATAAGGATACCACCTATCAAAAGGTGACCACCAAGGGTCGCGAGGGCAGCCAGAACATCGTGGCGGAGGACACCTACATCGACGGCGTTAAGGTATCCCGTAAGATCATTAAGCGCACCGTTACCAGCCAGCCGGTCACCCAGGTGGTGGAAAAGGGCACCAAGCGGGTGTACAATTCCAGCGGCGACGTGATCCAGCAGGGTGACGGCATCGTCCACGGCAATATGACCTGGCCCGTGCCGGTGTGCCGCAACGTGTATCAGGGCTACCACCGCGGTCACCTGGCCATCGACATCAGCTCCGGTCCCATCCCGGTGTTTAACAAACCCTGCCTGGCCGCCGACGGCGGCACGGTGACCTATGCCGGCTGGTATTACGGCTACGGCAAGTATATCAAGATCCGTCACGCCAACGGTCTGGTGACCACCTACTCCCACCTGAACACCATCAACGTGGTGTCGGGGCAGAAGGTGTCCCGCGGTCAGATGATCGGGCGCGTGGGCAACAGCGGTTACTCCACCGGTCCTCACCTGCACTTTGAGGTGATCAAGAACGGTGTCAAGGTGAATCCGCTCAACTACGTCAGACCCTAAAAACAGCGTAACACAACCCCAACGGAGGTGCTCGCCGCCGTTGGGGTTGCTTTTTTTGTCGAAATCGGGTATAATGTCTGTGTATTTTGATTTTTTACCGAAAGGAGTGTCCGCTGTGAAGGGTTCCCCGTACCGCTTTTTCTACGGTGTCGGACTGCACGCCGCACGGCTTTGCCGCCGCGCGGGACGGCGTCTGCATCGGGTATTGACCCCTCTGCGCCGCGTGCTGACCTACCTGTGGAAGCGCCGCGTGGTGCTGCCCGCCCACCGTCTGTGGCGAAAGCTGCGGGCACTGTTCGGTCAGTTCCGTCCGGCCTTCCGCCTGCTGGCTCGTGAGGGCAAGCAGAGCCCGTGGCGGTTTTTCGCCGCGCTGTTCCGCCTGTTCGGCAGTGCCCTGCGGCACTATTGGGATGAATTGTCCGCTCTGGGGCGGTTGGTGGGTCCCGCCACGGCGGCGCTGCTGCTGGTTTTCACCATCGGCGGCTGGGTCAATGCGGACTATTGCCTGAATCTGACCTATCACGATACCGAGCTGGGTGTGGTGGAGAGCTCCGCCGTCTACGACGTGGGCGCCCAGCTGGCCCGCGACCGCGTTATCAACGAGGACGACTCCTTCTCGGTGGATGCGGTACCGGTGTTTAACATCGCCCTCCAGCGACGGCAGCAGCCTATGGACGAGGACGCGGTGTGCGACGCCATCCTCAGCACCGCCGGCGACTCCATCGTAGAGGCCACCGGTCTGTACGTGGACGGCGCGTTCGTGGGCGCTATGTCCTCCCGCGATGAGATGGACGAGGTGCTGGATCACCTGCAGGAGAGCTACGGCGCCGGCGAGAACACCAAGACCCAGCGGGTGGAGTTTGTGCAGGAGCTGGAAAAGACCGACGGTCTGTACCCCATCTCCACCGTCAAGGGCAGCGGCGCTATGCGCGACCTGCTCACCGCCCAGTCGGTGGTCAAGCGCACCTACACCGTACAGCCCGGCGACACCCTCAGCGCGGTGGCGCTGATGCACGATCTGACCGTGTCCGACCTGCGGCAGATGAACCCGCAGTATACGAACAGCGATCTGCTGGCGGTGGGAGAGGAGCTGACCGTACAGAATCCCGAGACCCTGCTGCAGGTGAAGGTGGTCAAGACGGTCACCTATACCGAAACGGTGGACTATAAGACCAAGACGGTGTACCGCGACGATAAGGATACCGATTACACCCGCATCACCACCTACGGCCGTGAGGGTCAGCAGAAGGTGGTGGCGGAGGACACCTACATAGACGGTGTGAAGATCTCCCGCAAGGTGATCAAGAAGACGGTCACCCGCCAGCCGGTCACCAAGGTGGTGGAGCAGGGCACCCGCAAGATCGCCCCCGGCAATTTCCGCTGGCCGGTCCCGATCTGTCACAACTATTCCCGCGGCTACGGGCGCGGTCACTATGCGCTGGACATCTGCAACGGCCCCGTGCCGGTATACGGTCACGACATCGTCGCCGCCGACAGCGGCACCGTCATCTATGCCGGCTACGGCTGGAACGGCGGCTTCGGCAATATGGTCAAGATCAGCCACGGCAACGGGCTGGTGACCCTGTACGCCCATATGTCGTCGGTTAAGGTGTCCACCGGTCAGACCGTGTCCCGCGGACAGGTCATCGGCGCCGTGGGCAATTCCGGCGCCTCCTCCGGTCCTCACCTGCACTTTGAGGTGATCAAAAACGGCGTCCGCGTCAACCCCTTGAATTACGTCAGACCTTGATGCAAGGCACCCGCTCGGCACGAGCGGGTGCTTTTTGATTTTTCACCCCTTTGTTTCCAAAAAATCTCAAAAAAGTTCACACTTTCTCTTTATTTTTCTTATATAGTGTGATAGAATATTATAATCTATAAGTATATTCGATAACTATGTTCATTTTTGAGGAGGGACACGTATGGATATGGATCTGGAGAATCGGCTGGTTTCCACCGATTACCTGCCGGAGGACGACGGGGACAACCCCCTGCGCCCCCGCACCCTGCGTGAATATGTGGGACAGGAGAAGGTCAAGGAGAATCTGTCGGTGTTTATCGACGCGGCTAAAATACGGCACGAATCTCTGGACCACGTGCTGCTGTACGGACCTCCCGGCTTGGGCAAGACCACGCTGGCGGCCATCATCGCCAACGAGTTGGGTGTCAATTTCCGCATCACCTCCGGTCCGGCGCTGGAGCGCCCCGGTGATCTGGCGGCGATGCTGACCAACCTGGAGGAGGGGGACGTGCTGTTTATCGACGAGATACACCGTCTGCCCCGTACCGTGGAGGAGATTCTGTATCCCGCCATGGAGGATTTCTCCATCGATATTATCAACGGCAAGGGACAGGGCGCTTCGTCCATCCACCTGCCGCTGCAGCACTTCACCCTCATCGGTGCCACCACCCGCGCGGGACAGCTATCCGCACCCCTGCGTGACCGCTTCGGCGTCATCGCCCGTCTGGAGATGTACACCCCCGATGAGCTGGCTCGCATCGTCACCCGCAGCGCCAGGATTCTGGAGGTGCCCTGCGACCCCGACGGCGCGCTGGAGATCGCCACCCGTTCCCGCGGCACCCCCCGTATCGCCAACCGTATGCTTAAGCGGGTGCGGGATTTCGCCGCGGTGCTCAATGACGGCGTCATTGACAAGCATACCGCCGACGAGGCGCTCAGCCGCCTGGAGGTGGATCACCTGGGCCTGGATCTGGTGGATCGCCGCATTCTGGAGGCGATGATCCGCCATTACAACGGCGGTCCCGTGGGTCTGGACACCCTGGCCGCCATCACCGGCGAGGAGGCCATCACCATCGAGGACGTGTACGAGCCGTATCTGATGCAGCTGGGCTTTATCAACCGCACCCCCCGTGGTCGTGTGGTGACCCCCGCCGCCTACGCCCATCTGGGCATCCAGCCCAAGGGGCAGACTATGTTTTAATGCTTTGAGGTTTAACGTATGAGAGCAGCCGATAAATGGTTAGACTATGAATTGCTGGACGCCTCCCGCGGAGAGCGTCTGGAGCGGTGGGGGGACATCATCCTCATCCGCCCCGACCCGCAGATATTGTGGGATACCCCCCGCCGCGATCCGCGGTGGAAGCAGGCCCACGCCCGCTATCACCGCTCCCATACCGGCGGCGGTCAGTGGGAGCGGTATCGCCCCATCCCCGACAGCTGGCAGATTCAATATGGCGACCTGAAATTCGCCCTGAAGCCCATGGGATTTAAGCACACCGGTCTATTCCCCGAGCAGGCGGTCAACTGGGATCTGATGGCGTCGCTGATCGCGCGGGAGAACCGTCCTGTGCGGGTGCTGAATCTGTTCGGCTATACCGGTGCCGCCACCTTGGCCTGCGTGGCCGCCGGCGCCCACGTGACCCACGTGGACGCCTCCAAGGGTATGGTGGCGTGGGGTAAGGAGAATGCCGTCAGTTCCGGTCTGGCGGATAAGCCGATGCGGTGGCTGGTGGACGACTGTCTGAAGTTCGTCCAGCGTGAGCAGCGCCGCGGCAACACCTACGACGCCATTCTAATGGATCCCCCCAGCTACGGACGGGGACCCGGCGGCGAGGTGTGGAAACTGGAGGAGCAGATCTATCCGCTGGTGGCGGAGTGTGTGAAGCTGCTGTCCGACGACCCGCTGTTTTTCCTGATTAACTCTTACACCACCGGCCTATCCCCGTCGGTGATGCAGTACGTGCTGGGCAGCCTGCTGCCGCAGCATATCGGCGGCACTCTGTCCGCTGACGAGATCGGTCTGCCGGTGACGGCGTCGGGATTGGTGTTGCCCTGCGGAGCGACGGCGCTTTGGCATAAGTAAAAGGGTGTAGGGACGAATTTTGGTCGTCCGCTGTCCAAGGCAGGATAGTGAAAAGCCTCCCTTGCCTAAAGGGAGGTGGATTTTCGCCGCAGGCGAAAAGACGGAGGAATAATCGCCCTTTGGGCGATATGCCGCAAGAGCGGCATAGAATCCCCCAGTCAAACGCTATGCGTTTGACAGCCCCCTTTAGGCAAGGGGGCCTTTGGAAGGAACCGCAAAGAGTAAAAAAGGAGGTGGACTTGATGGCTATGCTCAGAGCAGAGCAGCTGAGCTTTGACTACACGTATGAAAACGAAGCGCCCCAGACCGTGTTGCGGGGGGTGGATTTGACTGTTGAAAAGGGCAGCTTTATCGCCCTGCTGGGGCACAATGGCTGCGGCAAGTCCACCCTGTCCAAGCACTTCAACGCCCTGTTGTTGCCCACCGGCGGGCGGGTGTTGGTGGAGGAGATGGACACCGCCGACGAGGCGAACACCTATCCCATCCGTCGACGGGTGGGTATGGTGCTGCAAAACCCCGATAACCAACTGGTGTCCACCATCGTGGAGGAGGACGTGGCTTTCGGTCCTGAGAATCTGGGACTGCCCCCCGAGGAGATTCGGGCGCGGGTGGATGAGGCGCTGGCGGCGGTGGATATGACCGCCTACCGCGACCATTCCCCCCATAAGCTGTCCGGCGGACAGAAGCAGCGCATCGCCATCGCGGGCGTGCTGGCCATGCACCCCGATTGCTTGATACTGGACGAACCCACCGCCATGCTGGACCCCCAGGGTCGGCAGGAGGTGCTGGACACCGTCTGTCGGCTCAATCGTGAGCAGGGTATGACGGTGGTGCTCATCACCCATTATATGGAGGAGGCCGCGCTGGCGGACCGGGTGGTGGTGATGGATGAGGGCACGGTGGTGCTGGACGACACCCCCGAGAGGGTGTTCGCCCAAGGCGACCGCCTGACCGAGTTGGGTCTGGACGTGCCCCAGCCCACCGCCCTGTGCGCCGCCCTGCGGGCGCAGGGTATCGACCTGCCTGCGGGGGTGCTCACCCCCGAGCAGTGCGCTCAAGAATTACTGAAACGAATTATTTAATCCCGTAATCGCTGATCAAAGCGAGTTGCGATTATCAGCGAGGTATTGATTAGTCAGGAACAGGCAAAAAACACAGGTAATACTGGATGTATTACCGAGTATTTTTGACGTTGCTGACGGAGCAATAGTCGCTGAGAATTGTGACTAAGATTTTATCAGCGATTACAACAATGAAAGGAGGTGCCGTGGATGGCTACCATTACCGTCGATAATATTACCTATACCTACGGCGCCTCGTCGCCCTTTGAACAGCACGCGCTCCGCGGGGTGTCCCTGGACATCCGCGAGGGTGAGCTGCTGGGCATCATCGGTCACACCGGCTCCGGCAAGTCCACGCTGGTACAGCACCTCAACGGCTTGCTCCGTCCCCACAGCGGGCGGGTGCTGCTGGACGGCAAGGATATGTGGGAGAACCCCAAGCAGATTCGTCAGGTGCGCTTTCACGTGGGTATGGTGTTCCAGTACCCCGAGCATCAGCTGTTCGAGGATACGGTGTATAAGGATATTTCCTTCGGTCCCAAGAATATGGGACTGAACGAGCAGGAGATCGACCAGCGGGTCCGTCAGGCCGCCGCCTACGTGGGACTGTCCGAGGAGCTGCTGGACAAATCTCCCTTTGACCTCTCCGGCGGAGAAAAGCGGCGGGCGGCCATCGCGGGCGTGATGGCGATGGAGCCCGAGATACTGATACTGGATGAGCCCACGGCGGGTCTGGACCCCCGCGGACGGGAGCAGGTGCTGTCGATGATTCGGGAGTATCAGCGCCGTCGCGGCACCACCGTACTGTTGGTCACCCACAGTATGGAGGACGTGGCCCGCGTGGCGGACCGCGTGCTGGTGATGGATCGGGGTCGTGTGGCGATGCTGGATTCCGTGGAGCGGGTGTTCTCTCGTGCCGAGGAGCTGGAGCACATCGGTCTCACCGTCCCCGCCGTGACCAAGATCCTGCTGCTGCTGCGTCAGCAGGGGGTGGCGGTGGACACCGCCGCCTACACCGTAGAGGAGGCGGCGGCACAGCTGCTGCCCTTGTTAGGGGGTGACGGCGTATGCTAAAGGACATCACCCTGGGTCAGTATTTCCCCGGTGACAGTCTGCTGCACCGCCTGGATCCCCGTATGAAGCTGACCCTCACCATGCTGTTTATTGTGCTGGTGTTCCTGCCCCAGAACTGGTACGGACTGGGTCTGGTGCTGGTATTTCTGGCGGCGGTGGTGCTGCTGTCCCGCCTGCCGGTATCTCTGCTGTGGCGGAGTATGAAGCCGGTGCTGTTTATCGTGGCGCTTACAGCGGTGCTCAACGTGCTGTACGTCACCGACGGCACCACGCTGGTGAAGTGGCAGTTCATCCACATTACCACCGGCGGTCTGGAGAATGCGGCGTTTATTGCCGTGCGCATCTTTACGCTGATCATCGGCAGCTCGCTGCTGACCTATACCACCACCCCCACGGCGCTGACCGACGGCATTGAACAGCTGCTGTCACCGCTGAAGGTCATTCGCATCAATCCCCACGAGTTGGCGATGATGATGACCATTGCGCTACGGTTTATCCCCACTCTGATGGAGGAAACGGACAAGATCATGTCCGCCCAAAAGGCTCGTGGAGCCGACCTGGAGTCCGGCGGACTGTTCAGCCGCGTGCGGGCGTTGGTGCCCATTCTGATTCCCCTGTTCGTGTCCTCCTTCCGCCGCGCCTACGACCTGGCGATGGCGATGGAGTGCCGCTGTTATCGCGGCGGCGAGGGTCGCACCCGTATGAAGCAGCTGCACACCGCCCCCCGCGACTGGGTGGCGCTGGCGGTGTATCTGCTGGTGGGCGGGGGCATCGTGGTGCTGAATATTTTACTGTAACAGAGAGGAGGTGCCGTCTTGGCACGGATTTTATTAACCCTGCGGTATGACGGCACCGCCTATCACGGCTGGCAGGTGCAGCCCAACGGCGTCACCGTCCAGCAGACTCTGCAGGATGCCATCCAGGCGGTGACGGGGGTGCGCTCCGGCGTCATCGGGTGCAGCCGCACCGACGCAGGGGTGCATGCGGATATGTTCTGCTGCACCTTTGATACCGACAGCGACCTGCGGGGAGATAAATTGTGCTGTGCGCTTAACTACCACCTGCCCCGTGACGTGTCGGTGTACGCCGCCGATGAAGTGGCAGAGGATTTTCACCCCCGCTATATGGCGGCGGGTAAGCGGTACGTGTACCGCATCTGGAACGGACCACAGCGGCACCCGATGTGGGAGCCCTATGCCATCCATCAGCGCAAGGAGCTGGACGTAGACCTGCTTAACCGAGCAGCGGCGGACTTTGTGGGCACCCACGACTTTGCGGCCTTCTGCGGCGCAGACAGCGACCTGCAGGGGGATACGGTGCGCACCGTCCGCTCCTGTACCGTCACCCGCCGGGGTGAATTGGTGCTGTTCGCCGTAGAGGGCGACGGATTCTTGTATAATATGGTACGCATTATGGTGGGTACTCTGCTGGAGATAGCCGCCGGGCGGATGCCCGCGGACAGCATCCCCGCCGTTTTAGAGGGGCGTGACCGCACCGCGGCAGGCCCCACCGCTCCGGCAAAGGCGCTTTGCCTGGAGCAGGTGTTTTATTCCGAGGAATAGGAGGTCAGCGTTATGTTTAAGCGACACAAAACCAAGCAGACGGCAGAGCCGAAGACGCTGACCGCAGAACAAAAGCGGCGTATGCGCCGCAAGCGGGCACAGCGGCGCACGCTGCTGCGGACGCTGATACTGGTGGTGCTGTGCGTGGGCGTGATCCTGGTGATGTATAACTGGGATTCCCTGGCGCCGGACCGTCTGCTCAGCGCGGCCGAGAATCTTTTGGGCATCGGTAGCGGTAGCTTCCCCGTGGATCTGTCCGGTACGAGCGTGTATCGGCTGGAGCGGGCGCAGGGGTATTACGCGGTGCTCACCGATAGCCATTTGATCTATTTAAACCGTACCGGCGCCGAGGTCAGCCGCCAGAGTCTGGCCTGCCCCACGGCACTGATGCAGACCGCCGGCCAGTACGTGCTGGTAGCGGAGCAGGGGGGGCATCGTCTTCACCTGAGCACCCGCAGTAAGGCGTTGCTGGAGATGGAGACCGAGCAGGACATCCTCAACGTGGCTGTGAATAAGCAGGGGGATATGGCGGTGCTCACCGACGGTCCCCAGGGCTATGAGGTGCAGCTGAGCGTGTACAATAAGCACGGTCGCCTGCTGTATACCCGCAACCGCAACCACACGGTGACCCAGGTGGCTCTGTCGGAGGACGGCGCACAGGCGGCACTGCTGAGCGTGGCGGCACAGGACGGCAATCTGAACACCACGCTGGACGTTTTCTCGCTGAAGACCTCCGACCCCGACGCCCTGTGTTCCTACAAGGTCGAGGACGACCTGCTGTATCAGGTGGAGTATCTGGGCGGCGGTTGGGTGGCCGCCATCGGCGAGTCCTGCGCGGTGATGCTGGACACCTCCGATGGGTTGGCCACCGTGTACGCACCGGACGGTATGCGTCTGCTGGGCTATGCGGTGGGGGATGACGGACTGGCGCTGGCGACCCGCACCTTTGGTGCCACCGGCGACGGTCAGGTGCATCTGGTCAATACCGCGGGCGAGCTGGTGACGGCGGTGGATTTCACCGGTGAATTCCGCCACCTTACCGCCTATAAGGATACCTACGGTCTGCTGACCGATTCGGCGGTGTATCGCATCACCGCCGAGGGGGAGACCGGCTCTGCCCCCACCGACGCCGACGGGCGTCAGCTGGCATTGGACGAGGATATGGCTGTGGTGCTGGGGCTTAACCGCCTCACCGCCCATTCCTTTGAATAAAATCTACATAACCGGAGGAAAATGATATGGCATACGTTTTGGATATTGCGGTCATCCTTATTTTTGGACTGATGGTGTATTTCGGTCATCGGGACGGTCTCATTAAGACGCTGGCGGGTATGATCTCCTTTGTGGTGGCGCTGGTGCTGTCCACCGTGCTGGCGGGTCCCGTGGCGGACTACGCCTACGATAAGCTGGTGGAGCCGCCGGTGACGGCGGCGCTGGAGGCCCATCTGGGGGACAACAGTCCCGCGGCGGATACGCTGGATGCGGCGCTGGCAGAGATGCCCGCCTTTGTCACCAGCCAGTTGGCGGCGCAGGGCATCCACGACGGCGAAACCGCGCTGAAGTATATCAACCACGCGGAGAAGGGCGAGAGCGCCACCGACAGCGTGATGCGGCAGATCATCCAGCCGGTGACCGCGCCGGTGCTGGAGGTGCTGTGCTCGCTGGCGCTGTTCTTCCTGCTTCAGTTTATTATCTCGCTGCTGCTCAAGCTGCTGAACATACTGGCAAAAATACCGGTGCTCAAGCAGGCGAATAAGGCCCTGGGCATCGTGGCGGGCGTGGTGCAGGGTGCCCTGTGGGCGCTGCTGATCGCCACCCTCCTGCAGGCGGTGGCGGCCACCGGTCTGGTGCCGCTGTTGTCCACCGAGGTGGTGGAGTCCACCATCGTCGTTAAGTGGCTTAACCAGATCAACCCCCTGCAGACCTATTTGCTGGACCTGTTTACCGTGACGGCATAAATAGCGATATATCTAAATACGTTCGAGGTGTAAGATATGCAAATTCTGAATGTCCGTTGGCAGTGGAATATCCCCAATGCCCTGTCCCTGTTCCGCATCCTGTTGGTGCCGGTGTTTCTGACGCTGTACCTGACGGGGCGGGAGGACTGGGCGTTCTGGACCCTGCTGGTTTCGGGCTTGACCGACGTGCTGGACGGCGTGATCGCCAGAAAATTCAATATGATCACCGACTGCGGCAAGCTGTTGGATCCCATCTCCGACAAACTGACCCAGGTGGCGGTGGTGGTGGCGCTGGCCACCCACTATCCCGAGATACTTCCTCTGGCGGCGCTGTGCCTCGTTAAGGAGGGGTGTCAGGCCATCGGCGGCATCATCCTGCTGAAAAAGGGCTGTGAGGTTCGCGGGTCCAAATGGTTTGGCAAGCTGTCCACCGTGGTATTTTACGTGTGTATGCTGGTGCTGGTGGTGTGGGGCGACGTCCTGCCGCCCATGGCCGAGTGGGCGCTGATCGGCGTTGCCGGTGTGTGTATGCTGATCGCCTTTGCCGGCTATCTGCGGATGTTTATCCGCATCAGCCGTGGTGAGTGTGAGTCGGCAGCCGTTGCCGACACCGACGAGATCCCGGAGAAAGGGTAATTGCAATTATGATGCTGTGTGCAAAGTGTAAAAGTCGTCCGGCGGTGGTATTCGTCACCCGTATGGACGGCAACGAGAGCCACAACGAGGGCTATTGCCTGCGTTGTGCCAAGGAGATGAACATCGGTCCCGTCAACCAGATGCTGGAGAAGTTCGGCATCAGCGACGAGGATATGGAGCAGATGGAGAGCCAGATGTCGGATATGCTGGCCATGGCCGAGGAGGAGGGCGCCGACGAGGAGGGATTTTCCCCCGGCGGAGCGCCGTCCTTCCCCTTCCTGCAGAATCTCTTTGGCGGTCCCCGTCCCGAGGGTGCAGCCCCCGCCGACGGCAAGACCGAGAAGAAAAAAGATAAGAAACAGGAGAAAAAGCGGAAGTTTCTGGATCAGTACTGCACCGATCTGACCGCCAAGGCGCGGGAGGGGCGTATGGACCCCACCATCGGTCGTCAGCGGGAGATCTACCGCGTCACCCAGATCCTCAGCCGCCGCACCACGAATAACCCCTGCCTCATCGGCGAGCCCGGCGTGGGTAAGACCGCCATCGCCGAGGGTCTGGCGGATCGCATCGCCCGCGGGCAGGTGCCGCCCCGTTTGCTGGGCAAGGAGGTGCACCTGCTGGATCTGACCGCTCTGGTGGCGGGCACCCAGTTCCGCGGACAGTTCGAGAGCCGCATTAAGGGCTTGGTGGACGAGGTCCGCGCGGCGGGCAACGTCATCCTGTTTATTGACGAGGTGCATAATCTGGTGGGCACCGGCGATGCGGAGGGCAGTATGTCCGCCGCCAACATCCTCAAGCCGGCGCTGTCCCGTGGCGAGATCCAGGTGATCGGCGCCACCACCTTTAACGAATATCGCAAGCATATTGAGAAGGATGCGGCGCTGGAGCGCCGGTTCCAGCCGGTGACGGTGGAGGAGCCCTCCATCGAGGCGGCCTGTGAGATCCTGCGGGGCGTGCGTCCCTATTACGAGGCCTATCACGGCGTCACCGTGACCGACGCATTGGTGCATCGGGCGGTGACCCTGTCCGAGCGGTATATCACCGATCGCTTCCTGCCGGATAAGGCCATCGACCTGCTGGACGAGGCCTGCGCCGCCACGGCGCTGGCCAACAAAAAGGCGGACGAGTACGCCGCCCTGCAGCAGCAGCTGGCGGAGCTGTCCGCTCAGGAGGAAACGGCGATGAACGCCGAGGCCATCGACTACGAGGCGCTGGCCAATATCCGCGCCGATATGGCAAAGGTGAACGAACAGGCGGACGCCATCCGCACCGCCGCCACCGCCGCCCCCGTCACCGAGGAGGCGCTGGCAAAGGTGATCGAATTGTGGACCGGCGTCCCTGCCTCGAAGATACAGGAGAGCGAATTGTCCCGCCTGTCCCATCTGGAGGAGCACCTGAGCGCCCGGGTCATCGGGCAGCAGGAGGCGGTAGAGGCGGTGGCCGCCGCCATCCGCCGCAGTCGGGTGCAGATCGGTCCCCGCCGCCGTCCCGCGTCCTTCATTTTCGTGGGCTCCACCGGCGTGGGCAAGACCGAGCTGGTCAAGGTGTTGGCCGCCGAATTGTTCGACACTCCCGAGACCTTGATCCGGCTGGATATGTCCGAGTTTATGGAGAAACACGCCGTATCCCGCATCATCGGTGCCCCTCCCGGCTACGTGGGCTATGACGAGGCGGGTCAGCTGACCGAAAAGGTGCGGCGTAAGCCCTATTCGGTGATCCTGTTCGACGAGATCGAAAAGGCGCACCCCGACGTGCTGAACATCCTGCTTCAGATCCTGGACGAGGGTCGGGTCACCGACGCCCACGGTCGTGTGGTGAATTTTGAGAATACGGTCATTGTGATGACTTCCAATGCCGGCAGCAACCTGAAGGATACCCTGATGGGCTTCGGTCAGACCCAGGGCGAGGCGGCTAAGGAAAAGGCGATCAAGGCGCTGGGGGATTTCCTGCGCCCTGAGTTTATCGGTCGCGTGGACGAGGTGGTGTTCTTCCGCCCCCTGACCCGCGAGGATTTCGTGGAAATTGCCAAGCTGATGCTCACCGAGCTGGTGGAGCCGTTGGCGGCCCGCGGTATCACCCTGACCTGGACCGACGCCGCGCTGAATGCGCTGGCCACCGAGGCTCACGGCGGCAAGCGGGGCGCCCGCGACCTGCGTAACGTGATCCGCCGTCGGGTGGAGAACGTGCTGGCGCAGGAGTTGGTGGTCCGTCACGCCGACCCCTTCACGGCGGTGTCCATCGACGCCGACAGCGAGGGCAAGGTTACCGTCCTGTGCAACTAAAATTAAAAAAGCACCCCGAGAGAATGCATCTCTCGGGGTGCTTTTTACTTATAAGGAATTAGTGCTTGCCCTTGCCGCCGCCGTTGCACATACGGATGACCAGCACCACCACAATGATGAGGATGGCTACCGCCACCGCTGCCGCGGCGCAGATGAGTATCACCTGCTGATACTGCTCGATAAAGGTGACGAAGGCGTTTTTCGCCGGCTTGGTCTCTGCCGGTGTCTGGGGCGCGGGCTGCTCCACCTCAATCGTGGCGGCGTGATACCGCTGGACGGTGCCCTCCGCCAGGTCGTAGGTATACAGACCGGTCTCGCCCTTGGGGTTGGTCAGCTGCAGGATGGCGTAGTCCGCCAGATCGGGGTCCTCATACACGTAGGCAGTGACGGTGCGCTCCCCCACGGGGACGGTGCCGGGTACGGTGCCCTCGGGTCCCGTTTCGGTATCGGTCAGATCGTGGATGGTGTACACCGCCTTTTTGTCGGTGATCTGCAGGAAGGGCTTGAGATCCTCGGACACGGTGTCGTAGATATAGAATGCGCCCTTGCCGTCCTCCTCGGTGGGGAGTAGGTATAACAGCGTCAGACCGGAGGCGGCCTGCTTGGCGGCGGGCACCTCTACGCCGTTGACCGCCGCGGTATCCCATTCAAATCCGGCAGGCAGCTTGGCATCGGGACGGGCGTCGGCGATGACCATATTCTTGCCCTCCAGCAGCACCTCCAGCGCGTCGTCCGCGGGGGGAGCCTCGGTGGAGGAGGTGGGGTCACCGCCGGTGGTGGACTGCTGTGCCTCGCGGGTGAATACCACCGTGTATTTCTTCACGGTGCCGTTGGGGGCAGTGACCGTGATGACGCGGGTGGTCTTACCCACCGCCAGGTCCGCATTCTGGGTGATCTCGGTGCGGGCGTTGGGGTCGTTGGCGGAGTAGTTCAGCAGACCGCGGGTGACGGTGTAGGGCACCGATACGGTGTAGCTGGTGACGTTCTTGCTGAATGCGGGGGTCAGCGTCCCCTTGGAGGGACGCAGATAGGACAGGGTGGCGTCCCCCGATAGGGTGGGGTTGGTGGCGGATACCGACAGGCTCTTGGAGGGGGTGCCCAGCAGGGTCTCCGCATCGTCATAGAAGCCCTCGGTGGTCCACTTAAAGTCGCCGGCGCCGGGAGCGACGGCCTTGAGCTTAATGGTGACGGTCAGAGATTTGGGTGCGTTGACCTCGTAGCACACGTAGGATACCTTCACGTTGCCGCCGCCGCCGTTGGCGGTGGCACCGCCGCAGGACACGTATTCAAAGGTCTTGGGATTGTAATAGAACATCGCGTCCATCGACCCGATGCCGGTGGCGTTGCTGAATTTGGCGGTGACGGTGACCGTCTTACCTACCGTGACGGTGGAGGCGTTGGCGGTGACGGTGGCAGAGCCGGCGGCGGATACGGGCAACACCGCCGGAACGGCGGTCAGCATCAGCGCCAGCAGGATACAGCATAGTTTTTTCATAGTCGTTCACCTCAGGGTTGCAGGTCTTTGAGCAGACCCAAAATATAGCGCTGGGCGCGGCGCAGGTCCACGGAGTTGACCTTGCCGTCCCGATTGGCGTCGGCGGCGGTGAGGAAGTACCCCTCCACCTTGATGACGCCCAGGATGTGCCGCTGGGCACGGCGCAGGTCCACGGAGTTGACCTTGCCGTCGCCGTTGACGTCGCCGTAGATGACTACGGGATAGCTGGCGGTGAGTCTTTTATCGTTATCGTACACCCGCAGGATGTCGCCGGTGGCGACGGCGCCGTCGGTCTTTTTACTGCCGGCGGCGGTGTAGAGGGCGGCGGTGCCGTTCTTCACCTTAACGGCGGAGAGAAAATCCTTCGCCGTGGTGGCAGGTTGTACGCCGGTGACCGTCTCGCCCACGGTGTAGCTGCCGCTGACCGAGGGGGTCGGGGTGTTGTCACCGGAGGTGCCGCCATCCTCGGGGGCGATGATGGTGACGGTGTAGGTGCGGGTCTGACCGCTGGTGGCGGTGACGGTGATGGGGAATACGTTTTCTCCCGGCTTCAGCGTCTTGGTGCCGGTGCCCACCACCTTAGCGCTGCTGTAGTTTTTGGTGGCGGAGATCTTCACGCTGGTGACGGAGGGGTCGGTGATCTCGCCCGTATAGGTCTTGACGTAGCGGTCAAAGGTGGGTGAGAGGGTGCATCCCGTCACCGTGATCTTGTCCAGGAAGTTGTTGTTGTTGCCGGTCTTGGGGGGCAGGGTGGTGGCCTCCTCAGGCATGGTCTTGTATACGGGGATGATGAAGGTCAGCGCGCCCGCCTTTTCGGCGTCGGTGGCGCTATTTGCGCGGATGCGACCCTCGGAGGAGGGAGCCTGCACGTTGGTCATATACTGGTGGTTGTACAGGTTTTCGCCCGCCACGTTGAATTTTTGATAGTACAGGGTGTTTTGCCCTTTGTTGATATAGCCGCTGCCGATCTTTTCGGCGCTGCCCAGCAGGCACTTGTAGGGGCTGTCCCATCCCGCCTGCTTGGCGTAGATGGCGCCGTTGGTCACCGCCCCGTGATAGGCGCCGTATTGGCTGCCTGCGTAGGCGCCGTAGTTGAAGAAATTGTAATAGCCGGAATAGTCGGTGCCGTCGTCCCCCACGAAGTCGCCGTCGATCTTACTGCCCTCCTGGGTCATACGGGTGGCCAGGAAATAAGCGCTGACCGTGGTCTCCTTGGCGGCCTTGAGCAGGTCTTCGGCGTACTTGTCGTACCGGCTGGGCAGGATGGCCTTGACCCCTGCCAGAGTCTGGGTGTCGGAGTATTGCAGATCCTCAAACTGGAATATGTAGGTCTCATCCAGGAAATTGCGGGGATCCATATAATAGGATACCACCTGCTTACAGGCGGTCACCCAGCCGCCGGAGTCCACCGGCACGTAGGTTTTGGTGGTCCAGTTATAGGCACCCTTTTCCATAGACATCCAGGATTCGGGTGTGGTGATGGCGTTTTTCAGCGCGCGGCTCTCCTCGTTGGTGGCCCGCTTCCAGGTCATAGAGAGGTGCTGCGCCTTGAATATCCAGGTGGGGTGCTGCGCCCACAGTTGACGGAGCTTTACTTTATAAGTTTCGGGAAATTTCTGGGCGGTGAGATACGCCTCAAACTCCTCGTCGGTCTGATAGTCCACGTTGATGCGGATGTATTGGGCGCTGGAGTAGCCGGTTTTGCCGCTGGGGGTGGTCACCTTGTACCAGGTGATGCCGCCGGCCTCCTTGGTATCCAGGATGGTCACCACGTCGCCGTTGACCAGCTTGTCCAGCACCGTGGCGGAGGTGGAGGCCGACTCCCGCACGTACAGCTTGCTGTCGGCGTCGATGCCGAATACGGTGCCGGTGACGACGGTGTCCGCCGCCTGCACGCCGAAGGCGACGGTGCCCATCAGCAGACACAGGCACAATAGGGCGCAGAGCGCTCGTTTCATCATGGGGGTGACCTCCTTTCCGAAAAATGCTACAGAATATACCATTATATATGTATATTCTACAGAAAAACCCATAAAAGGTCAAGAGGGATACGGCACTTTGCTTTTTTTACCAAATCCTCTTTACTTTTGCACGGTTTTGGTCTACAATGGGGGATAGTTATTTTGTTTGGAGAGAGGATCCGATTATGGCATATTTTCCGTTATCTTGGGCAATTACGATCTATTTGGTGATGAACGCTGTGGGCGTAGCACTGCTGCTGTGGGACCGCCACCTGGCGCGCAGCCGCAGCCGTAAGTGGGTCAATGAGCTGCTGCTGCAGTTCGTGGGTCTGCTGGGCGGCGCCACGGGTATGACGGCGGTGATGTTTGCCACCCGTCATAAGTTGCGCAAGCCGAAGTTTTATATGACCCTGCCGCTGATGACCCTGGTGCATATCGCCCTGCTGACGGTGGTGGCGATGTTCGGCCCTCACTACGATATTAAGATCGAGATCGAGGTCACCTATGTGTTACTGTATCTGGCGGTGGTGAGCGGCGTGGGAATGGTGCTCACCTTTGTGGATAAGCACAGAGCCCGCTGTGACATCGAGCGCCTGTCCGAGGACACCTTGATGCTGTGGGCCGGTCTGGGCGGTGCGGCGGCTATGCTGCTGACCATGCTCAGCATCCGCCACAAGACCAGGCATATCAAGTTTATGCTGGGTCTGCCCATTATGATCCTTATCCAGGGCGGTCTGTTCTTCTGCCTGTGGACGTTCAGCGACGTGGTTTGGTTCTACTATTGATGGTAGCCTCTTGACAAAATCCACTGTGCGGTATACAATATGTGCATAACATTCACATATTGCGAGGCGATTACGTGGACGGTCAACAATGGGAGATGATACAGGGGACCTGCGGCACCGAGGGTGCCGAGGGGGTGCCCACCTACGGTGTGGCGGTGCGCCACCCTGACGGCAGCACGTGGACCTGGTCGGACGTGGATACCGATCCTGCGGTGGTGGCGGTTCTTTTGGAGCGGCTGCGGCTATGCCGACCGGAGCCGTGTCACTATGGAGATATGGTGCTGGATTTCATCCACCAGGTCGCCGCGGGCGAATTGTAAAAACCTCTTGCTTTTATAAAAGGTATGTGATACAATATCTAGTATGTAAACGGCGATAATTCCGTCGCCGACCACATTTAGAGGGGGTACTTGATATGAAATGTCCTTTTTGCGGATACAGTGACAGCCGCGTGATCGATTCCCGTCCCACCGACGAGGATAGCCGCATCCGTCGCCGCCGCGAGTGTATCCAGTGCGGCAAGCGGTTCACCACCTATGAGATCGTGGAGAATCTGCCCATCGTGGTGGTCAAGAAGGATAAGTCCCGTGAGCCCTTCGATCGGGATAAGGTGCTGAGCGGTCTGCTCCGCGCCTGTGAGAAGCGTCCGGTATCCCTGGACCGTCTGGAGAAGGCGGTGGACGACATCGAGGCCCAGATCCAGAACTCTCTGGAGCGGGAGGTTTCCACCCATAAGATCGGTGAGTACGTGATGGAGCAGCTGATGGATATCGACGACGTGGCCTACATCCGCTTCGCTTCGGTGTACCGTCAGTTTAAGGACATTCAGTCCTTCCACGACGCCATCCGCAAGCTGATGGAAGAGGAAGACAAGCAATAATTTGAGCGGCCGTTTACCGTGGGTAAACGGCCGTTTTTTGAGGGTATGAGTATGGCACGCTTGGCAGTACAACAACTGAATAAGTACTTTGGCGAGCGGGCGCTGTTCACCGACCTGTCCTTTGAGATCGGCGATCGTGAGCGAATCGGTCTGGTGGGGGATAACGGCTGCGGAAAATCCACTCTCCTGCGCATTCTGATGGGAGAGGACAGCGACTACGGCGGCACGGTGGTGAAATACCGCGACACCGCCATCGGTTATATGGAGCAGCACACCTGCCGCGATCCTCGGCGCACTCTGTGGGACGAGGTGCAGAGCGTGTTCGCCTCCGTGATGGCGGTGGAGCAGGAGCTGGCGCAGGTGAATATCACTCTGGCGCAGGGCAACCCCACCCCCGACCTGCTGGAGCGTCAGCATCGGCTGCGGGAGCAGTTTGAGGATATGGGCGGTCTGTATTATAAGAGCCGTGTCCGCGCCACCCTGCTGGGACTGGGCTTTCCCGAGAGCGCCTTTACCACCCCCGTGGGGGTGCTGTCCGGCGGACAGCGGAGCAAGGCGGCGATGGGTCGTCTGCTGCTGGCACAGACCAACCTGCTGCTGCTGGACGAGCCCACCAACCATCTGGACATCCCCTCGGTGGAGTGGCTGGAGGAGTACCTGCAGGAGTATCACGGCGCGGTGGTGGTGATTTCCCACGACCGTTATTTCCTGGACAAGGTCACCACCCGCACCATCGAGCTGAAGAACGGGCGCATCTACGACACCGCCGGCAACTATTCCTATCATAAGGAAAAGCGGCAGAAGGATCGGGAGATCGAGGTAAAGCATTACAAGACCGCTATGCAGGAGATCCGCCACATTGAGGAGAACATCACCCTGCTTAAGCAGTGGAACCGCGAGAAGAGCATCAAGCAGGCGGAGAGCCGTCAGAAGCGGGTGGATCGCCTGCGGGAGACCCTGGTGGATCCCGAAAAGGACAACGCCACCATAAAATTCACCTTTGACATTAACGCCGTCAGCGGCAACGAGGTGCTGGTGGCGGAGAATCTGTCCAAGTCCTTTGACCGCCCGCTGTTTCGCGGTGCCGCGCTGGACCTGCGCCGCGGAGAGCGGCTGTTTATGCTGGGACCCAACGGCTGTGGCAAGACCACCCTGCTGAAGATGCTGTCCGGCCGTCTGCCGACCGACAGCGGCTATGTTCGCGTGGGGGCCAAGGTGACCTTTGGCTACTACGACCAGGTGCAGCAGGGCCTGAACGGCCAAAAGACCGCCCTACAGGAATTGTGGGATGCTTATCCCCACAAGACCGAGACGGAACTGCGGTGCGCCCTGGCGGCGTTTTTGTTCCGCGGGGACGAGGTGTTTAAGCCCATCGGCGTGATGTCCGGCGGCGAGCGGGCCCGTCTGCTGCTGCTGAAATTGATGCTGGCGGGGGACAACCTGCTGCTGCTGGACGAGCCCACCAACCATCTGGATATCGCCTCCCGCGAGGCATTGGAGGACGCGTTGAGCGATTACGAGGGCACCATCCTGGCGGTGTCCCACGACCGTTATTTTATCAATAAGATGGCCACCCGTGTGGTGGCGCTGACCCCCGACGGTCTGACGGCGGTGGGGGGCGATTACGACGCCTACGCCGCCCTGCACCGTCAACCCGCCGCCACCCCTCCCGCACCCCAGGAGAAGCCGGTCAAGATCAACGATTATAAGCAGCGCAAGGAGCGGGAGAGCACCATCCGCAAGCTGACCACCGCGGTCAATCGCGCAGAGCAGCAGGTGGCGGAGCTGGAGCGGGAGATCGCGGAGTTGACCGCCCGCTTGGAGAGCCCCGACACCGCGGCGGACTACGAATTGCTGACCGCCCTCACCGCCCAGCTGGACGAGAAAAACGACGCCTTGACCGCTCTGCTGGAGCATTGGGAGTCCACCCAGCTGGAATTGGAGCAACTCGCCGCACAAAACAGTTGACAACGCCGCTTTAAAGTGCTAAACTATCAATAACCCCAACGCCTGCCTTTCGGGGCAGGCGTTTTTTATTATCACGAGGAAAGGAGCGAATATAGATGGGCAAACCGCGATGGCGCGACTTCAGTTGCTCTGAAGTCGGTCAAATACGCCGCGGCGTATTGGCGCGTGGCGAAGGAATATTCGCTCGTTATTTTTAATAACTACCTTTTTATATATAGGAGGACATCATTATGATTCTCAACGGCGTTGACTTTGAAACCTATTTTAAACACTATCCCGACGATAAGGGCTATTTCGGTCCCTATGGCGGCGCGTACATCAGCGAGGAGCTGAAGGCGGCGATGGAGGAGATCTCCACCGCCTATTTCACCATCGCCCAGTCCCGCCAGTTTATTGCGGAGCTGCGCCGCATCCGTAAGGAGTTCCAGGGTCGCCCCACCCCCGTCAGCCATCTGGAGCGCCTGTCCAATAAGCTGGGCAACGTCCAGCTGTACGTCAAGCGGGAGGATCTGAACCACACCGGCGCCCACAAGCTCAATCACTGTATGGGCGAGGTGCTGCTGGCCAAGTATATGGGCAAGAAAAAGGTGATCGCCGAGACCGGCGCCGGTCAGCACGGCGTGGCCATGGCCACCGCCGCCGCCTATTTCGGTATGGAGTGCGACATCTATATGGGCTCCGAGGATATTAAGAAGCAGGCTCCCAACGTGGCGCGGATGAAGATCCTGGGCGCCAACGTGGTGGAGGTTACTGAGGGACAGGCAACCCTGAAGGAGGCGGTGGACGCCGCCTTTGCCGCCTACGCCCGAGAGTATAAGGACTGCATCTATTGCATCGGCTCGGTGGTGGGTCCCCATCCCTTCCCCATGATGGTGCGGGATTTTCAGCACGTGGTGGGCGAGGAGGCCCGCGCCCAGTTCCTGGATATGACCGGTCACCTGCCGGACGCCATCGTGGCCTGTGTGGGCGGTGGCTCCAATGCCGCCGGCTTCTTCTCCGGCTTCCTCAATGACCCCGTGGACATTTACGGCATTGAGCCGCTGGGTCGCGGTACCGCCCTGGGCGACCACGCCGCCTCCCTGCAGTACGGCTCCGAGGGCGTGATGCACGGCTTTAACAGCATTATGCTGAAGGATGAGAACGGCGACCCCGCCCCCGTGTATTCGGTGGCCAGCGGTCTGGACTATCCTTCCTCCGGTCCGGAGCATGCATTCCTGCACACTCTGGGTCGTGTGAAGTACGACGTTATCAATGATGAGGACACCATCGATGCCTTCTATGAGCTGGCGCGGTTGGAGGGCATCATCCCCGCCATCGAGAGCGCCCACGCCGTAGCCTACGGCATTAAGCTGGCCAAGAAGATGGGTAAGGGATCGGTGCTGATCAACCTGTCCGGTCGCGGTGATAAGGATATGGATTACATCATTGAAACCTACGGAATTCGTTGATTTTTCACACGGCGCCCCTTGTGCAAACAGGGGGCGCCGTCTCATATTAATATTTAACGAAATTAGTTTAAAAAAATATCAAAAAATCTGTTGACAAAAGTGTCTGCGGGTGGTATGATAGCAAGGCTGTCACGGAAAACTGCGGTTGACGGTGATGGCTGAGGACCTTGAAAATTAAACAGTGTAAGACAAGAACGAAAACACACACAATACCCGTTAATTCTTACTCAGAATTGAGAAGAATCCGGCAATGAGAAATTATTGCCAAAACAGTATGACGCTAGACGTCAGAATGAGTTACAAACTCAAAACATGATTAGTACAGCCGAGAGGCTGTGTTGATACCATTTTTGAGAGTTTGA
>JAFSFH010000005.1 GCA_017435305.1 Clostridia bacterium
AGAATGGTGCTGTGCACCATTCTCATAGGGGTGGCAACGGAACTAACCGTCTGCACCATCCGCGAGCCACCCCGGCATTTGCGAGTATTTTAACGAAGATAGAGCGGAAATCCATCTTCCTAAAACGGAGTTCGGATTTGTTGCTCTACCCTACAGTGCTCACCCGCTTGGGTGGGCACTGTTTTTTTATATTTTTATGAATTTTTTGTCAAACTATTGAGAGTTTGGCAAGATTGCCTTATAATAGGTTATACTATTTACAATGAAAGGAAGGGGTATTTGTGGGCAAGCGACTGCTCTTGATACTCAATCCCGTTTCGGGTAAAATGACCGGCAAAAAGCATCTGGCGGACGTGGTGGGCAAATTCTGCCACGCGGGCTACGACCCCATGGTGTACGTCACCCAGTCCTCCGGCGATGCCACCCGTCTGGCGGCGCAGTGGGGCGGACAGGCGGAGCTGGTGGTGGTATTGGGCGGTGACGGCACCTTCACCGAGGTGATGACCGGACTGCTGCAGGCGGGGCACACCACCCCCATCGGCTATATCCCCTGCGGCAGCACCAACGATTTCGCCTCCGCCATCGGATTGAAAAAGTCCATTCCCGCCGCCACCGACGCCATATTGAACGGCACCGTCCGCACCTACGACGTGGGGTTGTTCGGCGACCGCCCGTTCTCCTACGTGGCCTCCTTCGGCATCTTCACCCGCGCCTCCTACGCCACCCCGCAGAACGTCAAGAACGCGCTGGGGCATCTGGCGTACCTGCTGGAGGGTATGCGGGATCTGGCCGCCATCCATCCGTGGCACCTGTCCTTTGAGGTGGACGGGCAGACGGTGGAGGGGGACTACCTTTTCGGCGCGGTGAGCAATTCCACCGCTCTGGGCGGCGTGTTGAAGCTGAACAAGGAGGTCGTGGACCTCAACGACGGTCGGCTGGAATTGCTGCTGGTGCGGATGCCCCGTACCGCCGCCGAGCTGAACGAGTGCATCCTGTCGCTGGTGGAACAGCGGTACGACGCCCCCAACCTGACCTTCCTCAGCGCCCGCGAGTTTGCGGTGACGGCGCCGCCGGAGATGGAGTGGACGTTGGACGGCGAGTGGTGCGGCGGCACCGACGCGGTCACCATCCGCAACCACCATAACGCCATCTGTCTCATCCATTGAACACTTTGCGCTTGCTGAATGACTTGTTAGGACTCAAAAAGGATAAATAATTGTGCATATTGTACAATTCATCGGTCAATAATAGCGGCAAATCTACAATGTTTTAGTTATTTTCATTAAGATATTGCATTTTTTGACAGACTGGTATATACTAATGAATAAGGTGCAAAAGTGCACATTTTACTGAGAGGGGAAATCCTAAATGGCAAAGGAAAATACTGCCAAGAAATCGGCTGTGCCGAATCAGCGCGCGGTGCTCAAGGCGGATCTGGAGAAGAAGCTGCTGCAGCAGTTCTCGGTCCAGCCCCGTGAGGCCACCGACGCCCATCTGTACAACGCCCTGGTGCTGGTACTGCGCGACCGTATGCGCAGCGCCCGCGTGGAGTATATCCACGAGGCACACGAGCAGGACGCCAAGCAGGTGTATTATATGAGTATGGAGTTCCTGATGGGTCGTTCCCTCAAGAACACGCTGTATAACCTGAATCTGACCGAGGATGCCGCCGCCGTGCTGAAGGAATACGGCGCCAAGCTGGACAACCTGTTTGAGCTGGAGCCGGACGCCGGTCTGGGCAACGGCGGTCTTGGTCGTCTGGCGGCCTGCTTCCTGGACGGTCTGGCGGCCAACGGCATCCCTGCCATCGGCTATTCGCTGCTGTATGAATACGGCATCTTCCGCCAGAAGCTGGTGGACGGCTGGCAGACCGAGATGCCGGACTTCTGGCTGCCCGGCGGCGAGAGCTGGCTGCTGCCCCGCCCCGAATTGGCTAAGGAAGTGTACTTCGACGGCCAAATCGACGAGTGGTGGGACGACAACGGCTTCCACCACGTGGAGCACAACGGCGCCACCCGCGTCATCGCCCAGCCCTACGACCTGATGGTGGCGGGTAAGGACGGTCACGGCGTGTCCACCCTGCGCCTGTGGCGCTCCACCGCCCCCGGTATGGATATGACCCTGTTTAATCAGGGCGAGTATATGCGCGCTATGGAGCAGAAGGCGATGGCGGAGGTCATCACCCAGGTGCTGTACCCCGCCGACAATCACCGCGAGGGTAAGAGCCTGCGTCTGTCCCAGCAGTATTTCCTGGTGTCCGCCTCGGTGCAGGACATCGTCCAGCGCCATCTGGAGCAGTACGGCACTATGGATAACCTGCCTCAGATGGCCGCCGTGCATATCAACGACACCCATCCCACCCTGGCGATTCCCGAATTGATGCGCATCCTGCTGGATGACTGCGGCTATAACTGGGATGCCGCCTGGAATATCGTGAAAAACACCTTTGCCTACACCAACCACACGGTGATGGCGGAGGCGCTGGAGTGCTGGCCGGAGGATCTGTTCCGTCAGCGCCTGCCCCGTATCTATCAGATCGTGCAGGAGATCAACCGCCGCTTCTCCGAGGAGATGATGGCGGCCACCGGCGGCGACAGCAATAAGGTCAGCCGTATGGCCATCATCAGCTACGGCCTGATCAAGATGGCGAATCTGTGCGTGGCCACCTGCCACTCGGTCAACGGCGTATCCCAGCTGCACAGCGAGATCGTTAAGGATACCGTGTTCCCCGAGGCGTACAGCATCCACCCCGAGAAATTCACTAACGTTACCAACGGTATTGCCCATCGCCGCTGGCTGTGCCAGGCCAACCCCGACCTGACCAAGTTTATCAGCGACCGCATCGGTGACGATTTCGTGCTGGACGCGTCTAATCTGTCTAAGCTGGCGCCTTATGCGGACGATCCCGAGGCACGCCGCGAGTTTATGGCGATCAAGCGCAAAAACAAGGAGCGCCTGGCGGCGTACGTGAAGAAGCAGACCGGTCAGGAGCTGAACGTGGACTCCATCTTCGACGTACAGGTCAAGCGCCTGCACGAGTACAAGCGCCAGCACCTGAACGCCTTGCACATCCTCAGCACCTATCTGAAGCTGAAGGAAAACCCCGATATGGAGTTCACCCCCCGCACCTACATCTTCGGTGCCAAGGCGGCTCCCGGCTATTTCCTGGCCAAGGAGATCATCCAGTTCATCTGCAATCTGTCCAAGCTCATCGACAGCGATCCCGCCGTGCGGGATAAACTGAAGGTGGTGTATATCGAGGACTACCGTGTCACTCTGGCGGAGCTGCTGATGCCCGCCGCCGATATCAGCGAGCAGATCTCGCTGGCCGGCACCGAGGCCTCCGGCACCGGTAATATGAAGCTGATGATGAACGGTGCGCTGACTCTGGGCACTCTGGACGGCGCCAACGTGGAGATCTGCCAGTCGGTGGGTGAGGAGAATATGTTCCTGTTCGGTATGCGTACCGAGGAGGTGGAGGAGCGTAAGCGCTTGGGCTACGATCCCCGCTATTTCTACAACAATAACCCCGATATCCACCGCGCCATCGACTTTATGTACCAGGGCTTCGAGGGTCGCAACTACAGCGAGATCGCCGGCAGCCTGACCTCCAACGATCCCTATATGGTGCTGGCGGATTACGCCGACTATGTCCGCGCGCAGGAGGAGTCCGGTCGCCTGTATAAGGATCAGGATGCCTGGGCGCGTATGGCGATGCTGAATACCGCCGGCAGCGGTATCTTCGCCTCCGACCGCTCCATCCGCGATTATAACGACCGCATCTGGCACGCCAAGCGGGTCGAGATGAAGAAGTAAGACGTGATACAAAAGAGCCGAGGCACCGCCTCGGCTCTTTTGTGATAACGCTTCTCAGCTTGCCTCCCTCTGACGAGGGAGGTGGCACGGCGCAGCCGTGACGGAGGGAGAGAAAAGTATAGGGATTGATGCTGTATCCTGCCCCCTTGCACCTATCTTTGATTTGTGGTATACTATTATATATTGATTTCATTGAAAGAAGGAGAATCTATGGCACGAGAATGGCTGTTGAGGGGTGTAAAACCGGAGGAACTTCAGCGGACCACGGCGCCGGAGCAGCCCGCCACCCCACGGGGTAAGTGGGAGAATTATTGGTATCACTATAAGTGGCACACGCTCGGTGGTATCTTTTTGGTGGCGGTGCTGGCGGTGATGCTGGGGCATCTGCTGGTGCGCAATACCCCCGACTATCGGGTGCTGCTGTTGACCGAGCGGGCGTACACCACCCAGGAGGTGGACGCGCTGGAATTGCTGTTGACCCCCTACGGCGAGGACCTGGACGGGGACGGTCAGGTGGAGATCGCCGTGACCAATTGTATGCTGGGCGAGCAGGTCAAGCAGCAGTATAACAGCAATATTCAGATGTTCCAGGCCAACCTGATGGCAGGGGACGTGATGTGCTTTATCTGGGATGCGAAGACCTATGAGCAGCAGGTGCCCGCCGTAGAGGAGCTGATGCAGGAGGATAATGTGTTTCTGGCGCAGCTGCCTATTGAGCATGCGGGCTTGAGCGAGGACGGCTGCGTGTATAACTGGAAGGGATCGGCGCAGCAGCGCATCCTCACCGAAATGTTCCCCAAGCGGTACCCCGAGGAGCTGCTGTTCACCGTGCGCCACCCCAACGGCACCGCCGAGGGGTCGGAGGAGCTGTATCAGCAGGGCTTGGCGCTGATTAAGCGGCTGGCCGCCGAATCGGACAAGGCGCCGGAGGGCTACGATCTGCCCACCACCACCGCCGCCCCTGCCACCACCACGACCACCACCGCCCCCCGCATCACCACGGCGAAAAAGGATGACTAACTCAAAAAAAGGACTGCCCGTCGGGCAGTCCTTTTTTGCTGTTATCGTCACCTCACCCTTGCCTCCCCCTTTGGGGGAGGTGTCACCGTAGGTGACGGAGAGGGCGTATGATATAACATGATTACCCTCTCCGTCATTTGCTCTGCAAATGCCACCTCTCCCAGAGGGAGAGGCAAGATAGGGCTTGAATTCTTCCGTTAGCCTCCCTCTTGAGGAAGGTGGCACGGCGTTAGCCGTGACGGAGGGAGTCACCCCTACGGAAATGACCCACAATCAATAGAACCCGTAGGGGACGGGTTTCCCGTCCCGCGAATAGGAACACGCGGGCGGATGATATCCGCCCCTACGAAGTCCACATCAACGCCCGATAGAAACAAGCCTCCCTTGTAAAGGGAGGTGGATTTTTGCCGCAGGCAAAAAGACGGAGGGATTATGAATAATAGGAGCGGGCGGATATGGAATCCGCCCCTACATTCCTCGCCGACGCTCGATAGAACTCGTAGGGGCGGGCGTCCCCGACCGCCCGTTAGCCGTGACGGAGGGAGTTATAACCGGTTATGAGTTTAGAGTTATGAGATTGCCTGCGGCAATCGTTATGAGAACCCCTGCGGGTTTCGTTTCTCCCTGCGGGAGAATCACCCCATCAGCCGCTGGATCACCCACAGCAGCGCCGCTCCGACGCCACCGCAGACCAGACCGAACGCTGCCTGCTGCAGCCGCCGCAGCCACCGCTCCCGCCGCAGTCCGGCGTAGGTGCCTGCCTGCTGCACCACCTTCTCCGCCTGGCGGTGCAGGTGCTCCTGAGGGGGCAGTGCCGCCCCCGACCGCACCAGCAAAAACGCCCGCTCAAAATACGGACTGCCGGTGTGGGTCACCTCAATCATCTGTCGGTTGATGCCCTTGATCACGTTCCCGTCCCCCTCATTTAGGCTACTTCGCAAAATAGTATGGTCGCCCACCCGACAAATATGCAAATATTACAATTTGTAAATGTTTCCTCTGTGGAAAATCCGCAAAAACATCCCCCAAAACGGTGGAAAACTCGGTGGAAAATGTGAAAAACCTTTGATTTTAGCGGGTGTTTCCAAAAAATGGGGTGTGAAAGTCGACGGATTTTGTCGGATGTATAGGGATGTATAAATGCATAAAAATTACAAAAAGTTATATCCCCCTTACATCAGGGCGGGCGAGAGCGTCTGTCATCCCCGAAAATACAAAATATATTCGCATTTTTCCGCTCAACTTCGCAATAAGAGGTTGAAATCTCTACATAATTATTATATAATGATATCTGTATACGTGTGCGCACGCGCGCGACAGAAAGTGAGGTCATTTCAATGGCAGATAATAAGAAAATGGTAGAGGCCATCACCTCTATGGAAGAGGATTTCGCCAAATGGTACACCGACATTGTGAAAAAGGCGGAGCTGATCGAGTACACCAGCGTTAAGGGATGTATGGTCATCCGTCCCTACGGCTACGCTATCTGGGAGAATATCCAGAGCATTCTGGACGGCATGTTTAAGGCCACGGGACACGAGAATGTGAATATGCCCATGTTTATCCCCGAGAGCCTGCTGCAGAAGGAGAAGGATCACGTGGAGGGCTTTGCCCCCGAGGTGGCGTGGGTCACCTACGGCGGCAGTGAGAAGCTGGAGGAGCGCCTGTGCGTGCGCCCCACCTCCGAGACCCTGTTCTGCGAGCATTTCTCCAACATCGTGCACTCCTATCGTGACCTGCCGAAGCTGTATAACCAGTGGGTCAGCGTGGTGCGGTGGGAAAAGACCACCCGCCCCTTCCTGCGCTCCCGTGAATTCCTGTGGCAGGAGGGTCACACCATCCACGCCACCGCCGATGAGGCCATCGCCGAGACCGAGCAGATGCTGAATATCTACACCAAGTTCTGCCAGGAGTATCTGGCCATGCCGGTGGTGCAGGGGCGCAAGACCGACAGCGATAAGTTTGCCGGCGCCGAGGCCACCTATTGCATCGAGGCGCTGATGCACGACGGTAAGGCGCTGCAGGCGGGCACCAGCCACTACTTCGGCGACGGCTTTGCCAAGGCGTTTGACATTCAGTTCACCGATAAGAACAATAAGCAGCAGTACGTCCACGAGACCTCGTGGGGTGTCACCACCCGTCTCATCGGCGCCATCATTATGACCCACGGCGATGACAACGGTTTGGTACTGCCCCCCGCTGTGGCCCCCATTCAGGTGGTCATCGTTCCCGTGGCGGCCCACAAGCCCGGCGTGCTGGATAAGGCCGCCGAGATCCGCGACCGCATTAAGTCCGTGGCTCGTGTTAAACTGGACGACAGCGACCAGTCCCCCGGCTGGAAGTATGCCGAGTACGAGATGAAGGGCGTGCCCCTGCGTCTGGAGATCGGTCCCCGCGACATGGAGCAGAACCAGTGCGTCATCGTCCGCCGCGACACCCGCGAGAAGATCGTGGTGTCCCTGGATGAGCTGGAGGAGAAGATTCCCCAGTTGCTGACCGCTGTCCGCGACGGCATCTATCAGAAGGCGCTGGACAACCGCGAGAAAAAGACCTACGCCTGCAAGACCATGGATGAGATCATCACCGCTCTGGAGCAGAACGGCGACGGCTTTATCAAGGGTATGTGGTGCGGCGACGAGGCTTGCGAGGATAAGGTGAAAGAGGTCACCGGTGTGGGCTCCCGTTGCCTGCCTCTGGAGCAGGAGATCATCTCCGACACCTGTATCTGTTGCGGCAAGCCCGCCGATAAGCTGATTTATTGGGGCAAAGCGTATTAATTTGTTCCATACTTGAACCAAACAAAGGCTCCCTTGTGTAAAGGGGGCTGTCAGCCGTAAGGCTGACTGGGGGATTGTAGCCACCGCAAGGTGGCGTAGCCAACAATCCCTCCGTCACGGCTACGCCGTGCCACCTCCCTTTACACAAGGGAGGCACGCCGTCTGCGACGGCTAAAACTCCTAACTCTAACAAAGCGAGGTAAAACTATGAATCAGTTAGCACTGCCCGTTGCGGGCGATTTGGTAGCGATTATGCACACCAATATGGGGGACATTTCCATCCGCTTGTTCCCCGACCACGCGCCCAAGACGGTGGAGAATTTCACCACCCACGCCAAAAACGGCTATTACGACGGTATCGTGTTCCATCGTGTCATTAAGGACTTTATGATCCAGGGCGGCGACCCCACCGCCACCGGCTGCGGCGGCGAGAGCATCTGGGGTCACAGCTTTAAGGACGAGTTCTGCCCCGAGCTGCACAACCTGCGCGGCGCCCTGTCGATGGCCAATGCCGGCCCCGGCACCAACGGCAGCCAGTTCTTTATCGTCCAGGCGAACAGCGTGCATCCCTCTCTGCTGCAGCAGATGAAGGATCCCCGTCTGGCGGATTCCTTCCCCGCCGAGACCGTATCCGCCTATGAGCAGGTGGGCGGCACGCCCCATCTGGACTTCCGCCACACCGTGTTCGGTCAGGTGTATGCCGGTATGGACGTGGTGGACGCCATTGCGGGCGTGAAGACCAACCCCGCCGACAAGCCTCTGGAGGACGTGGTCATCCTGGGCATCGACGTGATCGACTATGAATAATCTGCTGGAGCGGGCGTATGCTCTGTTGGAGGAGCTGACTCCCCTGACCACCGACTGCGGCGCCGTGTGCGGCGGACGTTGCTGTCAGGCGAGTGCCGACAGCGAGGGTATGCTGCTGTTCCCCGGTGAGGAGACCCTGCTGGCGGGGGAGGAGGGCTTTGACATCCGTCCTGCCGACGGTGGGTATCTGCTCACCTGCGGCGGCACCTGCGACCGTACCCGCCGTCCGCTTGCCTGCCGCATGTTCCCGCTGTTCCCCTACGTGACCGCAGAGGGACGGGTCAAGGCGGTGTACGACCCCCGGGGCTATCGGATGTGCCCCCTGGTGCGGGAGTGTGCCCATGTACCGTTGGACAGAGATTTTGTCCGCGCCGTGCGTATGGCGGGTCGTCTGCTGATGCAGGACGCCGCCTGCGCGGATTTCCTGCGGCAGAACAGCCGCGAAATAGATGAATTGAATCGTTTGGTAGGACTGGATGAAGAACGTCCGCCTATTGCTCGTAGAAAACCATAAAGGAGAACGATTATGAAAAAGACCAAACTGTTGTCTCTGCTGCTGGCGGCTCTGCTGCTGTGCGGCTGCCTGACCGCCTGCGGTGAAAAGGAGCCGGAGGCGGAGGTGAGCGGTAATCCCGCCGTCACCGACGTGTACGCCGATAAGGACTACGGCTTCCAGCAGGAGATGCCTGCCGAGGGCGATACCGTCGCCATTATGCACACCAACAAGGGTGACATCTGCATCCGCTTCTTCCCCGAGGCGGCACCCAAGGCGGTGGAGAATTTTACCACCCACGCCAAGAACGGCTATTACGACGGTCTGACCTTCCACCGCGTCATTAAGGACTTTATGATCCAGGGCGGCGACCCCGATGGCACCGGCGCCGGCGGCAAGAGCATCTGGGGCGATTCCTTTGAGGACGAGTTTGATAAAAAGCTGCTGAATATCCGCGGCTCCTTGGTGATGGCCAACAGCGGTCCCAACACCAACGGCAGCCAGTTCTTTATCAACCAGGCCGGTCCCACCGGCAAGACGGCGGAGGAGATTGCCGCCCAGTACGACTATAACACCATGCACACCCAGATGGTGAATTACTACGACCAGTACGTGCAGTATTACGGCGAGCAGTTCACCACCATGTATCCCACGGCGGACTCCTTTATCGAGGCCAACGGCGGCATCAGCCCCGACAGCCGACTGGTGCCCGACGAGGTGTGGGACCTGTACGCCAAGGTGGGCGGTAACGTCCACCTGGACGGCGCCTGGCGCCAGAGCGGCGGTCATACCGTGTTCGGTCAGGTGTACGAGGGTATGGATATCGTGGACACCATCGCCGCGGTAGAGACCGACGAGAACGATAAGCCCACCAAGAACGTGATCATCAAGTCCATTGAGATCACCACCTACAAGAAGTAATTTTCCAGGAGAGGAGGAGCCGCCGTGACGGTTACCGTACAGGGTCGCACCGTGTCCTATATCGACACCGACCCCATAAATGAGAATAACCGCCCCACGGTGCTGTTTCTCCACGGTTGGGGCGCCCCCGCCGACACCTATCGGCTGATGCTGGACCATCTGGGCACCTATTGTCGGGTGGTGGCACCCGACCTGCCCGGCTTCGGCGGCTCTGCCGAGCCGGAGACGGCTTGGTGCGTGGACGATTACGTTAAGTGGACGGTGGATTTCGCCGCCGCGCTGGGTCTGACGCGGGTGGTGCTGATGAACCACTCCTTCGGCGGTCGTATCAGCATTAAGCTGTTGGCAAAGCGTCCTCTGCCCTTTGAGGTAAGTCGCGCGGTGTTTATGGACGCCGCCGGCATCCTGCCGAAGAGGGGCATTAAATACTATGCCAAGGTGTATAGCTACAAGCTGATGAAAAAGCTGTTTCCCAAGTTGGCGGCGAAACGGCAGGGCAAGGTGGGCTCGGCGGACTATCGCAACGCCAGCCCCCTGATGCGTCAGACTATGGTGAAATGCATCAACGAGGATCTGACCCACCTGCTGAAGGACAACCCCGTGTCCACCCTGCTGATTTGGGGCTCGGCGGATACCGCCACCCCCCTGTCCGACGGACAGAAGATGGAACAGCTGATTCCCGATGCGGGTCTGGTGGTGCTGGAGGGGGCAGGGCACTTTGCCTTTGCCCAGCAGTGGGGTCTGTGCAGCCGCGTACTGGATTCGTTCCTAAAACCGAAGGGTGAGGTGTGAGTATGGATTTGTGGATGAAGGTGGCAATGCTGCTGGCGGCTGTGCTGAACTTTGCGGTGCAGGCGGTGTATTTCACCCATATGCTGCAGCTGAATTCCTACCGCCCCGAACGGTATAAAAAATGGTGTCTTGAGAACGATAAAAAGCTGGTGAATATTCCCCGTATGCTGCCCTTTGTGTGCGTGCTGCTGTTGTGGCTGGACGGACGGGTGGCGTCGTGGATCATGTACGCCGCGGGCGCGGTGATCCTGCTGGTGACCGCCCTGCTGAATTGGCCTAAGAAGGCGAAGAAGCCTTTGGTGGTCACCGCCCGCGTCAAGCGGCTGTTCGTCACCCAGGGCATCCTCTGCGCCGGTCTGTGCGCCCTGCTGTTCCTGTGGCCGCCCCGTGGTCTGGCCTTTGTGGGTCTGGGCAGCGTGGTGGTGTGGCTGTTCACCGGTGTGGCGAATCTCATCAACACCCCCTTGGAGAATCATTTCGCCAAGGGCTTTGTTAAGGACGCTGCCCGTCGTCTGGCGGCGATGCCGGATCTGACGGTGGTGGGTATCACCGGCAGCTACGGCAAGACCAGCGTTAAGAATTATCTGAACGCTCTGCTGTCGGTGCGGTATAACGTGCTGATGACCCCCGGCAGCTACAATACCACTATGGGCGTGGTGCGTACCGTCCGTGAGATGCTCCGCCCCTCCCATCAGGTGTTTATCGCCGAAATGGGCGCCAAGCAGGCAGGGGATATTAAGGAGATCTGCGATCTGGTGCACCCCACCTACGGCATCATCACCTCTATTGGAGAACAGCATCTGGAGACCTTCGGCTCGGTGGAGAATATTATCGCCACCAAGTTTGAATTGGCGGATGCCATTCCCCAGGACGGTGCCGCCATCCTTAACTACGACAACGAATACATTCGGTCCCGTGCGGTTACCGTGCCCACCGTCACCTACGGCGGGGCGGACAGCGGAGCGGGCTACCGTTACAGCGATATGACGGTGGACGTCCACGGCTGTCAGTTCACCCTGACCGCCCCCGACGGCGAGAGCTGCCGCTACACCACCCACCTGCTGGGCGGTCACAACATTCAGAATCTGGCCGGCTGTATGGCGCTGGCACACACCCTGGGCATCCCGCTCAAGGAGATGGTGTACCCCGTCCGCCTGCTCAAGCCGGTGGAGCACCGCCTGCAGCTGCTCCCTAACGGCTACATTGACGACGCCTACAATTCCAACCCTGCGGGCTTCCGCAGCGCGCTGGATACCCTGGCGGCCTTTTCTGCGCAGCGGATTCTGGTCACCCCGGGTATGGTGGAGCTGGGCGACCGTCAGGACGCCCTCAACCGCGACCTGGGCGAGTACGCCGCCACCCGCTGCGACTATGCCGTGCTGGTGGGGCTCAAGCAGGCGCCCCCGCTGAAAGAGGGTCTGCTGGCGGGCGGCTTCCCCGAGGAGCGCATCTTCGTGGCCGCTACCCTCACCGAGGGATTGAATTTCGTCAACAACCTGCCCCGTGAGGGGGAGCGCATCGTTCTGTTGGAGAACGATTTGCCCGACAATTTCTAATAGGAGGCAAAGAATATGAAAACCAGAGTTGCAGTCATCATCGGCGGTCACAGCGTGGAGCACGAGGTGTCCATCATCTCGGGTCTGCAGGCGCTGAACGCCCTGAATAAGGATAAGTACGAGGCGTTCCCGCTGTACATTTCCAAGGATAATTGCTTCTACGTGGGTGAGAACCTGCGTGAGATCGCCTCCTATCGGGATATGCCCACCTGCCTGAAGAATGCCACCCGCGTGCTGCCGGTGCCCGGCGAGCAGGGGGTGGAGCTGGTGCGCTATCCCATGAAGAAGTTCGGCAACAATACCGTCGCCGCCTTTGACGTGGCGATTCCCGTGGTGCACGGCACCAACGTGGAGGACGGCACCCTGATGGGTTATCTGGAGATGTTGGGCGTGCCCTACGCCTCCTGCGACGTGACCTCCTCCGCCCTGGGTATGGATAAGTTCGCTATGAAGGGCGTGCTGGCGCAGGCCGGCATCCCCGTGCTGACCGCCCGTCAGTACAGCGGCAAGCAGTACGCCGTGGACAGCGAAGCGGTGCTCTGCGAGATCGAGTCGACCATCGGCTATCCCGTTATTGTCAAGCCCGTCAACTTGGGCTCCTCCGTGGGCATCTCCAAGGCGAAGGATCGCGCCCAATTGGTGGATGCTATGGATCTGGCGGTGTCCTTCTCCTCCCGTGTGCTGGTGGAGCGGGCGGTGCCCAACCTGCGGGAGATCAACTGCTCGGTGCTGGGCGATTACGAGACCGCCCGTGCCTCTGCCTGTGAGGAGCCGCTGAATGCGGAGGACATCCTCACCTTTGGCGATAAGTACCTGTCCGGTGGCGGCGGTAAATCCGGCGGCTCCAAGGGTATGACCGATCTTAAGCGCCGTTGCCCTGCGGAATTGCCCGAGGGTATGACCGAGCAGGTGCAGGAGCTGGCGGTCAAGACCTTTAAGGCGTTGGGTTGCCTGGGTGTGGCCCGCATCGACTTCCTCAACGATAAGGAGACCGGCGAATTGTGGGTCAATGAGATCAACACCATCCCCGGCTCTTTGTCCTTCTACCTGTGGCAGGAGGTGGGCGTGTCCTTTGACGCCCTGATGGATGAGCTGGTGAGCCTGGCGTTTAAGCGCCAGCGTGAGCGGGAGGCGCTGACCTTCACTTACGAGAGCAACATCCTCTCCGGCACCACCTTCGGCACCAAGGGCAGCAAGGGTAAGGCGTAAATAAAAACAAAAATCCCCGACCATCGGTCGGGGATTTTTTAGTTGTGCAGGATTATAGAAAAGGCCCCCTTGTGTAAAGGGGGCTCCGCCGCAGGCGGTGGGGGATTGTCAACGGGTCGATGTGGGCATCGACCCCTACAATTTCACACCAACCTCGCCTAGAGACCGTAGGGGCTGGCCTCCCGGACCGCCCGTTAGCCTCCCTCACCGAGGGAGGTGGATTTCGCCGCAAGGCGAAAGACGGAGGGAGTTTGACGGGACGTCGCTTTGCTACTCTGTGCCCTTCCGAAAAAAACAGACCTCTGCACACCGCAGAGGTCTGTTTTTCTAAAGTCTTTATTCCAATTCAAAGGCACCGGTGTACAGCTGATAATAGGTACCCTTTTGAGCCAGCAGGCTCTCGTGGTCGCCCCGCTCGATGATGCGACCGTGCTCCAGCACCATAATCACGTCCGCGTCCATAATGGTGGACAGACGGTGGGCGATGACGAACACCGTGCGTCCCTCCATCAGCTTATCCATACCGCGGCTGACGATGGCCTCGGTGCGGGTGTCGATGGAGCTGGTGGCCTCATCCAGAATCAGACAGGGCGGGTCGGCCACCGCTGCACGGGCGATGGCGATCATCTGCCGCTGACCCTGGGACAGGTTGGCACCGTTATTGGTCAGCAGGGTATCGTATCCCTGGGGCAGGCGGCGGATAAAGTCGTCCGCGCCCACCAGCTTGGCGGCCTCGCGGCACTGGTCGTCGGTGGCCTCCAGGTTGCCGTAGCGGATATTATCCATCACGGTGCCGGTGAACAGGTTGGTCTCCTGCAGCACGATGCCCAGAGAGCGGCGCAGGTCGGCCTTTTTGATCTTATTGATGTTGATACCGTCGTACCGTACCTTACCGTCCGCGATGTCGTAGAATCGGTTGATCAGGTTGGTGATGGTGGTCTTGCCGGCGCCGGTGGCGCCCACAAAGGCCACCTTCTGACCGGGCTCGGCGTACACCGACACGTCGTGCAGCACCGGCTTGCCCTCTTCATAGGCAAAGTCCACCTCGGTCAGCCGCACGTCACCCTGCAGGGGGGTGTAGGTGAGGGTGCCGTCCTCGTGGGGGTGCTTCCACGCCCAGTGACCGGTGCGCTTAACGCTCTCGGTGATGGTGCCGTCGGGGGCGATGTTGGCACGCACCAGCGACACGTAGCCGTCGTCCACCTCAGGCTCGGTGTCCATCAGCTCAAACAGGCGCTCGGCGCCCGCCAGACCCATGGCGATGTGGTTGATCTGCTGGGATACCTGGTTCACGCTACCGGTGAACTGCTTGGTCATATTGAGGAAGGGTACCACAATGGAGATGGAGAAGGCGGTGAAGCCACCCAGACTGATATTGGGGGTGTGGGATACCAGGAACAGGCCGCCGATCATGGCACAGGCCACGTACAGCACGTTGCCGATGTTCATCACGATGGGACCCAGCGTATTGGCATAGGTGTGTGCCCTGAAGCTGTCCTCGTACAGCGCCTCGTTGAGGGCGTCAAAGTCCTCCTGCGCCTCGTCCTCGTGGCAGAACACCTTGACCACCCGCTGACCGTTCATCATCTCCTGGATGAAGCCCTCGGTGCGACCCACGGCCTGCTGCTGACGGACAAAGAACTTGGCGGAGCCGCCGCCGATCTTTTTGGACACGAAGAACATGGCCACCACGCCCAGCAGCACCACCAGCGTCATCAGCACGCTGTAGTACAGCATAATGAACAGCACCGTCACCACCACGATACCGGCCTGCATCAGACTGGGGAGAGACTGGGAGATAAGCTGGCGCAGGGTATCGATGTCGTTGGTGTAGTGGCTCATAATGTCGCCGTGCTTGTGGGTGTCAAAGTACTTGATGGGCAGATTCTGCATGCCGTCGAACATCTTGCACCGCATCTTGCTGAGAAAGCCCTGGGTAATATAGGCCATCAGCTGGGACTGTAGCACCGTCAGCAGAATGGATACCAGATACAGACCGATGAGCATACCGATCAGCGGCATAATCTGGGGCAGTGCCTGCTCCCAGGTGGCGTGGTTTTTCAGGCTTTGCTCGATGACGTCCAGAATATTCTTGGTGAAAACAGACGGGATGGCGTTGATGACGGCGGCGAAGATGATGCAGAATACCACCACGGGGATCAAGCGGGGATAGAAGGAATAGAGCAGTTTGAGCACGCGGGGGAGGGTCTCCTTTTTCACCTTGGGACGGGGACCCATGGGACCCCGTCGACCGGGACCGTTCATAGGCTTACTCATGGTCGCCACCCCCTCTCGTCTGCTGGGTGTAGATTTCCTTATACATCTCACAGCCGGTCATTAACTGATCGTGAGTGCCGGCGGCGATGATGCGACCGCCATCCATCATCAGGATCAGGTCGGCATCCTGCACGGAGGCCACACGCTGGGCGATGATGATCTTGGTGGTTTCGGGGATATAGCTCTTGAATCCGGCGCGGATGAGGGCATCCGTGCGGGTGTCCACCGCGCTGGTGGAGTCGTCCAGAATCAGGATCTTCGGCTTTTTCAGCAGGGCGCGGGCGATACACAGACGCTGCTTCTGACCGCCGGACACGTTGGTGCCGCCCTGCTCGATGTGGGTGTCGTACCCCTCGGGGAAGGAGGCGACGAAGTCGTGGGCTTGAGCCAGCTTGCAGGCCTCCACCAGCTCCTCGTCGGTGGCGTCGGGGTTACCCCAGCGCAGGTTATCCTTGATGGTGCCGGCGAACAGCAGGTTCTTCTGCAGCACCATGGCCACGGCACCGCGCAGGGTGTCCATATCGTAGTCCCGCACGTCCACGCCGCCTACGGCGACCGAGCCCTCGGTGACGTCGTACAGACGGGGGATGAGCTGTACCAGTGTGGATTTGCTGGAGCCGGTACCGCCCAGCACGCCCACCGTCATACCGGAGGCGATCTCCAGATCGATGTCGGACAGGGCGTAGTTCTCCGCCTTGGCGGAGTATTTGAAGTTCACGTTGCGGAAAGAAATGGAGCCGTCCTTCACCTCGTATACGGGGTTTTCGGGGTTGTGGAGGGTGGATTCCTCACCCAGCACCTCACCGATACGCTTGATGGCCTCGGAGGAGATGGTCAGGGTGACGTAGATCATGGACAGCATCATCAGCTGCATCAGCACCTGCATGCCGTAGGTCAGCATAGCCGAGATCTCGCCCACGCCGATGGGGGTGCCGTCAAAGGTGGTGCCGGTGCCGGAGATGATGAGAAAGGCACCCACCAGCAGCACGAACACCATATTGAAGTAACTGCAGAAACGCATCAGCGGCTCGTTGAGCACCACCAGGCGCTCCGCTCTGGTGAAGTCCTTACGGATGTCGTCCGAGGCGGCGTTGAATTTCTCTCGCTCGTAGTTTTCGCGGGAGAAGCCCTTGACCACACGGATGCCGCGGACGTTTTCCTCGATGGATTCGTTGAGTCGGTCGTATTTCTTGAATACCCGACGGAATGCGGGCATCGCCAGGCGGGCTACCGCCAGTAGACCGCCTGCCAGCAGAGGGATGATCACCACAAAGGCAAAGGCCAGGTTACCGCCCATGGTAAAGGCCATCACGGTGGAGAAGATCAGCAGCAGGGGGGCACGCACCGCGATGCGGATGAGCATCATATAGGACATCTGGGCGTTGTTGATGTCGGTGGTCATACGGGTCACCAGCGACGCGGAGGAGAATTTATCCATATTCTCAAAGGAGAAGGTCTGGATTCTCCGAAATACGTCGTGACGCAGGTTTTTGGCAAAGCCGCAGGAGGCCTTGGCGCAGGTGTAGCCGGCGATGGCGCCGCAGCACAGGGAGGCCACGGCCATGAGGATCAATTGGATACCGCTGCGGATGATGTCCTCCATCACGGCACCGTTCTGGACGCTGTTGATCAGCTGGGCGGCGGTGGCGGGGATAAAGCACTCGAGCACCGCCTCCAGCGCGATAAACAGCAGGGTGAGGAAGGTGGGGGCCTTATACTCCCGCACGCACCTCAACAGTCGTTTGTACATAGGCATTCTTCTTTCTATAAAATTAAGGTTTGTACACGAACCTTGCCATTGCAATATGGCGCGGTCTATGGATCAATAAAAATTTATTTTGATTATGCGTCGCCGATAATATCCGCAGGAGGCCTTTTCAGCACCGCACGAATCTCCTTCGAGATGGTGGTGTACTCAATCAGGCGCTCCATTCCGATGGCATCAATCAGTGTACTGATATCCTGACGAAAATTCTCGCGCAATTTTTGCACCGTTTTCGTTCCGGCCGCTGTGAGATGAACAACCACCGTGCGGCCATCCTCTTTTCCTGCATGACGGGAGATGAAACCACGTGTCTCCATCTTTTTGAGTAGGACAGCCACTCTGGCGGTGCTGACGTTCATGAATTTGCTGATAGAGCCGGCGGTCATGGGTGTGCCGGAATCGTATAGAAAGTTGAGCACCGCACCGATACCGGCGTTGGTTTCGTTGTGCTTTTTCATGAATTTGACCGGATGGGATTCGTCCAGTAGTGTGATGATTTTACTAATTTCTTCCTGTGTAGCCACGAGACACCTCCTTTATTGCTAACTAGGTTAGATTATAGCATTTTGCAAAAAAAGTGTCAAGTTAAAACTGTAAATAAAAATGTAAAAATTGATGGGGTTGGTTATAAAAAAGACAGCACAGCGTGAGCTGCGCTGTCCCATATCATTTTACGCGTTGCGGAAGGTGTCCCGTTCCACCAGCTTGGTGGGGATGACGGTGAGGGTGCGGGGGGTGCGACCGGCGGTCAGATCCTCCAGCACCTGTATGGCGGCGCCGGCCAGGGCGGCGGGGTCGCAGTCCACGCTGGTCAGGGCGGGGGTGGCGCAGCTGGCGATGAGGGTGTTGTGGAATCCGATGACCGGCATACTCAGACCGGTGCGCTGCAGCGCCTTCTGGGCGCCCAGTGCCACGATGTCCTCGGTGCCGATGATGGCGTCAAAGGTGACCCGCTTGACCAGCAGCTGTTTGATCACCGTGTTGATGTCTTCGGGACGGTTGCCCACCTCCACGATGAGGGCGGGGTCCACCTCCATGCCGGCGGCGGCATAGGCGCGGTGATAGCCCTCGATCTTTTCGCGGCAGCTGTGGGTCACGCGGCTGTGCAGCAGCAGGATACGCCGCCGCTGACGGCGCAGCAGACCCTCCACCACCTCTGCCACGGCGGCGGGCTGGTCGCCGATGACGCCGTAGACGTTGGGAATGTCCACGTAGCCATCCAGCAGGATAATGGGCGTCCGGGCGGCGGCCTTAGCCAGCGGCTCTCCCGCCGGGTCGTCGTAGTGGTTGGGTCCGATATACATCACCGCGGTGACGGGGTGAGCCAGCATACGGCTCAGCGCCGCCGTCTCCTCTTGAGGGGTGTCGCCGCTCTGCCCCAGCAGAACGTCCACGCCGCTTTGGTGCAGCAGTTGCTCCAGCTGTGCCAGGATGGTGGCGTAATAGGGGTCGCAGATATCCGAGCACAGCACACCCACCGTGGGTACGGTGGTGGCGGTGCCTACCGTTATCTCGGCACCGGTGCCCAGGTTGCGGGCGATGGCGCTGGGGGTATAGTTTTCCTCGTCGATGACCGCCTGGATCTTGGCGCGGGTGGCGGCGCTGACGTTGGGATTGTTGTTCAGCACGCGGGATACCGTGGCGATGGAAACGCCGCATTTGTCGGCGATATCATAGATATTCATACGCACACTCCTTTCTGTAACCGCTTACATACACGAGTATAACCCCCTTTTTGACAAAATGCAAGAAAAATTTTCCAACACCTCGGTGGGGATGGGGTGCACCCCCTTGCATTTTCCCGCGGCGAGTATTATAATAGATAGGATTTATCGACCGCCGTTGAGGGCAGAAAAGAGGTGCCGCCGTGTCCCATAAAGGTATGTCCCGCCGTATGCAGGGCAATCTATTGTTGGCTCTCACCGCCGCCATTTGGGGCTTTGCCTTTGTGGCGCAGAAGGAGGGCGGCGCCGAGATGGGCGCCCTGACCTTTAACGGGGTGCGCTCTGTGCTGGGCGGCGGTCTGCTGCTGATGCTGTTGCCGCTGCTGGACCGTGTGGGGCTGACCCACCGACCCACCACCCCGCAGGAGAGAAAGACCCTGTGGCAGGGCGGTATTCTGTGCGGACTGGCGCTGTTTGCCGCCACCAATCTACAGCAGCTGGGTCTGCTGACCACCACCGCCGGTAAGGGCGGCTTTATCACCGCGTTGTACATCGTGCTGGTGCCGCTGTTCGGCCTGTGCATCGGTCGGCGCACCACCCTGTTCAATTGGCTGGGTGCGGCGCTGGCGGTGGCGGGGCTGTACCTGCTGTGTATGCAGGGGGAGAGCGGTATGGTGAGCGGTGACCTGCTGATTTTGGCCTGCGCTCCCGTGTTTGCGGTGCAGATTTTGCTGGTGGACCATTACGCCCCCCGTACCGACGGCGTTCGTTTGGCCTGCATCGAGTTCTTTACGGTGGGCGTACTGAATTTGCCTCTAATGTTTTTGTTTGAGCAGCCCTCCGTTGGGGCGATGCTGGACTGCTGGCAGTCTTTGCTGTACGCAGGTCTGCTGTCCAGCGGTGTGGCGTACACCCTGCAGATCGTGGCGCAGAAGCACACCCACCCCGTCACCGCCTCGGTGCTGATGAGCTTTGAGTCGGTGTTTGCGGTGCTGGCAGGGGTGCTGATCCTGGGGGATCGGATGACCCCGTGGGAGATCTTCGGTTGTGTGATCATGTTCGCGGCGGTGATATTGGCACAGCTGCCCACCCCGCGGAAGAAAGGAACGTGAGTATGGACTATCCCGGCATTACCGCCGACAGCCTGTTCCTGTTGGCGGAGAACCGCTTTCAGGACAGCAAGGCGTTTTATGAGGAGCATAAGCCCACCATCAATAAGACGGTGGTGCAGCCTCTCCGTCAATTGGTGGCGGATCTGACCCCCGCGATGCTGGCGGTGGACCCTCTGCTGGGCGGTCACGTCAGTCGGGTGCGGCGGGACAACCGCTTCACCCACGATAAGCGGATGTACCGCGAGAATATGTGGATCGTCTTTATGCGGGATAAGCGGGCGTACAACTGGTGCCTGCCCGCATTCTATATGGATTTTTCCCTGGCGCGGGCCGAATGGGGACTGGGCTTTTATTCCGCCACCCCCGCCATTATGCAGGCGTTGCGCCGCCGCGTGGAGGCGGACCCCGCCCGCGCGGAGCGGGCGGTCAAGGCCGCCCGTAAGGCGGGGTTTGAACTGGGCGGTCGCCCCTATGCCAGACCCCGCAGCACCGAGGACACCCCCGACCTGCTCCGCCCCTTTTACGATTGCCGTAGCGTGGACCTGTCCCGCTGTGAGAGTGGGGAGTTCGTGGCGGACGCCGACCTGCCCGACCGCCTGCTGGCGGGCTATCGGGCGCTGACCCCAATGTATCATCTGCTGATGGAGGCCGTAGAGGAAGCTCTGGGGCTCCGTCAATGATAAGGAAGTGACAGTATGTTAGAGAGAATTAAAAACGACGCCACCGCCGCCGTCACCGAATTGCTGACCGCCGCCAAATTAAAGGCGGGGGACCTGCTGGTGATCGGTTGCTCCTCCAGCGAGATGGTGGGGGAGCGCATCGGCACCCACTCCAGCGTGGACGCCGCCGCCGCTCTGGCGGACGCGGTGTTGCCCCTGCTGAAGGAGGCGGGTGTGCATCTGGCGGTGCAGTGCTGCGAGCACCTGAACCGCGCCCTGATTATGGAGTCCGCCGTGGCGGAACAATACGGCTACGACCCGGTCAACGTGGTACCCCAGCCCAAGGCGGGCGGCTCCTTTGCCACCGCCGTGTGGCAGCGGATGGAGCGTCCCACCGCGGTGGAGCATATCCGCGCCCATGCGGGTCTGGACATCGGCGGCACCCTCATCGGTATGCACCTGCGTGAGGTGGCGGTGCCGGTGCGCCTGAGCGTCAAGCAAATCGGCGAGGCGCCCATCCTCTGTGCCCGCACCCGTCCCAAGTTCGTGGGCGGCTTCCGCGCGGTGTACGACGATACCAAACTGTAATTCATTATCTCATTAAGGAGTGTTTATTTATGGCAGAATGTAATCACGATTGCAGCTCCTGCAGCCAGAACTGCAGCGAGCGCGACCTGCACAAGCCCCTCAATCAGTACAGCACCATCAAAAAGGTGGTGGCGGTATCCAGCGGTAAGGGCGGCGTGGGTAAATCCTCGGTCACCGCGATGCTGGCGGTGATGATGGCCCGCCGCGGGTACAAGGTGGGCGTGCTGGACGCGGATATTACCGGTCCCTCCATCCCCAAGGCCTTCGGCATCACCCGCCACGCGATGGCCAATGAGCTGGGCATCCTCCCCGAGGAGACCCATATGAATATCAAGGTGATGTCCATCAACCTGCTGCTGGAGGACGTGAACCAGCCGGTGGTGTGGCGCGGTCCCGTGGTGGCGGGCGCGGTCACCCAGTTCTGGACCGACGTGGTGTGGGGCGATCTGGACGTGTTGTTTATTGATATGCCCCCCGGCACCGGCGACGTGCCGCTGACCGTGTACCAGAGCATCCCTCTGGACGGCAACATCATTGTCACCACCCCCCAGTCCCTGGTGCAGATGGTGGTGGGCAAGGCGCAGAAGATGGCCGAGATGCTGAACGTGCCGATTCTGGGCTTTGTGGAGAATATGAGCAGCGTCAAGTGCCCCGATTGCGGCAAGGTGATCCCGCTGTTCGGTGACGGCAAGGGTCTGGAAAATGCCGCCGCCCAGCTGGGCCTGCCGGTGCTGGCGAAGCTGCCGATGGACGCCAATATTGCCGCCCTGTGCGACAGCGGCGAGATCGAGCGGGTGGTGTGTGACGAGCTGACCCCCGCCGTGGACGCGGTGGAAAATCTGCTGAAATAATAAAAAAGCCGAGGCGTAAGAGTCGTACTCTAAAGGACAGTAAAAAAAGGAAGCACGAAATTTTCGTGCTTCCTTTAATTTTGTCTTATACCGTAGCAAGCAGGACATTTGGGCGCCAACATGTCACTTGTTAGGAGAACCTAAAACCCTTTTACAAACAAATATCATCTGTTTGATAAATTGGAATTTATCGGTCAGTTGTATTATAGCATAACTTGACTAACAAAGAAAGAGAATATTAAAAACACCCACAGTTTTAAAAACTATGGGTGTTTTTGTACTTTGTTTTACTGTCCTTTAGAGTACGGCTTCTAAGCCTCGGCTTTTTCTATTACCACAGTTTCAGATTGTGTTCGCTGACGAAATCCTTTAGGAAATACAGGTAGAACAGCACCAGCCCCACCGCCAGCAGAGTCAGCGCCGCCACCAGCAGGTAGTGCCACCATTTCAGCTTCAGTTCCGGCTTCTCCGGCAGCATCCGCAGGCGGTACAGGGCGGGGGACAGCGCCCCCAGCACCACCGCGATGAGGATCGCCTCCACGGGGAACATGATCAGGTTTTTCACGATGCGGGTCAGGTTAAATAGGTTGTACACCATATCCAGGCTGAATACCGCCACGTACCATTTCATGATCACCGAGGTCAGCACCACGTTGCTGACCATATTGACGGCGAACTTGGCGCCCATAGCCCGCCCCACCGTCAGCCGCCGCTTCCAGAACAGCAGACCGAAGATGAAGGAGCTGCTCATATCCACCAGCATAAAGGGCAGAAAATAGGGTCCGTCGGGGTGGAGCAGATAGCCCAGCGGGTCGCTGACGATGGCGCCTACCACCCCAACCACGGGACCGTAGACCATGGCACCCACGGCGTTGAAGATGCCGGCCACGTTGATGTTCAGACCCGGTCCCAGCGGGATCTCCAGCATCTTGCAGATGGCTCGCAGGGCGACGATCATCGCCGCCAGAGCCAGCATACGGGTGTTTTTGAGATTGCCCGCCGCCTCCTTCCAATAGGCGAGAGAGAATACGGACGGGTTAGCCAGCGGGGATTTGCTTTCAGACATAAAAAATAACCTCCTTTTTTGGTACAGAATGAGCATAGGCTGTACCCATAAAGAGGTTCTCTATGGTATGCTACAGCGGGATGCAACCCACAAACCGCAAGGATCATCCTTTTCGTCCGTGCGGCAACTCCCCGTCCGCTCGGCACTTCACGCTTGTGGGTTTACTCTGTATCTTATGGGCATTGTAGCATACTATCCTATGAATGTAAAGAGAAAAAGACGGCTTTCGCCGTCTTTTTCGTATGGTTATTCAGGACGCTGACTCTGCCGTCGTCTGTTTGCCGCGGATACGGCGCCACAGGCGGCGCAGATCGACGCCGAAGCGTCGGTGATCCCAGATCAGCGAGAGAAGGAACGCCATCGGCGTTACCAGAATGAAGCAGGGAGGAATCAGCCAGAACCAGGGCCAATACTTCGTCTGTCCCGCAAATTCGCCCACGGGGATGGTCTTTAGGAAATCGGGGCAGAACAGCGCCAAGAAGTTGCCGATGGCATCGTTTTCGCCCGGTCCCCAAATGTAGGAGGTGTTTTTATATCCAATGGCGAAGATGTCGTTGCCTCGCAGAGGGATAAAGCCCAATTCGCTCTGGAATATCTGGTTGAGGATGATGAACAGCATCAAGGACAACAGCCCCACGGGGGCGACCCAGCTCCGTTTGTAGGAGAGGGTGTGGTGCTTCCACAGCACCGTCAGCAGCGGCACGGTCATAATCATCCAGTGGTGGAAGTAGAAGCGGACGATATCCCAGAATTCACCCAGCTGATCCACCTTGGCCAACGGCTCTTGGGGATAGAACAGCACGATCAATCCGGAGATCAGACCGATGTAGAACATATAATCCTTGATGTATTTGTTCTTGCTGAAGAACATAAAGGGGAACAACGCAATGTTGGCACCGCAGATGTTCACGAACCACGAGTCGCGCAGCATACGCGCCTCATCGGTGGAATAGGGCGGGATGAAGGCTTTGAGGAAGTGCAGCAGCAGTCCCAACACCAGCAGGCCGAACAGAACACCTTTTTGCACCTTTTCGTTGGTCTTTCGCAGAGCAAAGTACAGCCCTACCGTGGCACCGATCTGCAGGAAGAACCAGAAGAAGTACCATCCGTTAAACATTTCGATTATCATATGCATCATCCATTCGCTAATCGTTTTCATAGATTGTAGCATTCGATACCCGAAAAATCCAGTTACAATTCTGTAACCATTTTGACGCAAAAAAAGACCTGACCGCGCGGTCAGGTCTTTTCGGCTTTACTGAAAACTCATATCCAACAGACCGCAGGTATCGTCCCAGCGCCCGTTCTCGCTCTCGGAGCCCATGACGATGACGATGCTGGTGCGCCCGTCGCGGGTGGCACAGGCGGCCAGACACATACCTGCCTCGTCGGTGGTGCCGGTCTTGAGTCCGAATGCGCCCTCGTAGGTGTAGGGGTTGTCCGGTATCAGCAGACGGTTGGAATTTTGCCAGGTGGCAGACTGACCGGACAGGAATCGGACCGACACCTGTGGCTGAGACATCACGCTCTTAATGGTGTCGTTTTTGATCGCCGCACGGGCGAACAGAAGCATATCCGCGGCGGTGGTGTAGTGACCGTCCTCGTGATAGCCATCGGGGTTGAGGAACTTGGTTTTCTTACAGCCCAGCTCCTTTGCCTTTTTGTTCATTTCTTTACAGAATAGGCTGACCGCGGCATAGCGGTCCATATCGGGGTCGTCCCCGATGATGCGTCCCACCTGCACGGCGATGGCGTAGGCGGCGTCGTTGCCAGAGGGGATGAGTAGCGCCTGCAGTAGATTCTCCATGGTCAGTCGGGTGCCGGCGGTAAGATAAGCACGGCTGGAGCCGGGGGAGATCATGCTCACCTCGCTGCCCAGGGTAAATACGTCGTCCGGCTTGGTATAGTCCAGCGCCACCAGGGCGGTGGCCAGCTTGGTCAGGCTGGCGGGATAGCACTTCTCGTCGGCGTTTTTGCTGTACAGCACCTGGTCGGCGGTTTCATCATACAGCACCACGTAGGGGGAGTAGGTGTTGCGGTCGATAAAGGACTTGGGCAGGGTCTTGCGGGTCTCGGTGGTGGTGGTCGTCTGTACGGTCTCCTCGCCCTCGGGGGTATTGCCGCCCTGTCGACCCAGGGTGCGTACCACCAGCACGGTGACCAGTACCGCCACCGCCAGACACACCGCAATGACCGCCAGACGGGCGGGATTGCGCTTTTTCTTTTTTCGGAAGATTCTTCTTGCCATTCCGAGCTCCATCCTTTGTTTTACGGGTGACGCGAACGGCCGGTATCGCCTTCGCGTTGATTCCCCTCTATTCTACACCAATCTTTTGTAAAATGCAACGGCAATTTATTCAATCGTCACGCCGGCGTAGTAGTGCTTGAGGATCTCCTTGTAGGAGTACCCCTCCCGTGCCAGACAGTCGGCGCCGTTTTGGCTCATACCCACCCCGTGCCCGTATCCTCGCACGGAGAAGGTAAAGGTGTCGTTTTCATAGGTCACGGAATAGGAGGCGGACCGCAGTCCGAACAGCGTGCGCACGCGGGTGCCGGCGATTTTCTTACCGCCCACCGATTGGGACGCCACCGTGCCGGAGTCGGATAGGGTGGGCTTGCCGAACCACTCGGCAGGGTCGTCGGACAGGGACACCCCCTTTTCGTCGGACAGAATATCCCGCACCTGTTGGGGGGTGAAGGTGGCGGTGGAGCGGTAGCCGTTGGCCTGGGTGTCCCCGGGGCTGGCGGCGGCCTGCAGATAGGGCACCTCGGCGCCCCACACCTGCTTGGCGGTTTCGGTCTGCCCATTGCTCATGGCGTGGAAGCAGGCGTCGATGAGCGCCCCGTCATAGGTGATGGTCTGCCCCCACACGGCGTCCACCGCCGCCGCGATTTTTTCGTAGTATTCGTCGTAGTTCTCTCCCCATCGCTCACGCAGGCTTTCCTCGTCGTAGTTTTGGGGAAAGGCGTCGTTGGGGGTGACGAAATCCGCCCCCTTCAGATCGGGGTCGGCTTTGTTCTGTTGCGCCACACGGCGGCGGTGGTAGTAGGTGTAGGCCGCCACCGCCTGCGCCTTCAGCGCCTCCTCGTGATAGGAGGCGGGCATCTCCATGGCCAGCGTGCGGATGAGAAAATCCCGATCGTCGAGGGTCACCACCTCGTCCCCGCACAGCATCTTAAACACCGGCGCGTCCTCCTGCTTGGCCGGTGTTTGGGTGGTCTCGACTGTGGTGGTGTCCTCGGTGGTCGGTGGGGGTGTCGGGTCGGCGGGGGCGTGTCCCAGCGCCGGCAGCGGGATGAGCAACAGCAGGATGGCCGCTGCCGCCAGCAAGGTTACGTAACCTTTCATAGAAAACATCCTTTCGTCTTGACTTTGGTGGCAAAAAAGCGTATAGTAATATGAGATTAGTCTGTGGGTTGTCCAATCGTAATCCACAATATCCATATGCGCCCGACGGACGGATTATGCCGTCGGGGGAAAGGCGGATGACAATGAGAGAACATATCGAGGCGAAGAAGCGGTATCAGAATATGCGAATTATGACCTGGATCGCCGTGGGCGTTGCCGCGGCACTGGTGCTTCTGCGGGTGTGGCTGCTGCCCTCTGTCCGTGACTGGGAGACCGGTCTGTTCAGCCCCAATCACTACGTGATGATGCTCACCGTATTGGGCCTGGCGGCGATGGCGGTGCTGGGCTATCTGGCCGGCGGCCCCCGTTACGAGATCGGCGGCGTGGGCTGTCGGATGACCGCGCTGGCGTCGCTGGTGTGCGGTCTTACGATGCTGGTCACCGACGCCATCGAGGGCTACGGCTCTATGCTGAATCTGCAGACTGTGGCACAGCTGGAGGGTCAGCCGGTGCTCACCGCCGTGATGCCGGTGCTTAAGAATGTGTTCGGTGTGCTGGGCGGTATCGCTCTCATCGTGCTGGCTATGCGCCTGCTGTCCGAGGGGGTCACCCGCCGTGGTATTGCCCAGTGGAGCGTTCTGATGCCGGTGGCGTGGATGTGGCTGCGGCTGGTGAATTACGAGATCTCCTACGCCAGTATGGTGCGGCTGAGCGACAGCTTCTACGGTCTGCTGATGATCATCTTCGAATTGCTGTTTCTGTTTAAGCTGGCGCGGTACGCGTCCGGCGTGGGCAAGATGCGCACCGGCGTGATGGCGTTTTATGCTCTGGCTACGGCGGCACTCTCGCTGTCTGCGCCGCTGGTACGGCTGGTTATGTACCTGATGGGCGACAATGCCGCGTACGAGGCCCATCATCTGGCCGGTCCTGCTGATTTTGCCTTGGGTCTGGTGGCGTTGGCGATGGGAGTTGCCCTGCTGGAGGCCGCCCGCGAGGCTCAGCGCAAGGCGGAGCTGTCCTCCCCGCAGCTGGGTATGGTGGACGCCGGCGACTTGCTCACCGTCGACCCCGACGACGAGTAAAATACCGACCACACCGGCGATAGAGAATCGTCTAACAATTCCTGCTCGGTGGGCACGGCGTACAGCCGCACCCCCGCATCCGGTTTTTCCGCTTGCCCGCAGGAGAATATCAAGGTGTTATCGCTGTGCACCAGACTGCCGCCGTGCAGTCTGGTGCATTCTGCTATCAGGGCGGCGGTGCGGGGGGACAGCCCACCATCGGGGAGGGATACCGCCACCGCCAGCCCGTACCGCATCTCCTGCAGCCGCACCCACACCGTCTGCCCCTGTGTCTGTCGGCACAGGTCGGTCAGCAGGGCGCAGAGGGTGACGGTGAGCATACGGGGGTGCACCAGCGTTTCGCTGCCCAGCAGGATGCCGGCGGCGGGGAAGATGCACAGGGAATGCCCCAGTCCGGCGGCCAGCCGCTGGACAGCGCCGCACACCGCCTGGATGAGGGGGGTGGGGTTGGCCCACACCATAGGTCTGGCCGCCCCTGCATGTTCCAGCAGCTCCTGCTGCTCCAGCTCACCCAATTGCCGCAGCCGCTCCAGATATTCCCGCCGCTGGGGCGCGGTCTGCTCCTTCAGACTCGGCGCGGACAGAAAATAGGCGGCCAGCCGCTGACGCAGCGCCCCCTCGGTGGTGTTTTCTCCCGTTTGCTTATGCTCCATAATTGACTCCTTTTTATTGAATATAGATAGTGTTTCGGTTGCAAAATCAAGGACTTTGGGCAAATCTCCGAAATTAGTTAAAAATTAAACAAAGTCAAAAGTTATGCTTGCATTTTTTGACGGTTTGCGGTACAATGATTGCAGACTGCGGTAATAGAAATGCAGACTAAATTATAGACTATAATTTTTGGAGGTATTTTATCATGGCTGTTAAAGTTGCAATCAATGGTTTTGGCCGCATCGGTCGTCTGGCTTTCCGTCAGATGTTCGGCGCTGAGGGTTACGAGCTGGTCGCTATCAACGACCTGACCAAGCCCAGCATGCTGGCTCATCTGCTGAAGTACGATACCGCTCAGGGTCGCTACGACGGTCACACCGTCACCGCTGACGACGAGGCCGGTACCATCACCGTGGACGGCAAGGTCCTGAAGATCTACGCCGAGAAGAACGCCGCTGACCTGCCCTGGGGCGACCTGGGTGTTGAGGTCGTGCTGGAGTGCACCGGCTTCTACTGCTCCAAGGAGAAGAGCCAGGCTCACATCGATGCCGGCGCTAAGAAGGTAGTCATCTCCGCTCCCGCCGGCTCCGACCTGAAGACCATCGTCTTCGGCGTGAACGAGGGCACCCTGACCGCGGACGATACCATCATCTCCGCCGCTTCCTGCACCACCAACTGCCTGGCTCCCATGGCCAAGGCTCTGAACGATTACGCTCCCATCCAGAGCGGTATCATGACCACCGTGCACGCCTACACCGGCGATCAGATGATCCTGGACGGCCCCCATCGCAAGGGTGACCTGCGTCGTGCCCGTGCCGGCGCTCAGAACATCGTTCCCAACTCCACCGGCGCTGCCAAGGCCATCGGTCTGGTTATCCCCGAGCTGAACGGCAAGCTGATCGGCTCTGCCCAGCGCGTGCCCACCTGCACCGGCTCCACCACTCTGCTGGTTGCCGTTGTTAAGGGCAAGGACATCACCAAGGAGGGCATCAACGCCGCTATGAAGGCTGCCGCCTCCGAGTCCTACGGCTACAACGAGGATCCCATCGTGTCCTCCGACATCATCGGCATCCGCTACGGTTCTCTGTTCGATGCTACCCAGACCATGGTGGCTAAGATCGACGAGGACACCTATCAGGTGCAGGTCGTGTCCTGGTACGACAACGAGAACTCCTACACCAGCCAGATGGTCCGCACCATCAAATATTTTGCCGAGATGTAATTTTTGTAATCACTGATTCGATTTTTGGCACGTTGCTCGGTGGCCGTGTTTCCGCCATAGGGGTCAAAAATACTCGGTAATACATACAGTATTACCTGCGTTTTTTGCCTCCCCCTGACGAAAACCCATCTCACCGATCACCGCACCACAATCTCATCAGCGATTACGGGTTATCGTCTTTCGGTACCGTATAGTGTCCTACAAGATCCCGACAACTTCGGTTGTCGGGATTTTTTTATTGTGGGTCGCCGTCGGCGGATTATGCGGTGGTAAAAATCGCGGAAAGCGGCAAAAAATGGCGGCGGCTGTTCCCACGCAATATCCGCACGGCACGGCGCATCCTAACATAAAAAAGTGAGGTGTGCCGTATGCGAAGATTGGGTCGCGTTTTATATATTATGCTGGTGCTGGTGTGCGCCGTGGTGCTGACGGCGGTGGGGTATTATCGGTATGCGTTGCCGGACCGGTTTACGGTCAGTGAGGGTCAGCAGTTTTGCATCGGGCGGTTGGTGCAGAGCGACCCCTTGACCGCATCGGGCGGCGACCGTGCCGCCTCGGCGGCGGTGGGGGACGAGTACCGCGCCCGCCTGTCTCTGGGCGGTCTGTTTCCGCTTAAGGATGTTACCGTGTCGGTGTCCGATCGGCAGGTGGTGATGGTGTGCGGCATCCCTTTTGGTATTAAAATGTATATGGAGGGGGTGCTGGTGATCGGTCTGTCGGACGTAACCACCGCCGCCGGCAACGTGAATCCCGCCGCCGCGGCAGGGGTGTGCGTGGGGGACGTGATACGGGCGGTGAACGGGCGGTCGGTAACCACCAGCCGCCAGCTGTCGGACGTTATTAACGACTGCGAGGGCAAGCCGGTGACCCTGCGGCTGTGTCGGGACGGAGTGGATTTTGACGCCACCTTCACGCCGGTGCGTCCCGTGGGGGAGACGGGGTACCGCGGCGGTATGTGGGTGCGGGATTCCGCCGCCGGTGTGGGCACCCTGACCTTTTACGATCCCGCCACCGGCGCCTTCGGCGGTTTGGGTCACGCGGTGTTTGACGCGGATACGGGGCAGGAGACCCCTCTGGGGTCGGGGGAGATCGTCCCCGCCCGCATTTTCGACGTGATTAAGGGGAAATCGGGCTCACCCGGGGAGCTGCGGGGCAGCTTTGAGCCGGGCACGCTGGGGCGGCTGCTGCAGAATGGGCAGGACGGTCTGTACGGACAGCTGACCGCCTATCCCATCGGGCGCACCCTGCCGGTGGCGCCCCGCCAGCAGGTGCATAAGGGGACGGCGCAGCTGCTGACCACCCTCAGCGGCACCGAGCCACAGCTGTACGAGGTAGAAATCGAGCAGATCCGTTACGGCGGGACCAACACCACGCGGAATATGGTGGTGCGGGTCACCGACCCCCGCCTGCTGGAGCAGGCGGGCGGCATCGTGCAAGGGATGAGCGGCTCTCCGCTGATACAGGACGGCGCTTTGGTGGGGGCGGTCACCCACGTGCTGGTGGACGACGCCACCTGCGGCTACGCCATCTTTGCGGAAACGATGCTGAATACCGCCGCCACCGTACTGGAACAAGCGGCGGCATAAAAAACAGAGCCTGTGGCGTTACGCCACAGGCTCTTTTTGCTTATATTGACTTTTACTCCGTCCGCAGTGCCACCACGGGGTCCTTCTTGGCGGCGGAGCGGGAGGGGATGATGCCCGCAAACAGGGTCAGCACCACGCTGATGACCACCAGCAGCACCGCTGCCTGGGGCGGCAGGATGGCGTTGAGGGTCTGAATATCGGTCAGATGGTGCAGGATCATATTGATGGGTATGCACAGAGCATAGGTGATGCCCACGCCCAGCAGACCGGAGGTGAAGCCGATGATCACCGTCTCGGCGTTGAACATACTGGACACGTTGCGCTTGGAAGCGCCGATGGCGCGCAGAATACCGATCTCCTTGGTGCGCTCCTGCACCGAGATGAGGGTGATGACGCCGATCATAATGGAGGATACCACCAACGAGATGGCCACAAAGGCGATGAGCACGTAGGTGATGGCGTCGATGATGGTGGTGATGGAGGACATCATCAGACCCACGTAGTCGGTGTAGGTGATACGCTCCAGCTCCTCCTTGTCCTCGTTATAGTCGGCGATGACCTCCTCGATAACGTCCTTGTTTTCAAAGGAGGAGGCGTAGATGTTGATGCTGGCGGGGTCGTCCGGATCCACACAGCCCAGCTCGATGAGGTTATCCTCATAGGTGCTCTCGGAGAATTCCAGCACCTCGTCGTAATACTTGGACAGCTCCTTGGTGGAATAGTCCTCCATGGCGGCGTCCAGCATCATCGCCAGCTGGGGGGCGGGCAGACCGGCCATCTGCTGACGGATGCCGGCGGCATACTGCATCTTGGACTGCTCGGTGACCATCTCGGTGTAGGTCTCCTCGATGTCCTCGTCGGTCATCTTATCCAGATAGGCGGTCATTTCCTCCTCGTCCATACCGGTCTGCTGGGACAGCGCTTTTACCAGCGTGTCCTGCATCTTGTCGCGGTCCACGTCCTTCATTGCGGCGTCCACCATGCTGTCCAGTTGCTCGTCCGAGGGGATGGATATGATCTTCAGATAGGTCTCCGCCTTTTCGGCCTCGTCCAGTCCATCCACGTGGTCGCGGAAGGCGGCGGCCTTTTTCTTGGAGGTCATATTGCTGTTGTCTTTAAAGGGCAGGCCGGTGAACACGTCGGTACCTTGGTCCTTTTTCTGTGCCTTGACGGCGGGGGAGTCCTCGGCGTGGCTGATGACGTATTCGGTCAGCTCCTTGGTGTACACGATGCTGCCGGACAGCATATTGCTGGCGGCGTCCTCGTTGGGGCGCAGGATGCCGCACACCTTGATGTCGGTGCCGTTGTCGTACAGATACTTCAGACCCGCCTGGGTGCCCCGCAGATCGGTGTACAGACCGGTCTTGGGGTCCTCCTTATAGCAGTCCGCGGCGAACACGGTGCGGAATTCCATTCCGCAGATGTCCTCATAGCTCCAGTGCTGCTGCTTGTGCTCCACCTTGTTCTGGTCGATGGCGGCGTGGGCGAGGGCGTCGATGTTCTCCTTGGAGGTCAGACCCAGCGCGTACAGGGTCATATCGTCGATCTCGTTGTTGCCGTCCACCACCAGCAGCACTTCGTTATAGTCGTTGGGCCAGGAGCCGTAGATGACGTCGTACTGCTTTTTCAGCAGAGGGTTGATGGGGTCGCCGTCCTCGCCGGACAGCATCTCCTGCCAGGTGACGGCGCTCATACCCGGCATCATCATGGTGGTGGGCATACCGTAGCTGGCGCCCATATTCGCCATACCGGACATATCCATGCCGAAGTATTCCAGCAGCAGATCCTCCAGCAGCTGCTGAGAGTCGGACAGAATGATGTCCCCATCCACGTTCTTGGTGTAGATGAGCATATTCAGATTATAGGTGTACTGAATACCGTTGACCGCCGCGGGCAGGGGTCCCTCGGCGTTGTCCATCTCCTTCTCCAGATAGGTCTTAAAGGTCTTGAGATCGTTCTCGCTGCCCTCCATGGTGTTCAGGGCGTTGATCAGATCGTAGAACATGGTCTTCTGATACACTGCGTCCTTGTCGTGGGTGCCGTGGCTCTGCGCCTCACCGATAAAGGTGGTCAGCAGGGTGCCCATATCCATATGGGTGGCCTCCAGCGTCAGGGGATAGGAGGACAGGGTGTCCTCCTGCACCGTGTTGATGTAGGTGGTCATACCGTTGGACACGGCGGCGATGAGGGCGATGCCGATGATGCCGATACTGCCGGCGAAGCTGGTCAGGGCGGTGCGCCCTTTTTTGGTGAACAGGTTTTTCAGCGACAGACCGAAGGCGGTAGCAAAGGACATACTGGGCTTTTTCTGCCGCCGTTTTTTACCCTTGGGGGCGGTCTTTTCCTGCTCCAGCGCGCGCTCCTGTTCCAGCTCCTCCGCGGTGAGGGGCGCGGAGTCGTCGGTGATGCGTCCGTCCAGCATACGGATGATGCGGGTGGAGTATCGCTCCGCCAGCTCGGGGTTGTGGGTGACCATCACCACCAGGCGGTCGCTGGCCACCTCCTTGAGGATATCCATCACCTGCACGCTGGTTTCGGTGTCCAGGGCGCCGGTGGGCTCATCCGCCAGGATGATGTCGGGGTCGTTGACCAGGGCACGGGCGATGGCCACCCGCTGCATCTGACCGCCGGACAGCTGGCTGGGTTTTTTGCGCAGCTGATCCCCCAGACCCACGCGGACCAGCGCCTCCTTGGCGCGGCGACGGCGCTCCTTCTTGGATACGCCGGACAGGGTCAGCGCCAGCTCTACGTTGCTGAGCACCGACTGGTGGGGGATGAGGTTATAGCTCTGGAACACGAAGCCGATGGTGTGGTTGCGATAGGTGTCCCAGTCCCGATCCTTAAAGTGCTTGGTGGATTTACCGTTGATGATCAGGTCGCCGGTGGTGTAGCGGTCCAGGCCACCCACCAGATTCAGCAGGGTGGTCTTTCCGCAGCCGGACTGACCCAGAATGGATACGAACTCGCTGTGGCGAAACGCCAGAGACACGCCGCACAGAGCGTGGACGGCGTTCTCACCGGATTCGTATACCTTGGTGATGTCTTTGAGTTGCAGCATAGGCACATCTCCTTAAATTAAGAAAAATTCCGCATTATACGTGTATAGTATACCATATATTTTCCATTTGTCTATGAACAGATTGTAAAACTCTGCCTGTGGGCGGATTTGGTGATTGACATTTTTTGTACGGCATATTATAATTAGAGGGAAGTAAATTGTCGTTCTGACGAAAGGACGTGTGTGATAATGGAGAAAAATAGCAATAGCGTATGGAAAGTGGTTCTGACCGTGGTGTCCATCCTGATGGCGTTGGCGGTGGCGTGTGCGGTGCTGATCCGCACCGAGCGTCGTATGCGCCGCCTGCTGGGCATCGTGGAGGGCTATCTGCCCCGTAAGCAGAAGAATGCGGAGATCCGCGTGGATCTGTAAAAACTTTTTTGCTTTAAAGTGTTGACATTGTGGTTTTTCTGTGCTACAATGCGTTCAAATTGATAACGGCGTTGACGAAGACGGCCGAGGCGATGTGCTTTCAGAGAGTCGATGGTTGGTGTGAATCGACAGTGCAGCGTTTCGTATGGCCCATCCCTTCCGAGCCGGAGCGGTGAATCCCCGCAGGGGGTAGTAACCTCTCCCGTGACGGCTGCGTAAAGGCCCGGGGATTGTCAGATCCCGCAGAGTGGCGGCGTAATGCCGCAAATTGAGTGGTACCGCGAGTGTATGAACACCCGTCTCAATGTTGAGACGGGTGTTTTATTTTCACCAAAAGGAGTGAGACAAGATGGCAATGACAGACAACCTGAAATTATACGAGGTGGCGCTGCGAATCCGCGAGATGCGCGAGATTCTGGAGTGGTCGGCGGCGGATATGGCCCACAAGACCGGTGTCACCGAGGAGGAGTACCGTCTGTACGAAACGGGCACGGTGGATTTCCCCTTTAGCTTTATCCACAAGTGCGCGTTGGCCTTCGACCTGGATATGACCGACCTGCTGGAGGGTCGCAGCGCCAACCTGCTGACCTCCTACACCATCACCCGTAAGGGGCAGGGTCAGCAGACCGCCAAGGAGGACGGCATCGACATCGCCCACCTGGCGCCCAAATTCCGCGATAAGATCGCCGAGCCCTACTGGGTGCGGTACGAATACGACCCCGCCCTGGAGCAGAAGCCCATCCATTTGGCTACCCACTCCGGTCAGGAGTTCGACCTGGTCATCAGCGGTAAGCTGAAGGTGCAGATCGGCGACCACGTGGAGGTGTTGTCCGAGGGCGACAGCATCTACTACGATTCCTCCACCCCCCACGGTATGATCGCCGTGGACGGCGAGGATTGCGTGTTCTGCGCGGTGGTGCTCCCCGGTGAGGAGACCCGCGAGGAGGAGGTCCGCGCCAGCATCGTCACCGCCAAGAGCTCCGAGCCGCTGGTGTGCGAGCGCTTTGTGGACACCACCGAGGACGAGAACGGCGCCCTGCAGTCCATCGAGTTCAAGAATACCGACACCTTTAATTTCGGCTTCGACATCGTGGACGGCATCGCGGAAAAATACCCCGATAAGCTGGCGATGCTGCACCTGGACGTCAACCGCAACGAACGCCGCTTCACCTTTAAGGATATGAAGCAGTATTCCAACCAATGCGCCAACTATTTCACCTCTCTGGGCATCAAAAAGGGCGACCGCGTGATGCTGGTGCTTAAGCGCCACTATCAGTTCTGGTTTGCCATGGTGGCGCTGCATAAGCTGGGCGCCGTGGCCATCCCCGCCACCAACCAGCTCAAGGAGCACGACTTTGAGTACCGGTTTAACGCCGCCGGCGTGACCGCGCTGGTGTGCACCGCCGACGGGGACACCGCCGACATCGCCGCCGCTGCCGCCGCCAAGCTGGATTACCCCCTGACCAAGATCCTGGTGGGCGGGCAAAAGGACGGCTGGCACGATTTCGATAAGGAGTTCGGTCTGTTCTCCCGTAAGTTCGTCCGTACCGCGGACACCTCCTGCGGCGAGGACACCGCCCTGATGTTCTTCACCTCCGGCACCACCGGCAACCCCAAGATGGCGGCCCACAAGCACACGTATGCGCTGGGTCATTTCGTCACCGCCAAGTACTGGCATTGTTGCCGCCGCGACGGTCTGCATCTGACCATCTCGGATACCGGCTGGGGCAAGAGCCTGTGGGGCAAATTGTACGGTCAGTGGCTGTGCGAGGGCGCGGTGTTCGTGTACGATTTTGACCGCTTTGACGAAAACGACATCCTGCCTATGTTCCAGAAATATCAGATCACCACCTTCTGCGCGCCGCCCACCATGCTGCGTATGCTCATTCGTGGCGATCTGTCCAAATACGACCTGTCCTCCATCCAGCATATGACCACCGCCGGTGAGGCGCTGAACCCCGAGGTGTTTAAGCTGTTTAAGGCGGCCACGGGCTTAGAGATCATGGAGGGCTTCGGTCAGACCGAAACCACCCTGGCCATCGCCAATCTGGCGGGCACCGTGCCCAAGATCGGCTCTATGGGCAAGGCGTCGCCCCAGTTCGATCTGGATATCGTGGACGCCGACGGCAACCCCGTTCCCCCCGGTGAGACCGGCGAGATCGTCATCCGTACCGACAAGGGCGTACCCTGCGGTCTGTATGCCGGCTATTATCGGGACGAGGAGAAGACCGTCGAGGCGTGGCACGACGGGATGTATCACACCGGCGACACCGCCTGGCGGGATGAGGACGGCTATTTCTGGTACGTCAGCCGCGTGGACGACGTGATCAAGTCCTCCGGCTACCGCATCGGTCCCTTTGAGATCGAGAGTGTGATTATGGAATTGCCCTACGTGGTGGAGTGCGGCGTGTCCGCCGTCCCCGACGAGGTGCGCGGTCAGGTGGTCAAGGCGTCCATTGTGCTGACCAAGGGCACCGAGGGCACCGACGCGCTGAAAAAGGAGATCCAGAACTACGTCAAGGAGCACACCGCCCCCTACAAATACCCCCGCGTGGTGGAGTTCCGCGACAGTCTGCCCAAGACCATCAGCGGTAAAATTCAGCGCAATAAACTGTGATATTCCCGAAATTTCAAAAAAAGTTGACAAGCCTGCCGTAATGTGCTAGAATGAGTCCATACTTTAATACTTTAAAGGCATTGACGAAGAGGGCAATTTCCACGATCCCTACAGAGAGATGGCGGTTGGTGCGAGCCATTGGGAGCGGGCAATTGTTTGTAGCTTCTGAGCCGAGGGAAAGAACGCCGTACGGTTAGTAGAATCCCTCCGTGTATGCTGCGTAAAGGCATAGGAATTGTACGATTCCGAAGAGTGGTGGCTGTATAGCCGCAATTTGAGTGGTACCGCGGGTGCTGTTGTGATTTCAACACTCGTCTCAAAGTCAACTAGCTTTGGGACGAGTGTTTTTCATTTCCGTCCCGGGATTGGAGAGGTGCTTTATGGAACCCATTACCGCATTGGACTACAAAATTAGGGAGATGGCGGCCCGTATACGGGAGCTGCGGGAGATTGTCGGCTACACCCCCGAGGTGATGGCGGACAAGACCGGCGTATCGGTGGAGGAGTATAACCGCTGCGAGACCGGTAAGAGTGATCTGAACTTTGCGTTCATCTACCGTTGCGCCTCCGCGCTGAACGTCAACGTCACCGACATCATCGAGGGCTACAGCCCCAAGCTGAAGTCCTTTACCGTCACCCGTCGGGGACAGGGACAGCAGATCGCCCAGGCTCACGGTATGACCTACTATAACCTGGCCTACGCCTTCCAGAACCGTATTGCCGAGCCGCTGTACGTGCGCAGCGTCTACGATCCCGCCGCCCAGCAGCAGGACATCGAGCTGACCTCCCACGACGGACAGGAGCTGGATCTGGTGCTGGAGGGTCAACTGATGGTGCAGATCGGCGAGCATCGGGAGATTCTGGGCCCCGGCGACAGCATCTACTTTGACTCCGAGACCCCCCACGGTATGATCGCGGTGGGCGGTCAGGACTGCGTGTTCTACGCCATCGTGCTGAATCCCACCGGCGAGCCCATCCCCGAGCTGGCACCCACCAAGACCATCGTGGATCTGCCCGCCGATAAGCGGGACGACACCGGTCGTATCTATAAGCAGTTTATCGACGTTCAGGAGAACGAAAACGGCACCCCCACCTCCATCAAATTTAAGAATACCGATCACTTCAATTTCGCCTTTGATCTGGTGGACGCGCTGGCGGACAAAGATCCGAAGAAGCTGGCGATGCTGCACGTGTCGCGGGATCATACCGAGCGCCGCTTCACCTTTAAGGATATGAAAAAGGCGTCTAACCAGTGCGCCAACTATTTTAAATCTCTGGGCATTAAAAAGGGCGACCGCGTGATGCTGATTCTCAAGCGTCACTACCAGTTCTGGTTTGCGATGCTGGGTCTCAACAAGCTGGGCGCCGTGGCGATCCCCGCCCCCAACCAGCTGCTGGAGCACGATTTGGAATACCGCTTTAACGCCGCGGGCGTCACCGCGGTGCTGTGCACCGCCGACGGCGATACCGCCGCCCAGGTGGATCTGGCGGCGGCGAAATGCCCCACCGTACAGCATAAGCTGATCGTCAACGGCACCCGTGAGGGCTGGCGCACCTTTGACGAGGAGTACACCCTGTATTCCACCCACTATAAGCGCACCGAGGATGCCCCCGGCGGCGACGATCGTATGCTGATGTTCTTCACCTCCGGCACCACGGGCTATCCCAAGATCGCGGCGCATAACTATAAGTACGCCTTGGGTCACTTCCACACCGCCCGCTATTGGCACGACGTGGACCCCGACGGTCTGCACTTCACCATCTCGGACACCGGCTGGGCGAAGGCCATGTGGGGCAAACTGTACGGTCAGTGGCTGTGCGAGGCTGCCACCTTTGTGTACGATTTCGACCGCTTTGACGCGGCGGACATCCTGCCTATGTTTGCTAAGTATAAGATCACCACCTTCTGTGCACCTCCCACGATGCTCAGAATGATGATCAAGCAGGATATTTCCCAATACGATTTCTCTTCGGTGAAACATATGACCACCGCCGGCGAGGCGCTGAACCCCGAGGTATACCGCCAGTTTGAAAAGGCCACCGGCCTGCAGATCATCGAGGGCTTCGGTCAGACCGAGAGCACCATGATCATCGGTAATATGGTGGGCGCCTCCCATAAGATCGGTTCTATGGGTAAGCCGGCTCCCATCTACGACGTGGAACTGATTGACCCCGACGGCAACCCCGTCGCCACCGGTGAGGTGGGTGAGATCGTGGTGAACGTGAAGGATGGCGCCCCCTGCGGTCTATTCACCGAATACTACAAAGCCCCCGATAAGACCGCCGAGGTCTGGTACGACGGCTATTACCATACCGGCGATACCGCTTGGCGTGACGAGGACGGCTTCTTCTGGTACGTGGGTCGTGTGGACGACGTGATCAAGTCCTCCGGCTACCGCATCGGTCCCTTTGAGATCGAGAGTGTGATTATGGAGCTGCCCTACGTGCTGGAGTGCGGCGTGTCCGCCGCCCCCGACGAGGTGCGCGGTCAGGTGGTCAAGGCCTCCATCGTGCTGGTGCCCGGCACCGAGGGTACGCCCGAACTGGTCAAGGAGATCCAGACCTACGTTAAGGAGCATACCGCTCCCTATAAATACCCCCGTATCGTGGTGTTCAAGGACTCCCTGCCCAAGACGGTCAGCGGCAAGATCCAACGCAACCAGCTGTAATAACCACTGATTAAATCTTGTTCACAATTCTCGGTGGCTGTTTTTCCTCCAACATCGCCTCAAATGCTCGGCAATACATACAGTATTACCTGCGCTTTGAGCCTTCCTTGGCGAAAAAAACATCTCACCGATCATCGCAAACCGCTTTAATCAGCGGTTATGTAAGAGGTGATGCCCCTATGTTTTCCGATAAACGAATCACCATTTTTTGCGGCCACTACGGCACCGGTAAGACCAACGTGGCGGTGAACGCGGCATTGGCGGTGGCACAGCGCCACCCCGTGACGGTGGCGGATCTGGACATCGTGAATCCCTATTTCCGCACGCTGGATTCCGCCGTCGCTTTTGAGGTCGCAGGCATCCGCCTGATCTGCTCCAAATTTGCCAATTCCAACGTGGACATTCCGTCCCTGCCCCCCGACCTGTACGCCATCACCGACGATAAGAGTCGCCGTGTGGTGGTGGACGTGGGTGGTGACGACAGCGGCGCTATGGTGCTGGGTCGTTTGGCTCCCGCCATCACGGCAGAGGACGATTATGAGATGCTGTTGGTGGTCAACCGCTTCCGTCCCATGACCCCCGACATTCCCTCCACCGTGGAGGTGATGGGGGAGATCGAGGTAGCCTCCCACCTGCATTTTACAGGCATCGTCAACAATTCCAACCTGGGGGAGGAGACCACCCCCGCCGACGTGTTATCGTCGGTGGACTACGCCGCCGCCTTGTCGGCGGCCACCGGCTTGCCCTTGGTCGCCACCACGGTAGCAGACCACCTTTATCCCGACTTAGAGGGGCAGATCGATAATCTGTTCCCCTTGACATTACAGCAAAACAAACCCTTTTAAGAAAGAAGGCAAAACCTATGGCAAAACTGACGTTTAAGACCGACCGCTGTAAGGGCTGCGGCCTGTGCGTGGACGCCTGTCCCAAGGGCATCCTGCACTTGGCGGCGGACAAGATCAACAAAAAGGGTCACCACCCGGCAGAGCTGACCGATGAGGCCGCCTGCGTGGGTTGCGCTGCCTGCGCGATGATGTGCCCCGACTGTGTCATTACGGTAGAAAGATGAGGTGAGTGATATGGCAGAGAAAGTATTGATGAAGGGCAACGAGGCTATCGCCGAGGCGGCGATCTGCGCCGGTTGCCGTCACTATTTCGGTTATCCCATCACTCCCCAGACCGAGATTGCCGCTTATATGGCGAAGAAGATGCCCAAGATCGGCGGTTGTTTCCTGCAGGCGGAGAGCGAGGTCGCGGCCATCAATATGGTGTACGGCGTTGCCTCCACCGGCAAGCGGGTGATGACCTCCTCCTCCAGCCCCGGAATTTCTCTTAAGGCGGAGGGTCTGTCCTATCTGGCGGGCGCCGACCTGCCGGCACTGGTGGTCAACGTCCAGCGCGGCGGCCCCGGTCTGGGCGGTATCCAGCCCAGCCAGTCGGACTATTTCCAGGCCACTCGCGGCGGCGGTCACGGCGACTATCGGATGATCGTGCTGGCTCCTGCCTCGGTGCAGGAGATGGCGTCTTTGACTGTAAAGGGGTTTGACTTGGCAGACAAATACCGTATGACCGCTATGATTTTAGCCGACGGCACCATGGGTCAGATGATGGAGCCGGTGTCCTTGGACTTCCCCGAGCCCACCGTCATCGAAAAGCCTTGGGCCACCAACGGCACCGATATGAAGCGGGAGCACAACGTGGTCAACTCCCTGTTCCTGCAGCCGGATGCTCTGGAGAAAACCAACTTTGAGCGCTATGAGCGGTACGCCTATATTGAGCAGAACGAGGCACTGTACGAGGAGTACCTGATGGAGGATGCCGACATCTGCGTCACCGCCTTCGGCATCGCCTCCCGCGTGGCGAAAAATGCCATCAACGAAGCCCGCAAGGTGGGCATCAAGGTGGGTATGATTCGTCCCATCACCCTGTGGCCCTTCCCCGTGGCACCCTTTAAGGCCGCGGCGGATAAGGTCAAGAGCTTTATTTCGGTGGAGCTGTCCATGGGTCAGATGATCGAGGACATCAAACTGGCCACCGAGTGTAAAAAGCCGGTTACCCTGTGCAACCGTGCCGGCGGCATCATCCCCTCTCCCGAAGAGGTGCTGGCCGCCATCGTAAAAGCCAATGAGAACGGAGGTGACCTCTAATGGCTGTTGTGTTTGAGAAACCCCATGCCCTGTGCGACGTGCCGCTGCACTATTGCCCGGGCTGTACCCACGGCATCATCCACCGTCTGGTGGCGGAGGTCATTGACGAACTGGGCATCGAGGGTCGCACCATCGGTGTGGCGCCCGTTGGCTGTTCGGTTATGGCCTACGACTACTTTAATTGCGATATGATCGAGGCGGCCCACGGTCGTGCTCCCGCCGTCGCCACCGGTGTCAAGCGCGCCGACCCCGATAAGCACATCGTCTTTACCTACCAGGGCGACGGCGATCTGGCCTCCATCGGTATGGCGGAGACGGTGCACGCCGCCGCCCGCAACGAGAATATCACCATTATCTTTGTTAACAACGCCATCTACGGTATGACCGGCGGTCAGATGGCGCCCACCTCGCTGCCCGGGCAGGTCACCCAGACCTCGCCCTACGGTCGTGACGTCAACCACTGCGGCTATCCCATCCGTGTGTGCGAGATGCTGTCCGAATTGGAGGGCGCTACCTATCTGGAGCGGGTCACGGTCAACAACGTGGCCAACGTCCGTAAGGCGAAAAAGGCGATCAAGAAAGCCTTCCAGAATCAGATCGACGGCAAGGGCTTTTCTCTCGTCGAGGTGGTATCCACCTGTCCCACCAACTGGGGACTGACCCCCTCGGACGCCCTCAAATGGCTGGAGGAGAATATGCTGCCCTACTATCCCTTGGGCGTGTATAAAGACAAAACGGCAGAGGAGGATGCGTAATGAGCCAGACCCAGTATTTGTTTTCCGGTTTCGGCGGTCAGGGCATTCTGTTCGCCGGTAAGTTTCTCGCGTATAAGGGTCTGATGGAGGACCGCCAGGTCAGCTGGCTGCCCTCCTACGGTCCGGAGATGCGGGGCGGCACCGCCAGCTGCAGCGTCATTTTGAGCGACGACCCCGTGGGTTCTCCCATCGTCACCCGTCCCGACGTGCTGGTGGCGATGAACCTGCCCTCGCTGGACAAATTTGAGGACAGCGTGGCCCCCGGCGGCATCATTTTCGTGGACTCCACCCTGGTGGAGCGGAAAGTAAACCGCACCGACGTGACCACCTATTACATTCCCGCCACCAAGCTGGCCGCCGACTATAACCTCGGCAATTTGGCCAATATCATCATTATGGGTAAATTGCTGTCCGTCACCGGTCAGTACGACCCCGATAGCATCGACGTCACTCTGGGCAAGATCATCTCCGCCCGTAAGGCGAATCTGCTGGACGTGAACCGCACCGCCCTGAAATTGGGTGCCGACTTTGAGTAAGGAGTTGGAAATTATGCAAATCTCTATCACCAAAACCACCAATCCGGCGGCGAAACCCGCGCCGGACACCTTGGGCTTCGGTAAGATTTTTACCGACCACATGTTTTTGATGGACTGGACCGAGGGTGTGGGCTGGCACGATGCCCGCATTGTGCCCTTCGGCCCCTTGTCCATCCATCCCGCCTCCACCGTTCTGCACTACGGCTCCGAGATCTTCGAGGGTCTCAAGGCTTACCGCCGTGCGGACGGTCAGGTGCAGTTATTCCGTCCCATTGAGAATATCCGTCGGATGAACAACTCTGCCGAGCGTATGTGCCTGCCGCCAATCCCCGAAGATATGGCATTGGAAGCGCTTACAGAGTTTGTCAAGGTGGAGCAGGACTGGACCCCCTCTGCCCCCGGTACCTCTCTGTACCTGCGTCCCTTTATGTTTGGTAACGATGAGTCCCTGGGCGTCCACGCGGTGCACAACGCCACCTACGCCATCATCGCTTCTCCGGTGGGTTCCTACTACAAAGAGGGCATTAACCCCGTCAAGATTATGATTGAGACCGAGGACGTGCGCGCGGTGCGCGGCGGCACCGGTGAGGCCAAGTGCGGCGGCAACTACGCCGCCTCCAACCGCGCCGGCAAGCGAGCGGAGGAAAAGGGCTATTCTCAGGTGCTGTGGCTGGACGGTGTCCACCGCAAGTACATCGAGGAAGTGGGCGCCATGAACGTGATGTTCAAGATTAAGGGTGAGATCGTCACCCCAGCGCTGTCCGGCTCCATCCTGCCCGGCATCACCCGCAAGTCCATCATTGAGGTGCTGAAAGACAAGGGCTACACCGTGTCCGAGCGCCTGTTGTCCATTGAGGAGCTGACCGCCGCCATGGCAGACGGCACCCTGGAGGAGGCGTGGGGGTGCGGCACCGCTGCCGTGGTGTCGCCCATCGGCGAGCTGGCCTACGACGGCGAGAAATACCCCGTCAACGGCGGCGAGATCGGCCCCGTGACCCAGATGTTGTACGACACCCTCACCGGCATCCAGTGGGGCAAGACCCCCGACCCCTACGGCTGGACCGTACAGTTGTAATTGGTGCGATAAAGGCTCACAAGGCAGTTGCCTTGTGAGCCTTTTTTGCGTAGTAGGATAGAGCAAAGGCCCCCTTGTGCAAAGGGGGCTGTCAGCCGTTAGGCTGACTGGGGGATTGTTAATTGACAAAACGTGTGTGTAGTTGACAATCCCTCCGACCTCGCTATCGCTCGGCCACCTCCCTTTACACAAGGGAGGCTTCGGGCGGATGGTATCCGCCCCTACGGTCACGCACCTGCTTTGCATAGGCGCTGTAGGGGCGGCAATCTGCCGCCCGCGCCTACTTGAATCTGTCTGATATTTGTGATACAATTGGTTAAACAACAAAAGTTCGAGGTGTTCTATGAAAATGGAAAAGCGCATAAAAGATACGTTCGTTGTCATCGGCAAAGAGGGTTCTACCCTGGACGGTCAGGGCTTTATCCAAAAATTATGGGAGGATGCCAACGCTCATTTTGGCGAAGTACAGCCGTTAGCAAAAAAAGACGAAAATGGCAACCTGATTGGAATTTGGGGTGCGATGTCGGATTTCTCTCATTCCTACAAGCCGTGGGAGGATAATTTTACCAAGGGATTGTACCTTGCCGGTGTAGAATGCACCGACGATGCCCAAGCACCGGAGGGATGGACAAAATGGACGATTCCTAGTTATGAGTATCTCTGTGTTGAGGTGGACAGCGAAAATGTTTTTTCAGATACGCTGGACTATATGAACCAAAACGGCATCGCTTTGGTGGGCGCCGTCCACGATTTTACTTGCCCGTCTAATGGGAAGAACTATATGTATTTTCCTATAAGAACCCCTTGACAAACCCATTTCACGGTGTTATAATCCCTTTAACACTTTAACTTGTGAAATGCGTTGACGGAGAATTTCCCGTTCACCCGACCGTTTGCAGAGAGTCGCCGTTGCTGTGAGGGCGATACGGTCCGAATGGGATTCTGGCTCCTGAGCAGAGTGCCCCAACCCGTTTGGCAGTAGGGCATTACGGCTTGCCCCGTTACCATGGCAGGAGGCTTGTTGGAGCCTTGCAGAGTGACCGCGTATGCGGTAATTAGGGTGGTACCACGGAAACCATTTCGTCCCTAAGGCATATTGATGCCTTGGGGCTTTATTATTTTTGGCGTGCCAACACGCGCACACAGAGGAGAGAGTTTGTATGAAACACATCCGCATCGCCGACACGACCCTGTGTCAGGGCAACTACACCTTTAAGGAAAAGATCGAGATCGCCCGCCAGCTGGAAAAGCTGGGGGTGGACGTCATTGAGCTGCCCGCCATCACCGAGGTGCGCTCCGACACCCTGCTGGTGCGCACCATGGCCTCCTTTGTGAAGAACGCCACCCTGTCGGTGGCGGCGGGGGTCACCGCCGAGAGCGTTCAGCTGGCGGCGGCGGCTCTGGAGGGGGCGACCAAGCCCCAGATCCGCATCCAGTTGCCCGTCTCTCCCGTGGGGATGGAGTATACTTGTCATAAAAAACCCGATAAGATGCTGGCTTGGATCTCCGAGATCGTTGCCGCCGCCAAGGAAAAGGACGTGGCGGTGGAATTCTGCGCCGTGGACGCCACCCGTGCCGACGACGGCTATCTGCAGGCGGCCATCGATGCCGCCACCGCGGCAGGAGCGGACTCCGTATCGGTATGGGATTCCACCGGCGGCCGTCTGCCGGACGATTTCGCCGCCTTTGTGGGCGGTGTCGGCACCGATCTGCCCCTGGGTGTTGCCTGCGATAACCAAAACGGTCTGGCCGCCGCCTCTGCCATTTTGGCGGTGCAGGCAGGCGCCGACTGCGTTAAGACTGCCGTTGGCGGCGACATCACCGACCTGGTGACCTTTGCTACCATGTGTAAGAATTGCGGCGACAGCTACGGCTTTGCCACCGGTATTCGCTATACCGAGATGGGTCGTATTGCGGGGCAGATCGCCTGGATCACCGATCCCGCCCGCCACGAAAAGCCGGCGGGCGTCACCGCCGCCACCCCTGAGGACGTGCGTCTGGACGCCAAGGACGACTGCCAAGCGGTGGCCGCCGCGGTGGCGCGGCTGGGCTACGACCTGTCCGAGGAGGATTCCGCCCGCGTCTACGAGGAGTTCTGCCGCGTGGCGGAGAAAAAGGCTGTCACCGCCAAGGATCTGGAGGCCATCGTGGCCAACGTGGCCATGCAGGTGCCGGACGCCTATCAGCTGGTCAGCTACGTCATCAATAGCGGCAACATCATCTCCGCCTCCGCCCAGATCACTCTGGAGCGGGACGGCAAATCTCTCCAGAGCGTGTCCATCGGCGACGGTCCCATCGATGCCGCATTCAAGGCCATTGACCAGATCATCGGTCACCACTATGAACTGGACGATTTCCAGATCCAGGCGGTCACCGAGGGTAAAGAGGCGGTGGGTCAGGCGCTGGTCAAGCTTCGTGACCGGGGTCGTCTGTATTCCGGCACCGGTATCTCCACCGACATTCTGGGCGCGTCTCTGCGGGCGTATCTCAATGCGGTCAACAAGATCATCTACGAGGAGGGTTAATCCGTGAAGCTCTCGTTTTCTACCAAGGGGTGGCATACCCCGAATTTTGAGCAGTTTTGCGACGTGGCGAAGGATCTGCGCTTTCAGGGCATCGAACTGCACAATATCTACAACCGCCTGTTCACCGATAAGGACGGCGCTTTTCACGATTACGCCGCCGCGGCTACCCGCCGTCGGCTGTTCGAAAAGGGTCTGGACATCCCCTGCATTGACACGGTGTGCAACGCCGCCGACGGCCCCACCGAGCGGGCGGTGGAGGAGATCACCCGCTGCGTGGAGATTGCCGCTAACCTGTCCATTCCCTGCGTGCGGCTGAAGGCCGCCGCCGCCGAGGATGCGGACGCCGCTGTACAGCGGGTATCCGATCTGGTGGAGCGGATGCTGCCCACCGCCGAGGAGCAGGGGGTCATCCTCATCATCGAGACCTCCGGTCTGTTTGCGGATACGGCGGTGCTCCGTGACCTGCTGGACAGCTTTGCCTGCGATCACGTGGCGGCGCTGTGGCATTGGTCTGCCGCCTATTTTGCCGGCGGTGAAAGCCCGGAGCAGGTCATTAAGAATCTGGGCGCCTACGTCCACCACGTCCACGTCAGCGACGCTACGTGCAAGGACGGTCGGTTGGAATACTGCCTGATGGGGGAGGGCGACCTGCCCATTAAGGAAATGATGCTGGCTCTGCGCTCGGTCAATTACGACGGCTATCTGTCCTTGGTATGGGACCCCGCTTGGTGTCCCGAGCTGGACGATATGGAGATCATTCTCACCCAGTTTGTCCACTATATGCGCCAGTTCGGCGATACCTCCCGCAACGAGAGCGCCCTGTACTGGAACCGTGCCCACACCGGCAAATACGTGTGGGAGAAGGATCGCCTCATTGATTGCACCTTCTCCCAGGTGCTGGATCGGATGGTGGAGGAGTTCCCCGACCAGTACTGCTTCAAATACACCACCTTGGACTACACCCGCACCTATGTCCAGTTCCGTGACGACGTGGACGAGTGCGCCCGCGCCCTGATAGCGGCGGGCGTCAAGGCGGGCACCCACGTGGCGGTGTGGGCCTCCAACGTGCCCCAGTGGTACATCGCCTTCTGGGCAACGGTGAAGCTGGGCGCCGTGCTGGTGACGGTGAACACCGCCTACAAGATTCACGAGATCGAATACCTCTTACGCCAGTCGGACAGCCACACTCTCATTATGACCGAGGGTGCCAAGGACTGCCATTACGGCGAGATCGTGGCTGAACTCTGCCCCGAGCTGGCCACCCATAAGGCGGGTCAACCCCTCCACGCCAAGCGCCTGCCCTTCCTGCGCAACGTGGTGACGGTGGGCTATCGCCAGACGGGCTGTCTGGAATGGAACGAGTTTATGGAGCGGGCGTCCCAGACCCCCCTGTCCGAGGTGCATCGGATGGCGGCGCTGGTGAATAAGGACGACGTGTGCAATATGCAGTACACCTCCGGCACCACCGGCTTCCCCAAGGGCGTTATGCTGACCCACTACAACGTGGTGAACAACGGCAAATACATCGGCGACCATATGGAATTGTCCACCGCCGACCGCATGATGATTCAGGTGCCTATGTTCCACTGCTTCGGTATGGTGCTGAGTATGACCGCCAGTATGACCCACGGCACGACTATGCTGCCGTTGCCGTATTTCTCCCCAAAGCCGGCGCTGGCCTGCGTTCACAACGAGCACATCACCGCCTTTAACGGCGTGCCGACCATGTTTATCGCTATGATGCAGCACCCCGACTTTGAAAAGACGGATTTCTCCTATATGCGCATCGGCATTATGGCGGGCTCCAACTGCCCCGCCGACCTGATGAAGGAGGCTGCCAACGGACGGATGGGGATGCGGGAGATCGTGTCGGTATACGGTCAGACCGAGGCGTCCCCCGGCTGTACCATGAGCAGCTACTACGACTCCCTAGAGGTGCGCACCGAGACGGTGGGCAGCGCCTTTGCCAACGTGGAGTGTAAGGTCATCGACCCCGAAACGGGGGAGGATTGCCCCGACGGGGTCAACGGCGAGTTCGTGGCCCGCGGCTATAACATAATGAAGGGCTATTACAAGATGCCCGCCGCCACCGCCGAGACCATCGACGCCGACGGCTGGCTGCACACGGGTGACCTGGCCTGCCGCCGTCCCGACGGCAACTATCTCATCACCGGTCGACTGAAGGATATGATCATCCGCGGCGGAGAGAACATTTACCCCAAGGAGATCGAGGAGTTTATCTACACCTGCCCCAAGGTGCGTGACGTGCAGGTCATCGGCGTGCCGGATGAGCGGTACGGCGAGGAGATTATGGCCTGTGTTATCCTTAAGGACGGCGAGCAGATGACCGAGGCTGAGATGACCGCCTATATTGCCGCCCATATGGCACGGCATAAGGTGCCCCGCTACGTGCGCTTTGTGGAGAAATTCCCTATGAACGCCGCCGGCAAAATCCTCAAGTACAAGATGCGGGAAGAGGCCGAGGAATGGATCAAAGCAGGTGAGCCTAAATGATCGGACAGTATAGAGTAATCGACGCCCATTGTCACGTGTATCCCGCCGCCATCGCCCCGAAGGCGGTGGGGGGAACCGACGCCTTTTACGGCGTCACCTCTGCCCACGACGGCACGGTGGACACCCTCATTGAAAAAGAGATGTCGGTGGGCGTGGACCATTGCATCATCCAGTCGGTGGCCACCACCCCCAAGCAGGTGAAGAGCATTAACGAGTTTATTGCCCGCACCGTGGCCGAGGGGGAGGGGCGGTTCACCGGACTGGGTACCCTCCACCCCGACAGCACCGACCTGAAAGGGGACGTGGCGCATATTCTGGAGCTGGGTCTGCGGGGCGTTAAGCTCCACCCCGACATTCAGGCGTTCAAGATCGACGACTATCGCTGCCTGAAGATCTATGAGCTGTGCGAAGAGCACCATCTGCCGGTGCTCTTACACACCGGCGACGATCGGTACGATTATTCCAACCCCAACCGCCTGTTGCCGGTGCTGGAGATCTATAAGGACTTGACCTTTATCGGCGCCCACCTGGCGGGGTATTCCATCTGGGAGGAGGCCTGCGATAAGCTGGGTCACGCTCCCAATTTGTACGTAGATTGTTCCTCCTCTTTCTTCCGCCTGTCCACGGAAAAGGCGGAGGAGCTGATGCGCCGCTGGGGTGCGGAGCGGGTGCTGTTCGGCACCGACTATCCTATGTGGGATGCCCAAAGGGAGTTGACAACCCTGTTGTCGATGCATTTCACCGAGGACGAGTTCCGCAAAATTCTGTGGGATAATGCCTACAACCTGTTCGTGAAATAGTAGAGTAGTCCCCTTGTCTCTCCCTTTGGGAGAGGTGTCACGCGAAGCGTGACGGAGAGGGTGCCAAAAAAGCCGAGGCGTCAGCCTCGGCTTTTTTTAGCTTATTTACATTATTTAACCTTCCCCTTGAGGGAAAGGGGGACAGCCGAACGGCGGTGGAGGTTTTGTTTCAAAAACACTATCGCGTGGCGGCGTGCCGTTGCAATTCTTCAACAATGTGCTTGAATTCCGCATCTTCCCGGATGAAATCGTAGATGCTGTCATTCATCTCATTCAACTGATGGAGAGAATTGTTTTCGTTATTGCCGTAAAAAATATTTTGGTATTTATAGCCGCGCACAATCAAACTTGTGTGGGTTTGTATTGCGTTGGGGTCTTCTTGGTCGTTGCGAATGGCTTGCTCTTTGGCAAGGGTCAAGTAGCAAATGGTTTCATCGCGGTCGTTTAGTCGGGCATAGAAACTGGCGATATTGAGATGATACTGCATCAAATACAAACTGTGCAAAGTGCCGTAATCTCCGTCTTCAAAGACGATGTTCAGAATCTCGATAGCCTTTTTATTGAGAGTAATGGTTTCTTCCAGAGTGTATGGTCTTGATCCGTCATCTAGGGGTGCACAGTTACAAGTGATACCGAGAAGCGTTTGCTGAAGATGGAGGAGAAACGCCTGTTGCATACGCCGATACCGTTTGGTTTTATCGGAGATGGACACCAGCAGATTTTCACAGCATTGATGCGTGTGTGGCATAGTCTGAGCAAGTTCTTCTGCTTTTTCCGTCATATTCAGCTCTTTATACACATAGCAAAGTAATTGAGTAGCATCATAACGCAGTGCGGTATCTTTTGAATTAGTGAGGACGTCCTCCTCCAGTGCAACGATTTCACGAAACTGTGCTTGCCGCTTATCAGCGGATATGTTGTTGATTTCCGACGATAAACCGTATAATGCGAACGCCAATTCACTGGAAAGTGCGTGTGCCGACGGGTATTTGTGTAGGGCGTCACGCAGAATTCCGATACCTTTCAACCACAACCCCCTGGAGGTGTATTCACGGGCGGTGTCGATGATTTTATTGATTTCTTTTTCCTTGCTGGAAATATCCACTTCCAAGAGATAGTCGGTGGTGACATCAAAATAATTGGCGATAGCAGGCAACAGAGAAATGTCCGGCAGGGCAGTGTTTGTTTCCCAACGACTAATTGCCTGTGGTGAAATGGATAGTACATCGGCCAGGTGCTCTTGTGTCAAATTGTTGTCAAGACGCAGTTTTTTAATGATAGTTCCAAAACTCATAATACAAACTCCATTCTGTAGATTCAGCCGATCGAACTGTAATTTAATTATAGCGGATGCTTTAGAATAAGTCCACCTCTCGCTAGTTGAGAAAAAATCAATTTTGAATTGAGCGGGCGGATGTGGGCATCCGCCCCTACAGTTTTACACCGAGGTTGGATAGAACTTGTAGGGGTCGATGCCACATCGACCCGCAAAAAAAGCCGAGGCGTCAGCCTCGGCTTTTTCACGTTATATTCCCAAATCCTCGCGGATGGTTTGCTCGGCTCGTTGTGCCATATCGGTGGTCTTGTGCTCCCGCACGTAGTCCTCCTCCATCACGTCCAGTATTCTCAGCTCCACCGCGGCGGGGCACAGCAGTCCCCGCTTGACCCGCACAGAGGCCACCACCACGGGACAGTCCGCCAGCTTGGCGATCTTAAAGCTGCCGCCGTGGAAGGGGAGCATTTCGCCCTCGCCCACGGTGCGGGTGCCCTCGGGGTAGATGCCCACCGAGCGCCCCTGCTTCGTAATGATCTCGGCGGCGTGCTTGATGGCGGTGACGGCGTTGCGGGGATTCTCCCGATCGATGGGGAAAAAGCCGGCGCGGCGTATGGCGGGTCCCAGCACGGGGATCTTAAACAATTCCGGCTTGCACACGAAGCACATATTCCACCGCTTAAACATCGCCAGCGTGGACACGGGGTCAAAGGCGGAGCGGTGGTTGCACACCAGCAGATAGGGACGGTCCGTGGGGATCTTTTCCACCCCTACCAGTCGTCGGCGGACGCCCAGCAGCACCATCAGCCAGCTGAGAGTATGCACCTCGCACCGGTGATAGAAGCGCATCAGGCGGGGGGAGGGGTCGGTGCCGTCGGTCAGTAGGATGGCGGTAAACAGCCACATGACGTACACCACCGCCGCCGCCGCGTAATAGGCGGGTATCAGCAGCAGTGCCCACCACAGGGACAGGCCGTCACACAAGGCATAGGTGACCGCCGTACCGGCTATACCGGCCAACACAAATATTGAGGTCAACAGCACGGACAATCATCTCCATTCGGTTGCAATGTTTAATATTTTACCATAAACTGTCATTAAGTCAAGTCCGGGCTTGTTGTTTCACCCCATAACAATGAAAAAGACCGCCCACAAACTGTGGACGGTCTTAGTCAACTCAGTATGATTAGTTCTCACCCTTCATGCTGGCGAAGCACTCGCTGCAGTAAACGGGGCGATCCTCACGGGGCTTGAAGGGCACCTTGCACTCTGCGCCGCAGTTGGCACAGACAGCATCGTGCATCTCGCGCTCGGGACGGCCGGCGTTCTTGCGGGCGTCACGGCAGGGCTTGCAGCGCTGGGGCTCGTTTACGAAACCCTTCTCAGCGTAGAACTCCTGCTCACCGGCGGTGAAAATAAACTCATTACCGCACTCTTTGCATACTAAAGTCTTGTCCTCGTACATTTGGTTTTACCTCACTCTGATAGATATATTGCAACCGGCCTCATGCCGTTATTGCCGAATTTTGCGCCGCAGACGTTGCACCGCATTGTCCACAGCCTTTTTGGTGATGCCCAGTCGGGCGGCGATCTCCTCATAGGAGCATTCGCTCAGTCGCAGCAGCATCACGGTGTACTCCAGCTGGGTCAGCCGCTGTCGCATCAGCTGCAGCAGCCGCTTGGCGGCCTCCTGCTCCTGCAGGCGCAGGGCGGGGTCGTCGGTGGAGTCGGATAGCTCTTCCTCTGCCTCCAGCGGCACCTCTTGCACCCCACGGGGCTGGCACCGACGGGCGGCGGACAGCAGACGGTTACGGATGCAGGTGGTGGCATAGGTGGTAAAGGCGGCACCGCCGTCGGGGCGGTAGGTGCGCACCGCATTCAGCAGACCCACCAGAGCCTCCTGCGCCAGATCCTCGTCCTCGGTGCCGTCACAGCGGCAGGCGTGTATCTGGCTCTGTATCAGTGGCTCCATGCGGCGCACGATGAGGCGAAACGCCTCCTGATCGCCGTGGGCGGCGGCGGTGATGGGCAGTTGTTGGTTATCCATGCCGATCCCTCCGACTCACCTGACGAAATGGGCGCACCTATCCATACGGGTAGTGCGCACAGATTATAATATACCTTTTAATGGGTCGGTTGTCAACACCCATTTGACGAAAAGTTAAAAAAATATTCGAAAAGACCAATTATTATCGTGCTTTTTCTACAAAATGGACAAGTTTTCCTCCGATTTTCTTTGGGCAAATGGGGTTAGCGGTTGACTTTTTTGCTCATTCATATTAGAATGGATAGGAATATTGCCGGAAAGCCATTCCGGATGAATATGGAGGGTTATATGATGAAAAACACCGAGAAAACTATGGAAAAAATCGTGACCTTGTGTAAGGGTCGCGGTTACATCTTCCCCGGCTCCGAGATCTACGGCGGTCTGGCCAACACCTGGGATTACGGCCCCTTGGGCGTGGAGCTGAAGAACAACGTTAAAAAGGCGTGGTGGAAGAAGTTCGTCCAGGAGAATCCCTACAACGTGGGTCTGGACGCCGCCATCCTGATGAATCCCCAGACCTGGGTCGCCTCCGGTCACCTGGCGGGCTTTTCTGACCCGCTGATGGACTGTAAGGAGTGTAAGGAGCGCTTTCGCGCCGATAAGATCATTGAGGATTGGTGCCAGGAGACCGGCTTTGAGCTGCCCAAGCCCATCGATGCCTTCTCCCAGGCGGAGATGAAGGACTTTGTGGAGGAGCACAACATCCCCTGTCCCACCTGCGGCAAGCACAATTTCACCGACATCCGTCAGTTCAATCTGATGTTTAAGACCTTCCAGGGTGTCACCGAGGACGCCAAGAATACCGTGTATCTGCGTCCCGAGACCGCCCAGGGCATCTTCACCAACTTCGTGAACGTCCAGCGCACCACCCGTCGCAAGCTGCCCTTCGGTATCGCCCAGATCGGCAAATCTTTCCGTAACGAGATCACCCCCGGCAACTTCATTTTCCGTGTCCGCGAGTTTGAGCAGATGGAGCTGGAGTTCTTCTGTATGCCCGGCACCGACTTGGAGTGGTTTGCCTACTGGCGTCAGTTCTGCCACGACTGGCTGCTGGCCATCGGTCTGAAGGAGGAGAACATCCGCCTGCGTGACCACGACCCGGAGGAGCTGTGCTTCTATTCCAAGGCGACCACCGACTTTGAATTCCTGTTCCCCTTCGGCTGGGGCGAGCTGTGGGGCGTGGCGGACCGTACCGACTACGACCTGACCCAGCACCAGAACACCTCTAACAAGGATCTGACCTACTTTGATCAGGAGTCCGGCCAGCACGTGATCCCCTACGTGGTGGAGCCCTCTCTGGGCGTGGAGCGCACCGTGCTGTCGGTGCTGTGCGACGCCTATGACGAAGAGGTGGTGGACGCCGAGAAGAACGACGTGCGCACCGTCCTGCGTCTGCATCCCGCTCTGGCTCCCTTCAAGTGTGCCGTGCTGCCCCTGTCCAAGAAACTGGGTGACAAGGCCCGCGAGATCCAGCTGGAGCTGTCCAAGTACTTTATGGTGGATTATGACGACGCCGGCTCCATCGGCAAGCGTTACCGCCGTGAGGACGAGATCGGTACTCCTTACTGCATCACCGTGGACTTCCAGACCGTCGGTGATGACAACACCCCTGCCGACAACGCCGTCACCGTCCGTGACCGCGACACCATGGAGCAGGTGCGTGTGCCCATCAGCGAGCTGAAAGACTACATCGAGCAGAAGATCGCGTTTTAATGATAAGGTCCGCGGCGGTAGCCGCGGACCTTTTTTCTTGCATAAAACGCCGCTGTGTGGTATAATGTATTTAGAAAGAGGTGATACCCTATGGCGGTACGACTGAACGAAAACAAAGAAGTGGTGGAGCGCATTAAGGCCGGACTGAAGGCTAAGGATGGCTATTGCCCCTGCCGCCTGCCAAAGACCGAGGAGTTTAAGTGTATCTGCAAGGAGTTCCGTGAGCAGATCGCCGACCCCGATTTTGAGGGGTATTGCCATTGTATGCTGTATTATAAAAGTAAGGATTAAGGAGGTTAGAGTATGTCTGTGTTGCATATTACTCAGGATAATTTTGAGCAGGAGGTTCTGCAGTCCCGGCAGCCGGTGCTGCTGGATTTCTGGGCCACCTGGTGCGGTCCCTGTATGATGATGGGTCCCATTCTGGAGGATTACGCCGCCGCCCACCCCGAGTATACGGTGGGCAAGGTGAACGTGGACGAGCAGGCGGGTCTGGCCGCCGCCTTTCAGATTCAGAGTATCCCCACTCTGATGGTTATTAAGGAGAAAAAGGCCACCGCTGTGGCGGTGGGGGTCCAGACCCCCGAGCAGTTGGACGAATTGATGTCCAAATAATACTGTTAAGTATAATACCTTTACACCCTCGGACATCATATCCGAGGGTGTTTTTTTGCCCGATTTTCCGCCGCTTTTTTTTGTGGAGAAAACCCTCACAAACCCCGCAACCGTGCGGTTTGTCGCATTTTGTCGAATGAAAATGCCATTTTTTGCCATTTTACTATTGCCAAAAAATGGTAATTGTGATAGAATACTCTCGCCGGCAAGAAAAACAGAGGAGAATCGTAGAATTATGAGCAGAAAAATCAGTGTTCTTTTGGCAGATAACAGCGAGTATTTTGCCGTTCCCTGCGCCAATGTGATGAAGGCGCACGGACTGGATGTCATGATGACGGAAAAGGACGGCTGCGCGGTATTGGAAGCGGTTACAGCCCATCAGCCGGACGTGCTGCTGATGGACGTATTCCTGCCGCGGTTGGACGCACTGGGGGTGCTGGAGGGTCTGGAGCAGCGTGAGCTTGGCCACCGTCCCCACGTGATGATTATGTCGGGGTTTGACAATCCCTCGCTGGAGCGTGAGGTGATGTGCGCAGGGGCGGACTATTATTTTCTCAAGCCCTTTGACGCTGCCGCAATGGCACAGCGGATACTGTCCCTGTGGGGCGAGCCCGCCGACAGCCGTCGGGCACCGCTGACCGGCTCCCGCAATCTGGAGATGCAGGTCACCGAGATCATCCACCAGATCGGCGTTCCCGCCCATATTAAGGGCTACCAGTATCTCCGCGACGCCATCCTGATGGCCATCGAGGACGGGGAGATCATCAACGCCATCACCAAGCGGCTGTATCCCGCGGTGGCGAAACGCCACGGCACAACCTCTTCGCGGGTGGAGCGTGCCATCCGTCACGCCATCGAGGTGGCGTGGGATCGGGGCGACGTGGATGTGCTCACCGCCTATTTCGGCTACACCATCCATAATGAGCGTGGCAAACCCACCAACTCGGAATTTATCGCCATGATATCGGATAAATTCCGTTTGCAGATGAAAATAGGGTGAACAGTCAAACCCGACCCCGCCGCAGAGCGGGATATTTCACTGCTCACCCTCTCTTGACAAAATTTGCCGTCTTGGGTACAATAGGGGACAGAAACCGCAAGGAGGACGGCACATTATGGGCAACAACAGACACGGCAATCATCATCGCGCACCGCGGGAGTTTTTCACGCTGGGTGAGCATCCCATCGGCAACCGTCACTATCGGTTTAAGTACGACGGCAAGATATACCACATCACCGAGCAGGTGATCATCCCCGAGCAGGATACTGAGGAGACCCTGCTGCTGGCGGAGGCGGACAGCCGTCTGGCGTACGATGCGTGGAATCATATCAAGCGCCCCGAGCGCTTCGGCGGCATTGTGGTGCTGCCGACACAGAATCAAGAGGATTGATCGCAGGTGTCCTTCGGGACACCTGCTTTTTTTATGTTTTCCCTTGCGCTTTTCGGCGGAAAGGTTTACAATAAAAGGTACGATTACTTTTGAGGGGGTTGCCTTATGGCGCTTCAGAAAAACCAAATCATCCCATTGGAGATCACCGGTGTCACCGGCGAGGGCAGCGGTGTGGCGCGGTACGTGTCCGAGGACTATCCCGCCCCCGGCTTTGTGGTGTTTGTGCCGCAGACCGCGGTGGGGGACCGCATCCTCTGCCGCGTGCTGAAGGTGCAGAAGACCCACGCCTTCGGCAAGGTGGAGGAGCTGCTGACCCCCTCGTCTGACCGCCTGGACACCGTGGATTGTCCGGCCTATGGCAAGTGCGGCGGCTGCAACTGGCGCCACGTGACCTACGAGGCGGAGTGCCGCTATAAGCAGTCTTGGGTGCAGGACACCATCCGTCGGGTGGGGGATATCGACGCTCCCGTCCTGCCGCTGATGGGGGGCGACAGCCCCGACCGCTACCGCAATAAGGCGCAGTTCCCCGTGGCCGCAGGCGCGGACGGAAAGCCGATCATCGGCTTTTACGCTCCCCGCAGCCATCGGATCATCCCCTGCCGCGATTGCCGTCTGCAGCCGAAAGGGTACGCGGCGGTGCTGGAGGCGGTGGAGCGCTGGATGGTGGAGAATGCCGTCCCCGCCTATGACGAGCGCACCCACACGGGTCTGGTGCGGCATATCTACATCCGTCAGGCCGCCGTTACCGGCGAGATGATGGTGTGTATCGTCTGCCGCCAGCGCAAACTGCCCGCCGAGGACGCGCTGGTGTCCCTACTGGTGGAGGCGGCACCTCAGATGGTGTCCCTGTCGGTGAATGTGAATCCCGACAAGACCAATGTGATTTTAGGCAAGCGTACCGTCACCCTGTGGGGTGCGGATTCCATCGTGGATCGCTTGAGCGGACTGCACTTCCGCCTGTCCCCCCATTCCTTCTATCAGGTCAATCACGCCCAGACCGAAAAGCTGTACCGCCTGGCGGCGCAGGCCGCCGCCCTCACCGGCAAGGAGACGCTCCTTGACCTGTATTGCGGCACCGGCACCATCGGTCTGTCTATGGCTCATACCGCCGGCGCCGTCATTGGCGTGGAGGTGGTGGAGGCCGCCGTGCGGGACGCCAAGAAGAACGCCGCCGCCAACCGCATCCGCAACGCCCGCTTTATCTGCGCCGACGCGGCGCAGGCCGCCGCCCAGCTGGCGCGGGAGGGCACGCAGGTGGATGTGGTGGTTCTGGACCCGCCCCGCAAGGGCTGTTCCCCCGACCTGATCGACACCGTGGCGGGTATGGCGCCCCAGCGGGTGGTGTACGTGTCCTGCGACCCCGCCACTCTGGCCCGTGACCTCAAATTGTTCGCCGCGAAAGGCTATCATACCCAGTGGGTGCAGCCCGTTGACCTGTTCCCCCGCACCGCCCATTGTGAGAATGTCGCGTCGTTGACGCGCGTTACTGACGTCGATATGCGCCACTGACGGGTCGCTCGATATATACTTCGTATTCGATATAGCGCTGGCGCGCTCGATATGCCCTGCGGGGCAAGAAAGGTTTGTTGCCGCAGGCAACATATCGAATTTCGAGCGAAGCGAGAATTATATCGAATGGTCGCTCTGCGACCATATATCGAGTTGCGCAGCAACATATCGACAAAAGAAAAGGAGTGCTTATTGTGGAGAACAGCAAAAATAAGTTGCGCGAAGATGCTGTCGCGTTTGCTATACACATTTCAGATTTATGCGATGATATAAAGGGTTGCTCCGTCTTTGTTAATCAAATTGTGCGCTCCGCCTCCTCTATTGGAGCAAACATCCACGAAGCAAAATATGCACAGAGTAGAGCGGATTTTATAAACAAGTTAGAGGTTTCGCTCAAAGAGTGTTATGAAACGGAATATTGGTTAGAATTGTTGTACCGTAAGGGGAAAATGACAGAGGCGGTATACTGCGGGTTGCGCAATGATTGTGGTTCTATTCGCCGTCGTCTCATCGCGTCAATCACCACTGCTAAAGGGAATAACAATTGACGGGAGAAACCATTATGATAAGATTGGCTGAAATAGAGAATCTTGAGGAAATATATCATTACCAGTTGCAGTTTTCCTCTCCGTATTTCTTTTCTGTTGATTACGATACCTGGAAAGAATCTTTTCTCGGCGACATAGATGGTGAAGGGAGAACTTTGTTCAAAAAACTATGCGTCAAGGGTGCATACGACGGAAATGAGCTTGTCGGTTTTTATTCAGTACGGAAAAACGGCTTTTGGTTTTAATGACCGAGGAGCGATTTCCCCTGACATATCCCATTGTATTATCCGCAATTTGTATTTTAACGAAAACAGAGTGGATGCAGGGCAATTGTTGTTAAAGGAAGCTGCTGATGCCTTTTCTGCATCAGACATGGTGTATGCATTTTTTCATTATTTTGGAATGAGCTGTTTTGCCAGACACGGTAAGTTGTTTGAACAGAACACATATATCGAAAACCTATTGAAAGAGAATGGTTTTGAAATTGAACATGAAAATGTATACTATTCATCCGTTTTGAATTGTGATGAAGAATCTGAGGTTGAGTAAATAACTTTTTAAACGAGGGGAATTCAGATGAAAGAAAACAAATATGATGATAATATATTTTTTCAAAAATACAGTCAAATGAGTCGCTCACAGCAGGGACTAGCCGGTGCAGGAGAATGGGAAACATTGAGAAAGCTG
>JAFSFH010000006.1 GCA_017435305.1 Clostridia bacterium
GGGGTTCGTTTAATCCCCCAGTCTGCCCTGCGGGCAGCCAGCCCCCTTTACAAGGGGGCCTACACCCACCCCCGCCGCAGCGGCTTGCCTCCCTCTGACGAGGGAGGTGGATTCGCCGTAGGCGAAGACGGAGGGAGAGAAAAGCCATCGACGACCCACGCTGCATAGAATCCGTAGGGGAGGGGTCTCGCTGCGGCTCGGTCCACCCGCGGCTCTGACAGTCCGCCGGACTGTCATTCACTTCCGCGGGATGTCGCTTCGCTACTCTGTCCCCTCCCTACGAAAACCATCTTATTTAATAAACCTATTGCAAAGCAAAATTCATTGTGCTACAATGCGACATATATGGACATCATAGAATGAGGAGGCGCATTTTATGAACATTATCGTTGTGGGCTGCGGAAAAATCGGCACCACCATTCTGGAGAGCCTGGTGACCGAGGGTCACAACGTGACCGCCGTGGACAAGAATCCTCTGGCGCTGACCGATATTACCAATATTCACGACGTTATGACCGTATGCGGCAACGGCGGCGACTGGGAGACGCTGGAGGAGGCGGGCGCGATGACCGCCGACCTGGTGGTGGCCGCCACCGGCTCGGACGAGGTGAATATGCTGTGCGGCTATATGGCGCGGCGCTCCGGTGCCGCCTATACGGTGGCCCGCGTGCGCAACCCCGAGTATAACGACCGCTCCCTGTTGAATATGCGGCAGTATCTGGAATTGTCCGCCGCCATCAACCCCGACAAGCTGGCGGCGATGGAGCTGTTTAACATCCTGCGCCTGCCCGCGGCGGCTAAGGTGGAGACCTTCTCCGCCCGTAAGTTCGAGATGATCGAATTAAAGGTGAAAGCCGACTCCAAGCTGGCGGGTCTGCCCCTGTCCGAGGCGCGTAATCGGTTTAAGGCGCGGTTCCTCATCTGCGTGGTGCAGCGGGGCGGACAGGTGTTCATCCCCGACGGTAATTTCGTGCTGCAGGGCGGTGACAAGATCGGTCTGACCGCCAAGCATAACGAGATGCAGAAGCTGATCAAGGCGCTGGGTCTGGCCAAAAAGCAGGCCCGCGAGGTAATGCTGCTGGGCGGCAGCCGTATCGCCTATTATCTGGCGAAGATGCTGCTGAACGCCGGTGTCAGCGTGAAGATCATTGATAAGGATCGGGCGGTGTGCGAGCAGATCTGCGAGCTGCTGCCCGGCGCCACCGTCATCTGCGGTGACGGTGCCCAGCAGGAGATCCTGCTGGAGGAGGGTCTGGAGAATATGGACGCCTTCGTGTCTCTGACCGGAATGGACGAGCAGAATATCCTGCTGTCCTGCCTGGCCTCCACCCACAACGTGCCCAAGGTGATCACCAAGGTCAGCCGCCCCGAATTGAGCGGTCTGGCACAGCAGCTGGGCGTAGAGTGCGTGGTGTCCCCTCGGGGCATCGTGGCGGATATGCTGGTGCAGTACGCCCGCGCCCTGGAGAATTCTATGGGCAGTAACGTGGAGATGCTGTACCGTCTGATGGACGACGGCGCCGAGGCGCTGGTGTTTAACGTCAAGGACGACCCCCGTCTGGTGCGGGTGCCGCTGAAGGACCTGTCGCTGAAGAGTCATGTGCTGGTGGCGGGCATCCTGCGTGGTCGTGACGCCATCATCCCCACCGGTGAGGATACCATTCTGCCGGGGGATAAGGTGGTCGTTATCTCCGCGGGACGAAAGCTCAACGACCTGTCGGATATTTTGAAGTAAGGAAATAAACGGTATGAATTATCGGATGATCTTCTATATGATCGGGCGTCTGTTGCAGCTGGAATCGGTGCTGTTGCTGTTGCCGGCGGCGGTGTGCCTCATTTACGGCGACGGCGGTCTGGCGGCGATGCTGATCTCTGCCGCCGTGGCGGCGGCGGTCGGCACAGCGATGACCCTCCTGCGCCGCCCCAGAAACCAGACAATTTATGCCAAAGAGGGCTTTGTTATCGTGGCACTGTCCTGGCTTTTGCTGTCAGCGGTGGGTGCGTTGCCCTTTGTGCTCAGCGGAGAGCTGCCCAGCTTTGTGGACGCCTTTTTCGAGACGGTGAGCGGATTTACCACCACCGGCGCCACGGTGGCCACCGCCCTGCGCCCCATGGGCGAGGCATTGGGCATGAGCCACGGCGTCTTGTTCTGGCGCAGTTTCACCCACTGGATCGGCGGTATGGGCGTGCTGGTGCTGATGATGGCGCTGGTGCCCACCGGCTCCGGTCGCACCATCCACGTGATGCGGGCGGAGGTGCCCGGCCCCATCGTGGGCAAGCTGGTGCCCCGTCTGCGGGACACCGCCAAGATACTGTATCTGATCTATCTGGCAATGACGGTGGCGGAGATCCTCTGCCTGTGTGTGGCGGGTATGCCCCTGTTTGACAGTATGGTGCATACCTTCGGTTCTGCCGGCACCGGTGGCTTTGGCATCTACAGCACCAGCATCGGTGAATACAATGCCGCCTGCCAGTGGATCATCACGGTGTTTATGTGGCTGTTCGGCGTCAACTTTAACGTGTATTATCTGTTGCTCATCCGCAATTTCCGCTCCGCCCTCGGCAGTCGTGAACTGTGGGTATACGGCGGTATTACCCTGGCTGCCGTGGTGGGTGTGACGTTGAGCGTGATGCCGTTGGGTGAGTATGCCACTGTCGAGGAGACGGTGCGCCACGCCGCCTTCCAGGTATCCTCCATCATCACCACCACCGGCTATGCCACCACCGACTTTAATCTGTGGCCCATGTTTGCCAGGTGTGTGCTGGTGCTGCTGATGTTTATCGGTGCCTGTGCCGGCTCCACCGGCGGCGGACTCAAGGTGTCCCGCGTGATGCTGGTGGGCAAATCGGTGGGTCGGGAACTCAAGCGGCTCATCCACCCTCGCTCGGTGGGCGTGATCCGTCTGGAGGGCAAGCGGGTGGAGGAGTCGGTGGTGCAGTCCGCCACCGCTTACGTGGCGCTGTATTTTCTGCTGTTCGGGGCGGCGTTCCTACTGCTTTGCCTGGAGCCCGCCTTTGACCTGGAGAGCAATTTCACCGCTGTGGCCGCCTGCATCAACAACGTCGGCCCCGGCTTGGGCGCGGTGGGACCCACCGGCAGCTACGCCGACTATTCCGCACTGTCCAAGGTGGTGCTATCCTTCTCAATGTTGCTGGGTCGTCTGGAGATCTATCCTCTGGTGCTGACCCTGTTGCCCGGCACCTGGACCAAGCGATAATATCCCCATCAACCCGCCGTGGAGAGGCTGTCCGTCTCTCCACGGCTTTTTTGTGGCATATTGCACGATAAATTACCACTTTTCGGCGGCATTTTTTGCATAGTGGAAATGCGGTAATTTGTTGACACACTAGGCGGAGGTATGGTATACTAATCAACAATATAGTAATGCGAGGAGGCGGTACCATGATCCGACAGACGAAAGGGAAGAATTTCGGCGGTGTAATGGTATCTCCTTTTGTTTTTCAGCGTGCTGTGGACTTGGTGCCTGCGCATCAGGTTGCGGCACGTTTTTTTGTTGTGTTGCCCGGCTTTTGCGATGTGCACGTGCACTTTCGCGAGCCGGGCTTTTCTTATAAGGAGACCATGCTGACCGGTTCGGCGGCGGCGGCGCGGGGCGGCTACACCGACGTGTGTACCATGCCCAACCTGAACCCCGTCCCCGACAGCGTGGACAACCTGCAGGCGCAGCTGGCGCTCATCCCGTCCTACGGTGTGCGCATACACCCCTACGGCTCCATCACGGTGGGGCAGAGGGGAGAGACGCTGGCCGACCTTAAGGGGATGGCTCCCGACTGCATCGCCTTCTCGGACGACGGGCGCGGCGTGCAGAGCGAGAGCCTGATGCGGCAGGCGATGGAGGAGGCCAAACGGCTGGGCAAGCTGGTGGTCGCCCACTGCGAGGACAACAGCCTGCTTCGCGGCGGCTACATCCACGACGGCGCCTATGCCGCCGCCCACGGTCATCGGGGCATCTGCTCCGAGAGCGAGTGGTGTCCCATCGCCCGCGATTTAAAATTGGCAGAGGAAACGGGGTGCGGTTACCACGTGTGCCACATTTCCTGCAAGGAGAGCGTTCAGCTCATCCGCGCCGCCAAGGCCCGCGGCGTGGACGTGACCTGCGAAACGGCGCCCCATTATTTGACAATGGACGATAGCTGTTTGCAGGAGGACGGACGGTTTAAGATGAATCCCCCCCTGCGCAGTGCGGCAGACCGCGAAGCGCTGATAGAGGGCATCGCCGACGGCACCATTGACTGCATCGCCACCGACCACGCCCCCCACTCGGCAGAGGAAAAGTCCAAGGGGCTGGAGCACAGCGCTTTTGGCGTGGTGGGTCTGGAGACCGCCTTCCCCGCGGTGTACACCCATCTGGTGCGCCCCGGCATCATCACGCTGGAGCAGGCGGTGCGCTGTCTGACCGTCAACCCTCGACGGCGCTTCGGCATCCCCGATAACGACAGCTTCACGGTGTGGGAGCTTGAGCATCCCTTCACCGTTGACCCCGACCGGTTCTGCACCCTCGGCAGAGCCACCCCCTACGCGGGGCAGGAATTGTACGGTCGCTGTGTGCTGACCGTAGCCGACGGCAAGACCGTGTATCAACTCACCGACCTTGAGGAGGAGTAAGTTATGGCAAAGCGTACCGATATTAAAAAGATTCTCATCATCGGCTCCGGTCCCATCGTCATTGGACAGGCGGCGGAGTTTGACTACGCCGGCACCCAGGCGTGCCTGGCTCTGCGGGAAGAGGGCTATGAGGTGGTGCTGTGCAATTCCAACCCCGCCACCATTATGACCGACACCTCCATCGCGGACAAGGTATATATGGAGCCGCTGACCCTGGAGTACGTGGCCAAGATTCTCCGCCACGAGCGCCCCGATGCCATCGTCCCCGGCATCGGCGGACAGACCGGTCTGAATCTGGCGATGCAGCTGGAGAAGAAGGGCATCCTCAAGGAGTGCGGCGTGGAGCTGCTGGGCACCTCCGGCGAGTCCATCGAGCGCGCCGAGGACCGCGAACTGTTTAAGGAATTGTGCCAGTCCATCGGCGAGCCGGTCATCCCCTCCGAGATCACCTATGATCTGGACGAGGCCAAGGCGGCGGCCGAGCGCATCGGCTACCCCGTGGTGCTGCGTCCCGCCTTTACCCTGGGCGGCACCGGCGGCGGCTTTGCCAATAACGAGCAGGAACTGCTGGAGATCGGCAAGAACGCCTTTAAGCTGTCCCCCGTCCATCAAGTGCTCATCGAAAAGAGCGTCAAGGGCTATAAGGAGATCGAGTTTGAGGTTATGCGGGATTCCGCCGACAACGCCATCACCATCTGCGGTATGGAGAACGTGGACCCCGTGGGTGTCCACACCGGCGACTCGGTGGTTGTGGCTCCCATCCTCTCCCTCAGCGAGCAGGAGCATAAGATGCTCAATGACTCCGCCATCAAGATCATCCGTGAACTGAAAATTTCCGGCGGCTGTAACGTACAGTTTGCCTTAAACCCCGACAACGGCGAGTACTACCTCATTGAGGTCAACCCCCGTGTGTCCCGTTCCTCCGCCCTGGCGTCCAAGGCCAGCGGCTATCCCATCGCCCGGGTCACCGCCAAGATCGCGGTGGGTATGACCCTGGACGAGATCCCCGTGGCGGGCGGCACCGCCGCCATCGAGCCCCGACTGGATTATATCGTGGCGAAGTTCCCCCGCTTCCCCTTTGATAAGTTCACCTCCGCCCCCAACACCCTGGGCACCCAGATGAAGGCCACCGGCGAGGTGATGGGCATCGGCTCCACCCTGGACGAGTGCTTCCTCAAGTCCGTCCGCTCTCTGGAGACCGGTGTGTGCCATTTCCATATGGCGAAATTTGACCATATGAGCAAGGACGAGCTGGTGGCGTACCTGGCCGAGAGCAAGGACGACACCATCTTCGCCATCACCCAGCTGATTCGTCTGGGTATGAGCCTGGAGGAGCTGCACGAGATCACCAAGGTGACCGCCATCTTCCTGGAGAGCCTGCAGCGCATCGTGGAGATGGAGAAGCGCCTGCAGAACAACCGCGATGCGGACACCCTGCGGGCGGCCAAGGTGATGGGCTTCGGCGACCAGTACATCGCCAAACTGTGGGGGGTCAAGGAGACCGAGGTGTACGCCATGCGCAAGCAGAACGGCATCACCCCCGTATTCCGTATGGTGGACACCCTGCACACCGGTGCGTATATCGCGTATCTGTACTCCTCCTACCAGGGGGAGAACCAGTCCCGCCTCACCGATAAGAAAAAGATCGTGGTGCTGGGTGCCGGACCCATCCGCATCGGACAGGGCGTGGAGTTTGACTATTCCACCGTCCACGCGGTGCAGACCATTAAAAAGTCCGGCTATGAGGCCATTATCATCAACAACAACCCCGAGACCGTGTCCACCGATTACACCACCGCGGACAAGCTGTATTTCGAGCCCCTCACCCCCGAGGACGTGATGGCCATCATCGACTACGAGCAGCCGGCGGGTGTTATCGCCTCACTGGGCGGTCAGACCGCCATCAACCTGGCACAGCCGCTGATGGATCGGGGCGTGAACATCATCGGCACCGACTGCGCCGCCATCGAGCGGGCGGAGAACCGCGACAGCTTTGAGCGGATCCTGCGGGAATTGAACATCCCCCAGCCCAAGGGTCGCGCGGTGACCAGAATTGAGGACGGCATCGCCGCCGCCAACGACATCGGCTATCCCGTTCTGGTGCGCCCCTCCTTTGTGCTGGGCGGTCGCGCTATGCAGATCGTGGCCACCGACGAGGACCTGCGCCACTATCTCAAGACCGCTGTGGAAATTGACGAGGACAAGCCGGTGCTGGTGGACAAGTACATCTCCGGCAAGGAGGTAGAGGTGGACGCCATCTGTGACGGACACGACGTGTTCGTCCCCGGCATTATGGAGCTGGTGGAGCGCACCGGCGTCCACTCCGGCGACTCCATCTCGGTGTACCCCACCTTCTCGGTCTCCGACAAGGTCAAGGGCACCATCCTGCAGTACGCCAAGAAGCTGGGTCTGGGCATCGGCATCGTGGGTCTGTTCAACATCCAGTTCATCGTGGATAAGGACGATAACGTATTCATCATCGAGGTGAACCCCCGTTCCTCCCGCACCGTCCCCTTCCTGTCCAAGGCCACCGGCTACTCCCTGGCGGACATCGCCACCGAGGTGATTCTGGGCAAAACGCTGAAGGAGCAGGGCATCTTCTGCCTGTACCCCGAGGAGCGGGAGCGCTACTACGTGAAGGTGCCGGTCTTCTCCTTTAACAAGATCAAGGGTCTGGACGCCTATCTGTCCCCCGAGATGAAGTCCACCGGCGAGGCCATCGGCTACGACGATACCCTGCACCGCGCCATGTGCAAGGCGCTGATCGCCGGCGGCGTTAACCTGCAGAACTACGGCACCGTCATCGTCACCCTCGCCAACGAGGATAAGGAGGAGGCGCTGCCGCTGGTGCGTCGCTTCTACGAGATGGGCTTTAATATCGAGGCCACCATCGGCACCGCCAATTTCCTTAAGGAAAACGGCATCCGCACCCGCGTGCGCGCCAAATTGTCCGACGGCAGCGAGGAGATCCTGGATTCCATCCGCGCCGGCTACGTCAGCTACGTGATCAATACCCGCTCCATTCTGTCCGGCGTTCATATGGCGGACGGCGAGTATATCCGCCGCTGTGCGGTGGAGAACGGCGTCACCCTGTTCTCCAACCTGGACACCGTCCGCATCGTGCTGGACGTGCTGGAGGAGATCACCATCAAGGTGTCCACCATCGACGCAAAATAAAGAGAAAGCATGAACGGAGCAAAGCCCCCTCGGGGAGGGGGCCTATGCTCGCTCCACGTGAGGAGAAACCTATGAAACAAACCATCTTCACCATAACCGAAAACACCCCTCTCACCGCCACCGTGTATCGGATGGTGCTGGAAGGGGACACCGACGGCATCGCCACCGGTCAGTTCGTCAACATCCTGCTGGCGGGGCAGTATCTGCGCCGCCCCATCTCGGTGTGCGACTGTGCCGACGGTGTGCTGACCCTCATCTATAAGGTGGTGGGCAAGGGCACCGCGCAGATGGCGGAGATGCCTGTCGGTCAGACGCTGGACCTGCTCACCGGTCTGGGCAATGGCTACGACCTGTCCAAGGCGGGGGAGACCCCCCTGCTGCTGGGCGGCGGCGTGGGCGTGCCCCCTCTGTATATGCTGGCCCGCCAACTGCGTGAGCAGGGCAAGGCGGTGTCGGTGGTGCTGGGTTTCAACACCAAGGACGAAGTGTTCTGTGAGCAGGAATTCAAAGATTTGGGCTGTGACGTCACCGTCACCACCGCCGACGGCAGTTATGGGGTCAAGGGCTTTGTCACCGACGCCCTGCCGTCCGCATACAGCTATTTTTACACCTGCGGACCCGAGCCGATGCTCCGCGCCGTATACCGCGCCACCGCCACCTCCGGTCAGTTCAGCTTTGAGGAGCGGATGGGGTGCGGCTTCGGTGCCTGTATGGGCTGCTCCTGCAAGGTGATTACCGGCTACAAGCGCATCTGTAAGGATGGCCCCGTGCTGGAGAAGGAGGAGATTTTATGGGACGCTTGAGCGTCAACCTGTGCGGCATTGAGCTGGACAACCCCGTCATCCCCGCCAGCGGCACCTTCGGCTTCGGCTATGAGTTTGCCGAATTGTACGACATCAACTGTCTGGGCACCTTCTCCTTTAAGGGCACCACCCGCGACCCCCGCTTCGGTAACCCCACCCCCCGCATCGCCGAGTGCACCGCGGGTATGATCAACGCGGTGGGTTTGCAGAATCCCGGTGTGGACAAGGTGATCGCCGAGGAATTGCCCAAGCTGAAACAATGCTTTCATAAGCCGGTGATGGCCAACGTCAGCGGCTTCGCCATCGAGGATTATGCCTATACCTGTGAGCGATTGGACAAAGAGGAGCAGGTGGGCTGGCTGGAGGTCAACGTCAGCTGTCCCAACGTCCACGGCGGCGGTATGAGCTTCGGCACCAGCCCCCGGGCGGCGGCTGAGGTGGTTAAGGCAGTCAAGGCGGTCACCACCAAGCCGGTGATCGTGAAACTGTCCCCCAACGTCACCGACATCGTGGCTATTGCCAAAGCCTGCGAAGAGGCGGGCGCCGACGGCATCAGCCTGATCAACACCCTGCTGGGTATGCGCATCGACCTGAAGACCAAAAAGCCGGTCATCGCCAACAAAATGGGCGGTTTTTCCGGTCCGGCCATCTTTCCGGTGGCGGTGCGGATGGTGTATCAGGTGGCACAGGCGGTCAATATCCCCGTGGTGGGTATGGGCGGTGTATCCTGTGCCGAGGACGTTATCGAGATGATGCTGGCGGGCGCCACCGCCGTGCAGGTGGGCGCCGCCAACCTGGTCAACCCCTATGCGTGTGAAGAGATTATCCGCGATTTGCCCGCCGTGATGGATCGCTACGGCATCGCGAATTTGAAAGATATGATAGGAGGCGTTCAGTAATGGGAAAAGACGTAATTGTTGCCTGTGATTTTGCCAATGCGGATCAGGTGTTTGGTTTTCTGGATCGGTTCACCGCCCGCAAACCTTTTGTGAAGATCGGTATGGAGCTGTTTTATGCCGAGGGACCCCAGATCGTCCGCGAGATCAAGCGTCGCGGGCATAAGATCTTCTTGGATCTGAAGCTCCACGACATTCCCAACACCGTGAAAAAATCTATGAGCGTGCTGTCGGGTCTGGACGTGGACATCACCAACCTGCACGCCGGCGGCACCGTGCGGATGATGGAGGCGGCGCTGGAGGGTCTGACCCGACCCGACGGCACCCGTCCCCTGCTGATCGCGGTTACCCAGCTGACCTCCACCGATCAGGAGGCGATGGAGAACGACCTGCTGATTAAAGAGCCCATTGATAAAGTGGTGATGCACTACGCCGCGTGCGCCAAAAAGGCGGGTCTGGACGGCGTGGTGTGCTCCCCTCTGGAGGCGGGCAAGGTGCACGACACCTGCGGCGCTGACTTTTTAACCGTCACCCCCGGTGTTCGCTTTGCTGATGGGGACATCGGCGACCAGAAGCGGGTGATGACTCCCGCCGCCGCCAAGGAGATCGGCTCCGACTACATCGTGGTGGGACGTCCCATCACCGCCGCCGCCGACCCCGTAGCCGCCTACGAGCGTTGCGTGGCGGAATTCTGCGATTGAAAAGATTGCGAAAGCGACAGTAGCCTCCCTCATTGAGGGAGGTGGCACGGCGCCAGCCGTGACGGAGGGAGTTGTGTGCCTATCAAACTCCCCCAGTCAGTCGTTGGCTGTGTCAGCCGCCGCCTGACAGCCCCCTCGGGGAGGGGGCCTTCGTAAAAACACAACAAACCATTAAGGAGGAAACGTAATGGAAGCCTACAAGAGAGAATTTATCCAATTCCTGAAGGAGGCGGGCGTGCTGAAGTTCGGCGATTTCACCGCCAAGTCGGGACGCAAGATCCCCTATTTCATCAACGCCGGTATGATCAAGACCGGCAACGACATCGCCCGCCTGGGCGAGTTCTACGCCAAGGCCTACTTTGAGAAACTGGGCAATAAGCCGTCAGTGCTGTACGGTCCTGCGTATAAGGGTATCTCTCTGTCGGTGTCCGCCGCCGTGGCGTTGTCCAAGAACGGGCTGAACGTCCCCTTCTTCTTCAACCGTAAAGAGGTGAAGGATCACGGCGAGGGCGGTGTGTTCGTGGGGTACGTGCCCCAGGCAGGGGAGGAGATCGTCATTATCGAGGACGTGATCACCGCCGGCACCGCCATCCGCGAGAGCATGGAGATCCTCGGCCATCTGGAGGATACCAAGGTGGCCGCCACCTTCATTATGGTGGACCGCAAGGAAAAGGGGCAGACCGAGAAGGGCGCCATGCAGGAGATCGAGGAGCAGTTCGGCTTCCCCGTCTACTCCATCGTGGACGTGTACGACATCATTGAGTATCTGGAAGAAGACCCCGCCAACGAGGAGAACGTCACCCGAATTAAAAACTATCTGGCTATCAATGGAGCGAAATAATGAGAAGTTTAATTGATATTGTGGATATGTCGGTGGCGGAGCTGGACGAGCTGATCGCCACCGCCTGCGACATCATCGACCATCCCGACAAATACCGCGAGGCTTGTAAATACAAGAAACTGGCGACCCTGTTTTTTGAGCCTTCCACCCGCACCCGCCTGAGCTTTGAGGCGGCGATGCTGGAATTGGGCGGCAGCGTCATCGGCTTCTCCGCCGCGGGCAATTCCTCCGCCGCCAAGGGGGAGAGCGTGGCGGACACCGCCAAGACGGTGAGCTGTTACGCGGACATCATCGCCATGCGTCATCCTCTGGAGGGCGCGGCGCTGGTGGCGGCCAATAACGCCGCCATCCCCGTCATCAACGCCGGCGACGGCGGTCATTGTCACCCCACCCAGACGCTGGCGGATCTACTGACCATCCATCGGGAAAAGGGCGGCTTTGATAATCTGACGGTGGGCTTTTGCGGTGACTTGAAATACGGGCGCACCGTCCACTCCCTCATCAGCGCCCTGTCCCGCTACAGCGGCATTCGGGTGGTGCTCATCTCCCCCGAGGAGCTGCGGTTGCCCGAGTATGTGAAATCGGAAGTGCTGGACAAGAAGAGCATCCCCTACGAAGAGGTCACCTCGCTGGAGCAGGCGATGCCGCACTTGGACATTCTGTATATGACCCGCGTCCAGCGGGAGCGGTTTGCGGACCCCGACCAGTACGAGCGGCTGAAGGATTGCTACGTTCTGGATATGCCCAAGTTGGCTACCGCCAAACCCGACCTGTGCGTGATGCACCCGCTGCCCCGGGTCAACGAGATCTCGGTGGCGGTGGACGCCGACCCCCGCGCCTGTTATTTTAAACAGGTGTTAAACGGCAAGTATATGCGTATGGCGCTGATACTGAAGCTGTTGGGGGACGAGAGCCATCCCGTCCCCGTTACCGCCCCTGCCGAGGGTCGCCGTTGCCGTAACCCCCGCTGCATCACCACCTGCGAGCAGGAATTGCCCCAGGCATTCGTAAGGACCGACACAGGCGCCTACCGCTGTCTGTACTGTGAAACCGAAGGAAAGGACGATTAACCATGGCTAAGATCATCAACGAGCCCTCCCACACGTTTAACGAGTACCTGCTGATTCCCGGGTACTCCGACCACACCTGCATCCCCGCCAACGTATCGCTGAAGACCCCCTTGACCAAGTTTAAGCGCGGGGAGAAACCGGCCATTGAGATGAACATCCCCATGGTGTCTGCCATTATGCAGTCGGTCTCCGGCGACCGTCTGGCGGTGGCGCTGGCCACCGAGGGCGGCGTGTCCTTCATCTACGGCTCCCAGACGGTGGAGGACGAGGCCGCTATGGTGAAGCGCGCCAAGGATTACAAGGCAGGCTTTGTCACCAGCGACAGCAATCTGACCCCTGACCATACCCTGGCGGACGTGGTGGCGCTTAAGGAGCAGACCGGTCATTCCACCGTGGCCATCACCGAGGACGGCACCGTCAACGGTCGCCTGGTGGGCATCGTCACCGGTCGCGATTATCGCGTTTCCCGTATGAGCCCCGCCACCAAGGTGGCAGAGTTTATGACCCCCCTTGACAAGCTGATCACCGCCCCCGAGGGCACCACCCTCAAGGAGGCCAACGATATCATTTGGGATCACAAGCTGAACAGCCTGCCCATCGTGGACAGCGAGGGTCGTCTGCTGTATTTCGTATTCCGTAAGGATTACGACAGCCACAAGCAGAACCCCAACGAGCTGCTGGACGCGGACAAGCGCTACGTGGTGGGCGCGGGCATCAACACCCGCGACTATGCCCAGCGGGTGCCTGCGCTGGTGGAGGCGGGCGCCGACGTGCTGTGCATCGACTCCTCCGAGGGCTTCTCCGAGTGGCAGAAGCTGACCATCGACTGGATCCGTGAGCACTACGGCGACACCGTTAAGGTGGGCGCCGGCAACGTGGTGGACGCCGCGGGCTTCCGCTTTTTGGCGGAGGCGGGCGCCGACTTTGTGAAGGTGGGCATCGGCGGCGGCTCCATCTGCATCACCCGCGAGACCAAGGGCATCGGTCGCGGACAGGCCACCGCCCTCATCGAGGTGTGCGCCGAGCGTGACCGCTACTTTGAGGAGACCGGCATCTACGTGCCGGTGGGCTCCGACGGCGGCATCGTGTACGACCACCACATCACCCTGGCGCTGGCGATGGGTGCCGACTTTGTGATGCTGGGTCGCTATTTCGCCCGCTTTGACGAGTCCCCCACCAATAAGGTGAATATCGGCGGTACGTACTATAAGGAGTACTGGGGCGAGGGCTCCAGCCGCGCCCGCAACTGGATGCGGTACGACCTGGGCGGCGATAAGAAATTGTCCTTTGAGGAGGGCGTGGACTCCTACGTCCCCTATGCCGGCAGCCTGAAGGACAACGTGGCGCTGTCCCTGTCCAAGGTGAAGTCCACCATGTGCAACTGCGGTGCGCTCACCATCCCCGAATTGCAGCAGAAGGCGACCCTCACGCTGGTGTCCGCCACCAGCATCGTAGAGGGCGGCGCTCATGATGTTATACAAAAAGAGAAGAACGTAGCCATCAAATAATCGTCAATACAGAGAAAAGAGAAAATCGCACGTCTGTGCCTTGACACCATACCGTGAAAAATGGTATAATTCGATGGTCAAATGAATGGGTCTTTTGCGACTGACGGAGTAATTTGTGGAGCACCACAGAGGACCGAAGGACCCCATAGTTTCGCCGACCGTCTGGGCACAGTTATCTCGTGTGAGAAAACTGTGCCCATTTCTGTTTTTTTGGAGAGATGACGGGCGAGAATCAGACAGAGGCCCCCTTGCCTAAAGGGGGCTGTCCGAGCAGAGCGAGGACTGGGGGATTCCGGGGCGGCTTTCAGATGGTACTTGTCGCGTGTTGCACCTGCCGCCCCTCGAGAATGGCGTTGCCATTCTCCTGAGTTTTCATAAAATCTGCGGTTTGCCGTGCTTTGCACGGTATCCCTCCACCGCCGTTCCGGCGGTCCCCCTCCCTTTAGGCAAGGGAGGCTTATCTCTATCCGACCTGTCATAGACTCGGTAGGGCGGGAGTTTACTCCCGCCGCATTCCAAAGGAGGTACTCACTATGAAAAAAGTAGGCATCATTATGGGCAGCGACAGCGACCTGCCCATCATCAAAAAGGTCACCGACACCCTGTCGGCGCTGGGCATCCCCTATGAGGTACACATCTATTCCGCCCACCGCACCCCCGAGCAGGCTCGGGACTTTGCGGTGAACGCCCGCAAAAACGGGTTCGGCGTGCTGATCGCCGCCGCGGGTATGGCGGCGCACCTGGCGGGCGCCATCGCCGCGGGTACCACCCTGCCGGTCATCGGCATCCCCTGCAAGTCGGCGGCGCTGGACGGCATGGACGCCCTCCTGTCCACCGTGATGATGCCCACCGGCATCCCCGTGGCGACGGTGGCCATCAACGGCGGCGCCAACGCCGCACTGCTGGCCGCCCAGATACTGGCGGTGGAGGACGCCGACCTGGCGGCGAAGCTGGATAAAAAGCGCGCCGACGATGCCGCCGCCGTGCTGGCGAAGGACGCGGACGTTATCAACTGTCTGTAACGGATAAACCATTTTCATATTTTTGAAGGAGCGATCACTATGAGCAAAGAACTGATTTACACCGGCAAGACCAAGGACGTGTACAAGCTGGACAACGGCAACTGCCTGCTGAAGTTCAAGGACGACTGCACCGGCAAGGACGGCGTGTTTGACCCCGGCGAGAACGCGGTGGGTCTGACCATCGACGGCGTGGGTGACGTGAACCTACGTATGTCCATCTATTTCTTTGAGAAGATCAATGCCGCCGGTATTCGGACCCATTACGTGTCCGCCGATTTGGAGAACACCACCATGGAGGTACTGCCTGCCAAGGTGTTCGGCAAGGGTCTGGAGGTCATCTGCCGTAACAAGGCGGTAGGCTCCTTTATCCGCCGCTACGGCGCCCTCATCGAGTCCGGTGCCGACCTGCCCTCCTACGTGGAGACCACCCTGAAGGACGATGAAAAGGGTGATCCCCTCATCACCAAGGACGCTCTGGTGGCTATCGGAGTGATGACCGACCGGCAGTATGAGGAGCTGAAGAATATGACCCAGAAGATCACGGGGATTGTGGCGGAGGATCTGGCCGCCAAGGGTCTGGAACTGTACGACATCAAGTTCGAGTTCGGCTATGACCCCGAGGGTCGCGTGATGCTCATCGACGAGGTGGCCTCCGGCAATATGCGGGTGTATAAGGACGGCGAATACGTCGACCCCATGACCTTGAACAAGTTGTTCTTTGCGTAAGTGACAAAGACGATGCACCAGCTCTTGCCTCCCCTTGTCAGGGGAGGTGTCTGCGGCGTTAGCCGCAGACGGAGGGGTAGTTTGTGCTTGACTACCCCCCAGTCACAGCCGTGCTGTGACAGCCCCCCTGACAAGGGGGGCCGAGAGGAAGTGCTTTTCTATCCCATTTGAAAGGAGACCACCATGGGCGGATATTTCGGCATCGTTTCCCGACAGGACTGTCTGGAGGATGTATTTTTCGGCACCGACTACCATTCCCATTTGGGGACCCGTCGCGCCGGCATCGCCTCCTACGACAGCGAGATCGGTCTGCAGCGGCAGATCCACAGCATTCAGAATTCCCCCTTCCGCACCCGCTTCCGCGGTGCGCTGGAGGAGATGAGCGGCACCTCCGCCATCGGCTGTATCAGCGACCATTACCCCCAGCCGTTGCTGATCCGCTCCCGACTGGGCACCTACGCCATCTGCGTCACCGGCGCGGTGAACAATACGGATGAGCTGGTGGAGCAGTATCTGGAGGACGGCGGTCATTTCGACGCCATGACCGGCGGTGCGGTCAACGCCACCGAGCTGGTGGCGGCGCTGATCAACCTGAAAAAGGATTTCGTGCAGGGCATTCGCTTCGTTCAGCAATTGGTGGACGGCAGCGTTACCATCCTGATCCTTAAAGACAACGGACACGTCATCGCTGCCCGCGACCGTCTGGGGCGCCTGCCCGTGTGGATCGGTCGTCGGGAGGACGGCTACAGCGTTTCCTTCGAATCCTTCGCCCATCAGAAACTAGGCTTTGAGGATGAGCGGGAGTTGGGTCCCGCGGAGATCGTGGAATTGTCGCCGGAGGGGGTCGCCCTGCTGGCGCCCGCCGGTGAGGAGATGCGTATGTGCGCTTTTCTGTGGACCTACTACGGCTTCTCCACATCCACCTACGAAGGGGTCAACGTGGAATTGATGCGGTATAACAACGGACGGCTGATGGCACGGCAGGATGAGGGTGACCCCACCCTGGACACGGTGGATTACGTGTGCGGTATGCCGGACAGCGGCACCCCCCACGCCATCGGCTACGCCAATGAGAGCCACCTGCCCTTTGCGCGGGCGTACATTAAGTACACCCCCAGCTGGTCCCGTAGCTTTACCCCCACCAAGCAGTCGGACCGCAACCGAATCGCCAAGATGAAGCAGATACCCGTTCCCGCCCTGATTGAGGATAAGAACCTGCTGCTGGTGGACGATTCCATCGTCCGCGGCACCCAGCTGCGGGAGACGGTGGAATTTCTGTACGAGAGCGGTGCCAAGACGGTACATATGCGCTCCGCCTGCCCGCCCATTATGTTTAACTGTAAATATCTGAACTTCTCCCGCAGCAATAACGAGTTGGATCTGATCGCCCGCCGCACCATCGTGGAGCTGGAGGGTGAGGAGGGACTCAACCACCTGGAGGAGTACAGCGACGGCACCACCGAGAGGGGACGCCGCCTGCGCCGCACCATGGCGGAGGAGTTGCATCTGGGCTCTCTGGACTTCCAGTCCATACAGGGGGCGCTGGACGCCATCGGCATCCAGCCCTGTAAACTGTGCACCTACTGCTGGAACGGAAAGGAATAAACGATGACTACTGAATATAAGAATTCTCAATCCGCCAGTTACGCCGCGGCAGGCGTGGACATCACCGCCGGCTATAAGGCGGTGGAGCTGATGAAAACCCACATCGCCCGCACCCGCAACGAGGGCTGTCTGGACGATGTGGGCGGCTTCGGCGGCTGCTTCGGTCTGCCCACGGCGGGGATGGAGCAGCCGGTGCTGGTATCCGGCACCGACGGCTGCGGCACCAAGGTGAAGCTGGCACAGCTGATGGACAAGCACGACACCATCGGCATCGACGCGGTGGCCATGTGTGTCAACGACATCATTTGCTGCGGCGCCCGCCCGCTGTTTTTCCTGGACTACATCGCCTGCGGCAAGAATGTCCCCGAAAAGATCGCCGCCATTGTCAGCGGCGTGGCGGAGGGCTGCGTCCGGTCCGGCGCCGCCCTCATCGGCGGCGAGACCGCCGAGCACCCGGGGCTGATGCCTGCAGAGGACTACGACCTGGCCGGCTTTGCGGTGGGCATCGTGGACAAAAAAGACATCATCGACAACAGCCGTATGACTGTGGGGGACGTGGTGATCGCTCTGCCCTCCACCGGCATCCATTCCAACGGTTTTTCTCTGTGCCGCAAGGTCTTTGACATTGACAACAACAACCCCGAATTGTACGTCCCCCGCGACGAGCTGGGCGGCAAGACCATCGCCGAGGCGTTATTGGTGCCCACCCGCATCTACGTGAAGTCGATACTGGCTCTGCTGGACAAGGTGGACGTGAAGGGCATCTCCCACATCACCGGCGGCGGCTTCTATGAGAATATCCCCCGCTCCATTCCCGACGGTCTGTGTGCTAACATTGATAAGTCCGCCGTCAAGGTGTTGCCCATCTTCGACCTGATCGCCAAGTGGGGCAACGTACCGGAGCGGGATATGTATAACACCTACAATATGGGCGTGGGTATGAGCGTGGTGGTGCCTGCCGAGCAGGTGGATACCGCTCTGTCGGTGCTCCGCGAGAGCGGCGACGACGCCTACGTCATCGGCGAGATCATCGCGGGCGAGGAGAAGATTCTGTTATGATTAAGGGTACGATAAACGGCGTGATGGCGGGCATTCTCATCGCCATCGGCGGCAGCGTGTTTCTGGCCTGCGAGAGTCGCGTGGTGGGCGCGGTGCTGTTCACCGTGGCACTACTCTGCATCTGCTATAAGGGCTACGGTCTGTTCACCGGCAAGGTGGGATTCCTGCCCGAACAATGCGATAAAGATAACTGGACGGTGGTGCTGACCGCCCTGCTGGGCAATCTGATCGCCACCGCCCTGTGCGGCTGGGCGATCCGCTGCGGCCTGCCCAACCTGGGCGAGGTGGCCGAGACCCTCTGCGCGGCGAAGCTGACCCAGACGGTGGGACAGACCGCCGTGCGCGGCGTGTTCTGCGGCATTTTGATGTATCTGGCGGTGAGCATTTTCCGCGACCATAAGTCCATAGCCGCCATTCTGTTCTGCGTCCCCGTGTTTATTCTCAGCGGCTTTGAGCATTCCATCGCGGATATGTTTTATTTCGCCGCCGCCGGCATCGTGTCCCTGAAAGCCTGCGGCTTTCTGTGGATCGTTATTCTCAGCAACGCCGTGGGCGGCGTGCTGTTGCCGCTGTTGTCCAAACTGACAAAGGAGGGGAAAGCGGATGCCCACTAAATGTCGTATTGCCGTGCTGGTTTCCGGCGGCGGCACCAACCTGCAGGCGCTGATCGACGCCCGGGGTAGGGGAGAGATACCTCACGGGGAGATCGCGCTGGTCATCTCCAACAAGGCGGACGCCTACGCCCTCACCCGCGCGGAGCAGGCGGGCATCCCCGCTGTGGTGATTACCAAGGCGGCTTGCGGCTCACAGGAGGACTTTGAGGAGGCGCTAATGGCGCAGTTGACCGCCTGCGATATTGACCTTATCGTGCTGGCGGGCTTTATGTCCATCCTCAGCAAGCGGTTTACCGATGCCTATGAAAAGCGAATTTTGAACGTGCATCCGTCGTTGATTCCCGCCTTTTGCGGCGAGGGATTTTACGGTCTGCGGGTGCACCGCGCCGCTCTGGATTACGGGGTCAAGGTGACCGGCGCCACCGTCCACTACGTCAACGAGATTCCCGACGGCGGCGAGATCATCCTGCAGCAGGCGGTGGAGATCGAGGCGGGGGACACCCCCGAAACCCTCCAGCGCCGGGTGATGGAGCAGGCGGAATGGAAGATTCTTCCCCGCGCCGTGGAAATCGTCAGCGAGAAGCTGTGCGAATAACGAATGCATCTTATTTTTGAGGAAACAGGTTCAATCTCGATAGAGTCCGTAGGGGTCGATGCCCACATCGGCCCATCTTGGCCCCCTCTGACGAGGGGGCTCCCGCCGCAGGCGGGTGGGGGAGAGACGGAACAGCACAAACCTCTCTCCCTCCGTCACGGCTGACGCCGTGCCACCTCCCTCGTCAGAGGGAGGCAAGATAACCTTGTGCAAGACAATCAAAAAGCGAGGGAAACGATATGAAAATCTCCACCATCAAGGAAGAATTAAACAGCCTGACCTATCACGGTCGCGGCATCATCATCGGCAAGTCTGCCGACAGCAAAAAGGCGGTCACCGCCTACTTCATTATGGGTCGCAGCGTCAACAGCCGCAACCGCGTGTTTGTGGCGGAGGGGGACGCTATGCGTACCAAGGCCTTTGACGAGTCCAAGATGGTGGACCCCCATCTCATCATCTACTACCCCGTCCGCGTGCTGGGCAATAAGACCATCGTCACCAACGGCGACCAGACCGATACCATCTATGACCTGATGGACAAGCAGATGACCTTTGAGCAGGCGTTGCGCACCCGCGAGTTTGAGGACGATGCCCCCAATTTCACCCCCCGCATCAGCGGCATCATCCACCACGAGAACGGCGGTATGAACTACGCCCTGTCCATCCTGAAGTCCGCCGAGGGAGACGACTCCTCCTGCCAGCGGTTCACCTATGCCTACTCCGACCCCATCGCCGGTCGGGCGAAATTCATCCACACCTATGCCTGCGACGGCGATCCGCTCCCCTCCTACGAGGGCGAACCCAAGACGCTGGAGCTGCCCGATATGGACATCGACGCGCTGACCGACCTGATTTGGACCAATCTGAACGAGGACAATAAGGTGTCCCTGTTCGTTCGCTATATTGACCTTGCCGACGGCAAGACCGAAACTCGTATCGTCAATAAAAATGTGTGAGGTGCTGACAATGAAAGAGTTTGAACTGAAATACGGCTGTAACCCCAACCAGAAGCCGTCCCGTATCTTTATGAAGGATGGCGGCGATCTGCCCATCACCGTGCTGAACGGTCGTCCCGGCTACATCAACTTTTTGGATGCCTTCAACGCGTGGCAGTTGGTAAAGGAGCTGAAAGAGGCGCTGGGTCTGCCCGCCGCCACCTCCTTTAAGCACGTCAGCCCCACCTCCGCCGCCGTGGGTCTGCCCCTGTCCGACGCGCTGAAAAAAGCCTGCTTTGTGGAGGATATCGAGGGTCTGGACGACTCCCCTTTGGCCTGCGCCTATGTCCGCGCCCGCGGCACCGACCGTCTGTGCTCCTTCGGCGACTGGGTGGCCCTGTCCGAGGTGTGCGACGTGACCACCGCCAAGCTGATCGCCCGTGAGGTGTCCGACGGCATCATCGCCCCCGGCTATGAGCCCGCGGCTCTGGAAATTCTCAAAGGCAAGCGCAAAGGCAACTACAACATCGTTCAGATCGACCCCGACTACGTTCCCGCCCCCGTGGAGCAGAAGGACGTGTACGGCATCACCTTCGAGCAGGGTCGCAACGAGTTTAAGATCGGCAACCACCTGCTGGAGAACGTGGTCACCGAGAACAAAGACCTGCCCGATTCCGCCAAGCGGGATCTGATCGTGGCGCTGATTACGCTGAAATACACCCAGTCCAACTCGGTGTGCTACGCGGTGGACGGTCAGGCCATCGGTGTGGGTGCCGGTCAGCAGAGCCGCATCCACTGCACCCGTCTGGCAGGCACCAAGGCGGACACCTGGCTGCTGCGTCAGCACCCCAAGGCGCTTTCCCTGCCCTTCCTGCCCACCATGGGTCGCCCCGAGCGTGACAACGTCATCGACGGCTACATCAACGGCAACGAGGAGGACGTGTGCGCCGACGGCATCTGGCAGAACTACTTTACCCAGCAGCCCGCTCCCTTGACCGCCGAGGATAAGAAGGAATGGCTGGGCGGCTTTAAGGGTCTGGCTCTGGCGAGCGACGCCTTCTTCCCCTTTGCGGACAACATCAAGCGCGCCTATGCCAGCGGTGTCACCTACATCGCCGAGCCGGGCGGCTCCATCCGCGACGACCTGGTTATTGAGGAGTGCAACAAGAACGGCATCGTCATGGCCTTCACCGGTATGCGCCTGTTCCACCACTGATAAAACTGTGATTAGGAAAAGGCTCCCTCTTTGAGGGCAGATTTCCCCCGTTAAGCGGGGGAAAATGTCGGCGAAGCCGACAAAAGGGGGGCCGCTTCGCGGCGAGCGAGCTGGCACGGCGATAGCCGTGACTGAAGGAGTTGCCGCTGTTAGGCGGCAAAAGGAAAACTCCCTCCGTCTTTTGCCTGCGGCAAAATCCACCTCCCTCGGGGAGGGAGGCTAATTTCTATCCAACTATGGAGGACACAATATGAAACTGCTTGTTGTCGGTGGTGGCGGTCGTGAGCACGCCATGATAAAAAAACTAAAGGAAAATCCGCAGGTCACCGAGATTTTCGCCCTGCCGGGCAACGGCGGCATCGCCGCCGACGCCACCTGCGTGAATATCGGTGCCACCGACATCCCCGCCATCGTGGATTTCGCGGTGACCAACGCCATCGACTATGCGGTGGTGGCCCCCGACGACCCGCTGGTGCTGGGGTGCGTGGACGCCCTGGAGGAGCGGGGCATCCCCTGCTTCGGCCCCCGCGCCAATGCCGCCATCATCGAGGGCAGCAAGGTGTTCTCCAAAAACCTGATGAAACAATACGGCATCCCCACCGCCGCCTACGAGGTATTTGAAGAGTTGGATGCCGCCCTTTCCTATCTGGATACCGCCCCCATCCCCACGGTGGTCAAAGCGGACGGCCTTGCCTTGGGCAAGGGGGTCATCATCGCCACCACCCGCGAGCAGGCCAAGGCCGCCGTGGTGTCTATGATGCAGGATAAGCAGTTCGGCGCCAGCGGTGACCACGTGGTGATCGAGGAGTTTCTCACCGGTCCCGAGGTGTCGGTGCTGTCCTTCACCGACGGCGAGACGGTGGTGCCGATGATCTCCAGTATGGATCATAAGCGTGCGGGGGATGGCGATACCGGCCTCAATACCGGCGGTATGGGCACCATCGCTCCCAATCCCTACTACACCGAGGATATTGCCAAGGTGTGTATGGACACCATCTTCCTGCCCACCATCCGCGCCATGAAGGCGGAGGGCAGACCCTTTAAGGGCTGTCTGTACTTCGGTCTGATGCTCACCCCCGACGGCCCCAAGGTCATCGAGTATAACTGCCGCTTCGGTGACCCCGAGACCCAGGTGGTGCTGCCCTTATTGGACAGCGACCTGCTCACCGTGATGCAGGCCGTCACAAACGGCACTCTGGCGGACATCGAGGTCAAATTCAGCGACAAACACGCCTGCTGTGTGATTATGGCCTCCGCCGGTTATCCGCAGGCTTACGATAAGGGACTGCCCCTCACCATCCCCTCCGAGATAGCCGACTCCGTCTACGTGGCGGGCGCGGCAATTAAGGACGGTACGCTCGTCACCAACGGCGGTCGCGTATTGGGCGCCACCGCGTTGGCGGACACCCTGCCGGATGCCATCGCCGCAGCATACGGGTTGGTGGAGCAGATTCATTTTGATAACGCCTATTACCGTCACGACATCGGCGCCAAAGCTATGCAGGCGCGGGAGGTTTAACTATGGTATACCGTGTATATGTGGAAAAGAAAGAGGGTCTGGACAACGAGGCTCGCGCCCTGTTGGGTGACGCCCACGCTCTGTTGGGCATCGACGGCGTGGAGCGGGTGCGGCTGTTTAATCGCTACGACGCCGAGGGTCTGACGCAGGAATTGTTTGACTACGCCAAGACCACCGTGTTCTCCGAGCCCCAGCTGGACAATATTTCCGATGAGTTGACCATCGAGGGCGCCACTGTGTTTGCGGTGGAGTATCTGCCCGGTCAGTTTGACCAGCGTGCGGATTCTGCCGCCCAGTGCATTCAGATCATCTCCCGACAGGAGCGCCCCACCATCCGCACCGCCCGCGTGTATGCCCTGTACGGCGACCTCTCCGAGGAGGCGCTGGCGGCGTTCAAAAAGCACGTGATCAACCCCGTGGAGAGCCGTGAGGCTTCTCTGGATAAACCCGCTACCCTGGCGGTGGAGTACCCTCTGCCGGATACGGTGGCTACCGTAGAGGGCTTTATCGGTATGGACGCCGATGCCCTGTCCGCTCTGCTGGAGGAATTGGGTCTGGCGATGGATCCGGACGACCTGAAATTCCTGCAGAATTATTTCCGTGACGAGGAGCGCCGCGACCCCACCATCACCGAGATCCGCGTGGTGGACACCTACTGGTCGGACCACTGCCGTCACACCACTTTCTCTACCCACTTTGACAAGGTGGACATCGAGTCCATTCTTGTAAAATACGCCTACGATCACTATCTGGATGCCCGTGTGGAGGTGTACGGCGAGGAAAAGGCCGCCGCCCGCCCCCAGACCCTGATGGACATCGCCACCATCGCCACCAAAGTATTGAAGAAACGCGGACTCACCCCCGAACTGGACGAGTCCGAGGAGATCAACGCCTGCTCCATCCACCTGCCCGCCGTGGTGAATGGGGAGGAGCAGGATTGGCTGTTGATGTTTAAGAACGAGACCCACAACCACCCCACCGAGATCGAGCCCTTCGGCGGTGCCGCCACCTGCATCGGCGGCTGTATCCGCGACCCGTTGTCGGGACGCGCCTACGTCCATCAGGCTATGCGGGTCACCGGAGCGGGCGACCCCCGAAAGAGCTTTGACGAGACCCTGCCGGGCAAGCTGCCCCAGCGCAAGATATGTCAGACCGCGGCGGCGGGTTATTCTTCCTACGGCAACCAGATCGGTCTGGCTACCGGTCACGTGGCGGAGATGTATCACGACGGTTACGTCGCCAAGCGTTTGGAGTGCGGCGCCGTTGTGGCCGCCGCCCCCGCCGAAAACGTGCGTCGTGAGCGTCCCGCCCCGGGCGACGTGGTGATTCTGCTGGGCGGTCGTACCGGACGGGACGGCATCGGCGGCGCCACCGGCTCCAGCAAGAGCCATAATATGAAATCCCTCACCACCATGGCGTCCGAGGTGCAAAAGGGTAACGCCCCCGAGGAGCGCAAGATCCAGCGCCTGTTCCGCGATCCCGCGGTCACCCGCCTGATTAAGCGGTGCAACGATTTCGGCGCCGGCGGTGTATCGGTTGCCATCGGCGAGCTGGCGGCGGGTCTGAAGATTGATTTGGATGCGGTGCGCAAGAAATACGAGGGCTTAGACGGCACCGAGATCGCCATCTCCGAGTCCCAGGAGCGTATGGCGGTGGTGGTGTCCCCCGAGGACGCCGACACCTTTATCGCGCTGGCGCAGGCGGAAAATCTGGAGGCCTACCGCGTGGCGGTGGTCACCGCCGAGGAGCGGATGGTGATGACCTGGAAGGGTCAGACCATCGCCGACCTGTCCCGCGCATTTCTGGACACCAACGGTGCGGTGAAGCACGCCGACATCACCGTCACCGAAAAGGATTTGTCTGTGTTGAGTCAGCCTCTGTACGGCTCCCTGCGTGAGATGGCCGCCGCCCTGAAGACGGCGGAGAAGCGGGGTCTGGTGGAGCGGTTTGATTCCACCATCGGCGCCGGCAGCGTGGTGATGCCCTACGGCGGTCAGCGCCAGCTGACCCCCACCCAGTCCATGGCGGCGACCCTGCCTATGCTGCCCGGTCAGACCACCGACACCGCTTCGGTGTTCGCCTGGGGCTGTGACCCCGACCTGCTGTCGGTGGACCCCTATACCGGAGCCCACGCCGCCATCTTCTCCTCCGTGGCCAAGCTGGTGGCCGCCGGCTGTGACTATAAAAAAGCCTACTTGACTTTGCAGGAGTTTTTTGAGAAACTGAAAGATGAGCCCACCCGTTGGGGCAAACCCTTTGCCGCCCTGTTGGGCGCTATGGATGCCCAGCTGGAGCTGGGTGCCGCCGCCATCGGCGGCAAGGACTCTATGTCCGGCACTTTCCTGGATCTGGACGTGCCGCCCACCGTGATTTCTTTCGCCATCGCCCCCATCAACAAGAATGACGTGATTTCTCCGGAGTTCAAGGCCGCCGGTCACCCGGTGTACGTCTTCGGCCCCACCGAAGAGTCCGCCGACAGCGTCAAGGCGGCCTGGGAGCAGTTCCACACCTTGTGCCAGGAGGGCAAGGTGCTGTCCGCCTGGGCGGTGGAGAACGGTCTGGCGGAAGGCGTTATGAAGATGTCCTTCGGCAACCACATCGGCTTTAAGTCCGAGTCCCAGTTGGGAGAAAACTGGCACCTATCCTTCCCGGACTTCATCATCGCTGAGATGAGCGAAGAGGTGTGTCTGCCCGGCGTGCTGCGCCTGGGCTATACCACCGACGACGGCACCATCGCGCTGGAGGACGACGCGGTCACCATCGACGAGCTGTACGCGCTGAATACCGCCACACTGGAGGACGTGTATCCCACCAAGGCCAAGACGGATAAGTCCGTCCAGCCCACCTTCTCCTATGAGGGCAAGTGCACCCTCGCCCCCGCCGTCAAGGTGGCCAAGCCGAAGATTCTGATTCCCGTATTCCCCGGCACCAACTGCGAATACGATTCCGCCCGCGCGGTTCAGCGCGCCGGCGGGGATGCCGAGATATTCGTTGTCCGTAATCTCACCGCCGAGGACGTGGCACAGAGCGTCGCCGCCTTCTCGGAGCAGGTGAAAGAGAGCCAGATGATTTTCATCCCCGGCGGCTTCTCCGGCGGCGACGAGCCGGACGGCTCCGCCAAGTTCATCACCGCCTTCTTCCGCAACGCCGCGGTGAAGGAAGCGGTCACCGACCTGCTGGACAATCGTGACGGCCTGATGTGCGGCATCTGCAACGGCTTCCAGGCGCTGGTGAAACTGGGTCTGGTGCCCTATGGCAAGATTATGGACACCGATGAGAGCTGCCCCACCCTGACCTTTAACAACATCAACCGTCACCAGAGCCGTATCGTCCATACCCGCATCGCCTCGGTGAAATCCCCTTGGTTGAGTCTGATGAAGGTGGGCGACATCGTCAATGCCCCCATCTCCCACGGCGAGGGCAAGTTCCTGTGCTCCCCTGAACTGGCACTGAAGCTGGCGGAGAACGGACAGGTGGCTACCCAGTACGTGGATCTGGACGGCAACGCCACGCAGGATATTGACTTTAACCCCAACGGCTCTCTGTTCGCCATCGAGGGCATTACCAGCCCCGACGGCCGCGTGTTCGGCAAGATGGGTCACAGCGAGCGGGTCGCCGACGGCCTGTATAAGAACGTCCCCGGCAACTACGACATCCGTATGTTCGAAGCGGCTGTCAAGTATTTTAAGTAAGAGGATAAAGGCCCCCTTGTGTAAAGGGGGCTCCGTCCGCAGGACGGTGGGGGATTGTAGCCGACGACAGTCGGCGTACAAACAACGCCACCGCCCCGACAGAATCCGTAGGGGGGGCATTCTATATGCCCCCGTTAGCGGGCGGATATGGAATCCGCCCCTACAAATCCTATTCGCAACAGACTTTGTAGGGCGGGGGCTTGCTCCCGCCACCATCATATAAATTGCATAAGGAGTGTTGATTATGTCCTACAAAACCGATATTGAGATCGCCCAGGAATGTCAGATGAAGCACATTCGTGAAATTGCCGCCACCGCCCACGTGGACGAGAAATACGTGGAGCAGTACGGCAACTATAAGGCCAAGATCGACCTATCCCTGCTGGAGGAGACCGACCGCCCCGACGGCAAGCTGATTCTGGTCACCGCCATCACCCCCACCCCCGCGGGGGAGGGCAAGACCACCACCACCATCGGTCTGGCGGACGGTCTGCGCCGCATCGGCAAGGACGTCACCGTGGCCTTGCGCGAGCCCTCCCTCGGACCTGTGTTCGGCGTCAAGGGTGGCGCCGCCGGCGGCGGCTACGCCCAGGTGGTACCTATGGAGGACATTAACCTGCATTTCACCGGTGACTTTCACGCCATCGGTGCCGCCAACAACCTGCTGGCGGCCATGCTGGATAACCACATTCAGCAGGGCAACGCCCTGGGCATCGACGTGCGCCGCATCACCTGGAAACGGTGTGTGGATATGAACGACCGCCAGCTGCGCTTTATCGTGGACGGTATGGGGGGCAAGCCCAACGGCGTCCCCCGCGAGGACGGCTTTGACATCACCGTGGCCAGCGAAATTATGGCGGTGTTCTGTCTGGCCTCCTCCATCACCGACCTGAAGGAGCGCCTGTCCCGCATCATCGTGGGCTACACCTACGACGACAAGCCGGTCACCGCCGGCGACCTGAAGGCGGTGGGTGCTATGACCGCCCTGCTGAAGGACGCCATCAAGCCCAATCTGGTGCAGACCCTGGAGGGCACCCCTGCCTTTGTGCACGGCGGTCCTTTTGCCAACATCGCCCACGGCTGTAACTCCGTTATGGCCACCCGCCTGGCGCTGAAGATGGGCGACTACACCGTCACCGAGGCCGGCTTCGGCGCGGATTTGGGTGCCGAGAAATTCCTGGACATTAAGTGCCGTATGGCGGGTCTGACCCCCGACGCCGTGGTGGTGGTTGCCACCGTCCGCGCCCTGAAGATGCACGGCGGTCTGGCCAAGACCGAGCTGGCCACCGAGGACTTGGGCGCTCTGGAGCGGGGCATCCCCAACCTGCTGCGCCACGTGTCCAATATCAAGAACGTGTACAAGCTGCCCTGCGTGGTGGCGGTCAACCGTTTCCCCACCGATACCGATGCAGAGATCGACTTCATCATCGCCAAGTGCCGCGAATTGGGTGTTAACACCGTGCTGTCCACCGTGTGGGCGGACGGCGGTGCCGGCGGTATCGAGATGGCGAGGGAGGTTGTCCGCCTGTGCGAGGAGGAGCAGGGCGATTTCACCTTCTCCTACGAGCTGGACGGCTCCATTGAGGATAAGATCGAGTCGGTGGTCAAAAAGGTGTACGGCGGCGACGGCATCACCGTCCTGCCTGCCGCCAAAAAGCAGATTCAGCAGCTGACCGCCCTGGGCTTTGACAAGTGTCCCGTCTGCATCGCCAAGACCCAGTATTCTTTCTCGGACGACCCCACTAAGCTGGGCGCCCCCGAGGGCTTCACCGTCACCGTCAAGAACGTGAAGGTGTCCGCCGGCGCCGGCTTTATTGTGGTGCTGACCGGTGACATCCTCACCATGCCCGGTCTGCCCAAATCCCCCGCCGCCGAGCGCATCGACGTGGATGCGGGCGGCAAGATCTCCGGACTGTTCTGACTTAACCTCTGTTGAATAAACCAATGCCCGCGTGTGATAAAAGCACGCGGGCATTCTTTTGTAGTAATGAACCACCAGCAATGCTGGTGGGATAAAAAAGCTTTAGCTATGGGGAATCCCGCCGCAGCGGTGGCCCCCTTGTGTAAAGGGGGCTGGCACGGCGAAAGCCGTGACTGGGGGATTGTTAATTGGCATA
>JAFSFH010000007.1 GCA_017435305.1 Clostridia bacterium
GACACTTGCATACGAACAACCGCACAAAACCAAGGCCCCCTTGCCTAAAGGGGGCTGTCCGAGCGAATGCGAGGACTGGGGGATTCTTATAAAAAGAACATAAATTTTGACAATCCCTCCGTCATTTGCTTCGCAAATGCCTCCTCCCTTTACACAAGGGAGGCTCCCTCTCCGTCGCCTGTGGCGACACCTCTCCCAAAGGGAGAGGCAAGGAACGCTCCATACATAGCAACACGAAATGATAAAAAGAGCCGATGGCGGTTGCCATCGGCTCTTTTTTGTTATTCCTCGGTGGGGGTTTCCGTATCGTTTTGATTGATCATTGCCTCATTGGTGGGGACGATGATGTCCGTTTTACCGCTGTTTTCGCCGTCGGTGGGGGCGTCCTCCGCCAGATCGGACAGCCGCACGGGAGTGCGGGCGGCCTTTCTCTTACGCCACCGGGTCAGCAGGGCAGGCACCGCCAACAGCATCAGGCACACCGCGCTGACAGCCGCGCCCAACGCCTGACCCTTGGCCTTAAACACCAGCTTCACCTCGTGGGTGCCGGCGGTGATCGCCGCGCCCAGCAGGGCGCCGTCGTCGCCGCCCTCGGTGACCGCGTTGCCGTCATCGTCCCACGTGGTCTCCTCGTCGGTATCAATGGGGAAGGCTTCCACCCGCTCCCCATCCACGTACACCTGCCATCCCTCATCGTAGGGGATGGAGAAGAACATCGTCTGCTCCTCGGCGGCGGTGACCGTACCGGTCAGGGTGGAACCCTTGCGGTCGGTCAGCTGCATACCGCCGGTTTGCAGAGAATCCATATAGGTGTTCAGGGCGTCCTCGTCCATCCGCATCAGGTACACGTTGCCGGTGGCGGAGGTATCGCCGGACAGCGCCACCTCCATACGGTCGCCCGCACGCAGGGTGCCCGCGTCGATGATGTACGGCTCGTGGTTGGTCACCGTCCAGCCGTTGACGTAGGATTCGCCGTTGTCGTCGGGGCGGTAGTGCTCCACCGAGATGTCCTCCGCCGCGCGGCAGTCCACGTAGGCGAAATACCGTCCCGGGGTGGTGACGGTGGCGCTGAACACGCCGCCGGTCTCATCAAAGGACACGCTGGTGCCGCTGACCGCGCCGCCGTCCACCGCCTCCAGCTCCAGCGCCTCGTACAGCGGGTCGGTGAGCCCCGTCAGCGAGGTGAACAGATTCTGCTGGCTCTCAAAGGGGTCGTACTTGACCCCCTCATAGTCGCGGATATCCTCCGACACCGCCAGACCGATGGGCAGCGCCAATTCGTTGCGATAGATATAATAGGTGACCGTCTCTTCGCCGTTGGCGGCGGACACGCTGTCCAGCAGGGTCAGCTGGGGATGGTCGGTCAGCCGCACGTCCAAGATGACGTACCGCAGACCCAGCAGGCTGTCGGTGGGCGCCACGTAGCTGTGATACAGATAGCTGTTGACCCCGTTGACCGCATACCCCATCTCCCCCATAAACTTGGTGGTCATATAGGGGTTACTGGAGGCAAAGGTGGTCAGACCGCTGTAATGGTGCAGGGCGGTGTCCACGCAGGTGGTGCGGGGCAGGTAGTCCATACGGCAGAACACGCTGAAGCCGTTGCCCTCCTCCTGCGCCAGCTCCTCGGCACGGCGCAGAGCGGTGTCCAGCACCTCGTGCTTCACGTGGGCGGTGTAATAGACCCGTCCGGTGAAATGCTCGTTCTCGTGCATCCGCTCCAGGGTGTAGGGGGTGCCCAGCAGCAGCTCCACGCACACCAGCGTCAGCAGCAGGCGGGTAAACAGGCGGGCGCGGTGCTTCCACACCGCGGCGGCCACCAGCACGAAGGCGTACCCCGCCAGTAAGATTAGGTTTACGTACAACAGACGCGGCTCTATGGTGGTCTTCTCCGCCAATTCCGCGTCGGCGGTGGCGGTCAGGTCGCCCAATTTCTCCCACAGCAGCAGGAAACCCGCGCACCCCGCCAGACCGGCGAGGATCTGCTTATGGGTGACGGCGCGCAGATGGGACAGCGCCGCCGCCGCCATCATCAGCAGCACGAAGCTCAGCAGGAAGGAGAAGCGATAGGGCAGGTCGTTGGGGGCGTGGAGTCCGTGCCACAGCAGGTCCAACTGGGACAGGGTGCAGCTGACCACCATCACCGCCAACAGCGCGGCATAGCACAGCCGCCGCCGCAGGGGAATCTCCTTTTGGGTCAGGTACACCGGCGCCAGCAGCACCGCCGGCACGCCGCAATAGATATTGGGCAGGTTGCCGGAGCGGATGGTGGGCTCGGCGCCGTAGAACAGCCGACCCAGCAGGTCGATAACCGTGAAATTGGTGTCAAAGTCCACCATCTCTCCGCCGGCGGCGGAGGTGCGACCCAACGCCAGCGCGGTGGGAATCAGCACGCAGGCCGCCATACCGGCGCCCCACAGACTGCCCGCGGCGAAGCGGGCACAGCCGATACCTACGTCCTTGAGGGTGCGGCGCTGACGCAGCAGCCACACACCCATATACAGCACCAGAAACACACACAGCATAAAGCCGATGTAGTAATTGCAGAACAGCGCCAAGCCAAGCGTGGCGGCATAGGGGATGATGCGACCGGTGGTGAGCATATGCTCCATCGCCATCACCACCAGCGGCAGCAATACCAGCACGTCCAGCCACATAATGTTCCAGGAATAGGCCAGCATATACCCCGACAGGGCGTACATAAGACCTACCGCCACCATCGCGGTGGTGCGCTTTTTATACAGATACTGCGCCATCGCCGTAAAGGATGCCGCCGCCAGCGCCCCCTTCAGCAGGGTGATGACGAAGATGCCGTCCGGCAGAGTGGACTCGCTGAACAGCAGCAGCACCAGATTCAGCGGGCTGGCCAGATAATAGGCAAAGGTGGGGATAAACGCCGCACCCATACCCACGTTGAAATCGTAGGTGAAGTCGCCGCCGTTTAAAATCATATGGCGCAATTCGCTGAGCAGAGGGGCGTACTGGTGGTGCATATCCACCATCAGCACCGTCTTACCCCCAAAGGGGTAGACCCCCAGAAAGGCGTAGGCCAGCAGATACAGCGCCAGACCCAGTCCGCCCGCCAGCAGGGGACAGAACCACACCGAGCGCTCCTCGGCGGGGGTGTCCTGCAGGGCGGTCAGCGCCCAGGTGACCAGAGCCGCCACCAGCGCACCGCCCCCCAGGGTGTAAAAGGCTCTCTGCAGGTCGGTGGCGGTGCCCTCCGCTCCCGTTTGGGGGGAGTTCCACATCCACAGGGCAAAGAACACGCTCAGCGTCAACACCAGAAACAGTATGAACAGCACGCCGCCACGCACCGTGCGGGCGACGGCGTCATCCTGCATCCAGCCCTTCAGCCGTCCCTTCGGCGTTTCGTTAGGTTGTGTCATAGTCGTCCTCCATTAGCCACAGCATTTAAACCCGAATCCGATTTTGTGATACGGATTTTCCGCTGAGGCTTCATTAAAATACTCGTGAATACTTACAGCGAGAGTTTCATATCGTTATCCCGAATCCAGCCGATCTTACGCAACAATTCGGAGAATATCAGCGACAGCACGGCGGGGGCGATGATGCACACCACCACAATGCCCAGCCACACCCACCAATTGTCGGTGCCCATATCGGTGAGGATGCCCAGAGGTCCCACCAAACCGCAGGTGCCCATACCCGCCGACACACCGGTGCATTCCAGACGGAACACCAGCGTGGACAGGGGGCCGGTAAAGGCGGAGGCCAGCGTGGCGGGGATCCAGATGCGGGGATTCTTCACGATGTTGCCCATCTGCAGCATACTGGTGCCCAGTCCCTGGGCCACCAGACCGCCCCATTTGTTCTCACGGAAGGAGATCACCGCAAAGCCCACCATCTGGGCACAGCAGCCCGCCGTAGCGGCACCACCCGCCAGACCGGTGATGCCGATCATAGCGCAGATGGCGGCGGAGGAGATGGGCAGGGTGAGGATCATACCCATCACCACCGCGATGATAATACCCATCAGCAGGGGTTGCATAGCGGTGGCGGTATTGATGAAGTAGCCCAGCCAATACATACAATAGGCGATGAGGGGGCACACCGCCAGCGACACCGCCATACCCGAGGCGATGGTGGTGACGGGGGTGACGATGATGTCCACGGGGGTTTCCTTCGACACCAGTTTGCCCAGCTCGATGGCCACGATGCACACCACAAAGGCGCCGGCGGGACCGGCGGTGAGGGGGGTGTCCACCCCCGCAAAGGTGGTGGGCAGACCGTTGGCGATAGAGCCCACCACCGCGCCGGACAGCAGCACCAGCGGCGGCGCCTTCAGGGCGTAGCCGATAGCCACACCCAGCGCCGCACCGGTACAGCCCTTGGCGTAGCCGGCGATGTCGGTCAGAAACGCCCAGCCGGTGTAGTCGCCCAGGGTCTGGAAGATGGTGCCGATGAGCAGGGTGGCGAACAGACCCACCGCCATCGACCCCATGGCGTCCACAAAATACAGCTTGCCCGAGGGGACGACCCCTTTTCGCGTACAAAATGCCTTGATTTTTTTCATAAGTATCGCCTCTTTTAGAATTCCAAACAGATTTCTTACTTTTCGCAGTGATATTCATCCTCTTGCCACCGCAAGGGGTTTGTCTCGATGTAATCCCACACGTCGCGGTAATCCCGCTCCCCCCGAATCACGTGATCGTAATAGGAGCGTTGGAAAATATTGTTTCCGTATTCCTTGTTGCAAAAACGTTTAAATGTGGATACAAATTGCGCAACACTTGAATTGCGGTTTGTAGGGGCGGGCGTCCTCGACCGCCCACTATCGATTATCCGCAATAATATGTGAATGTGGTTTGGCATAATCACATATTTGTCCACAGATAGATGTGTGTAAAAATTGTTCAATTGATTCATATACCGTTCTGCCACGACACCGTATGGTAACAATTTCACGAACGGGCGGTCGAGGACGCCCGCCCCTACGGGTTCTATTTTAGATAGATTCGGCTTTCTGTTTTTGGTACAGATGGTGATGAAATAGGCTCCATTTTCGGAATAATCATACTCTTTCAGCCGATTTGGTTTTCTTGTATCCATCATTTCTTGCGTAACAAGAACGTGCCGAAGAAGATGGCGGCCAGCACCAAGATGATGCAGGGGCCGGCGGCGATGCCGTTATAGAAGGACACCGCCAGACCCACCACGCCGGCAAACACGCCGAACACCACCGATAGCAGGTGGTAGGACCGCAGACTCCGTACCACGTTGCGGGCGGAGGCGGCGGGCAAAATCAGCATGGCGTTGATTAAGAGCAGACCCACCCAGCGGATGGCCAGCATCACCACCACCGCCACCAAGGTGACGAACAGGTTGTCCAGCAATACGGTGGGCAGACCCTTACTCTTTGCCACCGATGGGCTGACGCTGACGGCGAAAAAGCCGTTAAAGCACACCAGCCACAGCACCAGCGTCACCGCCAACGCCGCGGCCAGCACCCACAATTCCTCGCGGGTGATGGACAGCACGTCGCCCACCAACAGGCTCTGGTAGTTGCTCAGGTTGCCCTCGGCGGACAACAGCGCCAGACCCAGCGCCACACCCACCGAGGAGAACACACCGATGACCGTATCGGTGGAGGAGATGCGACTGCGGCGGATGCGATTCATCGCCAGAGCGAACACCACACCGAACAGCACCAGTATCCACCGATAGTCGGACACCCCCGCCACCACGCCGATGGCGACACCGGTCAGCGCCGAGTGTCCCAGCGCGTCGGAGAAAAAGGACATCCGATTATTCACCACCAGCGTGCCCAGCAGGGCGGTCAGCGGCACCAGCAGCAGCACCGCCCACAGCGCGGTGCGCATAAAATCATACTGCAGCCAGTCAAACATCGCCCTCACCCCCTTTCGGGAAGGCGGCGGCAAAGGCCTCCGACCCGAACACCTCGGCGGGGCTACCCTTTGCCAGCACGCGGCGGTCCAGCAGCACCACGCGGTCGGCGTGATGACGGACGAAACTTAAATCGTGGGAAATCAGCAATATCACCATATCCTGCTGACGGAGCTGCTCCAGCAGCTCGTAGAAGCGGTGCAGACCCGCCTCGTCCACGCCGGACACCGGCTCGTCCAGCACCAGCATATCGGGATGGGGTCGGGTGGCGATGGCCAGCAGCACCCGCTGCCACTCACCGCCGGACAGACGACCCGCCGGCTTGTCCAGCAGGTCGGCGGCGTCAAACCGTTCAAAATGGGCGGCGATCTCCCGCCGCAGCCGCCGCGGGGTGGGCAAAAACGCCGGCCAGCGGCTGGTATACGCCACCGCCATATCCAGCACGGTGGCGGGGGAACTCTCGTCGATGTTTAGGGATTGAGGCACGTAGCCGATGCGGGGGGCGCGGTGGGCGGGCACGCCGTCGTGACCGGTGAACACCACCTCGCCCCGATGGGGTATCTGCCCCAGTACGGCCTTGAACAGGGTGCTCTTGCCCGCGCCGTTGCGCCCGATGAGGGCGGTGATCTCGCCGCAGTGGGCGTGGAGGGACACGTCCTCCACCAGCGTTTGTCCGCCCGCACGGACGGTGATGTTGTTGATTTTCAGACAGTGCAGTCCGCATTCGCTCACGGCGCGTCACCTCCTTCGGTCAATGTTTGCAGTTTATCCAGGTTACGATTCATAGCGTCCAGCCAGTCGGTGGGCTTTCCGTCCCCCACCACGGCGGTCTCCAGCGAGATCACCTGCGCGGCGGGCACCAGCCCGTCCACCGCCGTGTAGCGGATGGGGTACTGGGTATCGTACAGCAGTACCAGGTCGGGGTGCTCCTTGGCCAGACGCTCCACCTGCGCCAGATGGTTGGCGGACAGACCGCTCTCACCGTCGGCAGACATAGTCAGCTTCACGTCCAGACCCACGTCCGCCGCCAGATAGGACAGAGAATCGTGGAATAAGACACAGGGGCGTCCGTTCAGGTTGGGCAGACGTTGCTCGACACCCTTGATGGCGGTCTGGTAAGCCTTAGCATTTTGCTCGTAGCGGGCGCTGTTCTGTCGGTCCACCGACCGCAACGCCACCGCCACCTGGACCACCTGCTTTTGATACTGGGTGGGGCTGACCCACACGTGCTCGTTGTGGTCTTCGTGGTGGTGATGCTCCTCTGCCCCGTGATGATGGTCGGAGCAAAGCGGCTCCACCCACACCGCGGTATCCACCAAGCGATGCTCCTCCACCAGCCCCTCTAAGAAGGGCTCGGCGCCGACACCATTGGTCATCACCAGATCCGCCCGCTCCAGAGCCAGACGGTCGGCGGGGGTCAGCTGATAGTCGTGCAGGCACCCCGCCCCCACGGCGGACAGCATGGTCAGCTGAACCCCGTCGGTATCGCCGAGGATATTCTGCGCCGCCACGTACAGGGGGTAGGTGGTGACCAACACCCGCGGGCGGTCGCCTTGCTCTCTGTCCCCTGTCAGCAGGGACAGGCAGGTGGCCGCCAGCAGTATCACCGCCAGCAGCAACGCCACCGGCGCATAGTGTCGAAAGGTGGATTTCATAGGGATTTTCCTTTACTGTGAGTATAATTCGTTGTAGATTTATCTAAAAGTATAATTATTCTGCTCTAATCGGTGGTCAAAGCCGGATTTCTTAAAGGCCATCGCCAGCAGCAGACCGCCGCCCACGCAGGCGACCAGCTGTCCCGCACCCACCGAGCCGACCCACAACAGCCAGCCGTTGAGATGGCGGGGACCCACCGCCACGGTCAGCTCCGAGCCGATGATGAGGGCGTTGAGCGCCACGGGAGGCAGGGTGGACCACACCGGCAGACCGCCCACGCGGAACCGCCGCAACAAGTAGGACAGCCACGCCGCCGCACCCGTCGCCAGGGTGCCCAGCAGGATGTCCAGCGCACCCGCCACGTTGGCGCCCATGGTCAGACCGATGAGATTGGACAGGGCGCACCCCACCGTCAGACCCACCGCCGAGGCAGGGGAATAGGCGGCCAGCACGGTGAGCGCCTCCGCCACGCGGCACTGCACCGTGCCGAAGGACAGCGGCGCCAGCACCACCGTCAGGGCGGTGTACAGACCTGCTACCAGACCTGCCACCGCCAGGGAGCGTATCCGCTCCGAGTTGGTTTGTTTCATTGATTTTCGCTCCTTAGTTTTGTTTTAAGTCAGGATGGTTTCGAACTGACTGATGTGTTGTCGTCTTGAACAACTCAAAACAGAAATCATAGCCGCCGCAGGCGGCGTGCCTCCCTTGTGTAAAGGTCGATTTCCCCCGATAGCGGGGGAAAATGTCGGCGTAGCCGACAAAAGGGGGGCCGTCTCGCGGCGAGCGGAGGTGGCCGAGCGTCAGCGAGGACGGAGGGATTGTTTTACCGCCTCGTCAATATATTCGCAAACACCTCGGAAATTTTTAAACACCTCGTTATTAGGTATCCGCAAAACCTGCATTCCGTATTCGTTTAGATATTCTGTTCTTTCCTTGTCTTCTTTAGTTTGCTTATCCATATAATGCTGTGAACCATCAAGTTCTATAATCAATTGTGCTTCAGCACAATAAAAGTCAACTATATATTTGCCAATGGTTTTCTGCCGAAGAAATTTAAGCGGATAATTCCTTAAATAATCGTACCATAGGTGTCGTTCTTCTTTGGTCATATTTTTACGAAGACGTCGGGCGAATGGGATGTTCTGCTTATTATGTTTTCGGTCCATAACAATCCCTCCGTCATTTGCTCCGCAAATGCCACCTCCCTTTACACAAGGGAGGCGCGCCGCTACGCGGCTAATCTTCGGTACAACTGCCAACGTTACTCGACTTTTTCAATTTTATAAATATACTCTTTGCCCTCTTTTTCCCGCGTCAGAATGCCGCGGTGCAGCAGTACCTTCAGCGCGCCGTTCCGCTTGCGCCCCTGCAGTCTGGCGGCCTTGCCAAACTGCGCGGCGGTAAAGGCGGCGGGCAACGCCGTCGGCACCAGCGCTCCGTAATCGGCGGGGCAGCGCAGGGTGAGGGTATCCTCCAGGGTCAGCGGGAGCAACACCGCGCGGTGGCTCCCCCGCTTTCCGTCCTTGCCCCAGCCGTCCGCCAGCCGCTGCTCCTCCATGTCCATCAGGAGAAAGCGGATGGTGAGATTCGGGTGTTCCAACAGCGGCAACAGATAGATCAGCTGGGCGCCCCCGTCAACAAAACTGCCCACACGGGGACTCTTACGCGCAGGGGTGATCTCCCCCGTTTCGGGGTGGATCCACGCCAGATATTTTCGCCGCGGGATGGGGTGCACCACCGTCACGGGGTGGTGGGGCAACAGCACCTCCAATTTCTTCCGCAGGGCGGTGAAATTGCCGGTCTGTATCTCGTACACCCGCTCCCCGTCGTACACGTCCGCCACCTTGCCGCAGGGCAGGGTGACCTCGTGGTGGTCGGGGTTATCGTCCAGCCACCACTTAAGGGTGGCGTGGAGGGGCTTCTCCGCCAATATGCCGATGCCGCCGGGGCGAATATCCCCCTGCCGCACCTGCTGACAGGCCTCGTTGAAATCCATATCACTCACTCCATCGGATGCGGGCGGCAAAGCTGCGTCCGCGGTCGGTGTCACCGGTGACGGTGATCACGTTTTCCTCCTCCGCGGCGGACAGGGTGAGGGTGTCCCCCATCACGCACTCCCCCGCAAAGTGCAGGTCCACCTGGGCGGGCTGACCCGCCAGGCGGTCAGCAGACAGACCGTCCAGCATCAGATCGGCGTAGTGGGTGTTGTTCATATGCCCGTTGCGGTCCATATCCGACCAGCGCACGCGGTACTCCCCCACGGGGGTAACCCCGCTGACGGGGAAGCGGGCGGGGTCGCCGCAGGACACCTGTCGAGGGTTGTCCGGCAACGGCGCCATAGCCATAAACTCGTCGCCACGGAGCAGACGGTGCTCCGCCACCGACACCAGGGCGAACTGCATCACGCCCTCGATGAGGACGTTGCCCCGGGCGTCCCGCCATTCATAACAGCGGAAGAAACGGGGACCCTTGCGGTCACGGTGCCAGGTGGTGAGGGTGACCTGCTCCTCCATGGCGGGCAGGCGGTGGATCTGCGTGTGCCAGCGGGAGGTGACGAACACCATACCCGTCTGCATCAGCGCCTGCCAGCCCAAGCCGGCATCCACCAGGTGCTGCTCCCCCGCTTCCTGCTGATACCGCAGGACGGCGGACAGCCGCATAACGTCGTTGGCACCCACGTCGTAGGACGCCACTTTGAGGGATAATTTATATTCAGATGGTATAATTTTACCCATAATATACTCCGAGTATAGGACTTCGCCTATGGCGAAGTCCATTAGTCCTGCTCCGCCAGCTTATTGGCCAGGGCGCGGAGGTCGTCGGTGTCGAAGAACTCCACCTGCAGCACACCGCCCTTGGCGGTGGCGGTCACCTTCACCTGGCGACCCAGATTCTCCCGCAGAGCCAGCTCCACCTCGTCGTAAAAACTGTCGCGGGTGGAGGGCTTGGGGGCGCGGGGGGTGCGCTTGGCAGACTTGGCCATCTTCTCCAGTTCACGGACAGACAGACCCTTGGCCACCGCCTGCTTGGCGGCGGCGATCTGCGCCTCGGCACCCTCAAAGGACAGCACGGTGCGGGCGTGACCCGCAGACAGCTCACCCTTGGACACCATCTCGGTCACCGCCTCGGGCAGCTGCAGCAGGCGCAGGGCGTTGGCCACGGCGGGGCGGGACTTATTCACCACCTGCGCCGCCTGCTCCTGGGTCATACCGTAGCTGTCCATCAGAGTGCGGTAGCCCACCGCCTCCTCCATCGGATTCAGATCCTCCCGCTGCAGGTTCTCGATCAGCGCCAGCTCGGCGGCCTCCTGCTCGTTCATATCGCGGATAACCACCGGCACCTCGGTGAGCCCGGCCATACGGCTGGCGCGCCAGCGGCGCTCGCCCGCCACCAGCTGATAGCTGCCGTCCGGCATGGGGCGCACCAGCAGGGGCTGCAGCACGCCGTGCTGGGCGATGCTGTCGGACAGATCCGCCAGCGCCGCCTCGTCAAACTGCTTGCGGGGCTGCTCACGATTGGGGATGATCTCATCCAGAGGCAGAGTCACAGTGGTGACGCCGTCCTCCAGGGTGTTTTCGGAAAATAATACGTCCAGACCCTTGCCCAGACCGCCGAATTTCTTAGCCATATCTCAAATCTCCTTTACATTTCTATCGGGAATGGGTCGCGCTTTCAGGCGACTTTCCCGTCTTAACGGGAGGGGACAGACCCTCCCTTACTGCTTTTGCAGAATCTCTTTTGCCAATTCCCGATAGGCGACGGCGCCCTTGCCCTTTTTATCGTAGTAGTTGATGGGCATACCGTAGCTGGGCGCCTCCGCCAAGCGGACGGTGCGGGGGATGACGGTGCCGTACACCTTGCGGGGGAAGAACTTTTTCACCTCCGCCACCACCTGCTGGGTCAGGTTGGTGCGACCGTCGTACATGGTGAACATCACGCCCTCCAGCTCCAGCGTGGGGTTATAGGTGCGCTTGACCTGCCGCACGGTGGCGATGAGCTGCGACAAACCCTCCAGCGCGTAGTATTCCGGCTGTGCGGGGATGAGGAAGGTGTCCGCCGCCACCAGCGCATTGAGGGTCAGCAGACCCAGGGCGGGGGGACAGTCGATGAGGATGTAGTCAAAGGCGTCCCGACAGGGGGCCAGGGCGGCCTTCAGCCGCTTTTCCCGATGGGGCACGTCCACCATCTCGATCTCGGCACCTGCCAAGCCCACGCTGGCTGGCAGAATCCATAGATTCTCATAGGGGGTGGCGAGGATGGCGTCCCGCCCGTCGCCGGTGCCCACCAGCATATCGTAGGTGGATTTCTCCACCTGCCGCTTGTCCACGCCCACACCGCTGGTGGCGTTGCCCTGGGGATCGATGTCCACCAGCAGGCATTTTTTGCCCATTTCGCCCAGCGACGCCGCCAGATTTACCGCCGACGTGGTCTTTCCCACGCCGCCTTTTTGGGTGACAACCGCCATAATTTTTGCCATAATCCATTCCTCGCTTATCATTTTTCAGGTATTTTTACGCATTTTTCGCTTAATTACCTATTATAAATACCAGTTTACCATAGAAAAAGGGGTCTGTAAACTGTTTTTAGGGGTTTTTTCTTGTTTTCTCCGTGTTACGGGCGGCAACTGTGGGAAAATGGTAAAACCATTCTCGCGGCGGAAGAGAAACCCACGCCGTCGCGTCCCCTTTGCGGGAGGGGACAGAGTAGCGAAGCGACACGAGCGGCAATGAATGACAGTCCGGTGGACTGTCAGAACCGCGAGTGGACCGAGCCGCAGCGAGACCCCTCCCCTACGGATTCTATTCCAGGTTGGATAGGATGAAGGCCCCCTTGCCTAAAGGGGGCTGTCCGAGCGAATGCGAGGACTGGGGGATTCTTATAAAAACATAAATTTTGACAATCCCTCCGTCATTTGCTTCGCAAATGCCACCTCCCTTTTCAAGGGAGGCTTTATAGCGTTTCACGTGAAACAATACGAAAAAGAACACAGAGGTTTCGCCTCTGTGTTCTTTCTGGCACGCCCGATTGGAATCGAACCAACGGCCTTTCGCTTAGGAGGCGAACGCTCTATCCTACTGAGCTACGGGCGCATATATTCTATATGTAGTTTACCCACAACGGCGGGTTTTGTCAACCCGTTGGATAATTTTGCTATTGAAAACGGCGGTCATTCGTGCTATGATTATTGGTAGACTATAACAAAGGAGCGTTCCTATGAATAAGCGTTTGATTATCATCATCACCGCCTCTGTGGCGGCGGTGGCCATCATCGTGGGCGTGGTATTCGGACTCACCACCTGTCACGCGCCGGAGGAGCCGGAGCCCCCCGTCACCACAACCACCACCGCTACCACCACCACAACCACCACCGCACCGCCCTTGCCCCGTAATCCGCTGACCGGTATTCAGGACTTCGACACCGAGAATAACCGTCCCGTGGCCTTTGCGGTGCCGGACGAGTCCGCGGACATCGTGCAGGTGGGCATTGAGCACGCCGAAATGTACTTTGAGGCGGAGACCGAGGCGGGTATTCCCCGTATGCTGGCCATTTTCTCCAGCGTGGACCGTCTGCCCCAGCGGGTAGGTCCCGTCCGCTCGGCCCGCCCCCACTTCATTAAATACGTCAACGCTCTGGACGCCATCTACTGCCACATCGGCGGCTCCGGCGACGCCCGCACCGCCATCCGCAACCAGAACATCAACGACATCGAGTCGGCGTCGGTGGTGGACTCCACTCTGACCGCCGCCGTCAACGCCGGTAAAAACTACAGCTGGAATAACAAGGCGTTCGACAAGGATAAGGTGCTGAACACCATCAAGCGCATGGGGTATAAAACCACCTCCGACACGGTGGCGCCCTACGATTTCGGCGAAAAAGAGGGGGATCAGCCCGCCGCCACCGTCAACGTGAAGATCTCCCAGACCTACAACATCGGCTTCTCCTACGATGAGGAGTCCGGCAACTACCGCAAGCACCGCGTCACCATGAAGGGCACCGACGCCGCTATGAATATGCCGATCCACGAGACCGGATCCGGCGGCACCGTGGCGGTGAAGAACGTCATCGTGATGTACGACACCCGCCGCGTGCTGGATTATAAGAAGGGTAGCGCCTACCACATCGACTTCGACCTCAAGGAGGGCACCGGCACCCTGGCGGTGAACGGCAAGGCCCGCGACATCGTGTGGAAGCGCACCGATGCCCAGCTGTCCTTCTACGAGGCGGACGGCAAGACCCCGCTGGTGATGGCGGAGGGCAAGACCTTCGTGTGTCTGACCGATAAGAATCTCAAGGCAAAAACCGTTATCCAGTAATACATACAAACCCCCGACACCCTGTGTCGGGGGTTTTCTTATGCCCTATCGGCGGTGGCGGCGGATCGGGGGATGCGCACCACGTATTCGATGTAGTCCTCCCCGTCCCGCCGCTGGCTCTGGGCGTCGATGCCGCCGCGGCGCATAATGTCCAGCGCGTGGTTGACGGTGTTGAAGAACACCCGCACATCCCGAATCAGCGGCTTTGACGGGCGGCGGCGCACCCGCCCCGCCAGCATATCCTCCACCATCCGCTCGGTGCGCGCCACGGTGAACCGTCCCTCCACCACCCGCTGGAGGACGAAGCGGCGCTGCTCCTCATTCTCGATGCGCAATAGGGCGCGGGCGTGGCGCTCACCCATACCGGCGGCGATCAGCTGCTGCCGCTCCTCCTCCGGCAGGCGGAGCAGGCGCAACTTATTGGCCACCGCCGACTGGGACAGCCCCAGCTGCCGTGCCACCTCCCACTGGGCCAGACCGCCATCCTCCATCAGACGACGGATGCCCAGCGCCTGTTCAAAGCAGTTCATATCCTCCCGCTGGAGATTCTCCACCAGCGCCATCACCTGCCGCTGTCCCGCGTCCATCTGCACGGGGATGCAGGGCACCTCCCGCAGTCCCGCGATGCGTGCCGCCCGCAGCCGCCGCTCCCCCGCCACCAGCGTGGGAACGCCCTCCTCCATGGTGACGGTGAGGGGCTGCAAAACGCCGTTTTCGCTGATGCTCTGCGCCAGCTCCACCAGCTTGTCCAGCGGGAATTCCTGCCGCGGCTGGTAGGGGTTGGGGCGGATGTCCCCCGTGGGGATCATCCACACCTCCCCGCCGGCGTGGTATGGCTGCTTGCGAAATTTCATAAAATCGCTCCTTTGGTTGTAATTGGTGGGTTTCGACGTGGGGTGAGATTCGTAGGGGGGCGGGTATTACCCGTCCGCGGGTTCTATCCTATGTTGGATAGAATGTAGGCCCCCTTGTAAAGGGGGCTGGCTGCCCGCAGGGCAGACTGGGGGATTTATATGAACCCCGCAGGGGTTCTCATAACGAGTGCCGCAGGCAATCTCATAACTCTAAACTCATAACCGGTTATTATAACTCCCTCCGTCTTTTCGCCTGCGGCAAAAATCCACCTCCCTCAAGAGGGAGGCTTGGGTCTATCTTACATCGGGGTGGTTTCGTAGGGGCGGATTCCATATCCGCCCGTGGCGTTATTCCGACGGGGGCATATGGAATGCCCCCCTACAAAGCTTACGTTGGTCGGTATTGCGGGCGGCAGGTTGCCGCCCCTACGGATTCTATCGTAGTTGAATAATCTCCGTAGGGGCGTGGACATTCGCCTGCGGCGAAGTCCGTCGAGATTTTGCGGCACAGCCGCAAAACTCGCAGGCGTTCTCGGTCGCCCGTCTTATGTTTCACGTGAAACGCGGTGTTTTTCATTGTTATCTTGAAATAAAAAACAACCTTTTTCTACTACAGGTAGGCTTGTCCTATGGATAGAATACCATATATAGTAGAAAAAGGTTGTCGTAGTTGGTTGTTGTATTGTGTAACTTACAGCGGCTTTTTGGCAATTTTAGACCCGTGGCGGGGATAGGTGGCGGAGGTGGGGCGCACCTTGTCCACCCGCACCAGACGCCGCTCCATAGGCTCGATACCCTCGATGGGGGTAGCGGGCAGGGTCAGAGCGGTCACGGCGGCAATTCTGCCGCCCAGCACACCGATGCCGCGGGCGGCATCCGCCCGCTCGCGGTCCGCGTCGGGACCCTTCAGGGCGATAAACCGCCCGCCCACCTTCACAAACGGCAGGCAATACTCGGACAGCACCGGCAGATTGGCCACCGCGCGGGCGCAGGCCACGTCGTACCGCTCCCGCAGGTCGGGGTTGCGTCCCCCCTCCTCGGCGCGGGCGTGGATGAGGGTGGCGTTCAGCCCCACCTGGCGGCACACCGCGTCCAGAAAAGTCAGCCGCTTATTCAGGCTGTCCAGCAGGGTCAGGCGACAGTCGGAGCGGTACAGCGCCAGCGGCACACCGGGGAATCCCGCGCCCGTGCCCACGTCGATGAGAGAAAACTCCCCCGCGGGCATCAGCGCCGCGGCGGTAAGACTGTCGGCAAAGTGCTTGACCGCGATGCCTTGGGGGTCGGTGATGGCGGTGAGATTCATTTTCTGATTCCACTCCACCAGCAGACGGGCGTAAATATCCAGTTTTTCGGCGAGTTCGGGGGTGACCTCCACGCCGAAAGGCGCCGCCACCCGCGCAAACAGGTCTCTATCATACATTTTCGTTACTCCTTTGGCTCCAGACCAGTAGCACCGACACGTCCGCAGGGCTGACGCCGCTGATGCGGGACGCCTGCCCGATGCTGCGGGGGCGGACTTTTAACAGTTTCTCCTGCGCTTCCTTGCGCAGTCCGTGGATTTGGTCATAGGGGGCGTCGGCGGGCAGCAGACGGCACTCCAGTCGCCGCATTTCGTCGATCTGCGCCTGCTCACGGCGGATATAGCCCTCGTACTTCAATTCTACCTCCAGCTGCTCGGTTACCAGCGGCTCCAGAGCGGGACGGTCGGGGTCCACGGGGGCGAGGGCGGCATAGGTCACCTGGGGGCGGCGGATGAGATCCACCATCTTGGCGCCGTCCCGCACGGGGGTGGTACCGCAGGCGGCGAGAATCTCGTCCAACTGCGCCGAGGGCGGCACGCCCAGTGATTCCAGCCGTTGACGCTCGGCGGCCATCTGCTCCTGACGGGCGGTATACCGCGCCCAGCGGCTGTCGTCCACCAGACCGATGCGGCGTCCGATGGGGGTCAGACGGCGGTCGGCGTTATCCTGCCGCAGCACCAGACGGTACTCGCTGCGGCTGGTCATCATCCGATAGGGGTCGGTGCACCCCTTGGTGGTCAGGTCGTCGATGAGGGTGCCGATGTAGCTGGACGCGCGGTCCAAAATCAGCGGCTCCTTGCCCTGCAGCTTCAGGGCGGCGTTGGCGCCCGCCACCAAGCCTTGGGCGGCGGCCTCCTCGTAGCCCGAAGAGCCGTTGAACTGCCCCGCTCCGTACAGACCAGGGATGTCGATGAATTCCAGCGTCGCCCCCAACTGCAGGGGGTCGATGCAATCGTACTCGATGGCGTAGGCGGGGCGCATCACCTGCACCCGCTCCAGACCGGGGATGGTGCGCAAAAACTGCATCTGAATATCCACCGGCAGGCTGGAGGACAGCCCCTGGAGGTACATTTCGTCGGTGTTTTTGCCGCAGGGCTCGATAAACACCTGATGACGCTCCTTGTCGGCAAACCGCACCACCTTATCCTCAAAACTGGGGCAATAGCGGGGGCCGACCCCCTCGATCTTGCCGCCGTACAGGGGGCTGCGGTGAAGATTCTCCAAAATCACCCGCTTGGTGTCCTCCCCCGTCCAGGTAATGTGGCAGGGCAGGGTGTTGTGCAGGGCTTCGGTGGTTTCAAAAGAGAAGGGGGTCACCGGCTCCTCGCCGTCCTGTCGCTCCAGGTGGGTAAAGTCGATGCTGCGGCGGTTGACGCGGGCGGGGGTGCCGGTCTTAAACCGGCGGGTGGCGATCCCCAGTTTCAGCAGGCTGTCGGTGAGGGCGGTGGCGGCGAACATGCCGTCGGGACCGCCCTCATAGGACACGTCCCCCACAAAGATGCGACCCCGCAGGAAGGTGCCGGTGGCGAGAATCACCGCGCGGGCGGTGTACTGCGCCTCCAGGCGGGTGGTCAGCAGGAAATTGCCGTCCTCGGTGCGGTCGATGGCAGTGATCTCGCCCTGGCGCAAATCCAGGTTATCGGTGCGCTCCAGCACCGCCTTCATATAGGCGGAATAATCGCGGCGGTCGATCTGGGCGCGCAGGGAGTGCACGGCGGGACCCTTGCCGCGGTTGAGCATGCGGCTCTGCAGGAAGGTGGCGTCGGCGGCCTTTCCCATTTCGCCGCCCAGGGCGTCGATCTCCCGCACCAGGTGCCCCTTGGCGGTGCCGCCGATGGAGGGGTTGCAGGGCATATTGCCCACCCAGTCCATATTAATGGTGAAAACGGCGGTCTTGCAGCCCAGTCGGGCGGCGGCAAGACCGGCCTCGATGCCGGCGTGACCGGCTCCGATCACCGCCACGTCGTAGGCTCCGTCCATAAACAGCATAGGGACACCTCCTTTGGTTTAATGAGTAATGAGGAATGAGGAATTGTTTTACGTTGGTCGATATGGCGGGCGGCAGGTTGCCGCCCCTACGGATTCTATGAGAGGTTGAATAAAGATCGTAGGGGCGAACTGTGTTCGCCCGCGGGCGTTCGCAGAACGCCCCTACGGATTCTATATGGGGTGGTATTGTAGGGGACGGTTTCCCGTCCCGTGAGCAACCCAATTGTCACCCCGAAAATCGGGGCTGTCAATAACAAAATTTGCACAAAAAATAGCAATTTTTTCGTGTTTTTTCAGCGTTGTGGAGAAAAATGACGAAAAATTCGCCATTTTGTGGGTTTTCCACCAAAACACCCACTTTTCCACATAAGATTTCCACAGTCGGTGTGAAAATCGGTGGAAAATAGGTGGGGTCACCCCCTGTTTTGGTGGAAAAAGGGGACAAATGTTTCACATTTTCAACGGTCTTTTCCACCGAAAAATCCGTGCAAACCCTTGATTTGAGCGGGTTTTCGGGGATTTTCGACCAAATGTTCTTTCCACCGCGCAGGGGATTTTTCGGGTGTGAAACGAGGTCGTTTCACGGAGGATTAGGAGTGTTTTAAAAACACCTCATTCGCCCGTTTGCGGGGGCATATAGAATGCCCCCCTACAAAGCTTTCGTTGGTCGGTATTGCGGGCGGCAGGTTGCCGCCCCTACGGATTCTATCGCGGTTGGGTTGGGGAACGTAGGGGAGGGCCTCTGTGCCCTCCCTTATTCAAAACAATCCCTCCGTCACGGCTATCGCCGTGCCACCTCCCTTTACAAGGGAGGCTTGATTCTATCCTACATCGGTGTGGTTTTGTAGGGGCGGATTCCATATCCGCCCGTTTGCGGGGGCATATAGAATGCCCCCCTACGAATTCTATTTCCCTTGGATGGTATCGCAGGGGCGAGGACATTCGCCTGCGGCGAAATCCGTCGAGCGTGGGCGCTCGTAGGGCGTCTAGACCGTCAGCGCGGTGGCGCCCACCTGAAATACGGCCTTCGCCGTATTTCCCAATCTTCTACCGATACATCCGACACTGCCGCAAAACTCGCGAGGTAAAAACTGACCGGACATCGCTGTCCGGTCGGTTTTTGATTTATTCGTTCACCGGCTCGCCGTTGACCATCACCTGTGCGGGGGTCTCGGCGGGGATTTCCGCAGGAGCCGCAGGGGCGGCGGGCACCTCGGCAGCAGCCTCGGCGGGCACCTGGTACACGGGGGCGGGCATCTCGGCAGCAGCGGGCACCTCGGCGGGCTCCACCGCCAGCTCGGGATTCTTCTTCATCTTCACCAGCGCAGAGGTACCGGTGATGAGATAGAACAGCACCCAGCCGTGGATGGCCACGTCGATGATCATAGAGGTGTCCTCCAGCAGCATACCCAGAGCTGCCAGGGTGTCCAGCGAGAACAGTACCAGCGCCACGATCATCCAGCCGCGGTGCTTTTTAGACAGCGCCCAACACAGCAGGTACACGCCCGCACCCAGGAACGCCAACACCGCACACACAGTCAGAGCTACACTACTCTCAAAAGCATATCCAAGCGCCAAAATGAACTGGGGCACGGTGGCGGAGAACAGGAAATACATATCGGCGTTCACCAAAGAGAGCACCAGATTCACGGCGGTGAACAGCACCACCAGCAGCAGGTTGGCGCGGGCGGTATTGTAGACGGTCAGCGGGGTCTTGACAGGTTTCTGTTGATTATTCATAGGGTTATTCCTCCCAAAACGTATTATTCAGCGGTCTCCTCGACCATTTCCTCGGCGCCCTCGTCGGCGTTTTCGGTCTCCTCGGCGTGGGCGTTGACCTCGTTCTCGTCGTGCTCGGCAGAGGCGATGGACACGATGGCGGTGCCCTCCGGCACCCGCATCACGCGGACACCCTTGGAGGTACGGCTGCACAGACGGATCTCGTCCATGGCCATACGGATGATGATACCGCCGCTGGAGATCAGAATCAGATCGTCCTCCTCGGGGTTGACGGTCATAATGCCCACCACCGCGCCGTATCTCTCGGTGTGGTAGTTGGTCAGACCCTTACCGCCGCGGGACTGGGTGCGATAATCGGAGAAACGGCTCAGTCGACCGAAGCCGGTCTCGGTGACGGTGAGCAGCAGACGGTCGTCGTCCACCAGCTCCATACCCACCACCGCGTCGTCCTCGGCCAGATTCAGCGCCTTTACGCCGCGGGCGGTACGTCCGATGGCGCGGGCGTCATTCTCGTCAAAGCGGATGGCCATACCCTTCTTGGTGGCCACCAGCAGCTGACCGCTGCCATCGGTGGTCAGCACGCGGCACAATTCGTCGCCCTCATCCAGATTGATGGCGATCAGACCGCTCTTACGCACGTTGGTATAGGCGTCCAGACGGGTACGCTTGATGATACCCTGCTTGGTGATCATACACAGATACTGACCCTCGGTCTGATCCTCCATACGGATCATAGCGGAGATCTTCTCCTCCGGCAGCAGGGGCAGCAGGTTGACGATGTTCATACCCTTGGACTGGCGGCTGCCCTCCGGCACCTCAAAGCACTTGAGCCGATACACGCGACCCAGACTGGTGAAGAACATCACGTAATCGTGGCTGGAGCAGACGAACATCTGCTTGGTCACGTCCTCGTCGCGGGTGGTCATACCGGTGATACCGCGACCGCCGCGGCGCTGGGCGGAATACACGTCCACCGCCTGGCGCTTGATATAGCCCATATTGGTCAGGGTCAGCACGCACTGCTCCTCGGGGATCAGATCCTCGATGTCCACCTCGCCGGACACGATGGAGATTTCGGTGCGGCGCTCGTCGCCGTACTTATCCCGCATCTTCATACACTCGTCCTTCACGATGGCCTTGACCTTATTCTCGTCCGCCAGAATACCCTCGTACTCGGCGATCTTCATCAGCAGAGAGCCCAGCTCATCCTCGATCTTCTGTCGTTCCAGACCGGACAGCTGACCCAACTGCATCTTCACAATGGCGTCCGCCTGCACGTCGTCAAAGGAGAAGCGCTCCATCAGGCGCTCCTTGGCGGTATTTTTATCCTTGGACGCGCGGATGAGGGCGATAACCTCGTCGATAAAGTCGCTGGCGGTCTTCAGCGCCTCAAAAATGTGGGCACGGTCGCGTGCCTTCTTCAGGTCGAAGACGGTGCGGCGGGTGATGACCTCCATCTGGAACTTGATATACTGCTCCAGCATCTCCTTGAGGCTCAGCACGCGGGGCACGCCGTCCACCAGCGCCAGCATAATGGCGCCGAAGGTCACCTGCATCTGGGTATAGGCGTACAGCTGGTTGAGCACCACCTGGGGCACGGCGTCGCGCTTGAGCTCGATGACCACGCGCATACCCTCCATAGAGGAGTGGTCCACCACGTCGGCGATGCCCTCGATGCGCTTTTCGTCCGCCAGCTCGATGATGGAGGACACCAGATTCTTCTTATTCACCATATAGGGGATCTCGGAGATGACAATGCGGTTGCGATTGCCCTCCTCCTCGATCTCGGCGCGGGCGCGCACGGTCATACGACCGCGACCGGTGGCATAGGCGGCACGGATGCCGCTGCGACCCATGATCACGCCGCCGGTGGGGAAATCGGGACCCTTGATGTGCTCCATCAGGTCCGCCAGCTCCGCCTCGGGGTTGTCGATGAGCATACAGATGCCGTCGATGACCTCGCACAGGTTGTGGGGCGGGATGTTGGTGGCCATACCTACGGCAATACCGGAGGAGCCGTTCACCAACAGGTTGGGGAATCGGCTGGGCAGCACCACGGGCTCCTTGGTGGTGTCGTCAAAGTTGGGGATATAATCCACCGTATCCTTTTCGATGTCCGCCAGCATATCCAGCGACATCTTGCTCATTCTGGCCTCGGTATAACGATAGGCGGCGGCGGGGTCGCCATCCACCGAACCGAAGTTACCGTGACCGTCGATGAGGGGATACCGCAGGGAGAAATCCTGCGCCATACGCACCAGGGCGTCATAGACGGAGGCGTCACCGTGGGGGTGATAGTGACCCAGCACGTCACCGACGGTGGTGGCGCACTTACGGTGGGCCTTATCGGGGGTGAAGCCGTCCTCGTGCATGGTATACAGAATGCGGCGATGCACCGGCTTTAGGCCGTCGCGGACGTCCGGCAGGGCGCGGGCTACCAGCACGGAAACGGAATACTCCAGAAACCGCTTGCGCATCTCCTTATCCAGATCAACTTCTATCAGTTTTGACATGGGGGTGTTTTGCTCCTCCATTACATTCACCTGACCTTTCGGTGTAGATTGATAACTATCACTTTCTCGCCTCCCCTTGTCAGGGGAGGTGCCGAGCGTCAGCGAGGCGGAGGGGTAGTCATTCTCTCCCTCCGTCACGGCTGACGCCGTGCCACCCTCTCGCTGCGGCTCGGTCCACTCGCGGTTCTGACAGTCCACTGGACTGTCATTCATTGCCGCTCGTGTCGCTTCGCTACCCTCGTCAGAGGGAGGCACGCCGCTATCGCGGCTAAAGGTTCCCTATTTTAGATTTATAATATACTAACTGTATAGTTTACAATATTTTATACTATTTGTTCGCTATTTTAGGGGTAAAATGCGGGTTTTTACTTACCGCGGCAGCGGTTGACGATCTCCTCAAAGGCGGCGATGTCCTCGATCGCCCGTTTGGGGATGGTCAGCGTGCCCCGCTTATTGTGGACGATCTCCACGAAATCGCCCTTATCGTACACGTGATCCACATCGCACCACAGCACGTAATTCTCCTGGGTCTTTTGCCCCTTAATGCGCATAGCCAGGGTGTCAAACCGCACCTGCATGGTCAGGTCGTGGGCGGTGAGCGACTCGCTCTGCCGCTTACTGCGCGCCAGCGGTATCACCAGATTAAAGACGGTCATCACCGCAAAGGCCAGCAGGAAGTAACCGCCGAAGCCCAACAGAGTATCCTGTGTAAGCTCGGCGCCGTTCCACCCCAGCATAACGGCCAGCACGGCGGCATAGGTCACCGTCAGGGGCGCCATCTGCCAATAGTGGCTGACGATCAAGCCCCGCAGAATGGTGGTGTACTCCTCCACGGTGTAGGTAAAGGTGCTCACCCACAATTCCTGCGGCGGCTCAACCGGCGGCAGAGCGGTGACCACGCGACCCTGCACCGCCACACGGGCGATAAACCTTCGGTTGTTCACCGGCAGGCGGTCGGCGGCACTACGCACCGCGGCGGCCATCTCATCGTTCAGACAGCGGGCGGGCAGCACCAGCGCGGGGCTGGCGGCGTTGACAAACACCATCATCTCGCTGTTCTCAATAAACAGCGTCCGCTCGTCCAGGGGAATATGGGCGGTGGCGGAGGGTCCCACCTTCTCCAGATAGTCGGGGGTGATGATCAGCCGTCCGGTAAAGGACATACCCGCGGACACGTTGCGGTCGTACTGGGCGGCGGCTGTCTTTTTGATCTTGTGGGGCATATACAGCCACACGTAGAACATAGGCAGCAGCACCAGCACCGCCGCCGCCAGCAGCACCGGGTCGGGGTAGCCGGCGAAATCCGCCAGGTGCCACTCCTCCAGGGCGATGGCCAGCGACATCACACAGCACAGCAGGGGCAGAATGATCATCACCACCCGCGTGCGCAGCGGTCCGCTGACCCGCGCGTGCAGCATCCGAAAGGCCACGTATTCCTCGCGGGTCAGATCCACGTACCAGTGGGTTGCATTTTCCGGTTGGGGTTGGGATTCCGGCGGGACGGGAAACCCGTCCCCTACAGACTCCCCTTGAACAGGCTCCGTAGGGGAGCATTCTATATGCTCCCGCAATTTTTCCTCTCGGGCGGATATAGAATCCGCCCCTACGGTTTTTTGTTCATCCTGAACAGGCTCCGTAGGGGGCGACGTACTCGACGCCCCGTTTTCAAACAACTCTCTATTATCCATATCAAATATCCAGATTCTCTACATACTGGGCGTTCTTCTCGATAAAGTCGCGGCGGGGCTCCACCTTATCACCCATCAGGATGGAGAAGGTTTCGTCCGCCTGCTGGGCATCCTCCAGATGCACCTTCAGCATGGTGCGGGTGGCGGGGTCCATGGTGGTCTCGAACAGCTGCTCGGGGTCCATCTCACCGAGACCCTTATACCGCTGGATGTCGGCGTTGCCGCCCAATTCCTCGATGTAGCGGTCCCGCTCCTCGTCCGAGAAGGCGTAGAAGGTCTTTTTCGCCTTAGACACGCGGTACAGAGGGGGTTGAGCAATGTACACGTGACCGCCGTCGATCAGCGGGCGCATATAGCGGAAGAAGAAGGTCAGCAGCAGGGTGCAGATGTGAGAACCGTCCACGTCCGCATCCGCCATAATGATGACCTTGCCGTAGCGCAGTTTGGCAATATCAAAGTCCTGACCGATGCCGCAGCCCAGCGCCGCCACGACGGGCACCAATTTCTCATTGGTGTACACCTTATCCATGCGGGCCTTTTCCACGTTCAGCATCTTGCCCCACAGGGACAGGATGGCCTGATAGTTACGGTCGCGTCCCTGCTTGGCAGAGCCGCCGGCGGAGTCACCCTCGACGATGTAGATCTCGGTGCGCTCGGGGTCGCGCCAGATGCAGTCCGCCAGCTTGTCGGGCATACGGAAGGAACTGAGCTTTTTGCTGTTGCGGGCGTTGTCCCGGGCCTTCTGCGCCGCCTCACGCACCTTGGCGGAGTTGATGGATTTTTCCAGAATGGTCTTGGCCACCTGGGGATTCTCGTCCAGATAGGCGGTCAGCTTATCGGTCAGCAGCTGGTTGACCAGCGTGCCGATGGCGGTGTTACCCAATTTCGCCTTGGTCTGGCTCTCGAACTGGGCGTCCTCCAGCTTAACCGACACCACCGCCATAATACCCTCGCGGACGTCGTCGCCCTTGAGGCGGAATTTTTCGTCCTTGAACATCTTATACCGCACCGCGTAGTCGTTAAAGATACGGGTGATGGCGGTCTTAAAGGCCACCTCGTGGGTACCGCCGTCCACGGTGTTCATATTGTTGGCGAAGGACACGATGTTCTCGTTATAGCTGTCGTTATACTGGAACGCCACCTCGGCGGTGGAGCCGCCGCTGGTGAGGGTCAGATGAATGACGTTATCGTGCAGAGGGGTGTAGCCGCGGGTCTTATTGAGGAACTCCACGAAGGAGGAGATACCGCCCTCGTAGCAGTAGTTCTCGCTGCGGACGTTGTCGCCGTCACGCAGGTCGGTGAAGGTGATGGACAGACCCGCATTCAGGAACGCCTGCTCCCGCAGACGCTTCTGCAGGGTGTCGAAATCGTACTCGGTGGTCTCGGTGAAGATGGTGGGATCCGCCTTAAACCGCACGGTGGTACCGGTCTGGTCGGTGTCGCCGATGATCTTCAGGTCGGTGACCGTCTTACCCTGCTCAAAGCGCTGGTGGTGGATATGACCCTCACGGCTGACCTCCACCTCCAACCATTCGGACAGAGCGTTAACCACCGAGGAGCCCACGCCGTGCAGACCGCCGGCCACCTTGTAGCCGCCGCCGCCGAACTTACCGCCGGCGTGCAGGACGGTCAGCACCACCGTGACGGCGGGCATACCCTGCTTTTCATTGATACCCACGGGGATACCGCGACCGTTGTCGCGGACTTCGATGATGTCGCCGGGCAGGATGCTGACCTCGATGTGGTCGCAGTAGCCCGCCAGCGCCTCGTCAATGGAGTTATCCACGATCTCGTACACCAGATGGTGCAGACCGCGGGGACCGGTGGAGCCGATATACATACCGGGGCGCTTACGCACCGCCTCCAGACCCTCCAGCACCTGGATGTCGCTTTCGTTATAGGATACTTCCTCCTCTACCTGAGGATTCATTTCCAATTCGTTTACCATAGTTGTTGTCCTCCTATGTGTTATATACTCTCGTTGCGGCTGCGCTTTTTCAGCGTGGCCGGCGCTATCTGCGATACGTAAACCCTATCCGCACGCCGCCGATTTCTCGGAGCACACACCGTAAAGGAACGGGGCAGGTCATAGCTGACGTAGGTCAGGCGCCCCTCCCTCTCCGCGCGGTTGAGAAATTCGCGGGTGTGGGGGGATATGGTGGTGTTGTCCATATCGAATACGCCCACGATGTCCTGTCGGCGCACCACCACCTCTTGTCCTAAATGTAGGTACATAATGTCTGTTCCTTTTATGAAAAGTTTATGTTTCGTTGGATGGAGTTTTTGCCCCCCTTGCCTAAAGGGGGGATGTCACCGTTAGGTGACAGGGGGGATATTATGCCGCTTTGCGGCATATCGTCCTGCGGACGATGAATCCCTCCGAGTTTTTGCTTCGCAAAAACCCACCTCCCTTTAGGCAAGGGAGGCAACATTCTATCCAACGTATAATAGAATCTGTAGGGGCGGGCATCGCCCGTCCGGACGACCAATGGTCGTCCCTACGATGTCAAATCAACGTGGGATAGGATCAGTAGGGGACGGGTTTCCCGTCCCGCGAGAAAACCGCCCACTCGATTATAATACTATCCGTAATATCTCACTCACTTATTACGCCCTGTTTAATCGAAAACACCTTCGCGGCGGAGTTTTTCAGCGCCGTGGAGGGCTCACAGCAGGTGATGAACACCTGCCAGCCGTCGATGTGGTTGAGGATATAGTCCTGGCGGGAGGTATCCAGCTCGCTCATCACGTCGTCCAGAAACGCCACCGGCGGTTCGTCGGTGACCTCCTGCAGCAGAGACGCCTCCGCCAGCTTCAGTGCCAGCACCGCCGAGCGCTGCTGCCCCTGGGAGCCGTAGGTGCGCACCGGCAGACCGTCGATCTCGATGGACATATCCTCACGATGGGCGCCCACGGTGGTAAAACCGGCGCCCATATCCGCCCGACGGGACTGCCGCAGCAGCTGAAGCCAGCGGTGAGCCACGTCCGCAGGGGTACCCCCCTCCACCGCGGCGGGGGAATCCCACCGCAGCGACAGCTGCTCGCGGTCGCCGGACAGACCGGCGTACACCGACGCCGCTAAGGGCTGCAGCCGACGGATATACTGTTCACGGGCGCGGGTGATCCGTGCGCCCGCCACCGCCAGGGTGTTGTCCCACAGATCCAGCATCTCCTCCACCCCGCTCATCGGGACGGACTGCTCCCGCGCCTGCCGCAATAGGGCGTTGCGCTGGGTCAGCGTCTTGTGAAAGTCGGTGAGGGTGGCGATATAGCCAGGCTTCAGCTGGCAATAGGCCGCATCCACAAACCGACGCCGTCCCTCGGGTCCATCCTTAATCAGCGATAAGTGGGCGGGGGAAAACACCACGCCGCAGAACACCCCCGCCAGCTTATTGGCGGAGGGCAGCGTAATGCCGTTGAGGGTCACCTGCCGCCGCTGGCGGATGGTGATGGTGGCCTCCTGGTCCCGTCCACCGGCGGTGAAGGTCAGACCCAGCCGCGCCCCATCTCTGCCAAAGCCCACCATCTCGCTGTCCTTGGCGCCGCGGAAGCTCCGCGCACCGGTGAACAGCCAGCAGGCCTCCAGCAGGTTGGTTTTGCCCTGGGCGTTGTCGCCGTACAGAATATTAACACCCTCGCCGGGGGTCCACACGGCGGGATGCAGGTTACGAAACCCGTCTACGGTCAGCTCACGGACGATCAACCGTGATCTCCTCGCCTGTCTCGGGCACGGTGACGGTCTCGCCCCCGCGGAGCTTTTTGCCCCGCATGGTGCACACCTCACCGTCCAGCAGAACGCCGCCGCCCTGGATCAGCACCTTGGCCTGGCCGCCGGTCTGCACACAGCCGGTCAGCTTCAGCAGGTCGTCCAGACGGATGTATTCGTCATTTAGCTTAAAATTCGTCGTATTCATTACAGTCTCACCGGCAGTACCAGGAACAGGAAGCTGTCGCCCTCCTTGGGCATCACCTTCATAGGCTTGTGGGCACCCTTGAGCTCCACGCGGACCTCATCCGACTCGCTGTTGCGCAGAGCGTCCAGCAGGAAGCGGCTGTTAAAGCCCATATCCTCCTCGTCGCCCACGATGTCGGCGGGGATGCAGTCGTTGGCGCTGCCCAGGGGGGTGGTGCAGGACACCGAAATGCTGCTGTTGCGGAATTCGCACACCAGCGGGGATTTCAGACGGTCGTTGACCACCAGAGAAACGCGGTCCACCGCGTCGATAAAGGCGCGGGTGTTCACCGTCACGGTGGTGGACATATCGTCAAAGATGATCTTGTCATAGGCCATAAACTCGCCGTCCAGCAGACGGGAGATCACCGCATAGCCGTCGATCTCGAAGATGATGTGGCGGCGACCCACGATCAGGGCGCAGGGCTTATCCTCGTCGGACAGCAGCTTGAGCACCTCCTGCAGGGTCTTGCCGGGCACCACGAAGGACAATTCCTCCTCGGTGGTCAGCTGCTCGGTGCGCATAGCCAGACGATAGCCGTCCAGGCTCACCAGACGCAGGCTGTTGTTGTTCATCTCGAACTTGGTGCCGGTGTAGATGGGGCGGGGGTCGTTGGGGGCGGCCACCGCAAAGATGGTCTGGCGCACCATGCTCTTGAGCAGGGGCTGGGGCAGGGTCACCGAGATACCGTCCTCGATGTTGGGAATGTCGGGATAATCGCCGGCGGACATACCCATAATGGAGAATTCGGTCACGTCGTTGCGGATGATGGTATTGTACTTATTATCGGTGACGATGGAGATCTGGTCGCCGGGCATCTTACGGACGATGTCGCCGAACATACGGGCAGACAGCACGATCTCGCCGGGCTCCTTGACGGTAGCGTCAATGGAGGTGGTAATACCCAACTCCATATCAAAGCCTGCCAGGAACAGGTTACCGCCCTGGGCGCGCACCAGCACACCCTCCAGCGCAGGGAGAGACGCCTTGGCGGACACCGCCCGCTGGACGTTGCTCACCGCTTCGATAAGTTCCACTTTACTGCATACAATGTTCATAATCAAACCACCTTTTATCAGATAATCTATCACATATACATATATATTTTTTAGTAGTAGTAGTAGGGGCTGTGAGTTTGTGGAAAACTGTGGCAGACCCCAAAACCAGTGGGTTTCGACGGGATAAAATTTCCACACCCAGCGGGGTAAGATTTGGGGATGTGTGAAAGGGGTTTTCGGTCTTCCACCGGCGTGTGAAAATCGGTGAGTGGAAGGTGAAAAAGTTGTGAAAAAATGCCAGCCTTTTTTCTCCCAAACCCTATTATAAATAAGGTATAATAATAAAAGAGAGGGGTTATCCGGGGTATTTCCGGATAACCAAAGCCCCTTTATTTAGTTTTCGCTGATGTTTTTGATGATGTCGTTGACCATATTGCGGAAGGCGGCGTCCTTGCTCATCTGGCTCTCCACCTTTTGGATGGCGTAGACGATGGTGGTATGGTCGCGCCCGCCGAATTCCTCGCCGATGGACTTCATCGGCAGGTTGGTGATGTTGCGCACCACGTAGGCCGCCATCTGCCGCGCCCGACTGATGGGGGCGGACTGCTTGTTGGAGCGGATGTCCTCGGGGTTGACGTTCATGGTCCGCGCCACCTCGGTGATGATGCGCTCCACGGTGATGGGCACCGGCTGGTTGTCGTTGCGGATGTCGCGGATGGCGTTCTGCGCCGCCACGATGCCGGGCATCTCGTTACCCAGCAGGTACTGGGCCTTCATCCGCTTGACCACGCCCTCCAGCTGACGGACGTTGCTCTTGAGCTGGTTGGCGATGTAGATGGTCACGTCGTCCTGCACCGGCAGATCCAGCATCCGCGCCTTACGGCGGATGATGGCCACACGGGTCTCCAGATCCGGCGGCTGAATGTCCGCCATCAGACCCATCACGAACCGCTGCTGCAGGCGCTCCTCCAGCGTGGCGATCTCGCGGGGGGGACGGTCGCTGGTCAGCACGATCTGCTTGCCGTTGGAGTGCAGGTGATCGAAGGTGTGGAAAAACTCCTCCTGAATGGCCTGCTTACCGCCGATGAACTGGATGTCGTCCACCAGCAGCACGTCCACCTGACGGTATTTGGCGCGGAATTCGGGGGTGGTACCGTCGTGGATGGCCTCGATGAGCTCGTTGGTCATGGTCTCGCCCTTGGTGTACAAGATCCGCGCACGGGGATTCTTTTTCTGGATCTCCTTGCAGATGGCGCACAGCAGGTGGGTCTTGCCCAGACCGGAGCCGCCGTAGATGAACAGCGGGTTGTACAGCACGGCGGGCTTATCCGCCACCGCCTGGGAGGCGGCGTGGGCGAACTTATTGGAGGAGCCCACCACGAAGTTTTCAAAGGTGTAGTCCTCGTCCGCCAGGGCGGTGGGGAATCCGTTGCCCTGGATCGGCATGGCGGCGGTGGCGCCGGTATCGGCCACGGCCTCCAGCGACAGGATGCGCAGACCCAGCGGGATGCCCAGCGCCTCACGCAGGGCGTCCAGCAGCTTTTCGCTGTACATCTCCAGGATGGTGTTTTTCAGCCAGTCATTCTTGACCGTCACCACCATTTCGCCGTCCTCAATGCTCTTGGGCTCCATGCATTTGATATAGACGTCGTAGGCAATATCGCTGGTGTTGGCGCGGACGATTTCCAGTACGCGCTCCCATATTTGATTGATACTGTCCATATTGTTTTCGCTCCTGACGTATGTAAAAAATAGCGGTGGAAATGTGTAAAAAGGACACACTTCCCTATATAGAAATATTGTAACATAAGAGATTATTTTTTTCAATGTTTTTTGCCCTAATTTAGCAAAAAAATTATAAAAATGCCCTGTGGGGTATCCGCGGTGGTCAAAAACGCCGTTTTAGGGGCATTTTAGGGGCAAAAAACCCCATAAAAATGGGTGGATAGGGGTGCAAAAACTTGACACCCCCGCCAAGCACCCCTCTCGGACCCCGTTTTTGCCCCTTTGCCGGCGGCGAGAATGGCCCCGCCGACGCGGTAACGAAATGGTGTGAAAGAGCATTGTTTACGGAACGATTTTTTACGGGACGATGTGGGTAGCGAAGCGACACGAGCGGCAATGAATGACAGTCCGGTGGACTGTCAGAACCGCGAGTGGACCGAGCCGCAGCGAGACCATCGTCCCCTACGTTCTCCAACCCAACTACGATAGAATCCGTAGGGGGGCATTCCATATGCCCCCGCTGAAAAACGCCACGGGCGGTCGAGGACGCCCGCCCCTACGAAACCACACCGATGTAGGATAGAATCAAGCCTCCCTTGTGTAAAGGGAGGGGGACCGCCGTAAGGCGGTGGAGGGATTGTCTACAACACGGATGACCAATGGTAGCCCCTAAGAAAACGACCAACGTAAAACAATTCCTCATTCCTCATTCCTAATTTCTCATTATCCGAACTATTTCCCTCAAAAAATAAACATTTTTTCAAAAAAACTTCCCCATCTTCCACCATCTTTTCCACAATATCTTGTGGTAGGATATGCCGCCTGTCCACAAGAGTGCAAAATCTCCCCGCAAAATCGGGGCTTGTCTGCAAAAAAAACTTGACTTTTCCGCTTATGTTCTATATAATATCACATTGTCAGGCTGTGGACGTGTGTACACACGGCACCACAGCACCACTCACCATCGAAAGGAGGGGCATGGAAATGTTCCGTACTTATCAGCCTAAGAAGCGTCATCGCAAGATGGAGCACGGTTTCCGCAAGAGAATGGCTACTGCCAATGGCCGCAAGGTTCTGGCTCGCAGAAGAGCGAAGGGCAGAGCTCGTTTGACTCACTAAAAAAGAGGCCACGACGGCTGTGCCGTAACGTGGCTTTTTTTATTGTGTGGAAGAAACTTACAGAAAAGAGGCGAACAACCGTGGCCACCTGGGAGACCCTATGTGAGAATAAGGACTTCCGCACCCTGTATTACCGGGGAGAATCCCGCGTACATGCGGGGTTGGTCACCTATGTCCGCCGCAACCGTCTGGGGTATCCCCGCATCGGCATCACCACCGGCAAAAAGGTGGGGTGCGCCGTTCGGCGCAGCCGCGCCCGTCGGGTGATCCGCGAGGCCTTCCGTCCCCTGCTGCCGCAGGTGGGCAGCTACGACATTGTGTTCGTGGCCCGCACCCGCACCCCCGACCTTAAGAGCACCACCCTGACGCCGGTCATTCGCCGTCACCTTACCGAAATGGGGGTCATCACCGATGGCTGACCGCGGTAAATGGTATCTCCCCTCCACCTGGCTCATCGGCCTGGTGCGCTTTTACCAAAAGCACGTATCTCCCCACAAGACACCCTGCTGTCGCTTCACCCCCACCTGCTCTGCCTACGCGGTGGAGGCGTTGCAGCGGCACGGCGCCTTGTTCGGCACCGCGCTGGCGCTGTGGCGCATCCTGCGGTGCAATCCTCTCTGCGCCGGCGGCTACGACCCGGTGCCGGAGAAGCTGTTTGTTCGCAAGAACAAAAAACACTGACCTGTTGTCCCCCGCCGCACCACCACTACCACCTCCCGCGGCGATGGGATATCGGAATATATTAGGAGGTTATATCTATGACTGCAATTTTCAGTTTATTCGCCAAGCCCCTGGGCTGGGTGATGCATTGGATCTATCAGCTGGTGCCCAGCTACTTCCTGGCGCTGCTGATCTTTACCTTTGCCGTCCGCCTGGTGCTGTTCCCCCTGTCCATCAATAACCAGAAGGGTCAGATGGACCGCGCCCGTCTGGCGCCCCGTCTGGAGCGTATTCAGAAGAAGTACGCTCAGGACCGCCAGAAGATGGCGCAGAAGCAGCAGGAGCTGTATGAAAAAGAGGGGGTCAAGATGACCGGCGGTTGTCTGCCCATGATTCTGCAGATGCTGGTGCTGTTTTCGGTCATCGCGGTTATCTATAAGCCGCTGACCTACGTCCAGCGTGCTCCCGCCGAGCAGATCAACACCTGCATCTCGGTGGCCATCGAGCATATGGACCCCGAAAAGGATAAGAACGTCATCAAGCAGATGGAGAGCGAGCAGTCCTACTACCGTGAGATCCACCTGCTGGGTGCCCTGGAGAAGGACGATATCCGCGACGATATGGTGCAGGCTCTGTGGGAGAAAAACGAGCTGAAGCCCGCTGCTGCCGAGCTGCTGCTGGACAACATCGAGAAGACCGGTAAGGAATTCTCCCTGTTCGGCATCTCCCTGCTGGAGACCCCCGACATCGCCAAGCCCCGCTGGGTGTGGATCATCGCCATCCTGTCCGGTGTCACCTCGTTCCTGGTGAGTATGCTGTCCATGCATTACAGCAAGATGACCATGTCCGAGGAGCAGAAGAAGATGGGTGGCTGCTCCACCAATATGATGATGTATATGATGCCGGTGATGTCGCTGGTCATCTCCTTCACCGTGCCCGCCGGTGTGGCGGTGTACTGGATCTTCTCCAACCTGCTGGCGATGGTGCAGACCGTGGTGCTCAACGCCATGTACAGCCCCGCCAAGGCCCGCGCCCAGGCAGAGGCCGAGTATCAGGCCCGCCGCCAGAAAAAGCGCGAGGAGCGGGAGGCGCTGAAGGCCGCCCGTCTGGCCGAGCAGGCCGCCTGGCAGGAGGAGGAGAAGAAAGCCAAGGCCCGCGCCAAGGGTGATATTACTCAGAAGAAATCGGCTGCTGCCCCTGCCACTCCCGCAGAGCTGCCGGAAGAAAAAGTGGACGAGATTCCTAAGGAATCCGACAGCAACGAGGAGGAAGCATAATGAGCAAGGAAATTCTGAAAGAGGCCGCCACCATTGAGGAGGCCAAGGCACTGATCGCCGCCGAATTGGGTGTGTCCGAGGACGCCGTCAACTTCACCGTGGTGCAGGAGCCTGAAAAGAAGATGCTGGGTCTGTTCGGCGGCACCACCGCCATCGTCAAGGGCTCTGTGGTCGCCGGCGGTAACGCCGCCGCCGCTGCCGAGGCGTATCTGCGCGGCGTGCTGGAGGCCATGGGCGTCACCGAGTACACCCTGGAGGTGTCCGAGCAGGACAACCACTGCAACATCACCCTGGACGGTGAGAATCTGGGCTTTATCATCGGTCGCCGCGGCGAGACGCTGGACGCCCTGCAGTACCTGACCGGTCTGGTGGCCAACCGCGCCGGCGGCTCCTACAACCGCGTGACCCTGGACATCGGCAACTACCGCGAGAAGCGGGAGCAGGCTCTGGTGGCTCTGGCCCGCCGTCTGGGCGGTCAGACCGCCCGCACCGGTCGCCGCAACTCTCTGGAGCCTATGAACCCCTATGAGCGCCGCATCATCCACACCACCGTGCAGGAGATGGAGGGCGTGATCTCTTGGTCGGTGGGCAGTGACCCCAACCGTCACGTGGTCATCGGTCCCTCCGATGACAACCCTAACAAGGATCGTGACAACGGTCGTGAGGAGCGCCGTGGTCGTGGTCGCGGTCGCGGACGTAACCGCGGCGAGCGCCGTGAGCGCCGGGACAGCGATTATCAGGTGACCGCCCCCGAGCGTCCCGTCCGCGAGTTCCAGTCCCGCAGCTTCTCTCTGCCGGTGGCAGAGGATGTTGCCCCCACCCGCACCAACTCCGAGAAAGAGGACAGCATGTCCCTGTACGGCAAGATCGAGTTTTAATTGACCCTGGCACACCCCGAGGAAATCCTCGGGGTGTTTTTTTGTTTCTATATCCAAATTAGGATAGGATTAAGCCCTGTGCAAGCCCCTCTCCGCGTCCATCTTGCCTCTCCCTCCGGGAGAGGTGGCATTTGCATAGCAAATGACGGAGAGGGTAATCTTTTATCTTATTTGCCCTCTCCGTCGCCTACGGCGACACCGTCTCGCTGCGGCTCGGTCCACCCGCGGCTCTGACAGTCCACCGGACTGTCATTCACTACCGCGGGATGTCGCTTCGCTACCCAAAGGGGGAGGCAAGGGGATAATATTTATCCCGATTCTGTATACGAAAAAGGCGGCTCGGCATACACCGAGCCGCCGTAAATCCTGCGCCCTTGCCTTTGGCAGACCGCATTACGCGGCAGGCAAGGGATTTGCAGGAACCTGCAGGCGCTTCAGGGCTTCCTCCCGCGCCTCGCCCGTCAGGGTGATGCTGGCGTGGATGACTTCCCAAAACTTTTCGCTGTTACTGATCGAGGCAAATTTCACGATGGATCCCTCCGTTTGTTGTTGAATTCGGTGGGGTTTTCCCCTTTCCGTGTCTATATTGTACAATATCCATTGTACGATAATACGGACAATGCTCCATCCGAAAACAATGTTTTTCAGACTCGGGGCGGATATGGACTCTGCCCCTGCAATTCCTATCCAGGTCGGATAGAATCCGTAGGGGGGCATTCCATATGCCCCCGTCAGAATAACGCCACGGGCGGATGATATCCGCCCCTACGAAACCACCCCATCCCATATAGATTCCGTAGGGGCGTTCTGCGAACGCCCGCGGGCGAACACAGTTCGCCCCTACGATCTTTATCCAACCTCTCATAGAATCCGTAGGGGCGGCAACCTGCCGCCCGCCATACCGACTTCACCGCAGGAGAATGACCACCACCCCACAACATCTTGTGTTCCGCCGCCCAAAAACCCGAAAACCCTTGCTATTACTGGGGTTTCGGGGGTTTTTTATCCCCTGTAAAAAAATGAAATGAAAAACGAGAAACAGAGCAAAACGGCGTAAAAACGCGAGAAATCGAGAGATTGAGGGCTCTATTTTAAATTTTCGGGGATTTGGGGGTTGACAGCCGAATTTCCTTATGTTATTATAAGTCGCGTTCGTGAAAACGACGGCGGAATTTCTAACCCAAACCCGCCGACATGGGACCGCTTGCGGGTCCCCCACACAATGTATAGGAGGAAACTACTATGACTTTTATGGCTAAAGCCGGTCAGGTCGAGCGTAAGTGGTACGTTATCGACGCCGCCGGTAAACCCCTGGGTCGTGTGGCTGCCGAGGCTGCTGTTCTGCTGCGCGGCAAGCACAAGCCCACCTTCACCCCCCACGTTGACTGTGGTGACAACGTCATCATCATCAACTGCGCCGAGGCCGTTCTGACCGGCAAGAAGCTGGAGCAGAAGAAGTGGCAGCGCCACACCGGCTGGATCGGCAACCTGAAGACCACCAAGTACGGCACTCTGATGGCTCAGCGCCCCACCAAGGCGATGGAGCTGGCTGTTGGTGGCATGATCCCCAACACCCACATTGGCCGCGCTGCTGAGACCCGCCTGCACTGCTATGCCGGTGCCGAGCATCCTCACGCCAGCCAGAAGCCCGAAGTGTTCGAGCTGTAATAAAAGGAGGATACGATTATGGATTACAATACCAGACCCTTTTTCTACGGCACCGGTCGCCGTAAATCCTCTGTGGCTCGCGTCCGTCTGTACCAGGGCACCGGCAAGGTGACCATCAATGGTCGTGACATCGACGATTACTTCGGCCTGGAGACCCTGAAGCTGATCGTGCGTCAGCCTCTGAACCTGACCGAGACCACCGAGAAGTTTGACATCGAGTGCCGCGTTGCCGGCGGCGGTGTTACCGGCCAGGCCGGCGCCATCCGTCACGGTATCGCCCGTGCTCTGCTGCAGTACGACAGCGAGAACCTGCGTTCTTCCCTGAAGAAGGCCGGCTTCCTGACCCGCGATCCTCGTATGAAGGAGCGTAAGAAGTACGGTCTGAAAGCTGCTCGTCGTGCACCTCAGTTCTCTAAGCGCTGATATTTGCACATTGCAGAAACCTACCGGTTACGCAAAAGACCACACCCATTGGGTGTGGTCTTTTTCTTTGCGACGAGCAGCGGATGTATCGCAGTCAGTGAGGGAATATGGCGCAAGGCGCCATATTCAGGTGGGCGCCGGCGAGTTAGCGGTCTAAGCGTCCTGCGAGCGCCCACGGCTGCCCGTCGCGCTCCTCAGTTCAGCAAGCGCTGATATTACGAGAGCGAACCTATTGGTCTTACGAGAACACCACACCATTTTGGTGTGGTGTTCTTTTTTTTTGCGGCCGGATGTATCGCAGTCAGTGAGGGAATATGGCGCAGGGCGCCATATTCGGGTGGGCGCCGGCGAGTTAGCGGTCTAAGCGCTCTACGAGCGCCCACGGCCGCCCGTCGCGCGCCCCAGTTCAGCAAGCGCTGATTTCGAGCGAAGCGAGAAAATCTGCTACAAAAATATCACACCCGACTGGGTGTGGTATTTTTTATTTGCTTGCGGACGAACACAGCAAGTGTGGGAGAATGGCGCTTTGCGCCATTCTCAAGGGGCGGCACAGAAAAGTAAAGGGTTCGCACAAAGTAGGAGCCGCCAGCAAGCGCTGATTTCGAGCGAAGCGAGAAAATCTGCTACAAAAATATCACACCCGACTGGGTGTGGTATTTTTCTTTAGTTACGGGCGGATATGGAATCCGCCCCTACGATAACAACCAATGTAAAATAGAATCAAGCCCCCCTTGCCTAAAGGTCGATTTCCCCCGATAGCGGGGGAAAATGTCGGCGTAGCCGACAAAAGGGGGGCCGTCTCGCGGCGAGCGAAGGTGGCAAAAATCTTTGATTTTTGACGGGGGGATTCATACGGGACGGGAAACCCGTCCCCTACGATACCACCCCATATAGAATCCGTAGGGGCGTTCTGCGAACGCCCGCGGGCGAACACAGTTCGCCCCTACGATCTTTATTAAACCGCTCATAGAATCCGTAGGGGCGGCAACCTGCCGCCCGCAATACCGATCAACGTAAGCTTTGTAGGGGCGGCATTCCATATGCCCCCGTCGGAATAACGCCGCAGGCGAATATCCTCGCCCCTACGAAACAGACCAACCTAAAACAATTTCTCATTCCTCATTACTAATTCCTCATTTCCCATCATATACTCTACTGGTGATGGTATGAGAAACACAAGGAAAACACATATCTGGCGGCGGGTAGGGCGTCTGCTGACGGTGGGGGTGCTGGCGGCGGCGGTGCTGACCGCGCCCATTGACTGGCATCACCTGGCGCAGGAGGCATCGGGCTTGGCTCTCGGTCTGCGCCAGCCCGTCCGGACCGCCCGGGCGCTGTCCCGACAGTTGTTTGAACAGCCCGCCGTCCCCGCCGTGACCCCGCCCGCCATCCTGTCGGAGCAGCGAGCGGACACGGGTCTGCTGACCCTGCCCACGGCGGCAAAATTGCCCGCCTACACCGCCATATCCCCGCCCAAAAACGACGGCAGCGGCGGCAAGGTGGTCACCCGAAAAATGAGCGGCAACCGCCAAAAATACGGCATCGCCACCGTCAACCGCAGCGGCAAACTGGAGGACATCCCCGCCGCCCTGAAGGCGGACCTGCCCTTTACCTTTGCGGACACCGACGAGCCACAGGTGCTGATCCTCCACACCCACACCACCGAGGGGTATATGACCTACGACGCGGGGTACTATCTGGAGGGCGACCGCGACCGCACCCGCGACCATAAGAAGAACGTCTGCGCCGTGGGCGAGTCCATCCGCCTGACGCTGGAGGCGGCGGGCATCGGGGTGATCCACGACACCACCGTCCACGACAGCCCCCAGTATACCGGCGCCTACGGCCGCTCGGCGCAGACCGCCGAGGCGATACTGAAGAAATATCCCTCCATCAAGCTGGTGCTGGACGTCCACCGTGACGCGGTGCTGGAAAACGGCGCAGTAGTAAAACCCACCGCCACCGTCAAGGGCAAAAAGGCGGCGCAGATGATGCTGATCACCGGCACGGTGACCACCGCCGAGCTGCCCCACCGCCATTGGCAGAAGAATCTGGCGCTGTCCACCCAGCTGCAGGCGGCGCTGGACAAGGTCAGCCCCGACCTGATGCGCCCGCTGAATACGGTGGCCAGTCGGTACAATCAGCACCTGTCCCCCGGCTGGGTGCTGGTGGAGGTGGGCGCCGAGGGCAACACGGTGGAGGAGGCGGTGTACTCGGGGCAGATCCTCGCCGAAACCCTGCTGAAGCTGTTGGATTGACAAAAAGATTACGGTCGGGTAGAATGAAAGAATAATACGTGCGCGCGAAAAGAGCCTCCCTCTTTGAGGGAGGTGGCATTTGCAACGCAAATGACGGAGGGAGTTTTATGTCACTAAAATACAATGGCAGCAATATAAAATTGGCAAAAACTCTTCGTAAACAAGCCACGCCGCAAGAAAATCATTTATGGTATGATTTCCTACGAACATATCCTGTTCGTTTTCAACGGCAGAAAGCCATCAATAACTATATTGTAGACTTTTACTGCCATCAAGCTAAATTGATTATTGAAATTGATGGCTCACAACATTATGAAAAAGAAAAACAAGAAAAGGATGAGATGAGAACATACGATTTACAGAAAATGGGATTACGAATTATTCGTTTAAGCAATCGCCAAATCAATGAAGAATTTAGGATCGTATGTGAATATATCGATAACATAGTGAAAAACTCCCTCAGTCCTCGCTAACGCTCGGACAGCTCCCTCAAGGAGGGAGCCTACAGGCTATATAAGTATTCGTCAAGATGAACAATTCTCTCTTTTTGACAGAGAGTATGTCCCCTCAAAGGAGGTCATTCCTATGAACCATACCATAGCGGCTATATCCACCCCGTCCGGTGCCGCCGGACTGGGGGTGGTGCGCCTGTCCGGTGCGGACGCCCTCGCGGTGGCGGCGCGGGTATTCCGCCCCGCCGACCCGCGTAAAACCGCGGACAAGCTGTCCGGCTACACCGCCGCCTACGGGCGGGTGTTCGACGCCGACGGCGACGTGGACGAGTGCGTGCTGCTTGTTTTCCGCGCCCCCCACAGCTACACCGGCGAGGACGTGGCGGAACTCAACTGCCACGGCGGGCGGTACATCCTGCAGCGGGTCTTACGCGCCTGTCTGGATGCGGGCGCCGTGCCCGCGGGCGCGGGCGAGTTCACCCGCCGCGCCTTTCTGAACGGTAAGATGGATCTGACCCAGGCGGAGAGCGTGATGGATCTCATCGCCGCCGACGGCAAGCTGGCGGCGCAGACCGCGCTGGCGTCCCGTGACGGCGCCGTGTTCCGCCGCCTGACGGCGGTTAAGGACTCTCTATTGTCGGTAGCGGCGCAGTTCGGCGCCTACATCGACTATCCCGACGAGGACATCCCCGACCTGACCCCCGCCGCCCTGTCCGCCACGGTGGACGGGGCCGCCGCGGCGGTGCGGGAGTTGCTGGCTACCTTTGACGCGGGTCGGGTACTCCGCGAGGGGGTGGACACCGCCATCGTGGGCAGTCCCAACGTAGGCAAATCCACCCTGATGAACTGCCTGTCCGGCTGTCAGCGGAGCATCGTCACCGATATCGCGGGCACCACCCGCGACGTGGTGGAGGAGACCGTGCGGTTGGGCGAGGTCACCCTGCGGCTGGCGGATACCGCCGGCATCCGCGACACCGCCGACGCGGTGGAGAGCGTGGGCGTGGACTTGGCGAAACAGCGAATGAATCAGGCCGCCCTGGTGCTGGCGGTGTTTGACGGCTCTGTGCCTTTGGGCGACGAGGACAGGGCGCTGGCCGAGAGCCTGCGGGAGCGCACCGCCATCGCGGTGGTGAATAAGGCGGACAAGCCCTTGTGTGTGGACACCCCGTGGCTGAGCGAGCGGTTTGCGTGGGTGGTGACCCTGTCCGCCAAGGATGGCGAGGGGGTGGACGCCCTGACCGCCGCCGTGGCGGATGCCACCGGCGTGGCGCGGCTGGACGCCGCCCAGCCGATTCTCACCACCGAGCGCCAGCGGCTCTGCGCCGCCACGGCGCTTGCCTGCCTGGAGGAGGCGCACACCGCCCTGGAGGGCGGTATGACCCTGGACGCGGTGTCGGTGAGCATCGACGGCGCTCTGAACGCCATCCTGGACCTGACCGGCGAGCGCGCCACCGAGGCCGTGGTGGACCAGGTGTTCGCCAATTTCTGTGTGGGCAAGTAAGAAGAAAACAAAAACACCGAAGGCGCAAAACAACCTTCGGTGTTTTTCATTGTGGAAAACGGTTACGATAACTTGCTTAAGTCTATCAAGTATTTAATAATTTTGCTACTTTTATCTTCTATCAGTATGTTTTTGTTTCTTATTTTTGCCAATCTTTTATTTACTGTTGAGGGACTAATTTTTAACCCTACTTCCAATTCCTTTTTCGTTAGTCCTTCGTCAGAAAACAACGATGCTTGAATCAAAACAAAAGTAAATTCTTTAATTTCCGAAGACATCGTCTCATCGTTCTTAACTATACTGAAATATTTTAACAAAAGGTTACTTCTTTTTTCTAAGGCATCATAAAGATTTTGAAAAGATTCAAGAACGATATTAAGAAACATAATGATAAAAGGAGTTAAATCTCCTAAACTTTTGTCATCATTACACTCATTAAACGCATCATAATAATGCTTTATATGCGCTTTTATCGTATAAGAGAGCCGGAAACCAATTAAATATTCAAATTCCTTTGAAAGAAGATAACTACTAATAAACCGAGAAGTTCTACCGTTTCCATCATAAAAAGGATGAATATAACCAAAAAGGTAATGAAAAATAGCAATCCGAATCAATATAGGTATTTCTTTTTGGTTTAAAATATTGAGGGATTGCTCCATAAGCTGAATAATTTTAATCTCGGGATAAGCCCCCCTGTGTATAACTTTTTGCGTAGGAGTGGTAACCTCCGCCATATCTTTTCTAAAGATTTCGCCATCGGGAGCATTATCTGGGCAATCTTCCACAACCTCTTTTAAAACAAGATCATCATATATTTCCCGAATATCCGTCGATGTACTTAACGGGAATTCATCACCACTAATCAGCATACTGTATTTATTTAAAAGACCATAAAAACGTTTCTTTTTTCCCTTTGTATTCATTTCTTTTAAAACGGAAGAAAGTTCTTTTCTTGTGCTATATACACCTTCAATATCATTAGTGAGTTTAATTTCATCTATTAAACATTTTTTTGCAAATTGTACCAATGCCGCCTCGGGAAGGCTTCCTTTTATATCCGCAATTGCTTTATCCAATTGCAGAATTTTAAAAGTAACATCATAAATTTCAGGACATAGACAATAAAAAGCATTATTATCCCCAATTTTTATTGGCAAAATGCAGGTTGATTCTGAAGTTATCCTTTTGTTATATAACGCTTGATACTCTTCTTTGCTTTTATAAAACAAATGAGACAGCGACACATAACTCATATTGGTCACACTCCTTTTTAATTGATAAACATAAGTTTGTTTTTTGTTTTATGTTTGTCGTTTTAACCATATTTAACTAATATAGTTACATATTATATCAACAAATTGTTTTTGTCAAGCATTAATTACTAACATTATAGTTCAAATAAGAAGAAAATATTCATTTGTATTTTCTAAACAATAAAACTCCCGGAGCAACCAACATTGTTCCGAGAGTTTTATTGTTTAGGATCTGATGATACATTAAATGAAACACTCACTTCTTTTTGCAAAAGAACGGACCGCATCGGTCTTCGTGGGTTCGGACATACGTCCAAGAAAAATCTTTTGCTACCACATAAACATCATCATTCTCGTCTTCATCAATTTCTTTTGCAGTAAGTTTCCCTACATAAGAAACGCCTTCGATGCAATTGGAGAAACCATCATAGAAATGGAGGGCTTCTTCGTAACGCAAAGAATCAAATGCTTTTCTGGCATCGTCGCCTTGAAGGCAAGGGGCTTTCCCCCAAGTGAACAAATGCCACAAGAAATTGTGCGGCGCCGTAACGTGGCCACGAATAATATGTGGACTAACGTCTTTTCCAAATGTGGCAAGCCACTCTTTGATAATTTCTTTGTTGTTCATCTTTTGTTCCGCCTCATTCATCGTCCAGCTTCAGCACCGCCATAAAGGCCTCCTGGGGCACCTCTACGCTGCCCAGCTGGCGCATCCGCTTTTTACCCTCTTTCTGCTTCTCCAGCAGCTTTTTCTTACGGGTAATGTCGCCGCCGTAACACTTGGCCAGCACGTCCTTGCGCATGGCGCGCACCGTCTCGCGGGCGATGATCTTGCCACCGATGGCGGCCTGCACCGGCACCTCAAACAGCTGGCGGGGGATGTTGTCCTTCAGCTTCTCGCACATTTTCCGCGCGCGGGTGTAGGCGTTGCCGGCAAACAGAATAAAGGACAGGGCGTCCACGATCTCGCCGTTGAGCATAATATCCAGCTTCACCAGTTCGCTCTTGACGTACCCCTTCAGCTCGTAGTCGAAGCTGGCGTACCCCTTGGTGCGGGATTTCAGCGCGTCGAAGAAATCGTAAATGATCTCATTCAGCGGCAGCTCGTAGTGGATGTCCACGCGGGTGGGGTCAAGGTATTTCATATCCTTGAAAATACCGCGGCGTTCCTGGCACAGCTCCATAATGTTGCCTACGTAGTCGTTGGGGGCGTAGATGTGCGCCTCGGCGATGGGCTCCTCCGCCATCTTGATGGTGGTGGGGTCGGGATAGTTGGTGGGGTTGTCCACCATAATCACCGAGCCGTCCGACAGGGTGATGCGGTAAATAACGCTGGGGGCGGTGGTGATCAGATCCAGATTATACTCCCGCTCCAGGCGCTCTTGAATAATTTCCATATGCAGAAGACCCAGGAATCCGCAACGGAATCCAAAGCCCAGCGCCACCGAGGTCTCCGGCTCAAAGGTCAGGGACGCGTCGTTGAGCTGCAGGCGCTCCAGCGCCTCCCGCAGGTCCTGATAATGGGCGCCGTCGGCGGGGAACACGCCGCAGAACACCATGGGATTCGCCTTGCGATAGCCGGGCAGGGGCGCGGCGGCAGGGCGGTTGGCGTGGGTGATGGTGTCGCCCACCTGGGCGTCACCCACCGTCTTGATGCTGGCGGCCAGATAACCCACCTGACCGGCGCGCAGCTCTTTGGTCGGCTCCAGACGACCGGGGCGCATCACCCCCACCTCCACCACGTCAAAGGTGGCGCCGCTGGCCATCATTTTAATGGTGTCGCCGGCCTTGACCACGCCGTCCATCACGCGGAAATACACGATAACGCCGCGGTAGCTGTCGTAGTAGCTGTCAAAGATCAGCGCCTGCAGGGGCTTTTGGTCGTCGCCCTCGGGGGGAGGCAGCTTGACGATGGCCTCCAGCACCTGGTCGATGCCGATGCCCGCCTTGGCGGAGATGTGGGGCGCCTCGGAGGCGTCAATGCCGATGATGTCCTCCACCTCTGTCGCCACCCGCTGGGGGTCGGCGGCGGGCAGGTCGATCTTGTTGATGACCGGCAGGATTTCCAGGTCGTGCTCCAGCGCCAGATAGGTGTTGGCCAGGGTCTGTGCCTCCACGCCCTGGCTGGCGTCCACCACCAGCAGCGCCCCCTCGCAGGCGGCGAGAGAACGGCTCACCTCGTAGTTGAAGTCCACGTGACCGGGGGTGTCGATGAGGTTGAGGGTGTACTCCTCCCCATCCTGCGCCTTGTACTGCAGGGTGACGGCGTGAGCCTTGATGGTGATGCCGCGCTCCCGCTCCAGGTCCATACTGTCCAGCAGCTGCTCCTCCATATCCCGCAGCGCCACGGTGTTGGTCATCTCCAGCAGGCGGTCCGCCAGAGTGGATTTACCGTGGTCGATGTGGGCGATGATGCAGAAGTTGCGTATATGTCGTTTGATGTCAGCCATAGTTGACACTCCATTTCATAACAAATCAAGTTATTATACCATTTTTTCTCCCCCTTGACAAGCAAAACCGTTGAAATGTGGATAAGAAGATGGTAAAATGAGGGAAACATTTGAATAGGGCGTAGCCTCCCTCTTGAGGGAGGTGGCATTTGCGCAAGCAAATGACGGAGGGAGTTGGAATAACGTTTCACGTTACTCCGTCGACATTTTTCGTTTTCGTGAAAAAGTCGCACCAAGCGACATATAATACGACAACTCCCCCAGTCACGGCTGGCGCCGTGCCAGCCCCCTCGAGAGGGGGCCTTATCCTATCCCACAAGGAGGACGACACAATGGATTGGACCGAAGTATGCATTCAGATTTCCTGCGCCCACGTGGATGAGGCGGCGGCGATTGCCAATATGGTGGTGCCCTACGGCATCTACATCGAGGATTACAGCGACTTGGAGCAGGGCGCCCGCGAGATCGCCCGCATCGACCTCATCGACGAGGATCTGCTGGCAAAGGAGCGGGACACCGCCCTCATTCACCTGTACGTCTCCCCCGAGGACAACCCCGCCGAGGCGGTAGCGTTCCTGCGGGAGCGGTACACCGCCGTGGGCATCGACCATCAGGTGGTGAGCCAGCAGGTCAGCGAGGAGGACTGGGCGAATAACTGGAAGAAGTACTTTAAGCCCCTCCCCGTGGGCGAGAAGATTTTCATCTGCCCCTCCTGGGAGACGGCGGAAAACCCCGACAACCGCGCGGTGCTGTCCATCGACCCGGGTATGGCCTTCGGCACCGGCGGTCACGACACCACCCGTCTGGTGCTGGAGACGCTGGAGCACCATGTCACCGAGGGCTGCGATTTCTTGGATATCGGTTGCGGCAGCGGCATTCTGTCCATCGCCGCCTGCCTGCTGGGCGCCCGCCGCGCTCTGGGCATCGACATCGACGCCCTGGCGGTCAAGACCGCCATCGAGAACGGCGAGCTGAACGGTCTCACCGCCCCCAAGTATGAGATTCGGCTGGGCGACCTGGCCAAGGACGTGGACGGCAAATTCCCCGTCATCGCCGCCAACATCGTGGCGGACGCCATCATTATGTTGTCCCCTGCCGTGCCCGCCCTGCTGGCGGAGGGCGGCGTGTACATTGTGTCCGGCATCATCGACACCCGCGAGCAGGACGTGCTGAGAGCGCTGGCAGACTGCGGCTTCACCGTCGCCGAGCGTCACGAGCACGGCGGCTGGCTGTGTCTGGTGTGTAAGAAGGTGTAAGAGAGCATAAAATAACGTTGAATAGAGTGAAGCCTCCCTCTTGAGGTTGATTTCCCCCGATAGCGGGGGAAAATGTCGGCATAGCCGACAAAAGGGGGGCCGTTTCGCGGCGAGCGAAGGTGGATTTCGCCGCAGGCGAAAGACGGAGGGAGTTTATGCCACTAGCATATAACGGCAACAATACGAACGCCGCAAAAAGCCTTCGCAAAAAAGCAACACCCCAAGAAAATCATTTGTGGTACGATTTTTTGCGCTGTTATGATGTGCGTTTTCAGAGACAAAAACCTATCGGAAATTATATTGTAGATTTCTATTGTTTTCGCGCGAAGTTGGTAGTTGAAATCGATGGTTCACAACATTTTACGGCAGAGGAGCAAGCCTACGATCAACAGAGAACGGCTTATTTGGAACAATTGGGTTTGCGTGTTTTGCGGGTTAGCAATCGCCAAATCAACGAGGAGTTTCGGGCTGTATGCGAGTATATCGATAGGATTGTAAAAAACTCCCTCAGTCACGGCTGACGCCGTGCCAGCTCCCTCAAGAGGGAGCCTACACCCTATCCTACATAGGAGGTAAACTATGCCCAGATTTTTCATAAATTACACCCCCGCGGCGGGGGATGCGGTTACCATTGAGGGCGGGGATGCCCGCCACATTGCCGGCGCCCTGCGGATGACCGCAGGTCAGCGGCTGACCCTCTGCGACGGCAAGGGCACCGACTACGACTGCGTCATCACCGCCGTGGAGCGGGAGGCGGTCACCCTGCAGGTGGACGCCGCCACCCCCACTACCGCCGAGCCCACCCTGGCGGTGACCCTGTATATGGGTCTGCCAAAGGGGGATAAAATGGAGCTGATCATTCAGAAATGCGTGGAACTGGGCGTCACCGCCATTGTGCCGGTGGCTATGTCCCGCTGTATCGTCAAATTGGACGGCAAGGACGCCGCCAAAAAGCAGACCCGCTGGCAGAAAATTGCCGACGAAGCCGCGGGACAGAGCGGACGGGGCATCCTGCCCGCCGTGGAGACCCCCATCAGCTGGAAGCAGGCGCTGTCCCGCTGGGAGCGGGAGAATACCCTGCTCTGTTACGAGGGCGGCGGCGACCCCATCGGTCGCTTGGTGACCCCCGCGGACACGGCGGTCAGTCTGGTGGTGGGTCCCGAGGGCGGCTTTGACCCCGCCGAGGTGGAGGCGGTCACCGCTGTGGGCGGGCGTATCGCCACCCTGGGACCCCGCATCCTGCGGTGCGAGACCGCACCCCTGGCCGCCATCGCCGTTTTAATGGAAAAAAGCGGCAATATGAAATAAAAAAGGCTGTGCCATCGGCACAGCCTTCTTCATTCTCTTCCCAACAAATAATCGGTGGAACATGTCAATAAATCTGCAATATGGCACAGGGTATCCAAGGATGGTTCTACATATCCGCACTCATATTTGGTATACGTGGTGCGGTGGATGATTAGGAGCTGTGCCATCCGCGCTTGGGTCAAACCCAATTCCATACGCCGCTTTCTCATGTTTTCTCCCATACAGGACATAACAAAACCTCCTATATGGGGATTATATCCCCTTAATATTAGGGATTATAACCCCCATAATAATCCTTGTCAAGGAGGCGAGGATTATGATTTGTTTTGATAAACTGTGGAGAGTAATGGAAGAAAAGGGTGTTTCCACCTATTATCTGCGGGAGAAAGCGGGAATTGACAGCAAAACCATTCGCCGCCTGCGCGCCAACGACAATATGGAAACAAAAACGTTGGATAAATTATGCACGGCGCTGAATTGCCGTCTGGAGGATATTGCGGAATATATCCCTGAATAACGCGAAAAGAGCCGAGGCAACCGCCTCGGCTCTTTTTTATGCAAATATCACGGTCAGGTCGGGGTTTTCCTCCGCCGCCTGGCGGAATACCTGCCAAAACCCCTCGGCGGAAAAACCCACCGCCTGCCACCCCGTCAGGGTGACGGTGGTCTCGTCCAGATCGGTCAGACAGTCCATCAGCGCGTCCAGATTATGCCCGTACCAGTCGGGAAAATCCAGCGCCGCCGCGATGCGGGCGTGGAGGGTCTCTTTATCGGCGATGCCGCCGCAGGAAATGGTCACGTTCATCTTATCTCTCCCCGTACAGCTTGGTGAAGCTGGCGTAATGGTTGGACGTATAATACACAATGCCGGAGGTGGTCCACACGATGCGCTTGGAGCCGCGGTTGGTGGTGCCCAGGGTGTCGATGTCGCACTCGTAATAGGTATAGCCGGCGGGCAGCAATCCCTCGTTGTTGTAGAATCGGTCGCCGCCGCAGCACTTATCCCGCGGCTTACCTTGGGACTTGTACTGGTTCTTGGTGATGTAGTTCTTGGGCAGGCGTCCGTAGGTGTGGATGTACAGCGCCACGTCCTCTTTGCTGTCATAGATGCCGTCGGGGTCGATGGCGCCGTTGCCCGTGGGACGGGCGGTGGTCGTGGTGGTGACCGTCCCGCCGCCCTTTACCTGATAGGTGGCGGGATAGAATTCGATGGTTCCCTTGTAGTTTTGCACCGTGCCGGTGAGGATGAGGGTCTGCCCCTCCTGCACCTGCAGCTGTGTGACGTCAACAGGGGTGACACGGTAGCAATAGATGGTGCGGGATCCGCTGACCCCCTGCACCTGCAGGTCAAAGGTGGCGTTGCCGTGGTAGGAACTGACCTCTTTGACGAAGGTGACCACACCGGTGAGGGTGATGGCGCTCTTGCTCTGACCGACACCGAGGGTGAACAGCTGGTCCACCAGCTGTTTGTCCTTGTTTGCGGCGGTGACGGAGGTGGTTTTAGCGGTGGTGGTCGTGGTGGTTACCGCCGTGTTGCCCGTACCCTTGTTGGTGATGGCGGAGGAGGTGGGGGTATCATCGGGCTTGGTGGTGACCTCGGTGGTGACCGGTTTGCCGTCGGGTCGGGTGACCGGCTTGCCCTCCCGGTCGGTGACCGTGACGGTGACCGGCTGGGTGGTGCTGTCCCCGTCCACGTCTGCGGTGACGGTGGAGGAGGGAACGGTGAATACGTCGGCGCTCGGCGCGTCGGGGGTATCGGGGGTGTTGCCGCAGGCGGTCAGCGTCAGTATCAGCGCCAGACTCAGCAGCAGAGATAGCAGTTTTTTCATAATGACCTCCCCAAAAAAAGCGGGTGATTTACTCTGTCAGTATATCACGCCCGCGGGAATTTGCAAACCCTATTTTTTGCCGAGAGCCGCGGTTTTGGGGGCGATATTCATACAAATCCACGGCAATTGGGCGTTTTTTGCCCCCGAAAACTGGTTAAAACCTGAAAAAATGCAGGTTTCTGAAAATTTTTGTTGCAATTTTGAAACAAAGGTGCTAATATATTCAGTGCGTGATTACTTTTAATTGATAGGAGGTGCCACTATGCCCAACATTAAATCCGCTAAAAAGCGTGTTAAGGTCATCGCTGTTAAGACTGCCCGTAACAAGGCTAACCGTACTGCCCTGAAGACCGAGATCAAGAAGGCGAACGAGGCCATCGCCACCGGTGAAAACACCGTGGAGGCTGTCCGCGCCGCCCAGAAGAAGATCGATCAGGCAGTGGCTAAGGGTCTGCTGCACAAGAACACCGCAGCCCGCAAGAAGTCTGCTCTGGCTAAGAAGGTCAACGGCTAATTGTAACACGAAGAAAGGGTCTGTCCTTCGGGACAGACCCTTTTGCTTTTATATTTCCGATGCGGAATACAGTTCATCTTCGAGCCATTTATCGGGGTTTTGGTCGATATAATTCCAAATGTCTTGGTAATCCTGTTCTCCGCGGACAATGTGGTCGTAATAGGACCGTTGCCAGATATTGTTATCATATTGCTTATTGCAAAACCGCTTAAAGGTGGATATGAACTGCGCTATTGTTGAAGTGGTGGATGTAGGGGCGGGCGTCCTCGACCGCCCGTTTTCGGATAGGGATATCAACATATGTATGTGATTGGGCATAATCACAGATTTTTCTACAGAGAGATATGAATAGAAGTCGTTTAGTTGCTTGATTTGCTTGTCGGCAACCACACCATACGGTAATAACTGTACCTGTGGGCGGTCGAGGACGCCCGCCCCTACGATAACAACCAACGTGAAATAGAATCAAGCCCCCCTTGCCTAAAGGTCGATTTCCCCCGATAGCGGGGGAGAAATGTTAGGGGTGGCTTGTAGTTAGCAATTATCCTAAGTTTGTGGCCACCCCTTGAGAATGTCGCTATGCTCCATTCTCCCAAAAAAGCAAAACTAATTGGGCCGACAAAAGGGGGGCCGTCTCGCGGCGAGCGAAGGTGGCAAAAATCTTTGATTTTTGACGGGGGGATTCATACGGGACGGGAAACCCGTCCCCTACAATACCACCCCATATAGAATCCGTAGGGGGGCATTCTATATGCCCCCGTTGGTACCACAAGAACGGGCGGATGATATCCGCCCCTACAATTCCTATCCAAGTCGAATAGAATCCGTAGGGGCGTTCTGCGAACGCCCGCGGGCGAACACAGTTCGCCCCTACGATCTTTATCCAATCTCTCATAGAATCCGTAGGGGCGGCAACCTGCCGCCCGCAATACCGACCAATGTTGGATAGAATCAATCCTCCTTCATCGGTCGATTTCCCCCGCAAAAATCCTCAAAAACCTGTTGATTTCCATTTGAACATATAGTATAATAAATTAGATAGCGAAAAACCGTATCCTTTGGGGCATACGGGCAGGCAGGTCCTGTGCGACGGTGCGCCGTGAACCATGTCAGGCGGGGAACCGAGCAGCATTAAGCGGTCGATGTCCGTGTGCCGCAGTCCACCTGTTTGTCCGTATGCCCGAAAGGATACTTTCATTTTCACCGCAAAGGAGTCACGCCCATGTATCAGGCACTATACCGCAAATGGCGTCCCCGTACCTTTTCCGACGTGAGCGGACAGGACACGGTGACCACCGCCCTGAAAAACGAGCTGAAGACGGGACGTCTGTCCCACGCCTACCTGTTCACCGGCTGCCGCGGAACGGGTAAGACCACCTGCGCCAAAATATTGGCCAAGGCGGTGAACTGTCTGCATCCCGTGGACGGCGACCCCTGCAACCAGTGCGATATTTGCCGCGGCATTGACTCCGGCTCCATTCTGGACGTGACCGAGATCGACGCCGCCTCCAACAACGGCGTGGACTCCATCCGCGACCTGCGGGACGAGGTGGCCTTCACCCCCGCCAACGGTAGCTACCGCGTCTACATCATCGACGAGGTGCATATGCTGTCCGCCGGCGCCTTCAACGCCCTGCTCAAGACGCTGGAGGAGCCGCCCGCCCACGTGATATTCATCCTCGCCACCACCGAGGTGCATAAATTACCCGCCACCATTCTGTCCCGTTGCCAGCGGTTCGATTTCGGGCGCATCCGCCCCGAGGAGATCGCCGCCCGCATCCACTACGTGGCGGGTCAGGAGGGGCTCACCGTCACCGACGACGCGGCCATGCTGCTGGCCCGTCTGGCGGACGGAGCCCTGCGTGACGCCCTGTCCCTGCTGGACCAGTGCGCGTCGGTGGCGAATAACATTGATATGAACACCGTCACCCAGGTGACGGGTATGGCGGGTCAGGACACCCTGGCCGCCCTGAGCGACTGCGTATTGCGGCAGGATGCCGCCGCCGCCCTGGCGCAGGTGGATACCCTGTACCGCTCGGCAAAGGATATGGAGCGGCTGTGCTCCGAGTGGGTCGCCTATCTGCGGAATCTGATGATTCTCCACAGCGTCGCCGATGCAGGCGAGCTGGTGGTGGCGGGACCCGATGAACTGCAAAAGATGCGGGAGCAGTCCGCCCGACTGGGTCTGCCCACCATCCTGCATATGATGGAGGTGCTGCAGGGCGCCCTGGACCGTCTGCGTGGCGGCGTGTCCCGCCGCGTGGAGATGGAGATGGCGGTCATCCGCCTGTGCTCCCCCAAGCTGGACGACTCTCAGACGGCGCTGCTGCACCGTCTGGACGCTCTGGAGGCGCGGGTAGCCGCCGGTGTCCCCGCCGCCCCTGCCGCCGCTGCGGCAGAGCCCGCCCCCGAGCCCACCGCCCCTGCCGAGCCGGCCCCTGCCCCCGCGCAGGAGGTCACCGCCCCCATCCCCGCCCCGACGGCACCCGTCGCCCCTGCGGGCGAGGTGCCTTTTACCCAATGGGCGGAGGTGCTGGAGCGGCTGTCGGTCAGCAACCCGCCTTTGTACGGCTTTTTGCGGGATACCACCGCGGTGCAGGACGGCGGCACGCTGATCATCTGCGTGAACAACCCCCTGCTGGCGCAAATGATTAAGGAGGGCGGCAACCGCCAGTCGCTGGTGGACGCCATCCGGCAGGTGGCGGGGCGTACCTTCGCCATGAAATTGCGCCGCGCACAGAAGGTGGAAAAGACCGACGCCGCCCCCGACCCCCTGGCCAGCCTGCTGACCAGCAGCCGTGAGATGGGTATCAGCGTCAACGAGAACGGAGGAAATTGATATGAAAGCAAACATTCCGAGAGGTATGGGTGGCGCCGGCAATATGCAGGCGATGCTGCGCCAGGCGCAGAAGATGCAGGAGGATGCCCAGCGGGTACAGGCCGAGCTGGAGCAGACCGAGTATGATGCCACCGCCGGCGGCGGTGCGGTTAAGGCCACCGTCAACGGCAAGCACAACCTGACCGCCCTGACCATCAACCCCGACGTGGTGGACCCCGATGACGCCGAGATGCTGGCGGATCTGGTGATGGCCGCGGTCAACGAGGCTATGCGTGCCGCCGATAAGGATGCCGAGCAGAAGATGGGCGCGGTCACCGGCGGTATGAATTTGCCGGGGATGTTTTGATTATGAGTTATTCGATCTTACCGCTCCAGCGGCTCACCGAACAATTAGAGCGCCTGCCCGGCATCGGACGAAAGTCCGCCGCCCGACTGGCGTTTCACCTATTGTATATGCCGGACAAGGACGCCGCCGCCTTCACCGAGGCGCTGGCGGAGGCACGGGAGAAGATTCACGAGTGCCCCGTGTGCTGCAACCTGACCGACGTGGAGCCCTGCCCCATCTGCGGGGACGACCGTCGGGATAAGTCCGTCATCTGCGTGGTGGAGGACCCCCGCGACGTGCTGGCCTTTGAGCGCACCCGGGAGTATACCGGTCTGTACCACGTGCTCCACGGCACCATCTCCCCCATCGACGGTCGCGGTCCCGACCAGCTGCGGGTCAAGGAGCTCTTGCACCGTCTGGAGGATGAAACCGTCACCGAAGTGATTATGGCCACCGACCCCACCGTGGAGGGGGATTATACCGCCATGTATCTGTCGCGGCTGCTGAAGCCGCTGAATATTAAGGTGACCCGCCTGGCCTACGGCATCCCCGTGGGCGGCGACCTGGAGTACGCCGACGAGGTTACCCTGTCCCGCTCTTTAGAGGGACGCAACGAGCTGTAAAAACGAAGCAAATGCTTGAATCGAGAAAAGCCTCCCTCTTGAGGGAGGTGGATTTTTCCGTGGTGTCAACCACGGAAAAAGACGGAGGGAGTTTAACTCCCCCAGTCTGACCTTCGGTCAGCCAGCCCCCTCAAGAGGGGGCCTAATTTCGCATTCTCTGATAAAGGAGGTTTTCGTCAATGGCAGAACAAAAGAAAAACGGCAACAAGACCATTGCCGAAAACCGCAAGGCGTTCCACGATTATTTCGTGGAGGAATCCTACGAGGCGGGCATCGAACTGTGCGGCACCGAGGTCAAGGCGTTGCGCGCCGGCGGTGTCAATCTCAAGGACGCCTGGTGCTCGGTGGTGGAGGGCGAACTATTCGTCAACGGTATGCACGTCAGCCCCTACGATAAGGGCAATATTTTCAACCGCGACCCTCTCCGCGTCCGCCGTCTGCTGATGCATAAGCGGGAGATCATGCGCCTGTTGGGTGTCACCAAGCAGGCGGGGTATTCCCTCATCCCCCTGTCCCTGTATTTTAAGGGCAGTCGGGTGAAGGTGCAGGTGGGTCTGTGCCGCGGCAAGAAGCTGTACGACAAGCGGGAGGACGCCGCCAAGCGGGATATGAAACGGGAAGCCCAGCGCGGCCTCAAGGAGTTTAATAACCGATGAAAAAAGCAGGGCTTTACGCCCTGCTTTTTCTTTTTTTGTTCGGGAGCGGGACGTCGAGGACGCCGTCCCCTACATTTCCTATCCAGCTTTGATAGAGCCCGTAGGGGCGGGCGTCCCCGACCGCCCGTGAAGGGAACAATCAATCGGGAGGGGGTGGAACCCCTCCCCTACACCATCACGCCAATGTCGGACAGAATCCGTAGGGGGGCATTCTATATGCCCCCGTTGGTACCGCAAGAACGGGCGGATGATATCCGCCCCTACAAACTCCATCCGACCTCGTATAGAATCCGTAGGGGCGGCAACCTGCCGCCCGCAATACCGACCAATGTAACTTTGTAGGGGGGCATTCTATATGCCCCCGTTGATACCACAAGAACGGGCGGATGATATCCGCCCCTACAGCGCTATCCAACTCCGACAGAATCCGTAGGGGAGGGGTCTCGCTGCGGCTCGGTCCACTCGCGGTTCTGACAGTCCACCGGACTGTCATTCATTGCCGCTCGTGTCGCTTCGCTACTCTGTGCCCTCCCGCAAAAGCGAAAACCGGCGGGAGGGGATGGAACCCCTCCCCTACACCGCTATCCAACCTCGTATAGGATCCGCGGACGGGCAATGCCCGTCCCTACATTCCTCATCCAACTGGGAATTTGTTCCGAACCGTCCTAAATAGGACAAAACGTCGCCACGCCACCCGAAAAACCTCAAAAAATCCGCGAAATTGTGAAAAAAATATCAATTTTTTCGCGAAAAACACTAGCATTTCTTTTATATATATGGTATAGTTGTGCTAGTGCATTCTGCACAGGTCTATTTTGTGCGCCCAAAAACGGGATTTCGCCACGGCGGTGGCGGCTCTCGGACGGGGGCACGTACCAATATCAAGGAGGAAAAGCCACTATGCAAAAGAAAATCAGTTCTCTCCCCTTTAACGGCACTCCGGAGCAGGAGGCTCAGCTGCGTCAGATCATCGCTGAGAACAAGCAGGATCCCAGCATGCTGATGGGCGTTATGCAGAAGGCCCAGGACATCTACGGCTATCTGCCCATCGAGGTGCAGAAGATCATCGCCGAGGGTATGGGCGTTCCGCTGGAGAAGGTTTACGGCGTTGCCACCTTCTACGCTCAGTTCGCTCTGTCCCCCAAGGGCAAGTACAACATCTCGGTCTGTCTGGGTACCGCCTGCTACGTTAAGGGCGCCGGCGACATCTTTGACCGCCTGTCCGAGATCCTGGGCATCGGTGCCGACGAGTGCACCCCCGACGGTAAGTACAGCCTGACCGCCTGCCGTTGCATCGGCGCCTGTGGTCTGGCCCCTGTGCTGACCGTCAATGAGGACGTGTACGGCCGTCTGACCGTGGACGACGTGCGCGGCATCCTGGCCAAGTATCAGTAATCCGGGTCTGACCGACCAATTCAAAGAGTAAGGAAGAAAATCTATGAAGATTTCGACCATTCGCGAGCTGTTGAGCGCTGAGGTGCTCACCGGCGCGGACCGACTGGAGGAGCACGTATATTCTGCCTGCGGCAGCGATATGATGAGCGACGTTCTGGCCTACGTTAAGGATCAGGCCGTGCTGCTCACCGGTCTGGTGAACACCCAGGTGGTGCGCACCGCCGAGATGATGGATATGCATTGCATCGTCTTCGTCCGGTCCAAGCAACCCACCCCCGAGATCGTAGAGTTGGCCGAGGAGAGCGGCATCGTTCTGATGGCCACCCCCAAGCGGCTGTACGAGGCCTGCGGCATCCTGTATTCCAACGGTTTGGTGGGTAATAAGGTAAAGGAGTAAACGGTATGAGTGATGCCTTGTCTTTTCGTTTTAACGTAGACGGGGACGATTTCACCTCTGCCGGCCAGGCTTCGGTGCAGGTGAAAAAGGACCTGCGGCGTCTGGGCATTCCCGCGGAGATCATCCGCCGCGTGTCCATCGCCATGTACGAGGGCGAGATCAATATGGTCATCCACGCCGGCGGCGGCACCGCCGAGGTACGGGTGACCGAGGAGGCTATCGAGATCATTCTGAGCGATACGGGACCGGGCATCGCCGACATTGACAGGGCGATGCAGGCGGGGTATTCCACCGCCCCCGACACCATCCGCTCCCTTGGTTTCGGCGCCGGTATGGGTCTGCCCAATATGAAGCGCTATACCGACTATATGGACATTCAGTCCACCGTGGGTGTGGGCACCACCATCACCATGAGGGTGAATCTGGCGTAACACCTACACAACTTCGATTTGAGAGCACTTCTTGCCTCCCCTGACAAGGGGAGCCGAGAAAAGGTGCTACTATCACATTGGGAAGGTTCGCTATGAATACATACGAGCATTCTGTTCTGCTTTCAGCGGAGAAGTGCATCGGCTGCACCACCTGCGTCAAGCATTGCCCCACCGAGGCCATCCGCATCCGCGACGGACGGGCGGTCATCAATGAGGGGCGCTGCATCGACTGCGGCGAGTGCATCCGTACCTGCCCGCAAAAGGCGAAAAAAGCGGTCTGCAACACGCTGTCCGATATGGACGGCTACAAATGGAAGATTGCTCTGCCCGCACCCGCTCTCTACGGTCAGTTCGAGAATCTGGACGACGTGGAGCTGGTGCTCAGCGGCCTGCTGCACATCGGCTTTGACGACGTGTACGAGGTATCCCAGGCGGCGGAGCTGCTCTCCGCCTACACCCGCGAGTATCTAAACACCGCGGGGGTGAAGAAGCCGGTCATCTCCACCGCCTGTCCGGCGGTGGCGCGCCTGATCTCGTTGCGGTTCCCCTCTCTGGAGGAGAACGTGCTGCGCCTGCTGCCCCCCATCGAGGTGGCGGCCAAGCTGGCCCGTCGGCGGGCACAGCAGCAGCATCCGGAGCTGGCGCCCGAGGACATCGGCGTGTGCTTCATCTCCCCCTGCCCCGCCAAGGCCAGCTACGTGAAAAACGGCTTCGGCGACTATCAGAGCCGGGTGGACGTGGTGATTCCCATCAGCGACGTGTATTTCCAGCTGATCAACGCCATGGATCGGGGCGCCGAGCCCCGTGATCTGTCCGCCTCCGGTCGTATCGGCGTGGGCTGGGCTACCAGCGGCGGCGAAGCGTCGGCGCTGTTCAACGACAGCTATCTGGCGGCGGACGGCATCGAGAACGTCATCCGCGTGCTGGACCAGATCGAAAACGGCAACATCGGTCAGCTGGAGTTCGTGGAGCTGAACGCCTGCCCCGGCGGTTGCGTCGGTGGCGTGCTGACGGTGCAGAACCCCTTTATGGCACGGGCGCGGCTGCACATCCTGCGCCGCTATATGCCGGTGAGCCGTAACAGCCTGCCGGCGGACGAGTCGTACATCCCTGCGGAGTATTTCTTCGAGGAATTGCCCGAGTACCAGCCCATTTCCCAGTTGTCCGACAGCATTGCCCAGTCGATGCGGATGATGGCGGAGATTCAGTCCTTCCGCAGTCAGTTGCCGGGTGTGGACTGCGCCGCCTGCGGCGCCCCCACCTGCCGCGCCTTTGCGGAGGACGTGATTCGGGGCGAGGCTCCCGCGGACGGCTGCCTGCTGTGCCGCGTACTGCCGAAGGAGGGCGAATGATGACTGTTAAGGAATTGGCGGAAAAGCTGAATCTCACCGTGCACGCTCTGCCGGACGGCGAGCGGGAGGTCACCGGCGTCTACATCGGCGACCTGCTCAGTTGGGTGATGGGTCGCGCCGGTGCTGACCAGGCGTGGATCACCATTATGTCCAACCGCAACATCGTGGCGGTGGCGACGCTGGCGGATACCGCCTGCATCCTGCTGGCGGAGGGGGTCGTGCCCGACGAGGGCGTGGCTCAGCTGGCACAGGAGAAGGGGGTTAACCTGCTGACCTGCGCCACCGGCGCCTACGAGCTGGCTCTGGAACTGAGCCGTCGACTATGAGCCGCTATTACTACGACCTGCACATCCACTCCTGTCTGTCCCCCTGCGGGGATAACGACAATACCCCCAATAACATCGTGGGTATGGGCGTGCTGGCAGGTCTGCAGATCATGGCGCTCACCGACCACAACACCTGCCGCAATTGTCCCGCCTTCTTTGCGGCGGCGAAGAAGCAGGGCATCATCCCCGTGGCGGGGATGGAGCTGACCACCGCGGAGGACATCCATATGGTGTGCCTGTTCCCCACCCTGGAGGCGGCGATGGATTTCGACGCCGAGATACAGACCCGCCGCATCCGCATCCCCAACCGCACCGACATCTTCGGTGACCAGTGGGTGATGGATGAAAACGATGAGGTCATCGACGTGGAGCCGGACCTGCTGTCCAACGCCACCACCGTATCGGTGGATGAGGCACCGCTGCTGGCGGACAAGTACGGCGGGGTGTGCTATCCCGCCCACGTGGACCGACAAGCCAACGGCATCATCGCCACCCTGGGCTTTCTGCCGCCGGACACCCCCTACCCCACCGTGGAGCTGCACGACGGGAGCAAGGAGGCGGAATACCGACAGGCGCACATCCCCGATACCACCCGCGTGGTGGTGGGGTCGGATGCCCACGTGCTGTGGGACATTCGGGATAAGGATGCGTGGCTGGAGATCCCCGACGAGCCCTATTCAAGCGCTCTGGTGCGTAAGAACTTGATCGAGTTGTTGCGGAGGCCGCTATGAAAGATTTATCCCTGAATCTCCTGGACATCGCCGAAAATTCCGTTAAGGCAGGGGCGACCCTGACCGACCTGTCCATCCTGCAGGAGGGCGATCGGCTCACCTTTCGGGTGGCGGACGACGGCTGCGGCATGACCGAGGAGATATTGCGCGGGGTCACCGACCCCTTTTATACCACCCGCACCACCCGTAAGGTGGGTCTGGGTCTGCCGCTGTTGCGTATGGCGGCGGAGCAGACGGGTGGCAGTATGGAGGTGCAGTCCAAGCATAAGGACGCCCACCCCGACGACCACGGGACGGTGGTGACGGCGGTGTTTCACACCGACCACATCGACTGTCCCCCCGTAGGGGATCTGGTGGCGACGGTCACCACCCTGATACAGGGTCACCCCGATACGGACTTTCACTTCTTACACGCCGTGGACGGCAAAGAGGTGGAATTGGACACCCGACAGCTGCGCGAGATACTGGGAGAGGTATCTCTGGCAGAGTTCGAGGTGCTGCAATGGATATCGGGCTATCTGACCGACCAGTACAACGGTCAGTGAGCCTATCAATACACAAGATATCATTAGGAAAGGAAGATTTACTATGAAATCGTTAGCAGAACTCCAGGCCATTAAGGAGAAGATGCAGGGCAAGGTTGCCCTGCGCGAGGGCAGCGGCGACAAGCGCGTCGTGGTGGGTATGGCTACCTGCGGCATCGCCGCCGGCGCCCGTCCCGTACTCAATGCCTTCGTGGAGCAGGTGAATGAGGCCGGTCTGACCGCCTCGGTCACCGTCACCCAGACCGGCTGCATCGGCATCTGCCAGTTTGAGCCCGTCGTGGAGGTCTTTGAGGCCGGTAAGGAGAAGGTCACCTACGTCAAAATGACCGCCGACAAGGTCGCCCGCATCGTTGAGGAGCACCTCAAGGGCGGCAAGCCGGTGGCCGAGTATACCATCGGTTATACCGAGCTGTAAAAAACGAGGAGGTAAACAACTATGATTCGAGCACACGTTCTGATCTGTGGCGGTACCGGCTGTACCTCCTCGGGCAGTAACAAGATCATCAACGCTTTCAACGAGAGCATCAAGGCCAACGGTCTTGAGGATGAGATCAAGGTTGTGCAGACCGGTTGCTTTGGTCTGTGCGCCCTGGGCCCCGTGGTCATCGTCCATCCCGACGGCACCTTCTACAGCCGTGTGGAGGAGGGCGACGTGGACGAGATCGTCCGCGAGCACCTGCTGAAGGGCCGCGTGGTGGACCGTCTGGTCTATAAGGATACCGGCAACTACGATGAGCATCATTCCCACGTTGCTCTGTCCGACACCGTGTTCTACAAGACCCAGAACCGCGTGGTTCTGCGTAACTGCGGTGTCATCAACCCCGAGTCCATCGACGAGTACATTGCTATGGACGGCTATGCCGCTCTGGGTAAGGTGCTGACCGAGATGACCCCCGACGAGGTCATTCAGGTGATTCTGGACTCCGGCCTGCGCGGCCGTGGCGGCGGTGGCTTCCCCACCGGCCGTAAGTGGGCGCTGACCGCCCCCAACAAGGCTCCCCAGAAGTACGTGGTCTGTAACGCCGACGAGGGCGACCCCGGCGCGTTTATGGACCGTTCGGTGCTGGAGGGCGACCCCCACTGTCTGGTGGAGGCTATGACCATCGCCGGCTACGCCATCGGCGCTACCCAGGGTTACGTGTACGTCCGTGCCGAGTACCCCATCGCCGTGGCCCGTCTGCAGATCGCCATTGACCAGGCCCGTGAGTACGGCCTGCTGGGCAAGAACATCTTCGGCTCCGGCTTCGACTTCGACCTGCACATCCGTCTGGGCGCCGGCGCCTTCGTGTGCGGCGAGGAGACCGCTCTGATGACCTCCATCGAGGGCAACCGCGGCGAGCCCCGTCCCCGTCCCCCCTATCCGGCGGTCAAGGGTCTGTTCGGTATGCCCACCGTGGAGAACAACGTAGAGACCTTCGCCAACGTGCCCCAGATCATCCTGCGCGGCGCCGAGTGGTTCGCCTCTATGGGTACCGAGCGCTCCAAGGGCACCAAGGTCTTCGCCCTGGGCGGTAAGATCAAGAACACCGGTCTGGTGGAGATTCCCATGGGTACCACCCTGCGGGAGATCATCGACGAGATCGGCGGCGGCATCCCCAACGGTAAGAAGTTTAAGGCCGCCCAGACCGGCGGTCCCTCCGGCGGTTGTATCCCCGCTTCCCTGATCGACACCGAGGTGGACTACGACAACCTGACCGCCATCGGCTGTATGATGGGCTCCGGCGGTCTGATCGTTATGGACGAGGACACCTGTATGGTGGATATGGCCAAGTTCTTCCTGGAGTTCACCGTGGACGAGTCCTGCGGTAAGTGTACTCCCTGCCGCGTGGGCACCCAGCGCCTGCTGGAGATGCTGGACAAGATCACCAGCGGCAAGGGCACTCTGGAGGACATCGACGAGCTGGAGCGCCTGTGCTACTACATCAAGGAGAATTCCCTGTGCGGTCTGGGTCAGACCGCTCCCAACCCCGTGCTGTCCACCCTGAAATTCTTCCGCGATGAGTACGTTGCTCACGTGGTGGATAAGAAGTGCCCCGCCGGCGTGTGTAAGGATCTGCTGACCTACGTCATCGACGCCGACAAGTGCATCGGCTGCGGTATGTGCGCCAAGGCGTGCCCCGCCGAAGCCATCACCCGCACCGACTACATCGCCCCCGGTCATAAGCTGGCGTCCTTCGCCATCGATGCCGAGAAGTGCGTGAAGTGCGGCGCCTGTATGGGCACCTGTAAGTTCAAGGCCATCAGCAAACAGTAAGAAAGGAGTGTGGATAACAATGGATATGGTTAATGTAAAGATTAACGGCACCGCTGTCAGCGTGCCCAAGGGCGCTACCGTTCTGGAGGCTGCCCGCTATGCCGGTGTGGAGATCCCCACTCTGTGCTATCTGAAAGAGATCAACGAGATCGGCGCCTGCCGTATTTGTATGGTCGAGGTGTCCGAGGGCGGTCGTCCCGCCCGTCTGGTCACCGCCTGCGTGTACCCCGTGTCCGAGGGTATGGAGGTGGTCACCGCCAGCCCCCGCATCGAGCAGAGCCGCAAGACCACCCTGCAGATGATTCTGTCCACCCACGACCGCAGCTGTCTGACCTGCGTGCGTTCCACCAACTGCGAATTGCAGAAGCTGTGCCGTGACTACGGCATCGAGGACGCCGGCAAGTTTGACGGCAAGAAGCGTGAGTTCGCCCTGGATACCTCTGCTCCTCATCTGGTGCGCGACAACAACAAGTGCATCCTGTGCCGTCGTTGCGTCGCCGCCTGTAAGCAGCAGCTGGTGTCGGTCATCGGCGCCAACGACCGCGGTATCGACACCCACATCGCCTGCGCCTTTGAGCTGGGTCTGGACGACGTGCCCTGCGTGTCCTGCGGTCAGTGCATCAACGTCTGTCCCACCGGCGCTCTGACCGAGCGCGACGACACCGCTAAGGTTTGGGCCGCTCTGGCCGATCCCGACAAGTACGTGGTGGTACAGACCGCCCCCGCCGTCCGCGCCGCTCTGGGCGAGGAGTTCGGCCTGCCCATCGGCACCAACGTGGAGGGCAAGATGGTTGCCGCTCTGCGCCGTCTGGGCTTTGATAAGGTGTTCGACACCGACGCCGCCGCCGACGTGACCATCGTCGAGGAGGCCAACGAGCTGGTAGAGCGTATTCAGAACGGCGGCGTGCTGCCTATGATTACCTCCTGCTCCCCCGGTTGGGTCAAGTTCGCGGAGCTGTACTATCCCGAGCAGCTGCCCCACCTGTCCTCCTGTAAGTCTCCTCAGCAGATGTTCGGTGGTATCCTGAAGACCTATTACGCTGAGAAGATGGGCATCGACCCCGCCAAGATCGTGTCCGTTTCCGTGATGCCCTGCACCGCCAAGAAGTTCGAGGTGGGCCGCGAGGAGATGAACGAGAACGGCTATCAGGACGTGGATATCTCCATCACCACCCGTGAGTTGGCTCGTATGATCGACCGCGCCGGCATTAAGTTCAACTTCCTGCCCGACGAGGAGTTCGACGATCCCATGGGCACCGACACCGGCGCCGCCGTGATCTTCGGCGCCACCGGCGGCGTTATGGAGGCCGCTCTGCGTACCGCCAACGATTGGCTGACCGGTAAGTCCAACGACGCCGTGGAGTTCCACGAGGTTCGCGGCACCAAGGGTCTGAAGGAGGCCACCTACACCATCAACGGTATGGAGATCAAGGTGGCTGTCGCCTCCGGCATCGCCAACGCCAACTACGTGCTGGATCAGATCAAGGCCGGCACCGCTCCCTGGACCTTCGTGGAGATCATGTGCTGCCCCGGCGGCTGTGTCAACGGCGGTGGTCAGCCCATCCAGCCCGCCTCTGTGCGCAACGTGTTCGACATCAAGGCTATGCGCGCCAAGGCCCTGTACGATCAGGATGCCGCTATGACCCTGCGCAAGAGCCACGAGAGCCCCTTTGTTAAGGCTCTGTACGAGGAGTACTTCGGCTCCTTCGGCAGCCACAAGGCTCACGAGGTCCTGCACACCGAGTACGTGGCCCGCAACAAGTTCAAGAAGTAATATTTTCCCTTTTCCTTTCCTATACAGACGCCCCTGCTTCGGCAGGGGCGTTCTTTTGCAAAGAAAGCCACCGGCAGTCCCCTTGCCTCTCCCTTTGGGTAGCGAAGCGACATCCCGCGGGAGTGAATGACCGTCCGGCGGACTGTCAGAGCCGCGGGTGGACCGAGCCGCAGCGAGACGGTGGCATTTGCGGAGCAAATGACGGAGAGGGCAATATTTGTCAACCCTCTCCGTCATAACGAAAAAAAGAATCTGTAGGGGGGCATTCCATATGCCCCCGCAAAACGGGCGGATATAGAATCCGCCCCTACATCATCAACCCATATTGCACCATCCCCTACGTCACCCTCTATATAATATATACCTTTATTATAATAGCCCCTCCGCCATTCCTCATTTCTGCGAGTTTTGCGGCAGAGCCGCAAAATCTCGACGGACTTCGCCGCAGGCGAATGTCCATTACTCATTCATCCAAACTATATCTTGTGCCCTTCCTGCCACAAAAGCACCATATACAGACGCCGCAAAAATTCTTTTAAAAACTTGCGAAAAACACTTGACCTACATTGACAAATATGGTATAGTTTGAGATACCTCGGAAAGGGGTTTATTTTTTGTGCCCATTTTTGAGCACAGCCCCTGTCAGCCCTTGTGGCGTGAGGGAGGTTCACAATATCCGGCTTTATAGCTATAGGAGGTACCGACATGAGAGTCAAAATTACCCTGGCTTGCACCGAGTGTAAGCAACGCAACTACAACACCATGAAGAACAAGAAAAACGACCCCGACAGACTTGAGATGAACAAGTACTGCCGCTTCTGCCGCAAGCACACTGTGCACCGCGAGACGAAGTAAGGGAACCTGAGAGAAAGAGAGGAACGCATTATGTTAGCTTGGGGTTTTATCCTCTTGATTGGCGGCTTTCTGGCCTGCCTGATCCTCTTCTTGACCCAGCTCCCTGAGGTGTGGACCGGCATGACCAATGGTCTGGGCGACTATATCACCGCTTTCTTCGCGCACTTTGATACGCTGAAGCTGGTGTTTATCATCGCCGCTTTCCTGACCGTTCTGGGTCTGGTGATGTACATCGTGGGTCTGGTCCGCAACAAAAATGTTGAGGGTGAGAAGAAGACCATTGTCCCCGCCAAGGTGAGCAAGTATCTGCGCGATACCCGCGGCGAGTTCAAGAAGATCGTGTGGCCCAATTTCCCCACCGTGCTGAAGAATACCGGCGTGGTGCTGGCCATGTGCGCCGTGACCGCTGCGGTCATCGTGCTGGCTGACTGGGGTCTCGGCGAGCTGATTAAGCTGTTGCTGGGCAACAACTAAGAGAAGGAGGCTCGGGATCATGGGCGAGGCAAAATGGTACGTCATTGCCACCATGTCCGGTTACGAGAACAAGGTGGCCACCAATCTGGAAAAAATCGTAGAGAACCGTCACCTGCAGGAGTGGATCCACGAGGTGCGCATCCCCACCGAGACCGTGGTCGAGGTTAAGGATAATCAGCGCAAGGAAGTGGAGCGCAAGCTGTTCCCCAGCTACGTGCTGGTGAAGATGGTGATGACCGACGAGAGCTGGTTTGTGGTGCGCAACGTGCGCGGCTGCACCGGATTCGTCGGACCCAACGGCAAGCCGGTCCCCCTGACCGAAAAAGAGATTGCCGCCCTGGGTGTGGAGAAGAAGGAGATTGTCGTGGATTACGCGGTGGGCGACACCGTCAACATCATCGACGGTCCTCTGGAGAACTTCTCCGGCGTGGTCGACGCGCTCGACCAGGAGAACAATATGGTCCGCGTAACCATTTCCATGTTCGGTCGAGAGACCTCTGTGGAGCTGGAGCTGGATCAGGTAGAGCGGATGGACTAATCCGCTTTGTAAGCTGAAAGTTTGGGGCACAGCCCCCTTACCCGTGCGCCGGACACTTTTCCGGCTGTGGGAGGGACACCGCACTTTACCGGGCGCGGCAGATCCCGATTACCACGAATTTTGGAGGTGCGATAAAAATGGCTCAGAAAATTACCGGTTACATTAAGTTGCAGATTCCGGCCGGCAAAGCAACCCCGGCCCCCCCTGTTGGCCCCGCCTTGGGTCAGCATGGTGTTAACATCATGTCCTTTACGAAGGAATTCAACGAGCGTACTAAGAACGACGCGGGTCTGATCATTCCCGTGGTCATCACCGTTTACGCCGACCGTTCCTTCACCTTTATCACCAAGACGCCCCCCGCATCCGTGCTGCTGAAGAAGGCTGCCGGCATCGAGACCGCGTCTGGTACGCCCAACAAGACCAAGGTGGCTTCCGTCACCATGGAGCAGGTCCGTAAGATCGCCGAGACCAAGATGCCCGACCTGAACGCGGCCAACATCGAGAGTGCTATGAGCATGATCGCCGGTACCGCCCGCAGCATGGGTATCACCGTCGTCGAATAAGTTGCGGACAGAGTGGGAGGAAAATCCTGACATTCCGCTTTAACCACTACGCTGCTTTACGCAGCATCCAAATGGAGGAATTAACCAATGAAACATGGTAAGAAGTATGTCGAGAGCGCTAAGCTGGTAGACAGCACCGCTCTGTATGACGTTGCCGAGGCCCTGGATCTGAGCATCCAGACCGGCAAAGCGAAGTTCGATGAGACCGTAGAGGTTCACGTCCGCCTGGGCGTTGACGGCCGTCACGCCGACCAGCAGGTCCGCGGCGCTGTCGTGCTGCCCAACGGCACCGGTAAGACCATTCGCGCCCTGGTTTTCGCCAAGGGTGACAAGGTGCAGGCTGCTCTGGATGCCGGCGCCGATTACGCCGGTGCTGAGGAGCTGGTCGCCAAGATTCAGGGCGGCTGGATGGACTTCGACGTGGTGATCGCCAGCCCCGATATGATGGGCGTGGTCGGTCGTCTGGGTAAGGTGCTGGGTCCCCGCGGCCTGATGCCCAACCCCAAGGCCGGTACCGTTACCCCCGACGTGGCCAAGGCTGTGACCGAGGCCAAGGCCGGTAAGATCGAGTACCGTCTGGATAAGACCAACATCATCCACTGCCCCATCGGCAAGGTTTCCTTCGGCGTTGAGAAGCTGCAGGAGAACTTTGACGCCCTGCTGGGCGCCATCGTGCGTGCCAAGCCCGCCGCCGCCAAGGGTCAGTACATCAAGTCCTGCACCGTGGCCTCCACCATGGGCCCCGGCGTCAAGATCAACCCCGCCAAGCTGGGGGGCTAAGCGAGATAAAACACCTATCGGTGTTTTATCTCGGTCAAATACCGTCCATCGGACGGTATTTGCGCAAGGTGCTTTTAACAGTTTCGGCTGTTGAGAGATAAAAACTTGGGGGAAACCCCGGTTGCTGTTCTTCCACAGACAGCAGGTGCACGTAAGTGCATAAACGGTTCGCCGTGCCTGCCGAGGAGAGCGTTCACACAGAGCTTTGGCTCATTATGTGCGTATTCACCTCTCCTGTGGAATCCATAGGAGAGGTTTTCTTTTTGGGATGAATGGCAATCATCCTATCATTCGGAGGTGAAACAAAACAATGGCAAGCGAAAAGGTTCTGCAAGAAAAACAGGCATTCGTGGCTGAACTGACCGAGAAGCTGAACGGCGCTACCACCGGTGTTATCGTGAGCTACAGTGGCATCACTGTGGAGCAGGACACCAAGCTGCGCCGCGAGCTGCGCGAGGCCGGTGTGGAGTACGCCGTGGTGAAGAACACCATGCTGCGCCGCGCTGCCGAGGCTGCTAACCTGAACGGTCTGGACGACGTGCTGAAGGGCTCCACCGCCCTGGCCATCAGCGACGACTACACCGCCGCCGCCAAGATCCTGTGCAAGTATGCTGACGACAGCAAGACTTTCGAGGTCAAGGCCGGCTTTATGGACGGTGAGGTCATCGACGCCGCCAAGGTCAACGAACTGGCCAAGCTGCCCTCCAAGGAGGGTCTGCTGTCCATGCTGCTCAGCGTTCTGAACGGACCCATCCGTGGTCTGGCTGTGGCTCTGAACGCCATCGCTGAGAAGGGCGAGGAGGCTCCCGCTGAGGAGGCCGCCCCCGCCGAGGAGGCTGCTCCCGCCGAGGCTCCCGCTGAGGAGGCTCCCGCCGAGGAGGCTGCCCCCGCCGAGGCTCCTGCTGAGGAGGCTCCCGCCGCTGAGTAATTCAGCAGGCATCGAATGCCCGCATCTGACGGGCGAAACATTATTTTAAAAAATTACGTATTGGAGGAAATGAATCATGTCTGAGAAGATTACTGCTATGATCGAAGAGATCAAGGCTCTGACCGTTCTGGAGCTGTCCGACCTGGTCAAGGCCATCGAGGAGGAGTTCGGCGTTTCCGCTGCCGCTCCCGTTGCTGTTGCCGCTGTGGCCGGCCCCGCCGCTGCCGCTGAGGAGAAGACCGAGTTCGACGTTATCCTGAACGATGCCGGCGCTGGTAAGATCGCCGTTATCAAGGTTGTCCGCGAGCTGACCGGTCTGGGTCTGAAGGAGGCCAAGGAGCTGGTTGACGGCGCTCCCAAGGCTGTTAAGACCGGCGTGTCCAAGGACGATGCCGAGGCTGCCAAGGCTAAGCTGGAAGAGGCTGGCGCTAAGGTCGAGGTTAAGTAATTTAATCACCACACCGAATGAGATCGGGGAATGGCAATCGCCATTCCCCGATTTTTTGTTTTGTGTGGGGAGAGCCCTCGCCGTAGGCGACGGAGAGGGTGTTTTGTCGGTTGTTTTCCCTCTCCGTCTTTTCGCCTGCGGCGAAAATCCACCTCTCCCAATGGGAGAGGCAAGATTGGGACGATGTAGTCATCGTCCCCTACATTTTCGATCCCTCCTCGTATATAATTCGTAGGGGCGGATATTATCCGCCCGGGACGTCGAGGACGCCGTCCCCTACATTCCCCACTCAACCTCGATAGGATTCGTAGGGGCGGGCGTCCCCGACCGCCCGCTCGCTCGATAGAATTCGTAGGGGAGGGGTTCCACCCCCTCCCGCCAGAAGAAAAATCTAAACAAAAACGGAAATGCTGTTTTCTGCTGAGCATTCCATCCCACTACTCATTACTCATTACTCATCACTCATTGTAAAAAGCCCCATTTTGTGCCGCCGGAAACCCCAAAACACAAGATATTGTGGTATTAAAATTATACGAAAAAATAATGAAAAAAATAGCAAAAAACACTTGACTTTTACCTCTAAATCCTGTAAAGTATACAGTGCGCGAGTTCGGAACAAGGGGTATTTATGCCCTGAAACGAGCCCACGCAGACTGCACGATATGCGATGAAGCGGGAGGTTGCGGCTTTAGAAGCCGGTTTTTCCGTGGAGTATGTCCGATTTCAAACCGGGCGAAGGAATACTGTGTGCAGAGAGAGGTTGTACGGCGTGCTGCGCCTGCCCAACGGGTGCGGAATGTCGAAAACTTGCGATTACACCCCCTCTATGCGATCAGTTACTGGCACCGACCCCGGGGTTTGCCGATTGGGCAAACGCCGGTTTTTTCACGGGGAGGGAGGAAACACCCGGCTCTGTGTTAGGTTTTGTGCCGGACCCGCCAAACAAAAATTACAAGGAGGCGTTTTTAGTGGCAGTCAAAGAGAAAATCCGTATTCGTATCAAGGGTTATGACCACCAGCTGGTGGATCAGGCCGCAGGCAAGATCGTGGAGACCGCTCGCCGCACCGGCGCTCGCGTTTCCGGTCCCGTGCCGCTTCCCACCGAGAAGGAAGTTGTCACCATCCTGCGCGCTGTTCACAAGTACAAGGATGCCCGTGAGCAGTTCGAGACCCGCACCCACAAGCGTCTGATCGACATCCTCAGACCGTCCAACAAGACCGTTGAGGCCCTGCAGGGCCTTGAGCTCCCCGCCGGTGTGGACATCGAGATCAAGCTGTAATTAGCGGCTTGTCATCGTCCCGAAAGCGAGGTCATGTTGGTCCCTGACGTGCCCACTCAGGCATTTGGAACTCCGGCAACGGCCGGAAAGCCGGAATGCAGAGCATTATAAAGGTATATAAAGGGATCAACCAATAACCAAGGAGGTATAGAAATGCAAAAAGCAATCATCGGCAAGAAGATCGGTATGACTCAGATCTTCGACGCAAACGGCAACGTTGTTCCGGTGACCGTCGTTGAGGCGGGCCCCTGCGTTGTTGTTCAGAAGAAGACCGTGGAGAACGACGGCTACGCTGCTGTGCAGCTGGGCTTCGGCGATCTCCGCCCCGCACAGGTCAACAAGCCCATGCAGGGCCACTTCGCTAAGGCGGACGTCGCCGCCAAGCGCACCCTGCGTGAGTTCCGTCTGGCTGACTGTGACGCCCTGAACGTGGGCGACGTGGTCAAGGCTGACACCTTCGCCGTTGGCGATCACGTGGACGTGGTCGGCACCAGCAAGGGTAAGGGCTACGCCGGCGTTGTCAAGCGCTGGAACCACGGCCGTCTGAAAGAGACCCACGGTTCCGGTCCTGTGGCCCGCCACTCCGGTTCCCAGGGTGTTATCGACCCTGCTCGTGTCTTCAAGGGCATGAAGGGCGCCGGTCATCTGGGCGCTGAGCGCGTGACCGTTCAGAACCTGGAGATCGTCAAGATCGACGTAGAGAACAACCTGATCGCCATTAAGGGTGCCATCCCCGGCCCCCGCAAGGGCATCGTGGTCATCTCCGACACCGTCAAAGCTTAAGGAAGGAGGAAATGAACTATGCCTACCGTATCTGTTTATGATATGACTGGTAAGAAGACCAGCACCAAGAAGCTGTCCGACGACATTTTCGGCATCGAGCCCAACGTGGCCGTGATGCACTCTGCCGTCATCAACTATCTGGCTAACCAGCGTCAGGGTACCCAGTCCACCAAGACCCGTTCTGAGGTCTCCGGCGGCGGTAAGAAGCCTTGGCGTCAGAAGGGTACCGGCCATGCTCGTCAGGGCTCTACCCGTTCTCCCCAGTGGACCCACGGTGGTGTTGCTCTGGGCCCGAAGCCCCGCAGCTACCGCTTTGCTCTGCCCAAGAAGGTTCGCCGTCTGGCTATGAAGTCCGCTTTCTCCACCAAGGTGGCGGCCGGCGAGATGATGATCCTGAAAGAGCTGAAGCTGGATGAGATCAAGACCAAGACCATGGTTAACCTGTTCGGCGCCCTGAAGGCCGACAAGAAGGTTCTGCTGGTCCTGCCTGAGAAGGATGAGAAGGTCATCCTGTCCGCTCGCAACATCCCCGGCGTGAAGACCGCGCTGGTGAACACGCTGAATGTGTATGACATTCTGAACTGCGATAAGTTCATCGTGGTGAAGGATGCCGTAGCTCAGCTGGAGGAGGTGTACAAATAATGAACGCTCGTGACATTATCCTGGCCCCCGTGATCACCGAGAAATCCGTGGCCGCTATGGGCGACAAGAAGTACACCTTCCGCGTGGCCGACGGCTCCAACAAGATCGAGATCGCTAAGGCGGTCGAGGAGATCTTCGGCGTCAAGGTCGCTAAGGTGAACACCATCAGCATGAAGGGTAAGAAGCGCCGTATGGGTCGCTTCGAGGGCTACACTTCCGACTGGAAGAAGGCCGTGGTTACCCTGACCGAGGATTCCAAGACCATCGAGTTCTTCGACGGCCTGTTCTAATTGGACATCCGCAACAAACGGCAACGTATGGAGGCCCTCGGCCTCCGCTAAGCCTGCACCAATGTGTGCATAGCCTGATAATAGGAGAGTGAATGGAATGGCTATTAAGAATTATAAGCCGACTACTCCCGGCCGCCGCGGTATGTCCGTTATCGACTATACCCAGCTGTCGAAAGTAGCACCGGAAAAGAGCCTGCTGGCTCCCAAGAACAAAAAGGCCGGCCGCAACAGCTACGGCCGCATCACCATCCGTCATCGCGGCGGTGGTAACCGTCAGAAGTACCGTATCATCGACTTCAAGCGTAACAAGCTGGACGTCGCCGGTACCATTATGACCCTGGAGTATGACCCCAACCGCAGCGCTCACATCGCGCTGGTTCAGTACGAGGATGGCGAGAAGCGCTACATCATCGCTCCCGCCGGCCTGAAGGTGGGTGACGTGATCACCGCCGGCGCCTCTGCTGACATTAAGCCCGGCAACGCCCTGCCCCTGAGTGCGATCCCCACCGGTACCTTCATCCACAATGTGGAGCTGTATCCCGGTAAGGGTGCTCAGCTGGCTCGCTCTGCCGGCGTGATGGCCCAGCTGATGGGTAAGGAGAACAACCTGGCTATGATCCGTCTGCCCTCCGGCGAGATGCGGTATGTGCCGCTGAACTGCATGGCCACCATCGGCCAGGTAGGCAACGCGGACCACGCCAACGTCCAGATCGGTAAGGCCGGTCGTAAGCGTCACATGGGTTGGAGACCCACCGTACGCGGTTCTGTTATGAACCCCTGCGATCACCCCCACGGTGGTGGTGAGGGTAAGTCCCCCATCGGCCGTCCCGGCCCTGTTACCCCCTGGGGTAAGCCCGCTCTGGGTTACAAGACCCGTAAGACTCACAACCGCTCCGATAAGTTTATCGTGAAGCGCCGTAACAGCAAGTAAGCGAAAGGAGATCAAGATTTATGGGTAGAAGCGTAAAGAAGGGTCCTTTCGTGCAGCCTGTGCTGCTGAAACGGGTCCAAGAGATGAATAAGGCCGGTGAGAAGCGCATCCTGAAGACCTGGAGCCGCTCCTCCACCATTTTCCCGGACTTTGTCGGTCACACCTTCGCCGTCCACGACGGCCGCAAGCACGTGCCGGTCTACGTCACCGAGGATATGGTCGGTCACAAGCTGGGCGAGTTCGCCCCCACCCGTACTTTTAAGGGCCACGCCGGCTCCAAGAGTACGAAATAAGCGGAAAGGAGAGAATTGTCATGCAAGCTAAAGCTACTGCCACTTACGTGCGCATTTCGCCCCGTAAGGTTAAGATCGTTCTCGACCTCATCCGCAATAAGCCGGTGGATGTCGCTGCAGCGATTCTGAAGTTCACCCCCAAGGCCGCCTGTGAGCCTGTCGGCAAACTGCTGAAGTCTGCCGTCGCCAATGCCGAGAACAACTTCAACATGGACAAGAGCCAGTTGTACGTTGCCGAGGCTCTGGTTTGCCCCGGCCCCATCATGAAGCGTATCCGTCCTCGTGCCCAGGGTCGTGCGTATCGCATCGAGAAGCGCACCTCTCACATCACCCTGGTGCTGGGCGAGATGGAATAAGCGAGGAGGTATAGTATGGGACAGAAAGTTAATCCTCACGGCCTTCGGGTCGGTGTGATCAAAAACTGGGACTCCCGCTGGTTTGTTAAGGATAGCGAGTTCGGCGATACGCTGGTCTCCGACTACAACCTGCGCAAGTTCCTGAAGAAGACCCTGTATGACGCCGGCATCGCTCTGATCGAGATCGAGCGCGACGCCAACCGCGTGCGCGTGAACATCCACTGTGCGAAGCCCGGTCTGGTCATTGGCCAGGGCGGCAGCAAGATCGACGCCCTGCGCGACGCTTGTAAGAAGCAGCTGGGCGGCAAGGACGTTCTGCTGAACATCGTCGAGGTCAAGAGCCCCGACGTCAACGCTCAGCTGGTCGCTGAGAACATCGCCCAGCAGCTGGAGAAGCGTATCGCTTTCCGCCGCGCGATGAAGGGTGCCATTGGCCGTGCTATGAAGCTGGGCGCCAAGGGTATCAAGATCAAGTTGTCCGGTCGTCTGAACGGCGCCGAGATCGCCCGCGTTGAGCAGTATCACGAGGGCACCATTCCGCTGCAGACTCTGCGTGCGGACATCGACTATGGCTTCGCTGAGGCCAACACCACCTACGGCAAGATCGGTATCAAGACCTGGATCTACCGCGGCGAGGTGCTGGTGGGCGCTGCCAAACCCCGTCGGGAAGGAGGCCGCAAGTAATGCTGTTACCTAAGAGAGTAAAGTACCGTCGTGTGCACCGCGGTCGTCTGACCGGCGAGGCCCATCGCGGCAACAAGGTCACCTACGGTGAGTACGGTCTGCAGGCCACCGAGCCCGCTTGGATCACCTCCCGTCAGATCGAGGCCGCCCGTATCGCCATGACCCGTTACATCAAGCGTGGCGGTAAGGTCTGGATCAAGATTTTCCCCGATAAGCCCATCACCGAGAAGCCCGCTGAGACCCGCATGGGTTCCGGTAAAGGTTCTCCCGAGTACTGGGTGGCCGTGGTTAAGCCCGGTCGCATTATGTTTGAGATGGACGGCGTTGCCGAGGACGTGGCCCGCGAGGCTCTGCGTCTGGCCGCTAACAAGCTGCCCATCAAGTGCAAATTTGTCCGCAAGGAAGAAACGGATGGTGAGCAGGCATGAAATCTAACGAACTGATTAAGATCCGCGAGATGACCGACGTGGAGCTGAACAAGAAGCTCGCTGACCTGAAGGAAGAGCTGTTCCACCTGCGTTTCCAGCACGCCATCAACCAGCTTGACAACCCCATGCGCCTGAAGGCGGTCCGCAAGGAGATCGCGGTTGTCAAGACCATCATTCGTGAGCGTGAGCTCAAGGCTCAGGCGTAACGGAAGGAGGATATAAGTTATGAGCGAGCGGAATCTGAGAAAAACCCGTACCGGTATCGTTGTGTCCGATAAGATGGACAAGACCGTCGTGGTCGCCATCGCCGACAACGTCCGGCATCCCCTGTACAAGAAGATCGTTAAGCGCACCGTGAAGATCAAAGCTCACGATGAGAATAACGAGTGCCGCGTGGGCGACCGCGTGGCGATGATGGAGACCCGCCACCTGTCCAAGGATAAGTGCTGGCGCGTGACCGAGATCATCGAGAAAGCGAAGTAATTACGTTAGCAGCACCTCATACCGTCTTGTGACCTAGCCAAAGCATTTAAACCCGAAACAGCCTTAAAGGGCGATTTTTCGGTATCTTTTGGCTCATTGTCGCACATAGGCGTCAGCCTTATGTGCTCCGCTTCACCAAAATCTACACAAAAAAGCGCACCTTTAAAGGTCGTAGAATTTTGTGACAACGGATTTTTTGGTGAGCAAGGCAAACACGCAGTGAATACCGAGGGTATTCACGAGTATTTTAACGAAGCCTCAGCGGAAAATCCGTATCACAAAATCTGATTCGGGCTTGAATACTTTGGCTTAGAGTCAGCAGGGTTGGTGTTATAAAATGGTGCTTCCTTGAAAGGAGGAAACAACTGTGGTTCAACAGCAAACTTACCTGAAGGTTGCGGACAACACCGGCGCGAAAGAGCTTATGTGCATTCGCGTGCTGGGTGGTTCCGGCCGTCGGTATGCCAACATCGGCGACGTGGTAGTCGCCTCTGTTAAGAAAGCCGCCCCCGGCGGTGTCGTTAAGAAGGGTGACGTCGTTAAGGCGGTCATCGTTCGCTCCGTGAAGGGTCTGCGTCGCGCCGACGGTACTTACATCCGTTTTGACGAGAACGCCGCCGTCATCATCCGTGATGACAAGACCCCCCGCGGTACCCGTATCTTTGGGCCTGTGGCCCGCGAGCTGCGCGACAAGGATTATCTGAAGATCCTGTCCCTGGCTCCCGAAGTTCTGTAATTGGAGGTGTCGAAATTGAGTAACAAACTGCATGTGAAAAAGGACGATACCGTCCTGATCCTCTCCGGTGACGATAAGGGCAAGCAGGGCAAGGTCCTGGCTGTCAGCCCCAAGGAGGGCAAGGTCATCGTTGAGGGTATCAACATGGTCAAGAAGCACGTTAAGCCCCGTCAGGCTGGCGAGCAGGGTGGCATCATCGAGGCCGAGGGCGCTATGTACGCCACCAAGGTCCAGGTGGTGTGCCCCGCTTGCAAAAAGGCGACCCGCATCAGCCACAAGAAAGTGACCAACGATGCCGGTAAGAGCCGTTCCGTCCGCATCTGCAAGAAGTGCGGCGAAGAAATTTAAAGGAGGTAGGAGAGAATGGCTACTTTAAAAGAAACCTATAAGAATGACATCGCTCCTGCCCTGATGAAGAAGTTCGGTTACAAGAGCGTTATGCAGATCCCGAAGCTGGACAAGGTTGTTATCAACGTTGGCTGCGGCGAGGCTCGCGACAACGCTAAGGTGATCGACGCCATCATCAACGACCTGTCCGCCATCACCGGTCAGCGTCCCGTTGTTTGTAAGGCCCGTAAGTCTGTGGCTAACTTCAAGCTGCGTGAGGGTATGAACATCGGCGCTAAGGTGACCCTGCGCGGTGAGCGTATGTACGAGTTCGTCGACCGTCTGTTCAACGTGGCGCTGCCCCGTGTCCGCGACTTCCGCGGCATCAACGCCAACTCCTTTGACGGCCGCGGCAACTACAACATGGGTCTGAAGGAGCAGTTGATCTTCCCCGAGATCGACTACGATAAGATCGACAAGGTGCGCGGCATGGACCTGTGCTTTGTCACCACCGCTAACACCGACGAAGAGGCACGCGAGCTGCTCACCCTGATGGGCGCTCCGTTCGCGAAGTAAGGAGGAGAATGAATTATGGCAAAGACTTCTATGAAACTGAAGCAGCAGAAGGCGCCTAAGTTCTCCACTCGCGCCTACAACCGCTGCAAGATCTGCGGCCGTCCCCACGCTTACCTGCGTCGGTATGGCATCTGCCGTATTTGCTTCCGTGAGCTGGCCTACAAGGGTCAGATCCCGGGCGTGAAGAAGGCCAGTTGGTAATTTAAGCAATAGCAACCATTTATAAGGAGGTAGAGGTTATGCAAATTTCTGATACTATCGCCGATATGCTGACTCGGATTCGCAATGCGAACTCTGCCAAGCATGAGACGGTGGATATTCCCGCTTCCAACATGAAGAAGGCTATTGCCCAGATTCTTGTTGACGAGGGATATGTCAAAGAGTACAAAGTCATCGAAGATGGCAAACAGGGCATCATCCGTATTGCTCTGAAATATCAGGGTGCTTCCCGCACCCCCGTTCTGCAGGGCCTGCGCCGCGTGTCCAAGCCCGGTCTGCGTATCTACACCAGCTGTGAGGATATGCCCCGGGTGATGAAGGGCATCGGCACCGCTATCGTTTCCACTTCCAAGGGCGTTATGACCGATAAGGCCGCCCGTAAAGAGAACGTGGGCGGCGAAGTCCTGGCATTCATTTGGTAAGGGGGTAGAAGAGTATGTCTAGAATTGGTCGCAAGCCCATCGCTATCCCCGCCGGTGTGGAGGTTAAGGTGGACAACGGTCTGGTGACCGTCAAGGGTCCCAAGGGCACCCTGTCCCAGAAGATCAACCCCATCATCTCCGTTGAGGTGAACGGCAACGAAGTGAACGTTACCCGTCCTAACGACGAGAAGGAAGCCCGTTCTCTGCACGGTCTGTCCCGCACCCTGATCAACAATATGGTGATCGGTGTTACCGAAGGCTACAAGAAGGAGCTGGAGGTCAACGGTGTCGGTTACCGTGTGCAGAAGCAGGGTGACACTCTGGTTATGAACCTGGGTTACAGCCATCAGGTGTTTGTCAAGGAGATTCCCGGCATCACCATCGAGGCTCCCGGCCCCAACCAGATCATCATCTCCGGCGCCGACAAGCAGCTGGTTGGCCAGTTTGCTGCCGAGGTCCGCGAGAAGAGACCCCCCGAGCCTTATAAGGGCAAGGGCATTAAGTATGCCACCGAGCACATCCGCCGCAAGGAAGGTAAGGCCGGCGGTAAGGGTAAGAAATAAGGGAGGAGTGAATAGTTATGGTGAGCAAAAAAGATCGTAATGCAGCCCGTCTGCATCGCCACAAGCGCGTGCGCGGCAAGATCAGCGGTACCGCTGCTCGTCCCCGTCTCGCTGTTTTCCGCTCTCTGAATCACATCTCCGCCCAGGTGATCGATGATGTCAAGGGAGTAACCCTGGTCGCCGCCTCCTCTATGGAGAAGGATTTCGGTATGACCGGTGGTAACAAGATCGCTGCCCGCAAGGTGGGCGAGCTGATCGCTAACCGCGCCGCCGATAAGGGTATCACCGAGGTCGTGTTCGACCGCGGCGGCTATGTCTACCACGGCCGTGTGCAAGAGCTGGCCGAAGGCGCCCGTGAGGGCGGCCTCAAGTTCTAAGGAAAGGGAGGAATATACTTTGGCCAGAAGAGAAGAAATTGTCAGCGAATACAAAGAGACCGTGGTTGCCATTAACCGTGTCAGCAAGACCGTTAAGGGCGGCCGTGTCATGAAATTCGCAGCCCTGGTCGTCGTGGGCGACGGCAAGGGCACCGTGGGCTTCGGTACCGGTAAGGCCGGCGAGGTCCCGGACGCTATCCGTAAGGGCATCGAGGATGCCAAGAAGAATCTGGTGAAGATTTCCCTGAAGGGCAGCACCATCCCCCACGAGGTGATTGGTAAGTTCGGCGCCGGCGAGGTTCTGATGAAGCCCGCCGCCCCCGGTACCGGTATTATTGCCGGTGGTACCGTCCGTGCCGTGGCTGAGGCCGCCGGCATCAAGGATATCCGTGCCAAGGCTCTGCGCTCCAACAACCCCTACAACGTTGTTAACGCCACCATGTGCGGTCTGAAGCAGCTGCGTACTGCTGAAGAGGCTGCCGCCAACCGTGGCAAGTCCGCGCAGGACATCTTAGGTTAAGGAGGACATAGACAATGGCTAAGAAGAACACCATTCAGATTAAGCTGGTCAAGAGCACCATCGGCTGCAAGAAGGACCAGATTGCCACTGCCGCGTCCCTGGGCCTGAAGAAGATCGGTGACGTCACCGTTCAGCCTGACAACGCCGCCACCAATGGCAAGATCGCTAAGATCATTCACCTCATCGAGGTCAACTAACGCTTAAAACCAAGCAAGGAGGTGCAATCCAATGAAACTTCATGAGCTTTCTCCGGCTCCCGGCTCTGTTCGGGACGTCAAGCGTATCGGCCGTGGTCACGGTTCCGGTAACGGCAAGACCGCCGGTAAGGGTCACAAGGGTCAGAAGGCCCGTGCCGGTCGCGGTATCCGTGCCGGTTTTGAGGGTGGCCAGATGCCCCTGCAGCGTCGCATCCCCAAGAGAGGCTTCAACAACATCTTCGCAACTCCCTACACCACCATCAACGTGGCGGTCCTGAACCGCTTTGAGGATGGCGCTGTGGTGAATGCAGAGGCGCTGCTGAACGCCGGTATTATCAAAAAAGCCCCCTATGGCGTCAAGGTCCTGGGCAACGGTAAGATCGAGAAGAACCTGACCGTGCAGGTCGCCGCCTTCTCCGAGTCCGCCAAGGCCAAGATCGAGGCCGCGGGCGGAAAGGCCGAGGTGATCTGACATGTTCCAGGTCCTGCGTAACGCATGGAAGATTGTCGATCTGCGTAAGAAGATCCTGTTCACCATTATGATCCTGTTGATCTTCCGCATCGGCTCTTACGTCACCGTTCCCTTTGTGGACGTGACCGCTCTGGGCGAGGCCCTGCAGATGTCTAAGGCAAATACCTTTATGAGCTATTTGTCCCTGATGTCCGGCGGCGGCTTCTCCAACGCATCCATTTTCGCTCTGTCCATCACCCCCTACATCAACGCCAGCATTATTCTGCAGCTGTTGACCGTGGCGATCCCCTATCTGGAGCGCCTGTCCAAGGAGGGTGAGGCCGGTCGCCGTAAGCTGGGTCAGTTCACCCGCTACGCCACCGTGATTCTGGGTCTGATGCTGGGTATCGGTTACTACTTTATGGTGCGTAACCAGTACCACGCCATCGCCGACTATGCCATGAGCGGCTTCGCTCAGTGGTTTGCCGCCATCGCCATCATTCTGTGCTTTACCGCCGGTTCGGCACTGATTATGTGGCTGGGTGAGCAGATCAATGAGCACGGTATCGGCAACGGTATCTCTATGATCCTGTTTGCCGGTATTCTCTCCCGCATCCCCACCGGCGGCGGTTACCTGTGGAGTATGTTCTACGAGCAGGGTATCGCTCAGATCATCGACGGCCAGTCTCAGGCCATCTGGAACGTGGTTATGGCGGTTCTGATCGTCATCCTGTTCCTGGCGATGATCGGCTTCATCGTGTTTATGACCGATGCCGAGCGCCGCATTCCGGTGCAGTATGCGAAGAAGGTTGTGGGCCGTAAGATGTACGGCGGCCAGAACACCCATATCCCGATCAAGGTGAATATGTCCGGTGTTATGCCCGTCATTCTGGCGGTCTCCATCCTGTCTCTGCCCTCTATCATCACCACCTTCTTCGGCGAGCCTCAGAAGGCTTTCTTGAAGTCCGTGGTGGGCCTGTTCCAGCAGGATAGCTGGGTATACGTTGTTCTGTACGCTCTGTTGATTATCGGCTTTGCCTTCTTCTACGTGACCATCCAGTACAATCCCACTGAGATGGCCAACAACCTGCGGAAGAACGGCGGCGCCATCCCCGGTCAGCGTCCCGGCAAGCCCACCGCTGACTTCATCAAGCGCGTGCTGAACAAGGTGACCTTCATCGGCGCCCTGTTCCTGGGCGTTGTGGCTCTGTTCCCCTCTGTGTTCGGTCTGATCACCAAGCAGTACGGCCTGACCATCGGCGGCACCTCCGTCATGATCGTGGTGGGTGTTGCTCTGGAGACCGTGCAGCAGATCGAGAGCCAGATGATGATGCGTCATTACAAGGGTTTCTTAGATTAAGTTTTTCGTACGAACGTCAACGCCGTTCGGCCCCGGTCTTCGGGCCGGGGTCGGCGCGGTGACTTGTCCCCGCACCGGCCGTTGAATCCGAAAGGAGAACACTATGAAACTGATTCTGTTGGGCGCCCCCGGCGCCGGCAAAGGCACTCAGGCAGAGATTCTGTGCGAGCGCCTGAACATTCCTACCATTTCCACGGGCAATATGATCCGTGAAGCGATGAAGAGCGGCACTGAGATGGGCCTGAAGGCGAAGGAATACGCCGAAAACGGTAAGCTGGTCCCCGACGAGGTCGTCATCGGCATTGTCGATGAGCGCCTGCGTCAGGACGACTGCCAAAACGGCTTTATTCTGGACGGCTTCCCCCGCACCATTCCTCAGGCCGAGGCGCTTGACCGGATGGGTATCGCCATCGACCGTGTGGTGGACATCAACGTCCCCGACGAGGTGATTACCCGCCGTGTATCGGGCCGCCGTGCATGCCTGGATTGTGGCTGCACCTACCACGTTGAGACCAAGAAGCCTCAGGTGGACGGTGTGTGCGACAAATGCGGCAGCACCCTCGTTCAGCGCAAGGATGATCTCCCCGAAACCGTGCAGGAGCGCCTGCACGTCTACCACGCCCAGACCGAACCCCTGCGGGATTACTACGCGGCCGCCGGCAAGCTGCTGGTGGTGGATGGCCAGAAGGGCATCCTGGAAATCGCTGAGGAAACCCTGCAGCTGCTGAAGGGTTGAGTATGGTAAACATTAAGAGCAGCCGCGACCTGGCGCTGATGCGCGAGGCCTGCGTCATCTCCGCCAGAGCGCTTAAATTGGGCGGCGAGGCGGTCGCACCCGGTGTCACCACCGGCGAGATCGACCGCATCATCCGCAAGTACATCGAGAGTATGGGAGCCAAGCCCAGCTTCCTCGGTTACAGCGGATATCCCGCCAGCGCCTGCATATCGGTGAATAACGAGGTTATCCACGGCATACCCGGCAACCGCATCATCCGCGAGGGCGACATCGTCAGCATTGACGTGGGCGCCTTCTACAACGGCTTCCACGGAGACAACGCCGCCACCTTTGGGGCGGGTCAGGTTTCCGCCGAGGCACAGGCGTTGATGGACGCCACCCGCGAGAGTCTGTACGAGGGCATTAAGATGGCCACCGCAGGCAATCGGGTGGGGGACATCGGTGCCGCGGTCCAGCGGTATGTCGAGATGCGTGGTTACTCGGTGGTACGGCAGTTCGTCGGCCACGGAGTAGGCACGAATCTGCACGAAGATCCCAGCGTACCCAATTTCGGCACGCCCGGGCGCGGTCAAAAGCTGCTGCCGGGCATGACCCTGGCCATCGAACCGATGGTCAATGCCGGCACCCACGAGGTGAGTATTCTTGGGGACGGATGGACAACGGTCACCAAAGACGGCCGGTTGTCCGCACACTTTGAGCATACGATCGCGATCACGCCCGACGGTCCGGTCATTATGACCGACCCGGACGGCAAATTGCGGTGAACCAACTGTGACGGCACTCATTAGGGAGGTAAATTATGTCGAAGAACGATGTGATCGAACTGGAAGGCGTCGTGGTGGAGGCACTCCCCAACGCCACGTTCCAGGTTGAGTTGGCCAACGGCCACAAGATCCTGGCCCATATTTCCGGCAAGCTGCGTATGAACTACATCCGCATCCTGCCCGGCGATAAGGTTACCGTAGAGATGAGTCCCTACGACCTGACCAAGGGCCGCATTACTTGGCGTACTAAGTAAGAGAAGCCCACCGGCTTCAACACAAAAGTAACCGTGCATAACGCACGAAGGAGGTATTCTTTATGAAAGTCAGACCTTCTGTGAAGAAAATCTGCGAGAAGTGCAAGGTCATCAAGCGCAAGGGTCGCATTATGGTGATCTGCGAGAACCCCAAGCACAAGCAGCGTCAGGGCTAATCCGCCCACGCGACAGAAAGGAAGGAATATACTATGGCACGTATTGCTGGTGTCGACCTGCCCCGCGACAAGCGTGTGGAGATCGGCCTGACTTACATCTTCGGTATCGGCCGCAAGTCTGCCAATGACATCCTGGCCGCTACCGGTATCAATCCCGACACCCGTGTGCGGGACCTGACCGAGGACGAAGTGTCCAAGCTGCGTGAGCATATCGACCACAACTACGTGGTGGAGGGCGACCTGCGCCGTACCGTTGCGTTCGATATCAAGCGCCTGATCGAAATTGGTTCTTACCGTGGCCTGCGTCATCGCAAGGGCCTGCCGGTTCGTGGTCAGCGGTCCAAGACCAACGCCCGTACCCGCAAGGGTCCCAAGAAGACCATCGCCAACAAGAAGAAATAAGTAGGAGGGATATAAAATGGCTGCCAAGACTACTGCGCGTAAGGGTGCTACCCGTCGCCGCAAAGAACGCAAGAACATCGAACGTGGCGCCGCCCATATCCAGTCCACGTTCAACAACACCATCGTCACCATCACCGACCTGCAGGGCAACGCTCTGTCCTGGGCTTCTGCCGGTGAGCTGGGCTTCCGCGGTTCCCGTAAGTCCACTCCCTACGCCGCCCAGACTGCCGCTGAGACCGCTGCTAAGGCCGCTATGGAGCACGGTCTGAAGACCGTTGAAGTTTACGTTAAGGGCCCCGGTGCCGGCCGTGAAGCCGCCATCCGCGCTCTGCAGGCCGCCGGTCTGGACGTCACCCTGATTAAGGACGTTACCCCCGTTCCTCACAATGGTTGCCGTCCTCCCAAGCGCCGTCGCGTCTGATTGATAGGAGGTATATTGATATGGCAAGATATACTGGTGCGGTGTGCAAGCTGTGCCGCCGCGAAGGTCAGAAACTGTTTTTGAAGGGTGAGCGTTGCTACACCGGTAAGTGCGCTCTGGATCGCCGCTCCTACGCCCCCGGCCAGCACGGCCAGGCCCGTATGAAGAAGGCTTCCGAGTATGGTAAGCAGCTGCGCACCAAGCAGGTCGCCAAGCGCTATTACAGCGTTCTGGAGGGTCAGTTCCGTCACTATTTCGAGCTGGCTGAGAAGATGCCCGGCGCCGCCGGTGAGAACCTGCTGACTCTGCTGGAGTCCCGTCTGGACAACGTTGTCTATCGTATGGGTCTGGCTTCCTCCCGTGCGGAGGCCCGTCAGCTGGTGGGTCACAAGCATTTCTCCGTCAACGGTCGTACCGTCAACATCCCCTCCTTCCTGGTGAAGCCGGGTATGGTGATTACCGTCCGTGAGAAGAGCCGCTCCCTGGACAAGATCAAGGCCATCGTTGAGGCCAACAGCGCTCGTCCCGTTCCGAAGTGGCTGGAGATGAACAAGGATAACCTGGAGTGCAAGGTGGTTGCCCTGGCTAAGCGCGAGGACATCGATCTGCCCATCGAGGAGACCCTGATCGTCGAGTTGTACTCCAAGTAATCGGAGTCCTGCTCGCCAATGTCCGCATATACCCGCTCAGATGTCCGCCCTGCGGCGGCATCTGCGGCATGACATTATCATAAGGAGGGTTTTTGCATGATCGAAATCGAAAAGCCCCGGATTGAAGCCCTGGATCTGGCTACCGACGGCACCTACGGCAAGTTTGTCGTGGAGCCGCTGGAGCGGGGTTACGGAACCACCATCGGCAATAGCCTGCGGCGCGTTCTGCTGTCCTCTCTGCCCGGCGTGGCAGTAACCTCCATCAAGATCGACGGCATCCTCCACGAGTTCTCTACCATTGAGGGCGTGAAGGAGGACGTGACCGAGATCGTCCTGAACGTTAAGGGTCTGTTGGCGAAGATCAACGGCGACGGCCCCAAGACCGTGTATATCGAGGCTGAGGGTCCCTGCGAGGTGACCGCCGGCTCTATCAAGTGCGACAGCGAGGTTGAGCTGCTGGATCCCGATATGCACATCGCTACCCTGTCAGAGGGTGGCCGACTGAATATGGAGCTGACTCTGGATAAGGGACGCGGCTATGTGCCCGCCGACCGTAACAAGCAGCTGATGAACCCCGTGATCGGCGTGATTCCGGTGGACTCCATCTACACCCCCGTGGTGAAGGTGAACTACACCGTGGAGAACACCCGCGTGGGTCAGATCACCGACTATGACAAGCTGACCCTGGAGGTCTGGACCAACGGCGTGCTGTGCGCGCAGGAGGCCGTTTCTCTGGGCGCCCGCGTGCTGACCGAGCACCTGAACCTGTTTGTGGACCTGTCCGGCGATGCGCTGGAGGGCAACCCCATCCTGGTTAAGACCGACGATCAGGCGCAGAGCTCTGTGCTGTCCATGACCATCGAGGAGCTGGACTTCTCCGTGCGCAGCTTCAACTGCCTGAAGAGAGCCCGCATCGACACCGTCGAGGATCTGATCAGCCGCACCGAGGACGATATGATGAAGGTGCGTAACCTGGGACGCAAATCCCTGGAGGAAGTTATCAATAAGCTGGAGTCCCTGGGCCTGCGCCTGCGGGACGACGAAGAATAATCCCGCGTCCGACATCGGACGGAGAAGATAAGGAGTGAATATCCATGCCCGGTACCAGAAAGTTAGGCAGACCCACTGCCTCCCGTATGGCTATGCTGCGTGCTATGGTCACGTTCCTGCTGGAGAACGGCAAGATCGAGACCACCGTCACCCGCGCTAAGGAAGTGCGTTCTATGGCGGAGAAGATGATCACCATCGCCAAGGAGCCCACCCTGCACAACAAGCGTCAGGTTATGGCTTTCGTGACCAAGGAGTCCGTGGCGAAGAAGCTGTTTGATGAGATCGCTCCCAAGTATGCTGAGCGTAACGGCGGTTACACCCGCATCATCAAAACCGGCGCCCGTCGTGGCGACGCCGCCGAGATGGCCATCATCGAGCTGCTGTAATTAAGCGGTTTGCAATTAACAAAAAAGAGCCTATCCGTCAGGATAGGCTCTTTTTTTGTTGTAATAGAACACCCCCGGCTGTGCCGGGGGTTCCGTATAGCTTTCAGCGTTCCTTGCCTCTCCCTTTGGGAGAGGTGTCGCCACAGGCGACGGAGAGGGAGCCTCCCTTGTGTAAAGGGAGGGGGACCGCCGAACGGCGGTGGAGGGATTGTGAAGATGTTGTAAAACTACGCCGTCTGATGACGGCTACAATCCCCCAGTCAAAACCTACGGTTTTGCCAGCCCCCTTTACACAAGGGGGCCTTTCCGAGCGGTCGTGCCGACTTTTCGTACGCAAGTGTCAGACCGTATCAGCGCCTTTAGGCGCCGCTAGTATCATAGGGCTTTGCCCGCATATGGAAAACCCCCGGCTTAGCCAGGGGATTTTTATTGTAATTAGTAATGAGTAATGAGGAATTGCATTCCGTAGGTTTGGCATTGTAGGGGAGGGGTTCCATCCCCTCCCGCGCAGAGGAAACGGCGGGCGGATATAGAAGCCCCCCTACGGATTCTATGCGACGTCGGTCGGCATCGCGGGGGTAGCGAAGCGCAAAAATCCCACAAAAACCATCAATTTGGCAATTTTCACCCCTTTTTCATCCATCAATGTTTGTCAAAGGGTTGCAAAATCGAATAAATGCTGTTATAGTGAAAATGGAAAGAACTATACGAAAGGAGTTTTAGGGATGAAAAAGTGTCTATCTGTGTTACTGGTGACCCTGCTGCTGATATCCTGTATTCCGCTGAGCGCTTCTGCCGCCTGCGGTATTGCGGGGCATCGGGTGACCGAGCCCACCTGCACCGAGGACGGTGTCTGCCGCGATTGCGGCATCGTCTATGGGGCGCTGGGACACCAATACAACGAGAGCGGTATCTGCGATTACTGCGGCGAGAAGCAGGAGATCGCGCCCGATGAGCCTGCCGTTCCCGACGAGCCTGCCGTTCCCGACGAGCCTGCCGTTCCCGACGAGCCTGTGGTGCCCGACGGGTGCGAGCATCAGTGGGAGATCGGCTTGATGCGGGAGCCCACCTGTATGGAGGACGGTCTGTGGGAGTATTACTGCACCCTGTGCTATGAGCAACAGGTGGAGATCCGTCCCGCCACCGGTGAGCATCTCTATGACGAGAATGGCTATTGCGAATACTGTGGCGAACAGGAGAACCCCGAGGAGTGCCGCCACGAATGGGTGGACGGCGTCGTTACCGAGCCCAACTGCAGCAACGAGGGTGTATGGGAGCGTTACTGCACCCTGTGCTACCGCCGCGAGGTGGAATTCTATCCTCCCAACGGCCAGCACGTCTACGACTACGACTGCGATGAGGAATGTAACTACTGCGGCGAGATGCGGCAGGCTCCTGCGGAGCATACCTACAGCAATTCCTGCGACGGAGATTGCGACGTGTGCGGCTACTGGCGCGGGTATCAGGAGCACCAATACTCCAATGGGTGCGATACCGACTGCAACCTGTGCGGCCATACCCGTTGGGTGAGCGGTCACTGGTACGACCACCAGTGTGACACCGTCTGCAACGAGTGCGGTTTTGTCCGTGAACCGGAAGGGGATCACGAATACGACCTCAACTGCGATAATACCTGCAACATCTGCGGCTACGAGAGAGCCGGCTACGACCACGTCTACAGCGACACCTATGACGTAAACTGCAATATCTGCGGTGCCGGGCGGGCCGTTCCCCAGGGCAACATTATCTACAATCAGCCCGCCGACAAGGTGAGCGAAAACGAGCACTACACCACCTTCTATATTGAGTACACCGGCGGTTACTACTGCTATTGGTATCTGGTCCGGTCCGGCGGTAGTGCCAAAGAGGTGGCTCAGGGTTGGCGTCTGGACATCGACGTGACACGGGACCTCAACGGCGCTTACGTATACTGCCTGCTGAAGGATGGTCCGAACGGCGATACGGTTGCCCGTTCCCGCAACGCGACGATCCACCTCCACGTCTTTGATAACGGCTGTGACGATTCCTGCAACCAGTGCAAGTATCTGCGTGAAAAGCGGGATCACAGCTATGACTCCAACTGCGACGTCGATTGCAACGAGTGCGGCTTCCTCCGCGAGGCGTCCCACGACTATTGGGGCGATTGCGATAATGAGTGCCATACCTGCGGCCTCATCCGTGAAGCGCCCCATATGTATTACGACGTTTGCCAAGAGGAGTGCTCTTGGTGCGACCATCGCCGTGAGAACGCCGCCCCCCACACCTACGACTATTCCTGCAGTGAATACTGCAACGTGTGCGGTGAATGGCGGGACGCCGGCAATCTGCACGTCTACGACAACGTCTGCGACGGCAGCTGCAACGTGTGCGGCTACTGGCGTGACGTAGAGGGCCATTGGTACGACAACGACTGTGACGCCGAATGTAACCGTTGCGGCGAGATCCGTCAGGCCCGTTATCACTGGTACGACAACGACTGCGACCCCGATTGCAACACCTGCGGCGCCCTGCGTGATGTGGCGGGTCACCGGTACGATGATGAGGATGACCGGTATTGCAATATTTGCGGCGCGTATCGGGATGACGTGCCGGATATTCCGGATATTTCCTGCCGCCATCTCAACGCCATCGGCGCTACCTGCGTGAGCGTAGGCTATTGTAAGGATTGCGGCCAGCGGACCGAGCCGCTGGGTCACGAATACGACGATGACGCCGATACGGAGTGTAACGTCTGCTATTCCACGCGCGACCTCGAGAACCCCTGTGAGCACGAGTGCAGCGAGCCCTGGTGTTACGGCGGTAACGTCAACGGCCTGCACGTGGTGGTGTACGACTGTATGCTGTGTTATCAGACCGTCTTTATGGACGTGGAGCTGTGCTACGGCGGTACCGCCACCTGTGGGGCACCTGCTGAGTGTGAGCGCTGTTACCTGAACTACGGTGACACCACCGGCGACCATCAATACGACGACGAGAACGACCAGGAATGTAACGTCTGCGGCGAGTGGCGTGAGGTAGAGCCCGACGTGCCGGTTGTTCCCGACCAACCCTGCACCCATGAGAACGGCAGACAGCCCACCTGCACCGAGGACGGTTACTGCCCGGACTGCGGGCTGATGTTTGAGGCGCTGGGACACCAATACGACGAGAACGGCATCTGCGAGTACTGCGGTGAAAAGCAGGACATCATCCCCGACGTGCCGGTGGTGCCGGACGTGTGTGCGCACGAATGGGAGGAAACCCTGTTGCGCGAGCCCACCTGTTCGGAGGACGGCCTGTGGGAGTATCATTGCCGACTGTGCGGCGAACGCCGCCAGGAGTTCACCCCCGCCACCGGCGAGCACGACTACGACGAGAACGGCTACTGTATCTACTGCGGTCAGCAACAGATCACCGAGCCTGAGGAGTGCCACCACGAGTGGCAGGAGTTGATGTTCACCGAGCCCACCTGTATCAACGAGGGCGTGTGGGAGCGGTACTGCACCCTGTGCTACCGCCGCGAGGTGGAGTTTTTCCCCGCCACCGGCGAGCATATCTATGACGATGACGCCGACCCCGAGTGCAACTACTGCGGCGAGCGGCGTGAGGTGGAGCCCGAGGAGTGCGACCACCAGTGGATCGTCCACATCGTTTCGGAGCCCACCTGCATCCACGAGGGTGTTTCTGAGCATCGCTGCGTCCTGTGCGGCGAATGCCATCAGGAATTTACCTCCGCCACCGGTGTGCACGTTTACGACGATGACGCCGACCCCGAGTGCAACTATTGCGGCGAGTGGCGGGAGGTAGAGCCCGACGAGCCGGTTGTTCCCGACCAACCCTGCACCCACGAGAACGGCAGACAGCCCACCTGCACCGAGGACGGCTACTGCCTGGACTGCGGTCTGGTGTTCGCCGCCTTTGGGCACAGCTACGATAACGGCTATTGCGTCAACTGCGGCGCGAAAAAAGAGGTAGAGCCCGACCAGCCCGACGTCCCCGACGTCCCCGTGGTGCCGGATGTGTGCGAGCACGAGTACGAGTTCGACTGCTCTCAGATCTGCGCCCTGTGCGGCGAGCTGACCCGCCCCGACGCCACCTGCGTGGAGCAGGAGCGGGTGGAGGCGCGCGGCGACGGCGTCCACGTGATGAATTATGAATGTTTGTATTGCCACGAGCCCTTGCGGGGCTACCCCGAGGACTGTTACGGCGGCGAGCCCACCTGCCATAAGCGGGCGGAGTGCGTTGTCTGCGGCTGCGAATACGGCGATTACGCTGACCACGATTACACCGCCGCGGTGACCGCCCCCGACTGCGTCAGCGGTGGCTACACCACCTACACCTGTGCCGCCTGCGGTGACAGCTACAGCGGCGACCAAACCGAAGCCCTGGGTCACGATTACGCCGCCGTGGTGACCGCCCCCGACTGCGTCAGCGGCGGCTACACCACCTATACCTGCACCGCCTGCGGCGACAGTTATGTTGCCGACCAGACCGCGGCTCTGGGTCACGACTATAACGCCGCGGTGACCGCCCCCGACTGTGTTAACGGCGGCTACACCACCTACACCTGCACCGTCTGCGGCGACAGTTACGTCGGCGACCGGACCGAAGCCCTGGGTCACGATTATACCGCCGTGGTGACCGACCCCGACTGCGTCAGCGGCGGCTACACCACCTACACCTGCACCGCCTGCGGTGACAGCTACGTCGGCGACCGGACCGAACCTCTCGGTCACGATTATACCGCCGCCACCTGCACCAAGGCGAAGACCTGCGCCGCCTGCGGCGCCACCAGCGGCAAGAAGCTGGGGCACACCTACTCCAACGACTGCGATAAGTCCTGCAACCGTTGCCAGGCGACTCGCACCGTGGGTGACCACGTGTGGGTGAACGGTGCTTGTGACCTCTGCGGCATCGCCTCTCCCTCTCAGGTGACCATCACCTCCGAGTCCGCCACCGCCAGCTATGCCAAGATGGGCGGTAAGGTTTCCGCCAAGGTGACCGCCGAGGGCGAGGATCTGACCTACACCTGGTACATCAAGAACGATGGCAAGACCTCTTACAGCAAGTCCTCTGTGACCTCTGCCACCTATTCCACCACCATGAGCGATAAGGCGAAGAACCGCCGCGTCTACTGCGTGGTGTCCGATATGTACGGCAACGAGGTCAAGTCCAAGCCCTTCATCCTGCGGGAGAGCGTGTCCATCACCAAGGAGCCTGCCACCGCCGCCTACGCCAAGAAGGGCGCCAAGGTGTCCGTGAAGATCACCGCCAGTGGCGACGGACTGAAGTACGCTTGGTACATCAAGAACGAGGGCAAGACCTCTTACAGCAAGTCCTCTGTGACCTCCTCCACCTACTCTGTTACTATGGGCAGCAAGGTGAAGGGTCGCAAGGTGTACTGCATCGTCACCGACAAGTACGGCAAGAAGGTGCAGTCCAAGACCTTTATCCTGCGTGAGAGTGTCAGCATCGTGACCCAGCCCAAGACCGTGACCGTGGCGAAGAACAAGACCGCCAAGGTGACCGTCAAGGCTAGCGGCGACGGCCTGAAGTACACTTGGTACATTAAGAACAGCGGTTCTTCCAAGTACTCCAAGTCCTCTATCACCAAGTCCTCTTACTCCGTGACGATGACCAGCAAGGTGAAGAACCGCCTGGTCTACTGCGTGGTGACCGACAAGTACGGCAAGACCGTCAAGTCTACCACCGTCCGTCTGAAAATGAAATA
>JAFSFH010000022.1 GCA_017435305.1 Clostridia bacterium
CGGATGAAGGCCACCATCACCACCGAGCCCAAGACCACCTATGCCAAGCAGGGTGCTACCGCCAAATTGACCGTCAAGGCCAAGGGCGACGGGCTGAAATACACCTGGTACATTAAGAACGCTGGAAAGACCAAATACTCGAAATCCTCTGTGACGAAATCCACCTATTCGGTGAAGATGAGTGACAGCGTCCACGGCCGTTACGTCTATTGTGTGGTCACCGATAAGTACGGCAAGACCGATAAGTCCAAGACGGTGGTACTGCGTCAGCAGGTCACCATCGTGACCCAGCCCAAGAACGTAACCGTTGCCAAGGGCGAGACCGCCAAGGTGACGGTCAAGGCGGCGGGCGACGGCTTGACCTACCAGTGGTACATCAAGAATGCGGGCGGCAGCAAGTATTCCAAGTCCTCGATCACCAAGTCCACCTATTCGGTGAAGATGAGCGACAGCGTTAACGGACGCTACATCTACTGCATCGTCACCGATAAGTACGGTAAGACCGAGAGATCCAAGACGGTGGTGCTCAAGCAGAACAGCACTCCCCTGACCATCACCATGCAGCCCGAGAGTATCGCCGCCGCCGTGGGCGATGAGGTAGGCTTTGGTATCGTGGTCAAGGGCGGCGTCAAGCCCTATACCTATCAGTGGCAGTACACCGATAACAAGATGGGCGAATGGGCGAGCGTCCCTGATAAGGCCGTGATTGTCACCGGTGATATGGTTTCTACTGTTTTGACCGCGTCCGAAGTGGCTTTTAAATACGAGTTCCGTGTCCGTTGCATCGTCACCGATGCCGCCGGCAATAAGGTCATCTCCAACGTGGCATATCTTGAAAGACGGGTCGCAGACCTGACCATCACCATGCAGCCCGAGAACGCCACCGCCGCCGTGGGCAACGAGGTAGGCTTCGGTGTGGTGGCGGAGGGCGGCGTCGCCCCCTACACCTATCGCTGGGTGTACGTTTGCGACGGCGTGACCCAGTGGACCGACGCCGAGGGCGAGATACTGACTCTGGGCAACCAGAATATGCTGTCCTTCTCGGTGGAGCAGAAGCACTTTGATAAGCAGTATCTGTTCTGCTGCTTCGTCACCGATGCCGAAGGTAATGAGGTGACCACCGAGGTGGTGTGGATCGAAGAGCAGGAGTCGGCTGAGCCTCTGACCATCGACTGGCAGACCCCTGATCTGGCCATCAGCGAGGGGGACCGTATGGAGTTTGCCGTGGGCGTATCCGGCGGCACCGAGCCCTATAGCTACCGTTGGCAGTATCTCTGTGACGGAATGGATATGTGGCAGGATTGTGACGTGGAGTCGGATACCCTTGCGCTCACCATCCAGAGCACCCATTTTGATAACCACTATCAGTACCGCTGTGTCATCACCGACGCCGAGGGCGACGAGGTGATTTCCGATCCTATGCGTCCGGTGGAGCTTCTGGACCCGTTTTTGATTGTTACCCAGCCTCAGAACGTGACGGCGCAGGCGTTTGATCGCGTGTCCTTTTCTGTCGCGGTGGAGGGCGGCAAGGCTCCCTATACCTATGAGTGGCAGTATCGGAGGGACGGACTTGACTGGACAACGATCGTCGGTGATTGGGCCGACGGTATGGGGACGGCTACCATCTCCTTCGGTATTGATGACAGCGAGTTCACTTATCATTACCAATACCGTTGTGTCATCACCGATGCCGGCGGTAACGTGGTGTACAGCGATACGGCGTGGGTAGTACAGGGATAACCCACCACTCCATCTTGAACAAGGAGGAATGAACGATGAAACGATTACTTAGCATCCTGCTGGCGCTGACCCTGCTGATGGGGCTGATGCCGCTGGCGGCATTGCCGGTGTATGCAGGTCACGTTTGTCCAAACTGTGACGATTGGATCGACGGGTCGCCCTATTGCGAATATTGCTACGAGTGCGCCGAGTGTTGTGAACTCTGTCTGGAATGCGGTATCTGTGCCGACTGCTCCGGTTGGGAGATTTGCGGAGAGAACTGCGGCGATAATGGACCCATTTGCGTGGATTGTGCCCTAGACCAGGGACGTCATTGCCCCGATTGTTATGATTGCTATTTGGAGACTCAGGTGTGGTGCGATGAATGTGGTCGATGCTCAGACTGTTCCGAAAACTGCTGGGACTGCTCTATAGCCTTTGGTAAGAGTGGCCTTTGTGTTGAGTGTTCTATAGAAGAGGGGGGACACTGCCCCGAGTGCGAAGGATGCTATGGTCCGGTGATGTGGTGTCAGGAATGTGGTCTGTGTGAAAACTGCTCCGCCCTCTGCGTGGACTGTTCCTCGGAAATTGGCGAGTATATTTGTGGGGACTGCGCCATCGATGCCGGTATGCACTGCACGGATTGCCAGGGGTGTTACGGCGAAAGTAACTGGGAATACTGCAGTGAGTGCGGTATCTGCGCCAACTGCGTGGAATACTGCGACGCCTATGATTTGTGCTTGTATTGCGCCATCGAAAACGGCTATCATTGCCCCGCTTGCGGAGGGTGTTGTGAGGACGAGCCCATTTGCGTGGGGTGCGGTGATGCCTGCCGTGAGTGCGCCGACGACTTCTGCGAGAGTTGCGGTCTGTGCAGCAACTGTGTGCAGGTGTGTCCCTCTTGCGGCGCTTGTTCTGAGTGCGCGGAGCTCTGCCCCAACTGCGGCGAGTATTGCTCCGACTGTGAGGATATCTGTGACGATTGTGAATTCTGCTCGGTGTGCTGTGCGGATATCGCCGCCTTTGAGGGCTGTGATTGCGCCGACCCGGTGTGTGTGGAAAACGACGACTGGCAGGAGCACTTTGACCAAGAGCACGCGGAGACTTTTACGGATGGACACACCGCCCGCCCGGTCAAGTCCTGGTCCTGGGATGAAAATCGGCATTGGCAGGAGTGTCTGCACTGCGACGATGCCGAACACTACAGCAACCGGTTTGCCCATACCTATGACAAACGGGGTATGTGTACCGTCTGTAACTATGCCAAAAATTCCAACATCCAGATCCTCAAGCAGCCTCAAGATGTGAAGAACGTTAAGGTGCGCAGTCCCTATGAGGATTGCGACGGCAGCAGTCTGGCCCATTTCAGCGTTCAGGCGGTGGGCAAGAGCGAGCTGACCTATACCTGGTATGAAAGACACTATATCGGTGTCAACGAGTGGGAATACGTGCCGCTGAAAAATCCGGCTATGGGTGAGAAATTCACCGGTCCCGATCTGTATATCTATGCCGGCACCGATGCCTGCTACACAACCAGGTATTATATGTGTATCATCACCGATGAAGAGGGGAACCAGGCCCGCACCGTCGAAGTGATGCTGCAGGGACAGCACAACTATCAGTATTTCAAGTATTATCAGGGAGACTATCCCAGTGACCCCTACGAAAACGCCGCCGCCGCCCCCCACTATCACAATCTCCAGTGTGTTGGCGAGGGGTGCGAAAAGACGGTCAGTATCCGTCCTCACGAGGACGAGAATGAGGATGACGAGTGCGATATCTGTCGTCGGGATATGCCGGAGATTCTGATTACCCAGCAACCCAAAGCCGACAGCAAGGTAATGGTTACCAGTTCGGATGAGGATCCTCTGGAGAACAACTACGCCAAGTACAGCGTCAAGGCAGTGGGCAAGAGTAAGCTCACGTATACCTGGTGCAGACGGGTCTATACCGCGCCTGGTCAGTTCCATTATGTGCCGCTGACCAATCCGCGGGAGGGTGAGGTGTTCGACGGACCCGATGCCCGTATACTGGCGTCGGAAGATGCCTGCACCAATACCTACATCTACCGTTGCATCATCACCGATGAGGAGGGTAATACGGCCGAGACCATCGACGTGGTGATGAAAGCAAAGCATAACTATCAATACTATAAGTACTACAAAAGCCAAACCGGCAAGTATGTAGGAGCCAGCCGGCGCGAAACCTGCCATAAAGCCGTGTGCGTGGGCAACGACTGCGGCAAGGTGTCTCGCCTGACCATGCACGTGGACGTGGATAAGGATTTCCAGTGCGATATTTGCTACTATATTAGTTATATTGACGAGCTCAGACTCAACTATACCCAGCCGGCAGTGGGCCAGAAGCCGGACTATAATATGACGGTGGACATCTCTGCCTGCTACATCCGCGGCAACGGTATCGACCGCACCTACCGCCGTTGGTACGAGTCGGACAACGGCGTGGACGGTTGGCGGCTGATGAGCGCCACCGACACCTTCAAGGCCGGCAAATACTACAACGTGGAGGTGGATGTGGCCACCATCAGCGGGCGGGAATTCTCCACCTATAACTATCCTACAACCACGCATACCGTGTGGCTGTGGACCTATGATAAACGAGGCAAATTGCTTCAGACAGGCAGTCTGTCGCACAAGAATTACGCTACCCTGACGATGGATACTCCCTATTACTGCCAGCCGCAGGAGATCGGCGAGATCGCCGTTTCCGGTGTGGATCAGCCCATCGCCGGGCAAAAGCCGGACTATGAGATAAGGCTGGACACCGACGGCTACAAGCAGGATACGGGGTCTACCCTGTACAGCAAAAAGGGTGTTGCGTGGAAGCGGGCCAATGACACGGAGGCCATGCACGTGGACGGCACCTTTATTGCCGGCTATACGTACCAGTGCCGCATCACCCTGATCGCCGAGGAGAATCGGGTCTTTGCCCCCGGAGCCGTCGCCACCGTCAACGGTCAGCCGGCCACGGTGGAGCTCTACGACAACAACCGGATGGCGGTGGTATCGTATGAATACCAAGTGCCCACCGCACGGGTTCGTGAGATCCACCTGACCGGTGTGCAGAATCCCTGGGAGGAGACGGAGGTGGATTGGTACGCGGAAACCAATTCGGATCTCTTCTGCGTGGATGAGTTCAGTTGGCACGACCTGACGCTGGATGAGGCTCACTACGGCGCATTCGTGCCGGGTCATCAATACGAGATCGGCTTCTATCTGGTCACCCAGATGGTGAACGGCCACTTTCAGTGCGAGTTTGACGAGAACACCATCGTGACGGTCAACGGCCGACCCGCCACCGTGCTCTCGGTGGATTGGGATGGGTGGACCGGAAGCAGCATCTATTTCACCTATCTGTGTCCCCCCACCGGAGAAAAGGTCAGGCTGGTCACCGCGCCCACCTCGGTGGAGGTGGATGAGGGCGAGACGGCATCTGTGTCCCTGACCGCCACCGGTACCGACCTGACCTATGCCTGGTATTACAAGAATAAGGGTGCGGCAGAATTTTCCAAGACCGATTCCTTTACCGGTCCCACCTATTCTGTGGAGATGAATGAGAGCCGCGACGGACGGCAGGTCTACTGCGTGGTGACCGACGGAAACGGTAATTACGTGGTGACCGATACCGTCACGCTGAGTATGGCGGCGTCGGGACCTGTGATCACCACCCAGCCCAAGACCACCTACGCCAAGGAGGGCGCCACCGCCAAGGTGACGGTCAAGGCCAGCGGCGACGGGCTGAAATATACCTGGTATATCAAGAATGCGGGCAAGACCAAGTACTCCAAGTCCTCGGTCACCTCCGCTACCTATTCCGTGAAGATCAGTGACGCCAGCCACGGTCGCTACGTCTATTGCGTGGTGACGGATGAGCACGGTGACAGCGTTAAGACCAAGACCGTTGTGATCCGCCGTCAGGCGTCCATTACCAAAGAACCGTCTGCTGCCGCTTATGCGCAGCTGGGAGCTAAGGCATCCGTCAAGATCACGGCCAAAGGCGACGATCTAAAGTACACCTGGTACATTAAGAACGAGGGAAAGACCTCTTACAGCAAGTCCTCTGTGACCTCCGCCACCTATTCTGCCACCATGAGCAGCAAGGTGAAGGGGCGTAGAGCGTACTGTGTAGTGACCGATAAGTACGGTAAGACGGTGCAGTCCAAGACCTTCGTGCTGCGTGAGGCGGTGTCCATCGTGACCCAGCCCAAGACGGTAACCGTTAAGAAGAACGCCACCGCCAAGGTGACGGTCAAGGCCAGCGGCGACGGTCTGAAATATACATGGTATGTGAAGAACGCGGGTGCTTCCAAGTATTCGAAATCTTCCATCACCAAGTCCTCTTACTCTGTGACGATGACCTCTAAGGTGAAGGATCGTCTGGTCTACTGTGTGGTGACCGACAAGTACGGTAAGACCGTCAAGACCTCCACTGTCAAGCTGAAAATGAAGTAAGACGATGCCGTGGCTGAGAAGGTAGTTAAAGAAGGCGAGGATGCTCCTTTCTTCGCCATCCGTGTTGTGAATATCCCCGAGGCTAATTTCGACACGGTGATCACTGCTCGATCCTATTTCATTTATGAAAACGAGGCCGGCGAGCAGTTCACCGTCTACGGTGAGGAAACGTCTGCTACCTACAACGGTGTTTTGAGCAGGTAATCGTAAGACGACGTTATAGCAAAACCCAATGAATAGGGACACCCCCACGGTTTTCCGTGGGGGTGTCTTCTTTTGGAGTCAGTGGGGCAGAGGCGTCAACCTGAAGCAGGGTTACAACGGTGACCTGACCTCCAAGCAGGCCGGCTCCATCGGTGGCCAGATGGTCAACATAATGACACCCGTACGAACTTTACAATTCGTGCGTAAAAGCCGCATCAATAGGGGACATACGGTGACAGTAGAATATACATTTTCCCTTGCAGTGTGAGGAACTGCAGAAAAAGAATATTACTAATAAACACCCCGTTCAATGTGAAAAAAACATTGAACGGGGTGTTGTTCGTTAGACGTGTTACTATTTGCGGCGCTCTCTATATTCAACCGGAGTCATACCGGTATGGTTGCGGAATAGGCGGTAAAAATACTGGGTGTTATCATACCCTACTGCCAGGGCGATCTGCGCCACGGTATCGTCGGTATTATCCAGCAAATTCATGGCGTGGGCCATACGCAGGGAGATGAGATACTGAGCGGGAGAACAGCCGGTGACCTTTTTAAAGTTTTGGGAGAACCAGTACGGAGACATCAGGTGCTGTCTGGCATATTCCTGAATCTCAATATCCCAGTGGAAATGCATATGGAAATGGCGAATGGCGTTTTCGATTTCGCCCAGTATTTTATTGCCGACTGCTTTTTCTTCCGCTTGTTGACGGCTAATGAGCAGCAGGATGTGTCGCAGATTCATAAGCAAGATGGTATCGTAGCCGCTTTGTTTCAACTGAAGTTCGCGTATCATCTGCAAAAATAGCCACTGAAAATCCGAGGACGTGCCCGCGGAAAACACCATTCTGTCCTCTGCAATATGACAATCCGATAACAGCTTTGCCACTTCGCTACCGGTGAAGTGACACCAATAGTATTCGGCGTCATCCTTGCCGTAAAAGGTGTAATTTTGCACCACGTTAGGCCGATACAAAATGGCGGTTCCTTTTTGAAGGATTTGCTCATTGCCATCCAGCACAAAGTGACCGCATCCCGTAGCGATATAAATGAGTTGGTAATCCCCTCGTCCGTCAGGGCGATGGGTGGGCATTTCCGGTTTGCCATTCATACGATATTGGCCTGCAGCTGTAACCAGAAGCGGCAATTCGGTATTCACAATATCTGCGTGAGGTTGGCCCAAGTCGGCGCGGTTCACAAACATACAACCGTCCCCTTTCTTTTCCTCATCATAGCAAAATTCGTGCTGTTCGTCAAATGGGTGTTTCGTTTTGTACACTATTTTCCAAGCTTTGTTTCTTATATCTTAGTTTTGCCCCGTGGTAAGATAAAATCAGCAAAAGTTTTTGTGGGGAAGTGCGTCTATCCACTCTCTCACACACGAGTATGGACAACTAAAGCTTATAGAAAGAAAGGAGGAAACCGAATGAAATCGTATCTGTCGCCTCAAATCACCATCTTAGGCTATACCTCGGAGGAGGCGGTGGCCGCTCCGTTGGAAGGTTCCAAAACTTTTAATGATGGCGAATTAGAGTGGTAAACCCTTAAGTTGCAGTTCCTAAAAACGCATAAGGAGGAAAGAACATGAAACTGCGTAAACTCATTGCCGTTTTAGCCGCCATGCTGATGCTGTGCTCCCTGATCCCTGCAGGCGCGATGGTATCCGCCGCAGCGGTTAATCTGATTGAAAACGGCGACTTTGAAACCGGTAACTTTAACACCGGATGGGACCAGAGCTGGTATGCTCCCAGTATTGTCACCGACGTGGTGCACGGCGGTACGTATGCCATGAAGACCACCAACACCGCCAACCAGTACCAGACCATGATCAAGACCAAGGCCATCACGGTTGAAGCCAACACCGACTACACGGTGACCTTCTGGTACTACTACGACGGCTCCGGCACCGATGCAGGTGCCTATCTGTACGCCAAGGGCAACGCCAGCACCAACATCAGCCATATAATTGCCAATGGCTCTGCCAATCCCCGCACCTGGCAGAAGGCTACGCTGGAGTTTAACTCCGGCTCCTACACCAGTGTTACCCTGTTCCTGCAGAACAAGACCGCCAACACCGGCGGCACCTTCTACTTTGATGACGTATCCATGATCATCACCGGTAGTGATGTTCCGGAACCCGAACCCGAGCCGGAACCCACCTACACCAACTTTGTTGAAAATGGCGGCTTTGAGGCCGGCAACTTCAACACCGGCTGGGATCAGAGCTGGTATGCCCCCGCTATCGTCACCAACCCGGTGCACAGCGGCACCTATGCTATGAAGACCGGCAACACCGCCAGCCAGTATCAGACCATGATCAAGAGTAAGGCCATCGCCTTGACCGCCAACACCGACTACACCTTGACCTTCTGGTACTACTACGAAGGCTCCGCTGCCAATGCCGCCGCCTATGTATTCATTAAGGGCAACGGCTCCACCGACATCAAGAACGTGGTGGCAGACGCCTCCACCGCCGGTGTGTGGAAACAGGCCACGGTGACCTTCAACACCGGCAGCTACACTTCCGTCACCCTGTTCTTCCAGAACAAGACCGCCAGTTCCGGCGGCAACTTCTACTTCGACGACGTGGTGCTGTACGACCCCAACGAGTTCGCCGAGCCCGACCCTGAACCCGAAGAGCCGGAAGATCCTTGGGCCCCCGGCGAGGTGCCGGTGGTCCCCGGCAACGTGGTGACCAACGGCACCTTTGAGACCGGCGCCACCAAGGGCTGGACTGTCTACGGCGACACCAAGGCTTCTGCCGATGCCGCCTATACCGGTAACTATGGTGCTGAACTGTCCAGCAACACCTCTTGGGGTAGCTTGATGTACACCACCGTCCCGGTGGAAGAGGGCGTCAACTACACCGTCTCCTTCTGGTATAAAGCGGTCACCGAAAACGTGAACTTCCAGATTAAAGACGGTAATTCCTCCGGTGAGGTTCTCGCCAGCGATTCCTTGAGCGCAGCCGATTGGACCAAGAAGACCTACAAGGTCACCTCCGATGCGGCGGCTCTGTATATCAATTTCTTCCATAACAGCTCCACCAACAAGAACCTTCTCTACGTGGATGACGTTCAGGTGTATCCCTCTCCCATTCTGCAGAATGGCGACTTTGAGACCGGCGACAACAGCGGTTGGGTTACCTATTCCGGCTCTACTGTCACCGCCGATGCCAAGAAAAACGGCAACTATGGTATGCAGTTGAACGGTTCCGGTAACTGGGGCAGTATGATCAACCAGAACGTCACCGTAGAACCTGGCAAGACCTACGTGGTCTCCGCCTGGCTGAAGGTGCTTGCCACCGGTACCAACATCAAGATTCAGGACGGCGGATCCTCCGGCACTACCCTAGCCAACGGCTGGCACGATAAGGCTGAGTGGACCCATGTTGCCTACGTGGTGACCCCCACCACCAACACCCTGCACGTGAACTTCCACTCCTCCGGCAAGGCTGTCACCGAAACGGTGTACGTGGACGACGTAGTCGTGACCGAAATTACCGACGACGGTCTACTGGAGAACGGCGCCTTTGAAACCGGCTATATCACCCCCTGGATCGTGTACTACGGCACCGACGTCTCCACCGAGGCCGCCCATGACGGCTATTACGGTGCCCATCTGAAGGGCGACGGTAGCTGGGGTTGTCTGACCTATCAGGATTTCGCCACCGAGGTGGGTAAGAAATATAACTTCTCTGCCTATTTCAAGACCATTTCCAACGGTTGCAACATTCAGATTGTGGACGTTGCCGGCAACACCACCATCGCATCGGCGTGGTACAACGTGACCGATTGGACCAAGGTGTCTATGGACTTTGTGGCTACCGGCGCCACCACCCGCATCAACATCTGCGGCGGCGGTAACGGTATCATCGAGAGCGTCTATATGGACTCTGCCGCCGTGGTCGAGCTGAAAGAGCCCTCCTATGACGGCTATATCTACAACGGCGATTTTGAGGCCGGTTCTCTCACCAAGTGGAACGTCTACCAGTCCACCGAGATCTCCGCCGAGGCGGCCTATACCGGCGACTACGGCTGTAAGATGATCGGCGACGGCAGCTGGGGCGCCACCCTGAACCAGACGTTTGACCTGGAGATTGGTAAGACCTATAAGATCTCCTTCTGGTATAAGGCTATTTCCAATGGTGTCAACTACACGGTCAAGGGTGACGTAGACGGTAAAACCCTGGCTTCGGCTTATCTGGGTACCGGTAGCACCGGCGCCAAGTGGGTGTACGTGGAGAAGACTTTCCAGTCCGCTTACAACACCTCCGCTACCCTGAACTTCTCCGGCTCCGGCAAGGAGACCCGCGACGAGGTTTGGATCGACGACATCAAGATCGAGAACCTGTCCGGCGACGAAATGGATCGCTGTGACAATCTGGATAACGGCGGTGTCAGCATCCGCGATACCGATGACGACAACCGCGGTCTGGCGTTCCGCTTCTTCTTGAACGCTAACAACACGCAGTACGTCAAGGGCAACCAGTATGTGAGTGGTACCGGTACCGTCAAACTGTTCCAGTATGACGAGGCCGTCGGCACCCTGCTGGAGACCGGCGCTGTGGTGTCCAACCAGTCCGGCGACAACCTGACCTTGGATGCGGTAAACGGCAAGACCACCATCAAGGTTGCCGCTAAGTACCTGCTGGATTGGGAAGAGGACGCCATCGGCTTTGCCGTGCGTATCATCAACATTCCCGATCAAGGTGTGAACACCGAGGTTTACGCCCGTCCCTACTATACCTATCAGATTGGTGACGAGATTGTCACCATCTACGGCGACGTCATCAGCGACAACTACGCCGATGTGGAGGTTGCCCGTCGCACCAGGCGGGTGCTGATGGTGGGCGATGCCGCTACCTATGGCATGATGGATACCTATCTGTACGATATGCTCAAGAGCGCTGCGTACGATCAGGTCATTCTGGGTCACCTGGACGGCACCACCTATCACAAGAACGACGACAACGGCGAGTGGGTCACTTCCACTTCCGATGCCGCCACCGTCCTCACCGATGAGCGTTGGCAGTACGTGGTGGTCACCAACGATGCCGATTTGGAATGGGCCATCGCCAACAAGCCCTTTGGCGCACAGGTGCTGTATTACAACGCCACTACTACCACTGAAGCTGACGGCGTTATCCCTGCCGCTACAACGCTGGCCAACTTGAACACCGTCCGTCCTGCTGCTACCGAGGCAGAGAAGGAATACGCTGTCACCGTGGCGTGGTATTTGGCTTTGACCGGCGAGACGCTGGATCTCATCACCCAGCAGCCCGCCGAGATTGTCGCCTGCTACTTTGATCTGTGCCGTGCCGCGGCACAGGCCACCCATAGCCCCTACAGCGTCACCGACCTGACCGAGACCGTCCTGTTGGCAGGCGGCGACTATCAGATGCAGACCCAGGCCGCCGGCGACCCCGACGTAACGCCTCTGCTCAATGGCGCCAAGCCCGAAACCGCTAACGGTCTGTTTGACGGCTTCTTCTTCATCGGTGACTACGGATACGGTTCCGGTCACGACGTGGCGACGGCCGGTACCCAGAGTCTGGATGCGGCCGTCTCCGACGTGGTCTATGGCAACAAGGTCTATACCGAGGGTAACCACGACGCTCCTACTGTGGAGCTGATTTCCCCCACCGGTCCCAAGGATCCTCTGGGTGCTCCCTACGGTGTGTTTGTCATCAATGAGAACGATTACAGCGCCTATGGCGGCGGCAGTGCTGCCGTAGCCAATCAGTTGACCGCCTATTTCAACGAGAAGGTCAATAGTGACTGGGGCAACAAGCCTATCTTTGTGCTGTGCCACGTGCCGCTGCACTACAGCCGCCGTACCATCGACGAAAGCTGCGCTAAGAACGCCCTGCCTCTCGTAGAGGCTCTCAACGCCGGCGGCGAGGCCGGTCTGAACATCATTTTCCTGTTCGGCCACAACCACTCCGGCGACTACGACGCCTACATTGGCGGCGGCTCCATCTATCTGGCCAAGGGTGATTCCATCCTGGTGGCCGATCCTACCAGCGTGAAGAACGCTCCCTCTGAGGTGGAGCTGAATTTCACCTATATGAACGCCGGTTACGTGGGCTATTACGCCAATCACGGCTCTGAGGCGGATCGCACCCTGACCATGACCACCTTCCGCATTCAGGCGGACGGTTCGGTGATCATCAGCCGTTACGCTGCCGATGGTCTCCATAACCTGAAGGCCAAGGGCGTGCTCAACGACCGCGACCTGACCAACACCTACATTGTTGGTGCTCTGGATGAGACCGTATACGGTCCCCAGCGGGTCGTCACCGCCACCTCCGACGAACCTTACGAAGAATAAACAGTAATAAAACCTCCCACAGCTGTAGGCTGTGGGAGGTTTTTGTTCCTATGGTTTATGGATGGCTTTAATTGTCATATGTTTCCACCGGTTCAACATAATGATACCTACACGGACTTTACGATTCGTGCGTCACACCCGCGTCACGAAGAGGCATAGAACCACCGTGCAATATGCATTTGCATTTGCTGTGTGATGGAATGTGAAAAGCGTATACCACCAGAGGAGTGCCCTGTTTTATGCATTCTTTGCATAAAACGGGGTGCTGTTCGCTATTTGCTTTGATATATTCGCTCGGAGGCATGCCTGTGTGCTCTTGAAATAAACGCCGCAAATGTGTTGTTTGCAAAAAAGAAGGCTATCTGCGAACCCGATCACAGATAGCCAGCTGTTTTGGAACCGATTTACGGAAACCTAATGATAATACATTGATTTACCTTCATACAAGTCATTCCATAGCATAAGGAGTTGACGGTCTCCTCGCTAGAGAAGACGTATTTGTGTGAAGGCCGGGGCCGCACTGCCGTA
>JAFSFH010000016.1 GCA_017435305.1 Clostridia bacterium
TCGTTCCAGGGGTTAAAGGTCACGGTGGTCTGCTTAAACAGCGGCGGCGGCACCTCGCCGCGGGGCACCGACAGGTCCAGCTTATCAAAATCCCCCTCACGGGCGATCTCAAAGGCCTCCTCCAGCCACACCCAGCACAGGAACCCCTTTTCCACGGTGGTGGAAGCCAGCTTTTCCACGTTATCCAGACCGCGAAACAGGACACGCTGTCCGGTGGGGGTATAGGTCAACTCCAGCGGCTCCCGACCACACCGCCACAGATGCTCCACTCCCAGCCGTCGGATGGCCCAACGCAGCTGGGCATAGGTGCTGTCGATGTGGGTGCGGTACACGTTGCGCACCACCAGCAGATTAGCGTCGGGATATTTCATCAGGTGGTAGATGTACCACAGGGCGGTGGTGGAGGACTTTTTGCTGGCCTTGCCGCCCTTGACCACCCGATACCGCTGCCGACAGCGCCAAAAGGCACCGTAGCCGCCTCCCACCACGTCCGGCAGATACACCGTTTTCACGTCAGTCCTCCAGATAGGGACGCATCATGGACATGGCCTCGCACAGCTCGTCCATCTCCTCCTCCAGCAGCGCCACCCGCTTATCGTAGGTGTGTATGCGACCGGTCAGCTCCTGATGCCGCTGCTGCAGCTGCCGCAGCGACTGCTGATACTGTTCCATCAGTTCTTTCATCTTAAGGTGACACGAATAATCCGAACCTGTTTTAAAAAGGCGGATTTTCGCTCCTCCTTCGTTAAAATACTCGCAAATGCATACAGCATTTGCTGTGCTTTGTGCCTTGGATGAACAAAAATCCGCTCTTTTTAAAATCTTCGACCTCAAAGCGAGGAGATTTTGAGGGATTTTTGCTCAATTTTAGCGAAGCAAGGCTGGCGCCTTGCGAGGTGAAATTGGGTGAAAAGCACCGAAATATGCCGCTTTGAGGCAGACTCGGATTACTCTTGTCACCTTAATCAGGGATTTCCTCCTCTCCCATAAACACCACCGGTCCCTCCGATGGGACGGACACCTCCCGTCCGCTCTTGCCTTTGTCCACGTCGTATCCGGCGTGATTCTTTAGATATAAGATGTGCATATTGGGGCTGGTTCCCCGCCGCAGAGCGTGCTCCATCACGCTGGCGGTGGCCTCTCCCCCTGCCCGTTGGATGGCGGCGATCTTCGCCTTCATCCCGGGGCTGGCGGAGGAAATCCCCCCCTGCAGAATGCGGTGGAACAGATCCAGCTCCATATCCATTTCCGCCGCCAGACGCTCCACCGTCAGCGGCACACCTTGCGCCTCAGCGTAGACCTTGGCGCGTTCGATGGCCGCCTCAATGTCATGTAGACGGCGCCGTTGCAGCGATGTGCTGTGCATGGTTTACCTCCCAGATAGCGCCCCTCCCACGCCAAAACGAGCATACGTCGCGGACGGTACGAAAGGGGCTTCTTCATAGTGAATTCCGAAAAAAGTGCAAAATAAAAAGCCCCTGTCTCAGAAGCGCTCACCCAACGTCACCAGTATGCACGGCAGCCAACCGACGCGCCCCTCCCACATACGGGACGGCGCCGCCGTTAGACCGTCGCAGTAGTCTTCGTTTTCCATGGGGCGTTCCCCATCGTAGCGAAAGATTACCGGTGTATCGGGCGGCATCTCCTGAGCCAAGCGCTGCCAATCGCCAAGCACCAAGATTGTCACCTCTTTATATTGAGAACAGCGGAAACAGTGGTCCACACACCGTCCGACTGTCACGAACACCTGTCCGTCACCCGCATTCCCGCCGTCGACTGCGCCGCCACACCGTGCCGCGCCCGTCGGTTTTCGCGTACCGAACATTTGTTCGTTCTATATAATATTGTAGACCCGTTTTCTCCATCTGTCAAGTGGTTTACGAGAAAAAGTAAAAAAGGTTGCATTTGCGTGAAGGGTGTGATAGAATAGTTGAAATTTTATGATTAGGAGGATGGTTTTATATGAAACTGTTATTTCTGTTTGGAAATGCCGCCGTCGGCAAAATGACAGTTGGTCAAGAATTAATGAAGATTACGGATTTACGGTTGTTTCATAATCATATGACCATCGAGCCTGTATTGGAAGTCTTTGGCACTTTTGACAGCAATGTGATACTACGCCTACGCGAAGTATTTTTTGAGGAATTTGCAAAATCGGATCGGTACGGAATGATTTTCACCTTTATGTGGGCTTTGGACCAGCAGGCAGATTGGGATATAGTCGAACATATCAAATCTATTTTCGCTCCTTATGGAACAGAGTTTTATTATGTGGAACTGGTATCTTCGTTAGAAACCAGACTGGAACGCAACCGCACAGAAAACCGCTTACTGCACAAAGCGTCGAAACGTGACATTGCGTCTTCCGATAGTCGTTTACTGGCTGACAATCAAAACTATCGCTTTGAAAGTCTGGATGGAGAGATTCCTTTCGCGAATTATATGAAGATCGACAATACGTCGATTAGTGCAGCCGAAGCGGCTAGAATGATCAAAGATCACTTTAATCTATAAATGTGAAACTCCCCTCCCCGAGAAAGCAGGGAGGGGAGTTTTTGTCATTATGCCAGCAAAAGTTTACAGGAAGGTGGCATCGCCGCAGGCGATGACGGAGGGATTGTTCACTTTTGTTTTACCCGAAGGTGATTTCCGTTGGCAGCCTACGCGACTGTGGCCTTGCGGCCAAGTCGGTCAAATATGCGGCGATGCCGCTTTGTAGGGGCGGGCGTAGCGAAGCGACACGAGCGGTAGTGAATGACTGTCCAGTGGACAGTCAGAGCCGCGAGTGGACCGAGCCGCAGCGAGACCCTCGACCGCCCGTTAGCCGCCACAGGCGGCGTGCCTCCCTTGTGCAAAGGGAGGTGGTTGAGGAGGCCACCGCCGACGAAACCGGAGGGATTGTTATCCGGTAGGATAAATAAATTAATAACAACATAAAAGAAACTCCCCACGGAAAATAGGGGTCGCCCCATTGGCAACCTACTCGACGTTCGGCTAACGCCGAAGTCGGTCAAATACCCCTTGGCAGGATTGTGTTGGCGCCTACTCGACATTCGCCTGCGGCGAAGTCGGTCAA
>JAFSFH010000017.1 GCA_017435305.1 Clostridia bacterium
TTCCGTTGCCACCCCTATGAGAATGGTGCACAGCACCATTCTCTCAAGCAGTCACCTGACATTTTGCTGTGTTTTGTGCCTTGATAGAACAAAAATCCTTTCTTCCTAAAATCTGCGACCTGAAAGCGAGCAGATTTTGAGCGATTTTTATTCTATTGGGGCGATGAAAGGCTGTATGCCTTTCGAGAACAAATAGGGTGAAAAGCGACAAAATCCGCCGCTTTAAGGCGGGTTCGGATTTGTTGCTCTACCCTAGGGGCGGTCGAGATCGACCACCCGTGACGAGAGAGGATGCCGTTCTATGGATCAAGGTTTTCCAAAACGAAAAACCATCCGCCTACAAGAATACGATTACAGCCAAAACGGCGCGTATTTCATCACGATATGCACCGAGGGGCGGAAGTGTATATTTGGTTCCGTAGGGGCGGATTCCATATCCGCCCGTATGATTCGAAGAACGTTTTGTGAGGTCGTAAATCAATATAAAGAAATCGATTGTCCTATTTTTGTGGTGATGCCCAATCATTTTCATGCCATTATTACCATAGAACGGGCGGATATGGAATCCGCCCCTACGATTTCAACCGTGATACAAGAATTTAAACGATATTCCACCATTGAATACACAAAAATGGTAAAACAAGGACTTGTGCCTGTGTATGAAAAACGCATCTGGCAACGGGGGTTTTACGACCACGTCATCCGCAATCAATCGGACTACGACGACGCATACCGTTACATCGAAAACAATCCGCTCCAATGGGAATTGGACGAACTGTATACCAATTAAAAAAGTGCCGAGGCATATGCCTCGGCACTTTTTAATTCAATCCCTGTTCGCCGACCTGCTCAAACAAATGCTCCACCGCATTCCACAATTCGGGGTGGCGGATGAGGTTGGGGTCCTCGTCCAGCAGCACCGCCGCCCGGGACTGGGCCCGCTGCAGCAGCGGCATATCGCTGAGCAGATCCGCCACCTTTAACTGGGGCAGACCGTGCTGACGGTTGCCGAAGAAATCGCCGGGTCCCCGCAGCTTCAGATCCTCGTCGGCGATGATAAAGCCGTCGTTGGTGGCTTTCATCACGCCCAGCCGCCGCAGGTTTTCCTCACCGCGGTTGTCGCTGATGAGGATGCAGGTGGACTGATGCTGTCCGCGACCCACGCGCCCGCGCAGCTGGTGCAGCTGCGCCAGCCCGAACCGCTCGGCGTTCTCCACCGCCATAATGACGGCGTTGGGCACGTCCACCCCCACCTCGATGACGGTGGTGGAAACCAACAGCTGTATCTCGCCCGCCGCAAAGGCGGCCATCACCGCCTCCTTCTCGGCGGACTTCATCCGCCCGTGGAGCAGACCCAGGGTATACCCGCGGAAGGGACCCTCTTTCAGCTGCTCAAACACCTCGGTGGCAGAGCGCAGGTCGGCCACCGCATCGCTCTCCTCCACCAGGGGACACACCACGTAGCCCTGCCGTCCCTCGTCCAGATGCTTGCGGATGTACCCGTAGGCGCGGTCCCGCTTGTCACTGCCGATGGCAAAGGTTTCGATGGGCTGTCGTCCGGGGGGCAGCTCGTCCAGCACCGACACGTCCAGATCGCCGTACAGTATCAGCGCCAGGGTGCGGGGGATGGGGGTGGCGGACATTACCAGCAGGTGGGGGTCCTGCCCCTTGGCGGCCAGCTTCGCCCGCTGGGCGACGCCGAAGCGGTGCTGCTCGTCGGTGATCACCAGACCCAGCCGCGCAAACTGCACGCTGTCGCTGATGAGGGCGTGGGTACCCACCACGAAATCAATATCGCCGCAGGCGATGTGCTCCTGCAGCACTCGCCGCTTCGCTGCCGGCACCGAGCCGGTCAGCAGACCCACCCGCACCGAATCCCCCAGCAATTTCTGCAGGGTCTCGGCGTGCTGCTCTGCCAGTATCTCGGTGGGCGCCATCATCGCCGCCTGCCACCCCTCGCGGATGAGGGAATAGGCCACACCCGCCGCCACGGCGGTCTTGCCGCTGCCCACGTCGCCCTGTATCAGGCGGGACATGGGGCACAGCCCCCGCATATCCCCGATGCAGTCGGCGATGGCACGGCGCTGGGCGCCGGTCAGGGTAAAGGGCAGGGCGGCGGCGTATTCGGCAGTGCGGTCGGCTGTCAGCACCGCGCCGCTGAGGCGACGGCTGCGGCTTTTCAGCCGCAACAGCCCCAGCTGCAGGATAAACAGTTCCTCATAGATGAGCCGCCGTCTGGCCTGCTCCACCACCTTGTGGTCGGTGGGGAAGTGGATGTTGCGGATGGCGGTGACGCGGTCGCACAGACCCTCGGCGCGCACCGCCTCCTCCGGCAGTATCTCCGGCAGACCCACCCGCCCCAGGATGTCCAGGGCGGCGGTCACGTTCTGCTCGATCATCTTGTTGGTCAGTCCCTCGGTGAGGGGGTAGAGGGGACGGATCTTGGCGGCGTCCACCGTCTCGATGCGGGGGCTGGTCATCTCCGCCCGCCGTCCGTCCGCCACCACCGTGCCGTACAGCAGTATCTCCTGATCCCGACGCACCTTGGCGGCGGCGTAGGGGTTGTTGAACAGGGTCACCTGCAGGGTGGCATAGCCGTCGGACACGCGGAATTTATACAGGGTCATGCCCTTGCGCACCCGATGCTCGGTGGGGGAGGTGACCACCCAGCCGCGGATACAGCAGGGCACGCCCGCCTGCGCCTCGGATATGAGGGTGGGGTTGGACCAGTCCTCATACCCGCGGGGATAGTGCTCCAGCAGATCCCACAGGGTGCGGATGCCCAGCTTTTCGTACAGGGCGGCACGTTTTTCTCCCACCCCCTTGAGGGAGCGGACCGACTCGTTCAGCGGCACGGACGGCACCTCCTTCCATTTGTTTAATACTACTATATCACACCCTGTTGTATTTTGCAAATCCACGAAATTCTAAAAAATAGTGGAAATGCAGGGGCGGATATGGTATAGTGTAGTTGTAAGAATGGGTAATTATTTAGAAAACTACCCCCGTAAACGACCGAGAAAGAGAGGATACACTATGAAACTGCGCCTTAAAAACCTGCTGTCCCTGCTGTGCGCGCTGTTGCTGGTGGTGGGGCTGATCCCCGCTACCGCCTTCACCGCCACCGCCGAGCTGGGGGGCGATTTCCCCTGGACCGACGAGGCAGAGCCCATGCTCATCGAGCAGATTCTGGAGCGGGACGGCTTTATCGACGGCATCTGGTTCCCGTGGTTTAACGGCTCCGGTTCGGGCCATAATCTGACCGGCAACGAGCTGATGGCCGCGTATTACAACTCCAGCGCCAGTTCTGACTGGAACCGCGTGGAGCTGGATTACATCGGCGCCGATAAGATCTATCAGCAGATCTACAACCTGAAGGCCATGGGCTATAACATTATGGCCTACGGCGGCTCCATCTACGGCGAGGGCGTTGAGTTCAGCGAGACCGGCAACGTGGTGGGCATTAAGCAGGACTATCTGGACAACGCCCGCCGTCTGCTGGATATGTGCCGTGAGATCGGTATGCCGGTGATGTGGAACGTGTATTTCCACTGCTCCTCTATGCCCAACTATCACGGCATCGACGGCTGGAAGGTGATCTGCCAGATGCTGGGTAACCAGGAGATCGCCCGCAACTATGCTGCGAATTTCGTGGCTCCCCTGTGCGAGATGCTGGCGGAGTACCCCGACGTGGTGGCGCTGGTATCCATTGCCGACGAGCCGGAGAACGAGATCAACGACGTGGGCAAGGGCAACAACTTCAGCGGCAGCCGCACGATGTACGGTGTCACCCAGGAGGATATGGTCTACTTTATGAAGCAGATCAACGACACCGTGCGGGAGAAACTGCCGAATGTGGCCCGCACCGTGGCCTCCAACGCGATGAACAAGGCCATTTACCGCGATTTTGACCTGGATCTGATGGGTCACAACCGCTACGCCGATGCCCTCAACCAGTTCCCCGCTGTGGAGGACTTTGTCACCGACGCGGACCCCATCCTGACCGAGTACAACGTGGGTAACGCCTCCTACGACGACGAGCAGTTCACCCAGATCCACATCGGCTTCCGTGAGGAGATGCGGGAGAAGGGGTATAAAGGTGGCTTCGCTTGGTGCTGGCTCCCCAACAAGTCCTATGTCAACGACTCCGACTATTACCTGCTGCGCAATGCCTACGACAACCTCTCCTTCCGCAAGTCGGTGACCGACCTGCGGCACTATATGGACAACTGCCGTAAGAAATACCGCGGCGAGGCCGCCGGTCTCTCCGCCCCCGTGCTGTACGCCAACTACGGCGACGGCAAGGTGCGCTTTATCCCCGCCAACGATGCCGCCGCTACCATCACGGTGGAGCGTTCGGACGACGGCGGAAAGACCTGGAAGGCGCTGATCAAGGATGCGCCCCAGTCCAATTACGTGGATCAGTACAGCATGGGTCTGTATAACGACACCGACGGTGCCAAGCCCAAGAGCGGCTATTGCTATCGCATCACCGCCAAGCGCAGCGGCGTCACCGTCACCTCCGAGCCCAACTATCCCGCCGGCGCCGACCTGGCGTATAAGAAGACCTTTGTGAAGCCTACGTACAAGGCGGGCAGCTATTACCAGCCCACCACCCAGACCAAGGCAGAGGCAGAGGCGGATAAGACCAAGCTGATCTCCTTCGGCGACCTGCTGATCCGCCCCCAGTCGGATTCGGTCAACCTGATCAAGAACGGCAGCTTTGAGAACGCCTCCGGCGGTCAGTGGAACAACCGCTCCTTCCTGAACCAGTACATCTCGGTGGTGGAGGATTCCACCGCCCCCGAGGGCAAGAAGAGCCTGAAGTTTGACACCTCCGCCACCCAGGAGCCCGGTTGGTATAAATTCACCGTGTCCGGTCTGGAGAAGGAGAGCAACTACGTGCTGTCCACCTGGATTAAGGGCGACTATCTGAAATCCACCAATAAGGGTATGGCTTCGCTGGGTGTCATCGACCCCGACACCGGCACGTTTATGACCTACTACGAGTATTATCGCGGCTATGCCCGTACCTCCCGCGAGACCCAGCAGATCTATCCCACCGCGTGGGATAAGGACTGGCACCTGCGCAGCGTGGTGTTCACCACCGGCGACAACACCTCCTTCACCTTCGCCCTGTACGGCTACGGCAGCGTGATGTGGCTGGACGGTCTCGCCGTGTACAAGAACGGCAACGGTACCACCTATACCAACGGTCAGTCCGAGGGTCTGGACACCGGCTACATCTTCACCTCCGGTCGCATCACCTGTGACCCCCGCGACAGCCTGGTGGAGGACGTGACGGTGGACGATAAGGCTTATTGGACCGCCGGCAGCGGCTGGCGCAACGGCTTTATGAGCTTCCACGAGAGCCGCGTGCAGTACGGCTACGCGCTGAAGTACACCGCCTCGTCGGATCCCAACGGCGTGTATTATCTCAAGTCGGTTCCGGTCAAGCCCAACACCGACTATTACGTCTCCTTTGACGTGAAGATCCTGGAGAGCGGCTCCGGTCGCGTGGTGCTGATGAACAACGGCAAGACCGAGCTGAGAGAGGCGCTGGGTATGGAGCTGGACGCCGACATCTACGGCGACGACTGGTATCACTACCGCGCCAAGTTCAATTCCGGCGTCTATAAGCAGGTGAATTTCGGCGTCTGCGACCTGGGCGGCTCGGCGCTGATCGATAACGTCCGTATTTTTAAGGAGTCGGACGAGGAGAGCGTCAAGGAGCTGTACACCTATTCGGTGAAGACCACCAATAAGGTTGCCTATGGCAAGACCGCCTCGGTGGAGGCGCGGGCTACCGGCGACGGACTGAAGTATCAGTGGTACTTTAAGGACAAGGGCGCATCCAAATTCTCCCTGACCACCTCCTTTAAGACCAAGACCTACTCGGTGCAGATGAACAAGTCCCGCGACGGACGGCAGGTGTACTGCGTCATCACCGATAAATACGGCACCAGCCGCAGGACCGCCACCACCACCCTGACGGTGAAGCGCGCCACCCCCAAGATCACCACCCAGCCGAAGACCGGCTATGCTCAGCTGAACAAGACCGCTAAAGCAACGGTCAAGGCGACGGGCGACGGTCTGAAGTATCAGTGGTATGTCAAGAATGCGGGCGCCACCAAGTACAGCAAGTCCTCCATCACCTCCGCCACCTACTCGGTGAAAATGACCGAAAAGGTGCACGGACGCCGCGTGTATTGCGTGGTGACCGACGTGTGGGGCAACAAGGTGCAGTCCAACACGGTGCTGCTGCGCCGTGCGGCGTCCATCGTGACCCAGCCCAAGAGCGTGACCGTGGCGAAGAACAAGACCGCCAAGGTGACGGTGAAGGCGGCGGGCGACGGACTGAAGTATACGTGGTACATCAAGAACGCCGGTTCTTCCAAGTACAGCAAGTCCTCGGTGACCAAGTCCACCTATTCCTGCAAGATGACCAGTAAGGTCAACGGACGCTACGTCTACTGTGTGGTGACCGACAAGTACGGCAAGACGGTGAAAACCTCCACTGTGCGCGTCAAGATGAAATAACAACCTCAAAAACCGCTACCCGTGAGGGTAGCGGTTTTTGCCACCTCCACGTTGGATAGACTCCTAGCCTCCCTTGTAAAGGGAGGTGGCATTTGCGAAGCAAATGACGGAGGGATTGTCAACAACACGGGCGGTCGAGGACGCCCGCCCCTACGACACCACTCTAACGTGGCATAGAACCCGTAGGGGAGGGGTTTCCCGTCCCGCGCAGAGGACGTGACGGCGGGAGATAAACCCCCGCCCAACGCCCCCCAAAAATGAGGGGTAGACAAATCGGGCGTCCTGCGGTATAATACATCTGTAATCATCCTGCGTGAAAGGAGTTTTTTCTGATGAAACGAATTAACGTAACCAAGCTGACCGCGCTGTTGAGCGCGCTGGTGCTGATGGTGGGTGCCTTTGCGGTGCCGGTCAGCGCCGATAGCCCCTGGAACGACACTTTCCTGGATTGGGGCACCTGCGCCGAGCACGAATATACCGACGCTGCGGATATCTATTGCAACGTTTGCGAGTATCCCCGCGTGGTGATCCTCGCCCAGCCCAAGACCGCTACCTACGGCAAGGACGGTGCCACCGTTAAGGTGACGGTCAAGGCCGACGGCTACAGCGATCTGACCTATCGCTGGTATATTAAGAACGACGGCTCCTCCAAGTATTCCGAGTCCTCCATTAAGACCGACACCTACTCGGTGAAGCTCAGCGACAAGTCTCACAACCGCCGTCTGTACTGCGTGATCTCGGACGATCTGGGCAACGAGGTGAAGACCGCCACTTCCATCATCCGCCGTCAGGTGTCCATCTCCAAGCAGCCCTCCTCCGCCGCCGCTTACGCCAAAAAGGGCGCCAAGGCTTCGGTTAAGATCACCGCTCTGGGCGACGGGCTCAAGTACACCTGGTACATTAAGAACGACGGCAAGACCTCTTACAGCAAGTCCTCCGTGACCTCCTCCACCTACTCTGTTACTATGAGCAGCAAGGTGAAGGGTCGCCGCTTGTACTGTGTCGTTAAGGACAAGTACGGCAAGTCCGTCCAGTCCAAGACCTTTATCCTGCGCGAGAGTGTCAGCATCGTAACCCAGCCCAAGACCGTGACCGTCAAGAAGAACGCCACCGCCAAGGTGACCGTCAAGGCGTCCGGCGACGGACTGAAGTATCAGTGGTATGTCAAGAACGACGGCGCTAAGAAGTACAGCAAGTCCTCCATCACCAAGTCCTATTACTCCGTGAAGATGGCCAGCAAGGTGAAGAACCGCCTGGTCTACTGCGTGGTGACCGATAAGTACGGCAAGACCGTCAAGTCCACCACCGTCCGTCTGAAAATGAAATAAACCTAGGGTAGAGCGACAAATCCGAACCCGCCTTAAAGCGGCGGATTTTGGCGCTTTTCACCCTATTTGTTCTCGAAAGGCATACAGCCTTTCATCGCCCAAATAGAATAAAAACCACTCAAAATCTGCTCGCTTTCAGGTCGCAGATTTTAGGAA
>JAFSFH010000008.1 GCA_017435305.1 Clostridia bacterium
GTGCTGTAGGAGCCGTAAGTACCCATGTAGCACACTTCGTCGTTCACCACGGTGCACAGAGCGTTCTTCTCAGCGTCCAGAGTGAACACGGAGGAGGCGGTGGTGGCGAAGGTGAAGTTGTAGTGAGTGCCGGTGTACACCAGGTTGATGTACTGCTTAGCACCGCTGGCGTCGTTGAAGGTCAGATAGTAGCCGCCGTTGGTGTTCTCCAGCATCACGTCGATGCCGGAGGCAAAGTCGGTGGAGGTGGCACCATAGTAGCCGTTCATCGCACCGGTGAAGTAGTAAACGGAGCCGTTGTCCAGACCCAGCTTGTAAGCGGTGCCTGCAACGGGGTCCTCCACAACGCCGCCGGAGGGAGGAATCACGGGGTCGTCACCGCCGGGCTCATCGCCGCCGCCGATGCCGGGGACGTGGGCGATCAGCCAGCCGTTCTTCATCTGGGGGTTGCCTTTGTAGTTACCGATGGTACCGCTCACGGTGATGGTATCGCCGATAACCGGCTGGGGATCCATGGCATCGTAACGGACGGTGCCGTCAGCGTTGTACAGGCCGTAGATCAGCAGGCGGTTGCCCTCGGCGTCGGCAATGTACATATTGCCATAGGTGGCGTAGTTGTTGTAGTACTCCACGACCTCACCGGTTACGGTGTATTTCTCGGTGGTGTAGGCGTTGGAGGGCTGAGCGGCGCCCAGCTCGTTCGCCTGGGGAATGGTCAGATCGGTGTTGGCGGGGGTGGTGGACTTCCACTGGATGTCCACGTAGTCAATGGCAAAGGTCCAGGCGGCGCCGGTGTTGACCAGAGCGATCTTGACCTCTTCCACGTTCTCGGGAACGGTGACGGTGGCCACACCGCGCTTAAAGCCGGGGTTGGAGGCACCGGGAATATCCGCCATAGCGGAGGTGACGTAGTTCAGAGCCGCCCACTGGCCGCCTGCGGCACGGCCGGAAACAGCCAGATCGAAGGTCCAGCCATCCAGCACCACAGCGGCGACAGAGATCGCGGTAGCGACGTGACCCTCGTTCTTGTAGGTGAAGGAACTCTCGCTGCCGCTGGTCAGAGCAGCGGGAGCGCGCATAGCCACGCTCAGGCCGGCCATCTCGGGGTGGTTGAACCACTCCAGAGTGTCGGCGGTGCGCTCGGAAACGATATCCCAGTTATCCAGCGGATCGTAGGGATTGTCATTGAACACGGGAGCTTCGGGCTCGTTGGGGGTGTTGCCGCCGGCGGAGCCGCCGATCAGGCTCAGGGTCATGCTGTTCAGACGCACCTGCGCGTTGGGGGCGTCGATCTTGATGTACTTAACAGGTGCCGCAGCAAAGTCCACGGTCACGTCCGCATAGGCGGTGGTGTAGGCCACGTCCTCCTGGTACATGGTCCACTCGACGCCGTCCTCGGAGGTGTACACGTCAAAGGTGGAATCCTTGCTGCCGGCGTTCAGAGTCATAGAGGAAATGGGCAGCTGAGAGGCGATAACGCCGTTGGCGTTCTTATAGATGCGGGCCTGGGTGGTAAACCAGCCGGAGCTGATGGTGAACTTAACGTTCTCGTCCAGGTCGCGGGAGAACTCGCCGCCGCCCAGCTCGCCGTCCACTTTATAGTCGGCAAAGTTGTAGGTGACGGTGCTGATCACGGGCACGTCGGGCTCATCACCGCCGTCGGAGGAGCCGTCGCCGGTGAACACAGTGATGCTGTGCACACGCACCTGCGCAGCCAGGGTGGCGATCTCCAGGATGTCCACAGCCGCGTCGAACTCTACCGTGACCACAGTGCCGTCCACAGTGACGGTGCCGGTGGTAATGGAGCTCTGCAGGTCGGTGGCATAGGAGGGTTTGTAATCGTTGCAGTAAAAGACGACCTTGGTCATGCCGGGATAGGCAACGGTCAAAGAGGAACTCTTATAAAAGCGAGCGGGAGCAGTGTAGTCGCCCACGTTGCTGGTGGAACCGGCCTTGTTGTTGGTGACGGTAATACCGTTCTGCTCCCACACCTGCTCCTGAGCGGAGTAGGCAGTACGATTGCTCGCGTCATCGAAATCAATGCTGACGCCGGTGTCCGCCGTGGCCAGGAAGACCGTGGTGGGCAACAGCAGGCACAGACACGCCAACAGAGCGAGAATCTTTTTAAAATTTCTTCTCATTGGTATGTATCTCCTTATTCATATTTTTCACATCTCACGGACTGCGGTCCTGCGACCGCAGTCCGTGAGGCTATGTGCAAAGGAAATGACGGATCAGCCCTTGGTGAAGGTGCAGCCCTGGTCGAACTCGATCTCGGAGTCGCCGGAGGAGTGCACGTAGTTCTTGATGATACCGGTGACGGTGATGGTGTCGCCTACACCCAGATCCTTACCGCCCTTCAGACGGTAGCACTTCAGCTTCTTGCCACCCACCTCGATGGTGACGGTGACGTTGTCGTACTGAGAGCTGTACTCGGTGTCCACAGACACGATCTTACCGGTCAGGCGGGCCTGATAGGGCAGCATGGCGCCGGGATCCAGAGCAAAGGCCTCGGACAGGATCTTGGCCTGGTCGGTCTCGGGACCGGAGGCGGTGCCGGCGGTGCGCTTGGTCATCACACAGCCCTGACCGAACTGCAGGTTACCGCTGTAGTTCATAATGGTACCCTTAACGGTGATGGTGTCGCCGGCCTTGATGCTGGACACACCGGTACCGGTCATACGGTAGCACTTCAGGGTGGTGCCGTTGACGGTGAAGAAAACGGAGATGTTGTCGAAGCCGGCGTCATAAGCCTCAGCGATGCTCACAACCTTACCGGTCAGGGTGACCTCCTGGGGCAGAGCCTCGTCGCGCTCCAGCTTCAGAGCGGCGGCGATGATCTTGGCGGGGGTGCTCAGGTCTACCTTGTCGGCAGCCTTGCGGCTGATCATGGTGACCTCAGTGGCGCTCTCCGCATGCCAGGCAAACTCAACGGTACCCTTGTCGGAATCCTCGTAGTAGAAGTTCTTGATAACGCCCTTAACGGTGATGGTATCGCCGACCTTAACCTTGTCGGTGCCATCGCCCTTCATCTGGTAGCACTTGATCTTCTTGCCGCCCACGGTGATGGTGACGGTGATGCTGCCGTACTGATCGTCATAGGCGGTGTCGATGGTAAAGACCTTACCGGTCAGCTGAGCGATGTAGGGGGTGGTCTCGTTGCGGCCCAGCTCGAAGGCGTCCTTCAGGATCTTGCTCTCATCCTTGACCAGCTTCAGGGTCACGGTGGGCTTCTCGGTGGTCTTGTTGCCACCGTTGGGGTTCTTGGTGGTCTTGTTGCTGTTGTTGTCGTCCTTGGTGCCGGTGGTGCTACCACCGTTCTGGGTTGCGGGGGGAACGTAGCCGGCCAGGGGAGCCATGGTGCAATCCTGGTCAAACTCAATGGTGCCGTTGTAGTTCTTCAGGATACCGGTGACGGTGATCTCGTCGCCCACCTTCAGAACCTCGACGCCTTCGCCCTTCATGCGGTAGCACTTGATGGGCTTATCCTCGCGACCTTCGATCTCGATGGTGACGGTGATGTTGTTGTAATCCTCGCGATAGGCCTGGTCGATGGAGATAACCTTACCGGTCAGGGTCTGGTTGCCCTCCATAGCCTCGCCGGCCTTCAGCTCGTAGGCGGCGTCGACGATGGCGTGCATCTTCTCGGCCATCTCCTTCTTGGAGGGCAGCTTGTAGTTCCAGGAGTGGCTGACATCCTTCTTACCGTTGGACACGGTGGCGGTCAGCGTATAGGGGGTCTCCTCGGCGCACTCTTTGCTGACGGTGATGCGGCAGGTGCCGTTACCGTTGTCGGTGATCTTTACCAGATCCTCGGACACGTCGGCGGTCCAGACGATCTGATAGGGAGCACCCGCGATGCGGATGAGGTTCAGACGGGTGTAGTCAGCGGGGGTGACGGCACCGTCGTCCTTGTAGGTGTTCTTCAGGTAGTCGATGGCGCTCTGGATGTCAGCGCCCTGCTCCTCGCCGTTGATGGTAGTGTTGCCGCCGTCGTTGTCGTTATCGCCGAACAGATAGATGCCGCCGAATACGCAACCGACGATCAGCGCCAGACCCATAATGCCGGCGATGATGCCAATTAACAGTTTCTCGTTCTTCATAATACTCTCCTCTGATTTATTTCTCTATTACCCGACGATTTCGATATCATCGGGAGTAAAGACTTTAAGCTGGTACTGGCCCTGATAGCAGTCCACAACGCCGCGGACGTTGATGGTCTTGCCGGCATAGGCCTCGTAGGTGATCACGTCACCGTTCTTATCCCGCAGCACCACGGTGCGCACCGAGACGATGGTGCCGTCCTCGGCGCGGCAGGTCAGGGTCATAGCGCCCTTGCTGGCGCTATCCTCGTTGGTGGTGGTGTAGACATCGATGACCGTCAGATTCTTGAAGGACAGGGAGGTGCCCAGCGCCATCTGCGCGAATTTAACCACCTGCGGAGCGGGCTCTTCATCCTCTAAGCTCTCCAGCTTGTCGACCTCCAGCACACCGCTGGCGAACTCCAGAGCAGACACCTCGCGGTAGGAGCCCTCGTGACCGGAGGAGATCAGCTGGATGTTGTTGGGGTCGGTGGGACGCATATCCACGTACTTGATGTCGGACACCTGCCAGGAGTCGCCGGCCTCGTAGTACTGCACGGAGCCAACGAAGCGGACGCGGTTGCCCTCCTGCAGGATGTCCAGACCGGTGCCGGTCAGGTTGTAGCCGTAGTAGCAGTTCATACCGTAGTACATATCCGTCTCGGCGTCGTAGTCCTCTACGTACACGGTCTGGCTGTTGTTCACCACGATGGTGGCCTCAAAGGCGACCTTCATATCGCGGTACAGCTCGATGTTGGCACGCAGACCCTTCAGGGTCACGGGGATGGCCTCGCCGTAGTAGAAGTCGGGGTCCTTCTCTTTAGAGTGGACGTGAATGCCCTGTTCCTTGGCCTGCATCAGAGCCTCCATAGCCACATCGCCGTAGCGGTTGTCGCCGGTGGCGGAGGCGATGGACAGACCGTTCTGCAGCAGCTCGATGTTCAGGTTGCGGTAGGATTCGGTGCCGGCGGGGCGGTACCACACCCACACCAGATAACGGCCGCCGGTGGAGTCCACGTTCCAGTTGCCGTCGTCCGACTCGATGATGATGGAGTCGGCGCCCTGCAGCTTCTCTTTGGTGAAGTTGGAGGCCTTTTTACCCCACGCCTCGATCTTACCGGTGGATTCGGGGGTGTTGACGCCAATGTAACGAGCCTTCAGCAGACCGTTATCCACCACGTCGGTGGGCACGTAGAAGTGGGTGGTGTCACCGTCAATATAGGTCTTGACGGTGACCTCCTGCTTCAGAGTATCGGATTCCATATCCAGGGTGACCTGGCCGGCATAGTCCACGGTATCGGGCTCATCCGGCTCTTTGCCACCCGTACAGCCTGCCAGACAGCCGGCCATCAGGCACAGCGCTGCCAGCAGGGCAAGAATTTTTTTATTCATACGCTTTTTCTCCCATTATCGGGCATCAGCCGCCCAGATACATACACTCGTCGTAAGCGTCCTTAAAGGCCTGGTCGATGAAGGCGTCCACGTCGTCGGTATTCTCACTCATGCACTTGGACAGCAGAGCGCCCACCTGCTCACGGGCCACGGAGGAGCCGTTGAAAGCGGGGGAGGTGAAGTAGTAGTCAGCCTGATCCAGACCGGCCTTAACCACGTAAGCGGTCAGGAACTCGGCGCCGTTGGCCTTAGCCAGCCACTGGGAGTAGGCGGGATCGTCCTGAGCGGACTCCAGCACGGGCATGTAACCGGACACGGAGGAGAACTCGGTCTGGAACGCCATGTTGGTGGTGATGTACTTCACGAACAGCCAGGAGGCCAGCACCTCCTGATCGGTGGTCTTGCCACCCTTCAGGATGCAGACGCTGGGACCCTGGGAGATAACCTTACCGTCGTCGGGATTCAGCTGGGGGATGGAGGCGATGCCGACCTCAAAGGCGCGGCCTTCGGGGATCTGGTAGCCGGCGCCGCCGGAGGAGCCGATGCACATATAGCTGTGAGAGGTGTTCTTATCCAGCTCGGTGAACAGGCCGGAGGTGTAACCGCCGTACAGAGCCTCGGTGGTCACGTAACCCTTATTATACCAGTCACGGAAACGCTTAACGAAAGCCTTGCAGTCGTCGTTGTTGAACAGATAGTGCTCGCCGGTGGCGCTGGTGTAGTCGTAGCCGCCCTGCTCGCACATGGTGATGAACCAGTTGTCCTCGGAGTCATAGCCCAGGGGGATGCACTTGGGATCCAGCTCTAGCAGCTTCTTGCAGGTCTCCTCCATCTCGTCCCAGGTGGTGGGAACCTTCAGGTTGTTCTTCTCGAAGAAGGTCTTGTTGTAGTACAGAACCTCGGTGGACTTGGACAGAGGCATGGTGTACATCTTGTCGTCGCCGTAGGCCTTACCCTCGTTGTAGAAGCCGTCGATGAAATCGTCCACCTGCTCCTTGGTCAGACCCAGAGGCTCGGTGGTGCCGTCGTCACGGGCGGTCTCGATGTCGCTGGCGATCAGATCGTCCAGAGTCACAACGGACTGAGACATATTGTAGGTGGCCACGTGGTCGGGATAGCAGTAGGCGATGTTGGGCTGGTTGTCGGCCATGATCTCGGTGTTGATCAGACCGGCGATGTCAGCCCAACCGCCGTAGCTGTCGTGCTCGATGTGGATGTTGGGATACAGCTTGTTGAACTCACCGATGTGGTAGTCCAGCACTTCCTTCAACTTCTGACCCATGGTGTGGGCGAACTTGATGGTGACCTCGCTGCCGTCATAGCCACCCTCAGGAATGCTGAAGTTGCTGCTGCCGCCCTTGCCGCCGCAGGCGGCCAGGCCGCCCACCAGCAGGATGGCTGCCATCAATACTGCGATGATTTTCTTGCTCATAATGATTTCCTCCTGTTTTGTTTATTCTAAAAAAATCAGAACCAAAAGTTAGAGCAGGGTAATTAGCCCTTGATACCGCTGCGGCTGACGCCTGCCATAATGTATTTACGCAGGAATACGAATACTAAGAACAGCGGAGCGGAAACGATGGCAACGGCCGCCATCTGGACAGGGAAGTTGACCTGACCGGAGGTATCGGTAAAGGCGTTGCGCAGACCGTTGGTGATCAGCTGGTGAGCGTCGTCGTTGGCAACCAGTTTGGGCCAGATGTAGGAGTTCCACGCGCCCATCATCTTCAGGATGGTGATGGAGATGAGGGTGGGCAGTGCCAGAGGCACCATCACCTTCCACAGATACTTGATATCCGAGGTGCCGTCCACCTTAGCGGCCAGATACAGCTCGTTGGGGATCTGCAGGAAGTTCTGGCGCAGCAGATAGATGTAGAACACGCTGACCAGGAAGGGAACGATCAGGGCGGTGAAGGAGTTCAGCCAGCCCAGATTGGTCACGGTGATGTAGTTGGTGATGGTGAACAATTCACCGGGGATCATCATGGTGGCCAGCAGAGCGGCGAACATGGTGTCCTTGCCCTTAAACTCCAAGCGGGCAAAGGCAAAGGCGGACAGCACCGTGATGACCAGAGACAGCAGGGTGGACACCACGCCCACGTACAGGGTGTTCATAAACAGGGTGCCCAGATTGGCCGCATTGAAAGCTTCGACGTAGTTTTCAAAGTGGATCTCTTGGGGCCAGAAGGTGGGGGTGGACAGGCGGTACTCCTCCAGATCCTTTAGCGAGGAGATGATCATCCAGTAGAAGGGGAAGAGGATGATGAGGGCCATCACACCCAGGAAAGCGTAGGTGATGATCTTGGCGACGACGCCGGAGATCTGGGAGGCGACGGATACCTGATGCATATCACGGGCACGCATAGTTTTCGTAGTACTCATAATGTATCCTCCCTCCTTAGAAGTGCACGCGCTTCTTGCTGACCTGCAGGTTGATCATGGTCACAACAAGAATGATGCCGAACAGAATCAGGGCAGCCGCGCTGGCCTTACCGTGGGAGCTGGTGCCCAGAGAATCGTAGATGAAACCGACCATAGTGTTCAGTCGGCCGGCGTCGTGGGGGGGACCCATCTTGTCGCCGAAGATACCGATGATGCTGGAATACTCCTTGAATCCGCCGATGAAGCCGGTGATGACCACGTAGGCGATCATGGGGGACAAGAGCGGCACGGTGATCTTGGTCAGCACACGGTGGCGGGGGGTGCCGTCCACCTTGGCCGCGTCGTAGTACTGCTTGTTGACGCTCTGCAGACCGCCCAGCAGAATCAGGATCTTAAAGGGCAGGGCGTTCCACACGATGTACACCACCATCACGGCGATGTTGGGCCAGTAGTTGGAGCCGGCGTTGATCCAGTTGATGGGCTCGCCGCCGAACCACTGGATGACGTTGTTGACGATGCCCCAGGTGTCTGCCATACCGTTACGCAGGCCGATGATGTTGAACATAGCCGCGAACACCATGCCGATGGCGATGGAGTTGGTGACGTAGGGCAGGAAGTAGATGGTCTGCAGGGTCTTCTGCAGGGGGCCGATGGAGTTGAGCGCCACCGCAATCAGCAGCGCCAGAATGGTGGAGATGGGCACGGTGGCTACGCACAGGATCATGGTGTTGAACAGGTTGTTCATAAACTTACCGTAGCTCACCACGTCGATGAAGTTCTGGATACCGAACTGAAACTCCACGCCGATTTTCGCCATATTGGCGTTGTAGCCGTTCTGGAATGCCATCAGCACGGTGTTGATGATCGGCCATACGGTGAACACCAACAACAGGATGATAGCCGGCGACAGATACAGCCACGCTTTCCATTGTTGTCTATTATCTACCATATCACTTCACCTCGAACGGTACACGTTCCTCGGTTTCCTTGTTGAACAGGAACACCTTGTGGGGTTTCAGCGAATAGCGGACAGAGTCGCCGGTGACGGCGCTCTTGTTGTCCGCGTCGATGATGGAGCGGACGGTGGGGTTTAGAGAGGCGGGGTGGGTGGACACGATGCTCACGTCGCGGCCCATAACCTCCACATTGTTCAGAGCGCAGTTCATAGCGCCCGCGGCATCCAGCTCAAAGCCTTCGGGACGGATGCCCACGTACACGGCCTGATCCTCCACGCCGTTTACCTTCAGCACGGCATCCTCGCCCAGATAGACGGTGCCGTTCTCCACCTTACCCTCAAACACGTTGATGGGGGGAGTGCCCAGGAACTTGGCCACGAACAGGTTACCGGGGTTGTCGTACACCTCCTGGGGCTCGCCGATCTGCTGGACAACGCCCAGCTTCATCACCACGATCATATCGGAGATGGACATAGCCTCTTCCTGGTCGTGGGTAACGAACACGGTGGTGATGCCGGTCTCTTTCTGGATGCGGCGGATCTCCTCGCGGGTCTGCAGACGCAGACGGGCGTCCAGGTTGGACAGGGGCTCATCCAGCAGCAGGACTCTGGGCATCTTGACCAGAGCACGGGCGATGGCCACGCGCTGCTGCTGACCGCCGGACAGCTCGTTGGGCTTACGGTCCATCAGGTCGTCGATCTGTACCAGACGGGCGGCCTCGTAGGCGCGCTCCTGCATCTCATCCTTGGACAGCTTATCCTTGCCCTTCAGGTTCTGCAGGGGGAACAGGATGTTCTGCTTAACGGTCATGTGGGGATACAGCGCGTAGTTCTGGAACACCAGACCGATGCCGCGGTTCTCGGTAGACAGGTCGGTCACGTCCTCGTCACCGAAGAAGATCTTACCGGCAGAGGGCTTCTGCAGGCCGCTGATCATATACAGGGTGGTGGACTTACCGCAGCCGGAGGGGCCCAGCAGACCGATCAGCTTGCCGTCGGGGATGTCGAAGGTGAAGTCGTTGACAGCGACCACCTCGGCGCCGGACTTCTTGTCACGGCTGGGGAAGATTTTGGTCAGATTTTGCAGTGTTACTTTCATACAAACGTCCTCTCAGTTTATTTGTATTTTTTGTGTACGGATTAATACGCTTGGCGCTCGGCCTTTTCGGCGGCCAGGCGCTTGCTGAATGCGATGCGCTCCTCGTCGTTGGCGAAGATGCGCTGGCTGGCGGCGTCGACCACCACCGTGCCGGCCATCAGGTCGTGGATGAGGGAGTGGGTGCGGGTGGCGAAGTAGAGGATCACCTGCAACAGCAGGATGCCCGCGATCACCGCCAGACCCATTATGCCCAGCGACCCGTTAAAGATCATGACCGCCAGATACACGGGGATCATGGTCTCGATGGTGTATTTACCCAGCAACGCTCGTGTGAACAGCTGCAGGGGATTGATCCGCACGCAGTCGGTGCGGACCAGCCCCAGACCGAACACGAACTTGCCCACCGTCGCACCGTTTTTAAAGAGTAGCGGCACGGCGAATTCCAGCAGCAGTATCGCCAGCAGAATGCCGAAGGTGGGGATGATCAGCATCAGGTTCTGCATGGTGGTGATGGCCTTGATGGCCTCCGGGTCCTTTGCCAGAGCCTCGTTGGCTTTGGCTACGGCGTCGTCATAGGTTTTTTGCTCCTCTGCGCTCATTTCGGCGCGGTTGGCGTCCGATGGGATGCCGTACTCCTGTTCATAGGCGGCCTTGATGGATTCGGCGTGCTGCATGTGGGCGTCATAGCCCAGCGCCGCATTCAGCGCCCAGCAGGCACCCACGGCCACAATGGACAGCAAAATGAAATCCAGAATGGCGGCGGCGATCCGTTTCCACAGACCGGCTTTTTGTAAATCTACGTTCAAAGGATTCCTCCTTTCGGGGATCGGGATGGTCACGGAACGGCCTTGAAAAAACCGCGCCGATATTCACCTTAAATTATAACAGAATTCGAGAAAATTTCAACCTTTATTATAGGTAAAATATAAGTTAGTTAGATATTACAATTATACTTGATAAAATGTAGTCAAATTGTAGAATTTTTTACGATTTTTTGTGCCGTCTGTGGAATAGACCGTCCAGAATCTCCTCGGCGGCGTCCTCATAGGTGGTCACCGGCACGGTATAGTCGCAGATGTCGGCGTTGCGCTGCTCCGCATCCAGCGCCATAATGCGCTGGATCTTTTCCTCCTGGCTGACCGGCTTGTTCAGCAGGTCGGCCAGCAGTTTTTCCTTGGTCTGCTGGATGTAGATGGTGGTCACCTTGGGGAAGTGGGTTTTGAGACCCATAGCGCCGCAGATGTCCATGACGGTCAGCACGTGCTTGCCGCGGGAGAGGATGTCCTCCACGTCCTGCTTGGAGGAGCCGAAGTTGTGACCGGCGTACATGGTGGATTCGAACAATTCGCCGGAATCCCGCATACGGCGGAATTCGGGCAGGGAGATGTAGTGATACCGCTTCTCCTCGTCCTGCTGCATAGCCTTGTTGGTGGTATAGCTCACCAACCGCTCAAAGCGGCGGGATTTTTTCAGCAGCTGGGCGGCGATCTCGTTCTTGCCGCTGCCGGAGGGACCCACCAGCACCACCACGCCGGGCTGACCCTCGTCCTGCTGATGGCTGCGGGGGGCATAGCTCTCGCCGATGACCTCCACCAGCTTGAGGAATTCGTTGTAGTTGTTCACCGCCAGCACACCGGTGGCGTGCTGATTCCACGGGCGGCGCAGCAGAATGGGATAGGTGGCGTTGGAGCGGGCCACGTTGTGCATGCCGTCGTCGAAGAGGATGTCGGTCTGAATCTTATCCTTGCGGGAGCCCATATAGATGTGATCCTGGGGGATCTCGGGGAATTCCTCCATAATACGCTTCGCGCGGATGCTCATATACTCGGGATACACCGAGGTGGATACGAACACCTCGGTCATACGGGACAGCTTACGCACGAATTCCTTTGCACCGCGGATGACCGGCTGGGTGCGGAAGAAGTCGGGGTCGTGGAAGAACTCGAAGATCACGTCCGCGCGGGTGCCCAGAGTGCCCCAGCGGTCCACCTCGTAGATGGTCAGCGGGGGGTCGAACTGATATTTTTCATTGGCCAGACGGATGGCGTAGGGGACGCACTCCATCAGCAGATCGTCGATATCCAGTGCCACGGACAAGCGAAATTTTCTGTTCATACGTAAAATTTCTCCTTTTTCGGGGGACAAATCGCAGATTTTACCCCACAATAATTCACCTTAAATTTTACTTGATTTCACCCCAAAAAGCAACCCACTACATTTAGTGGTGGCAGAAAATACCACCACAATTCGACAAGAAAAAACAGCCCTCACCCCAAAGGGGTGAAGGCTGTGAAAAGGCGATAGTTTACAGGGATTTCAGGAAGCCGATGAGGCGGGAGGCGATGCGCTCGTGTCCCGCGTCGTTGGGGTGCAGACCGTCCGGCATATAGGTCTCCTTGATGACCGGCAGTTCGGGGTTTAGTCCGCTGACCGCGTACAGATCCAGCACGGGGAAGGAATAATAGGCGGCCACCTCGATGATGGTGTCCCGAATCACCTTAAAGGGGGCGATGGCGGGGTTGCCGTGCTCGTTGAGGGCGTCGTGCTCGCCCACCCGATGCAGGGGGGTCATCACGATGATCTGGGCGGTGGGATACTTCTCCCACAGGGCGCGGTACAGGCAGTGCAGAGCGCCGTAGAAGGTGGTGTTGTCCCGATCGTCGATGGTGCCCAGCGGCACGTCGCCGTGACCGAAGTCGTTGGTGCCGCCCCATACCACCACGATGTCCGCGTCGGGGTCCATACCCGCCACGCGGGAGCCGAAATACTGACCGAAGCCCTCCTCGCCGGGGCGCTCGGGGTTCAGACGGGGGGCGATGCGGGTGCCGCCGATGCCGTAGCCGCGGACGGTGGCGCCGGTCTCGCGCCCCAGCCGCATCCAGTACACGTTGTTCCAGTCCTCCAGGCAGGCACCTTCGGTGATGCTGTCACCTAAAAAGTTGATTTTTTTACCGTTCAATTCCATAACGATTACCTCATCGATAGATTATGTTCTGGCCGGGGAATACCGGCTCGCAGGTGAGATTCAGCCGCATCTTCCGCAGGGTGGATTCGTCGCCGGAATACAGCAGCTGGGTGGAGTGGATCTCGCACCCTTTGAGTTTGGGCAGCTGGGCTACCGCCCGGGCGGCCATCTCGTCGGTGGCGGCGCAGATGTACAGGGCGGCCAGCGCGTCGTCCAGTTTAAGGGCGCTGGCGTGGCTGTGCAGCAGATTCACCTTGAGGTCGATGACCGGCTCCAGCACGGCAGGGCTCATCAGCAGCGCCTCCTTGGGGATGCCCGCCATCATCTTGATGGCGTTGAGCACCGCACCGGAGCAGGCGGACAGCAGCTTGGAGGATTTGCCGGTGATCAGCCGTCCGTCCGGCAGCTGGATGGCCACGGCGGGGGCGTTGGCGCGCTCTGCCTTATCCAGGGCGGCCTGCACCACGGGGCGGTCGGTGGGGTGCAAATCCAGCTGTTGCATAATGGCCTTGAGTTTATCCACGGTGGACTGCCGCTCGCGACCCATTCTCAGGTCGCACAGCCCCTTGTAATAGCGGCGGATGACCTCCTGACGGCTGGCTTCGCGGCACACCTCGTCGTTTACGATGGCATAGCCGGCCATATTCACCCCCATATCGGTGGGGCTGTTGTATACGTCGTCGTTGCCGGTGATGCGGGACAGAATGGTCTTCACCAGCGGGAACGCCTCCACGTCGCGGTTGTAGTTGACGGTGGTGACGCCGTAGGCCTCCAGATGGAAGGGGTCGATCATATTCACGTCCTGCAGGTCGGCGGTGGCGGCCTCATAGGCCAGATTAACGGGGTGCTTGAGACCCAGATTCCATACAGGGAAGGTCTCGTATTTGCCATAGCCGGAGGTGATGCCCCGCTGATGCTCGTGATAGATCTGGGACAGGCAGGTGGCCAGCTTTCCGCTGCCGGGTCCGGGGGCGGTGACCACCACCAGCGGCTTGGTGGTTTCGATGTAGGGGTTGGCGCCGTAGCCCATATCGCTGACGATGTGGTCCACGTCGGCGGGATAGCCCTCGATGGGGCGGTGGATGTAGTGGCGGATGCCCAGGGCATCCAGTTTAAAGGCGAACTGGTCGGCGGCGGTCTGACCGGTGTAGCGGGTGATGACCACGCTGTTGACCGCGATGCCCATATCCCGCACCATATTGACCTGCCGCAGCAGATCCTGGTCGTAGCTCAGACCCAGGTCGGCGCGGATCTTATTCTTTTCGATGGTGTCGGCGCTAATGCAGAAGACGATCTCCGCCTGATCCGCCAGACTGCGGAGCATACGGATCTTGGCGTCCGGCTCAAAGCCGGGGAGCACCCGCGCGGCGTGATAGTCGTCGAACAGCTTACCGCCGAATTCCAGATACAGCTTACCGCTGAATCGGGAGATACGGTCCAGTATCTGCTCCCGCTGTTTTTGCATATACAGGTCGCTGTCAAAGCCCAGTTTCATAGCCGATCCCACCCCATAACAAAATACACAATTAGCATATCACACTTTCCCGCCCGAAACAAGGAGAAAAACCGAATTTTCGTCAACTTTTTTATTTTTTTGGCGGCAAAATATTCCCGCAAAAAAAGCCTTGTCACCGACGGGCGGTTCGTGTATAATAGGATATGTATAAACTTTAATGTGGGGAGGCAGGCGTATGCGGTTCGACGGTTTTGTCGGAAACGAATCCATCAAGAGGCAGTTGGCGGCCGAGATCGACAACAGCCGGTTTCCCCACGCCCTGTTGCTGGAGGGTGCGCCCGGCACCGGACGCCGCACTCTGGCGCGGCTGATCGCCCGGGCGGCCATGTGTCGGTGCGAGGACAGCGCCCAGCGCCCCTGCGGCGTTTGCGCCGCGTGCCAAAAGGAGGTTCCCCCCGATCTGACCGAACGGGGCGGTGACGGCTCTGCCATTCCGGTGGACACCGTGCGGTGGCTGCGGGACGACGTGTTCCTGATGCCCAACGAGTCCCCCTATCGGGTGATCCTGCTGGCGGACGCTCATCTGATGGGTCCCCCTGCCCAGAACGCCCTGCTGAAGATTCTGGAGGAGCCGCCTGCCCACGCCGTATTCATCCTCACCTGCGACAGCCGCACCTCTATGCTGCCCACCATCCAGTCCCGTTGTGTGTGCCTGACCCTGTCCCCCGTCACGTGGGAGCAGGCGGCACCCATCCTCACCGCCCGCCTGCCGAATATGGCCGAGGAGGATCTGCGCCGCGCCCACAGTCTGTTCGGCGGCGCCATCGGGCAGGTGCTGGACGGCGTCAGCGACGGCGCCTTCCGTCAGGTGCTGGAGCTGGTGCCCCGTATGGCGCAGGCCATCCTGTCCCCCAGCGAGTGGGATCTGATGGCGCTGTGCGGCCCTCTGGAGAAGGAGAAGGAGCTGTTGACCGGCGTGCTGACCGGTCTGTCCCTGGTGTGCCGTGACGCCCTGGTGCGTCAGCACGGCGGCACCACCCATCTGTCCACCGCTCCCGAGGCGGCGGAGCTGCTGGCCACCCGCCTGACCGGCGGACGGCTCACCGCGCTGATGCAGCAGCTGGAGCAGCTGCGTGGCTGTCAGCTGCGGAATATGAACAATACGTTGTTACTGACCCGTCTGTGCGCTTGCCTGCGGCAGGCGGCAGGGTATTAAGGAGGCTATTATGGCTATGATCGTCGGCATCCGTTTTAATCAGAACGGAAAGATATACGACTTTGACCCCGGTGCGCTGCAGCTGCTGCCGGGGGAGAAGGTGATGGTGGAGACCTCCCGCGGCATTGAGTGCGGCGAGGTGGCCCGCGCCAATCGGGAGATGAAGGAGCCCCGTGAGGGGATCAAGCCGGTGCTGCGCCGCGCCACCCCCGAGGATCTGGAGCGGGCGGAGAAAAACGCCCAAAAGGCCCGCGAGGCTATGAAGATCTGTCAGGAGCGCATCGAGGCACATCAGCTGGATATGAAGCTGGTGGACGCGGAGTACGCCTTTGACAACTCCAAGATCACCTTTAATTTCACCGCCGAGGGGCGGGTGGATTTCCGCAATCTGGTGAAGGATCTGGCCTCCACCCTCCACACCCGCATCGAGCTGCACCAGATCGGCGTCCGCGACGAGGCGAAGAAGCTGGGCGGCCTCGGCATCTGCGGTCAGCCCTTCTGCTGCTCCCGCTTCCTCAAGGATTTCCAGCCGGTGTCCATTAAGATGGCCAAGGAGCAGGGACTGTCCCTGAACCCCACCAAAATTTCCGGCTCCTGCGGACGTCTGATGTGCTGTCTGAAGTACGAGCAGGACGTCTATGAGGAGCTGAACAAGCTCAGCCCCAAGGTGGGCGCCACCGTGATGACCCCTGAGGGTCGCGGCGTGGTGACCGAGAGCAACATCCTCACCGGCAAGATCAAGGTGCGGCTGGAGGACTCCGCCGACGCCTCACCGGTGCCGATGCATCGGGACGACCTGAACGCCGCCCGCCGCGCGCCCGCCCCTGCTGAGGAGGATACGGCGCCGCAGGAGAAGCCGGTGAAGGAGCCAAAGCCCCAAAAGGAGGAAAAACCTCAGAACAAGCCCCGCAACGACAAGCCGCAGCCTCCTGCGGATAAGCAGGGCGGCAAGTCCGATCACCGTCCCCGCCGCCACCGCCCGCGGAATAAGCGGCAGGGATAATTTCCAACGCAAAAAACTATTGCAATTTTTAAATATTGTGTTATTATTAAGATACAAAGCGACAGGAGGTGTAAACCATGGCTTATGTTATTTCCGATGCTTGCATCGCTTGCGGTGCTTGCGCTGAGGGTTGCCCCGTCGGTGCTATCTCCGAGGGCGACGGCAAGTACGAGATCGATGCCGGTGCCTGCATTGATTGCGGCGCTTGTGCCGATCAGTGCCCCGTTTCTGCTATCGAGCAGGGCTAATGAAAACGTAATGCCGGACAGCGCCGCTGTCCGGCATTTCAATTTTAACGACAGAAAACGAGGTGACGGCACAATGGAATACATCCCTGTCTACGGGGACACGGTGGTGGCGGTGGACGACACCCACCGCTTCGGCACCGACGCCATGCTGCTGTCCCACTTTGCTATGTCCTGTGGGGGCGATACGGTGTGTGAGCTGGGCACCGGTTGTGGAGCGATTGCTCTGCGGCTGGCCGCCGGAGGCAACCCCGCCGCCGTCCACGGCGTGGATATTCAGCCTGCCGCCGTTGCCTTGGCGCAGGCAGGGGCGGACCGCTTTGCGGGGTCGCCCGCACCCACCTTTGCGGTGGGGGACTGGTCTGACCCGCGGGGGATCGCTCCCGCCGGCTCCTTTGATCGCGTGGTGTGCAACCCGCCGTATTTCCCGCAGGGCGCGGGCGGCGTCAATGCCGACGGGGCGGTGCGGCTGGCGCGGCACGAGCAGGCGGACACGCTGGAGCACGTCTGCGGTGCGGCGGCGTGGCTTTTGCACAGCGGCGGACGATTTTTCCTGTGCCACCGCCCCGAGCGGCTGACCGCCGTATTGGCGGCGCTGACCGCCCATCACCTGGAGCCCAAGCGGCTGCAGCCGGTGCAGAAGCAGGGGGATACCGCCCCCTGGCTGTTCCTGCTGGAGGCGCGCAAGGACGGGCGTCCCGGGCTGTCGTGGCTGCCCCCTCTGGTGCTGTATCACCCCGACGGCACCGTGACCGATACCTATCGCGAGATCTATCGCGAGATCACACCGAAAGCAGGTGACACACAATGAAGGACTGCGGACGACTGACGCTGGTGGGCACCCCTATCGGCAACCTGTCGGACTTTTCTCCCCGCGCCATCGAGGCGTTGCAGAGCTGCGATTTCATCGCCGCCGAGGATACGCGGGTGACGCTGAAGCTGCTCAACCACTTTGGTATTCAGAAGCCGCTGGTTAGCTATCACGAGCACAACAGACGGGAACGGGGCGAGCAGCTGTGCGCCCGCCTGCTGTGCGGCGAGAACGGCGTGCTGGTCAGCGATGCGGGTATGCCCGCCATCTCCGACCCGGGCGAGGATCTGGTGGATCTGTGCCACCAACAGGGCATCCCCGTGGGGGTGGTGCCCGGTCCCACGGCGGTGTGCTCCGCCCTGGCGCTGGCGGGTCTGCCCACCGGTCGCTTCACCTTTGAGGGCTTTCTGGACGTGAATAAAAAACCCCGCCGCGCCCATCTGGACAGCGTGAGGAATGAAACCCGCACAATGGTGTTTTACGAAGCACCCCATAAGCTGAAGGGGACGCTGGAGGATCTGCTGGGCACGCTGGGTGACCGCCGCATCGCGCTGGTGCGGGAGATCACCAAGATACACGAAGAGGTGATCCGCACCACCCTGTCCGAGGCCTGCGCCCGCTATGAGCAGGAGGCGCCCCGCGGCGAGTTTGTCATCGTGGTGGAGGGTGCCGCCCCCGTACAGCGGGAGGCGGTGGCGCCGGAGGACGCGGCGGCTGTGGCACGCGCCTATATGGTGGAGGGGATGAGCCCCTCCGAGGCGGCGAAGACCGCCGCCGCCGAGTGCGGACTGAAAAAGGGCGACGTCTATCGTTTGCTGACGAAGGGAGAATAAATTATGAAATGGGAATTACCGATTCTGATTCTTGCCGCGGTGGGCTGTTATCTGCTCATCCGCCTGGGCGGTAAGGAGCGCCGCGACGAGAGCCGCGCGGCGAAGCTGATGAAGAAATACGCCACCCTGACTCCCGATCTGCTGGCCGCCTGCCCCGATGAGGAGCTGGTGGAGGCGGTGGTGTGCCACGTGCTGTCCCGGGCGGCGGACACCCGCCGCCCCAATCCCGCAAAGGAGCTGGCGGATATGCCCCAGCCCTTTACGGTGGTGTACAGCATCTGGGCGGTGTGCAAGGAGCTGGCGCACAGCGACTATGCGGGTCTGACCCACACCGCCACCCGCCATCTGGTGGATGCGGCGGTGGACGGACTGCCGGTGATCGGCGCCCCTGCCACCGCGGCGGCGCTGGCGTCCCTGCGGGATGCCCACGCGGAAAAGACCGACCTGCCGGAGGGCGAGCGTGAGTTCCATCGGGCGGTGGAGCAGGAGAGCCCCCTGTCCCTGTGTGTGGCGTACATCCGCGACCACGTGGCGGAGCTGACCGACACCGAGGTGGACGATGAAGAGTGAGTTTCCGCTGAATTCTCTGGGTCTGACCCATCGGTTTATGGCGGATCATATCCACGAGGGTGACGTGTGCATCGACGCCACCGCCGGCGGCGGACGTGATACTCTGTTCCTCTGCCGCTTGGTGGGAGATAGCGGACGGGTGCTGGCGATGGATATACAGCCCCAGGCGGTGACCCGCACCGAGACCCTGCTGCGGCAGGAGGGGGTGGGTCATATTGCCCGCGTGGTGCTGGACTGCCACAGTCACCTGGGCGAGTATGCCCAGCCGGAGTCGGTGGACGGCATTATGTTCAATTTCGGCTGGCTCCCCAGCGGGGATCACACGGTGTTCTCCGCCCCCGATACCAGCATCGCCGCCGTCAGGGCGGGTCTGGAGCTGCTGCGATCGGGCGGCGTGATGAGCCTGTGCATCTACCACGGGCGGGAGAACGGCACGGCAGAGCGGGACGCTCTGCTGGCGTTTCTGCCCACGCTGGACAGCCGCCGCTACACCGTTATCCGTGGGGATTTTGTCAACCGCACGGGGGACGTCCCCATCCCTGTATTTATCATTAAGGAATAAAAAAACACTCCTTGCCTCACCCGTCGCGAGACGGTGTCGCCGCAGGCGACGGATAGTCAGCCTCCCTCTGACGAGGGAGGTGCCGAGCGATAGCGAGGCGGAGGGAGAGACAAAAAGAGAAGCATTCTCTCCCCCAGTCAAAACCTGCGGTTTTGCCAGCCCCCTCGTCAGAGGGGGCCTTTTTAACCGACGGCACAGACTTTGCGTTCGTCAAAGCGGCTGATTTGAACGCATCCCAGCGCCTGTGACATTCTAGGGTTTTCCCCGGATATAGAAAAAACCGCCGAGGCATCGCCTCGGCGGTTTTTGTATTAATGACCGTGATAATGGAAAAAGGGCAGGATGGACAGCCACAGTCGGCGCCGTCTTTTGATCCAGTGCTTTTGCTCGCGTCCTTCGGAACGCCCGATCTCGATATTCAGGTACTTGAGCTCGTGGCGGAAGTCGTGCAGCCAGGGGATGAACACCGCCACCAGGGCGATGAGCGCCATCACAGCCACCAGACCGATGGCCAGATACAGCCAGTTGACCGTCATTTTGACAGCCGCCACGAACGGAAGATTAAGAATTAACATAGCAATACTCCTAGGGGGAAACGGTATTGTGTAACACCATTATAACAGACGATTCGACAAAAAGCAAGGGGTTGTCCGCTGCCGTCTGTCGCGCATGTTAGGTCCAGCCCAGCTCGCCGTCGTTATAGGGGAAGCTGTTGGGATCCTCGGCGATGGCCTCGGCGGGGGCAAAGGTCACCTCGGTGAGGGCGGGGGAGTTGTAGTTCTTTTTCATTACTGTGCTGCCTCCTCGATTGCTTGGTTATAGGAACTCTGCTGCATATCGCCGTACAGAGTTACCTGACGGGTGCCGTTGAGCGTCTTTACGATGGCGTAGGGACGGATGTAGACGGTGGTGTCGAAATGGTTCGTGGGGATGTTGCGCACGCGGACGGCGTACTTATAGAAGTTTTCACCGACCTCCCAGCGCTTTTCACCCTTAATGCGGATGGTCTTGTTATCAGTGGTGACGCTCTCGATGGTCAGATCGTCGGCGTTGTTGTGCACCAGGGATACGATGGCGCCGACCTCCACCACCTTATAGTCGTAGGGATCGTTAAACAGGTCGTTGGTGTAGGGGTGGGCGATGGCGCTCTCGCTCTGATAGACCAGACCGGTGGAATTATCAAAGCTGCTGTTGCCGGCGGCAACCTGAGCGCCGCTCATATCCACCGTGTACAGGAACGCCAGACCGCCGCGACCGGCCGTCTCACCGGTCAGCGCGGGGTTCATCTCCATGGCGCTCTTTTTGGTGTCGGTGAAAATATCCACCTCGTAGTCGGGGATTTCTTCGATAAGAACGTTATCCACAAAGACGTTGGCGTCTACACCGTTACCGGCGTTAACAAAGGCGATGTTCAGCTCGGGACCGGTGGCACGGAAATATTTTTGCACGTGGGTGGTGGTGCGCGTATCCATATACTCGTTGGCAACGACCTCATCGCCGTTCACAACGCGGAAGTTAACGCCATTGGTAATGGCGCGATAGTCCAGAGAGAAGCGATAGGCTTTGCCCTCTTCAACCGTGGCCATCGCCTGCGCCATCAGACCGACCCAGCCGTTGCCGGAGTGGGTCAGATGAACGCCGAAATCGCCGGACACAGCCGCTTCCTTAGACAGAGAGGCGTAGTTGCCATAGACAGTCCAGCCGTCCTTCAAATCGCCGGACTCAAAGTCGCCGTTAATGATAAAGCCGTCCGTGGTGGGCTCGCGGTCGATATATTTCGTTATAACGATGCTGTCCACATATACCTCGTCGATACCGGCCTCGTAAGCGCTGCTGCTGGTACCGATACCGGAGCAGGAGAAGTTCAACAGAGCAGAAGTGTCGTCGGCGGTAAAGTCCTGAGAAACCTGCGTCCACGCCTTTTTGTCTATATAGGCGTAGGCCAGTTTCGTTTCAGTGGTGGTGCCGCTCAGCTTGAAGTTAACACCCTGCTGGACAGCTTTGTACCAGAAGGTGATATTGTACCGAGCACCGTTCTCCAAACCGTTGATGGTCTGGTTCAGAACGCCGCCCCAACTGGCGGAATTGCCCATCAGATGAGCACCCAGAGAGCCCTCGTAGGCAGCGGTGGAATCCATTGTGGTGGACTGATGTTTTGACCACGCGGCAGAGCCCAGCTCAAAGTCGCCGTTAGTGACGCCGCTGACCTCGATCACCGCAACGTCGTCGTAATAAACGGCACCGCCGTTAGCAACGCCCTGCTTGAAAGCGAGCTCGACAGAGGTGTTATCGCCGCTACTAAACGTAGTATAGCACGGCGTCCAAGACGAGGTGCTGGTAGTAAACTTGTAAGTGCCGTTCAGCTGGGAGTCATCGGAGCCCAGCACATACAGACGAGCCTCACCCTGGGTGGAGGCGCTTTCCAGACGAGCCAGGAATACGACCATATACTGCGTGTTCGGCTTGACCGCCACGTTTTGAGTAGCAAAAGTACCGTACTTGATGGTGGTGGTACCTTTCAGCGCATAGGAGCCGCTACCGACTTGCTCAGTGGTGATTTCGGCAGCGCTCAAATTCCAGCCGGTGGCGTCGCCGGTCTCAAAGCCGCTGTTGCTGACCGGATTGGTGACACCCTTGGAGATGCGATGCATAACAAAGTTATCCACGTACATATTCTCCTGCACACCCGCACCGCCGCCGTTAAAATTCAGGATCAGGGTGTTTTCATTACCCACGGTAAAGGTGGCGGTATAGGTCTGCCAGCCGCTGGCGCCGGTGAAACCTCTGTCAGCCTTTGCATAGGTGGTGCCGGAGTTGCCTTTGACCGTGAAGTTGACCCAGTTGCCGCTGACCTGGCAATAATCAAAGGTCAGCGTATAGGTGCTCAACGGATCCACAGACACGCTGGTGTTGAGCAAGCCGCCCCAGCCGCCGTTTCCCTGGAGGTGGGCGCCGTTCGTGCCGGCGGATGCCGCAGCGGTGGAGATCACGGTGCTCTGATACCGCTCCCAGTAGACATCCGGCTCAGGCTCACCTGTTTCCCAATGCGTTCCGGTGGCTTCAAAACTGCCGTTGGTGATCAGGTTGATGCTGGGAGTAATATCCGCCGCCACGGGCATGGCGCCCAGGGGCAGCATAACCGCCACCAGCGTCACTGCCAGAACGGTAGACAACCATTTACGTACGTTCATTTTCATAACAAAAAACCTCCTCAATAGGGTCTTACACGTGTATAGTGGAAACACGAAACCACACTACACCTATAATTACTTATAATTATACTCAAATCGGGGGGTGTGTGTCAATTGCTATATGCAAAAAAATGCATTTTTAATCCTGTGGAAAGTTGTCGAATGGGCACAAAAAATTTACCAAAGTAAAGTGAAAAGCCGCCGCGGAAACCGCGGCGGCAGAAAAAACGAAATATGGAATAGAGTTTGTAGGGGACGGGTTTCCCGTCCCGCGAAGACACCACCAACGGGCGGATAGAATCCTGCCTCCCTTGTAAAGGGAGGTGGCATTTGCGGAGCAAATGACGGAGGGATTGCGGTTTAGTTATGAGTTTAGGGTTATGAGATTGCCTGCGGCAATCGTTATGAGAACCCCTGCGGGGTTCGTTTAAATCCCCCAGTCTGCCCTGCGGGCAGCCAGCCCCCTTTACAAGGGGGCCTACACCCTATCTAACGTCGGATATAGGCGTCTTATTACCCATAATACGCGCTGTCGCCGATAAACTCACGGATGAGGGCGGTGGGGGGCACCGCATCGGCGGACAATCCCTCGGCGGCGGACAATACCGGCAGTATCTTCGCCACCTCGGAGTAATGGGTCAGCTCTTTGAGAGTGTCCAGCAGATAGGGACGGTACACGTGCAATTCATAGGCAAAGAAGGTGTCCACGTCGAAGGTGGAGCGGTGCTTAAAGGGCATAATGAATCGTTCCTCGCCTACGTTAACGCTGTGGCACATACGCAGGGTGTCCTCGGCGCGGCGACCGCGGCCGTTCACGTCCCGCAGCATCCGCCGCAGCACACGGACGTACTTGGGGTGCATCACCCAGCCGTCGGGACCCTCTACGCGGGTGCGCACGCTGACGTACAGCCGCACCGTCTTCTCCTCGGGCAGGCGCACCACGTCGGGATTTAGGGTGTGGATGCCCTCCAGGATCACCACCTCACCCGCCTTTCGGGTGAGGGTCTTGCCGCTGTCGCGGCGGGTGCCGGTGTGAAAGTCAAACTCGGTCAGCCGGATGGTCTTGCCGTCGATGAGGTCCTGCAGCTGGCTGTTCAGCAGGTCGGCGTCCACCCGTTCGGGGGATTCCAGGTCAAACTTGCCCTGCTCCAGCAGCTTTTGATCCTCCTCGGTCTGGGTATTGAAATAGTTGTCCTGGGACAGGGTGTGGGTCTGCAGACCGCGGCGGTCCAGCTTGTGCTCCAGCATCAGGGCGGTGGTGGTCTTTCCGCTGCCCGAGGGGCCGGAAATGAGCACGATGGGGCAGACGTCCCGATGGGCGACGATGTGGTCGGCGATTTCCTCCAGCTGACGGTCGTAGCTCTGCTCCGCCGCGGCGATAAAGGCGGCGGCGTCCTCAGCCAGACGGCGGTTGCCGTCGAATACGGAATAGGTCATGGGGTTGGCTCCTTTCACGGAGAGTTGGTTTTATACTGTATAGTATACCACTCCCCGACGGATGATGCAATTCCCTCTTTTCATTGTTGTGAAAATGTGATAAACTATACGCAAGGAGGTTTTTCTATGCGTATTGTGGTTGCCGATGCCGCCACGGTGGTGGGTCACGGCATCGACCTGGAGTTTTTAAAGGAATTCGGCGAGGTGACCGTCTACGACCTGACCCGGCCGGAGCAGCTGATCCCCCGTCTGCATGGCGCGGACGCGGTCATCTGCAATAAGGTGTGCATCACCGCCGAGGTGATGGCGGCCTGCCCCACTCTGCGGTACGTGGGTCTGTTCGCCACCGGCTATAACAATATCGACGTGGAGTATGCCGCCGCCCACGGGGTGACGGTGTGCAACGTGCCCGGCTATTCCACCGAGGCGGTGGCGCAGCACACCTTTGCGCTGCTGCTGGCGGTGACCGATCGGGCGCACGAGTATAACCAAACCGTGGCGCAGGGGGACTGGGTGCGCAGCCGCACCTTTGCCTATTTCCCCATCCCCCTCACCGAGTTGAGCGGCAAGACCATGGGCATCGTGGGCTACGGCGCCATCGGTCGGCGGGTGGGGGATATGGCCCGCGCCTTTGGTATGAAAGTGCTGGTATGCGGACGCCGTCCCATCCCCGACGGGGACGTGGAGCAGGTGCCCTTTGAGGAGCTGCTGCGCCGCGCGGACGTGGTGAGTATGCACTGTCCTCTGAATGCCGACAGCGCGGGGATGATGGACGCCGCCGCCTTTGCCAAGATGAAGCAGGGAGCCATCTTTATCAATACCTCCCGCGGCGGTCTGGTGGATGAGCAGGCGTTGCGGGCGGCGCTGGACAGCGGGCATCTGATGGGTGCCGGCGTGGACGTGCTGCAGATAGAGCCTATGCGGGAGGATTGCCCGCTGCGGGGCGCCCCCAATCTGATAATCACCCCCCACGTCGCCTGGGCGGGGGTGGAGACCCGCCGTCGTCTGATGGGTGTGGTGGCGGAGAATATCCGCCAGTTCCTCAACGGAACGCCGATTAATCGGGTGTGATAAGTAACGGGAGATAAGAAATAAGGCCCCCTTTAGGCAAAGGAGGCACGCCGACTCCGTTGGCCAAGTATTGTCTGATAAGGAGCGCTGAGTATGACCATTCGTTTTGCAACCGAAAAAGACGTCCCCCGCCTGGGCGACCTGCTGTGCCAGGTGGATCTGGTGCATCATCGGGGACGACCGGACATTTTTAAGGTGGGGCGCAAGTATTCCGACGAGGAATTGACGGCACTGCTGGGGGAGGACACCCGCCCGATCCTGGTGGCGGCGGACGACGCCGACACCGTGCAGGGCTACTGTTTTTGCGTGCTGCAGCAGCACGTGGACGACGGGGTGCTCACCGATATCAAAACGCTGTACATCGACGACCTGTGCGTGGACGAGACCTGCCGCGGGCAGGGGCTCGGCAAGGCGCTGTACGCCGCGGCGGTGGCGCTGGCGCGACAGAGAGGGTGCTATAACGTGACCCTGAACGTGTGGTCCTGCAACCCAAGCGCCTTGCGCTTTTACGAGTCGCTGGGGCTGACCCCCCAGAAGATCGGGATGGAGCAAATACTGTAAAAACAAAAAAGCCGAGCAACGAAAGTTGCTCGGCTTTTGTTATGCCTTTGATTATTTGGCGTAGTCCACCGCGCGGTTCTCGCGGATGAGGTTGACCTTGATCTGACCGGGGTAATCCATATTGCCCTCGATCTTCTTGGCGATCTCACGGGCCAGGATGACCATCTGGTCGTCGTTGACCTTGTCGGGGCGGACGATGATGCGCACCTCGCGGCCGGCCTGAATGGCAAAGGAGTTCTCCACGCCGTCAAAGCTGTTGGCGATCTCCTCCAGCTTCTCCAGACGCTTGATGTAGTTCTCCAGATTCTCGCGGCGGGCACCGGGGCGGGCGGCGGAGATGGCGTCGGCGGCCTGTACCAGACAGGCGACCACGGTCTGGGCCTCCACGTCGCCGTGGTGGGCCTGGATGGCGTGGACGATGGCCTCGCTCTCCTTATACTTGCGGGCGATGTCCACACCGATCTCGATGTGGCTGCCCTCCACCTGGTGGTCCACAGACTTACCGATGTCGTGCAGCAGACCGGCGCGGCGGGCGACCTCGGGGTCGATGCCCAGCTCGCTGGCCATAATGCCGGACAGGAAGGCTACCTCCATGGAGTGCTGCAGCACGTTCTGACCGTAGCTGGTACGGTAGTGCAGACGACCCAGCAGCTTGACGATCTCGGGGTTGATGCCCCGCAGACCGGTCTCCAGAATGGCGCGCTCGCCCTCTGCCTTGATGGTCTGCTCCACGTCGCGGCGAGCCTTATTGACCATCTCCTCGATGCGGGCGGGATGGATACGACCGTCGGAGATCAGGCGCTCCATAGCGATGCGGGCGATCTCGCGGCGGACGGGGTCAAAGCCGGACAGGGTGATGGCCTCGGGGGTATCGTCGATGATGAGGTCGATGCCGGTCAGGGTCTCGATGGCGCGGATGTTGCGACCCTCGCGACCGATGATGCGGCCCTTCATTTCGTCGTTGGGCAGAGCCACCACGGATACGGTGGTCTCGGACACCTGATCGGATGCCACACGCTGGATGGCGTGGGAGATCAGGGCGCGGGCGCGCTGGTCGGCGTCCGCCTTCAGCTGGGTCTCGAATTCGGCCAGCTTGACCGCCTTCTCGTGCTCCAGCTCCTGGGACAGGCTGTTGAGCAAGTACTCCTTGGCCTGCTCCTGGGAGAAGCCGGACAGGCGCTCCAACAGCTCGTACTGGCTCTTTTTCAGCGCCTCGGCGTCCGCCATCTTGGCCTCTACCTCTTTGACACGCTCAGCCAGTTTTTCTTCTTTTTTCTCGTAGTTTTCGATCTTGCGGTCCAGAGATTCCTCTTTCTGATGCAGACGGTTTTCCTGGCGCTGTACGTCGGCGCGACGCTCCTTGATCTCCTTGTCGGATTCGTTGCGCAGGCGGTAGATCTCATCCTTGGCCTTTACCAGGGCCTCTTTCTTGCTGGATTCTGCCTGCTTCTCGGCGTCCGCGAGGATGCGCTGAGCCTCCAGCTCCGCAGAGCCGATGGCGGCCTCAGCCACCTTTTTGCGGTGCTTGATGCCGGCGCGGTAGGAAATCACACCTGCCACGAGGGCGCCAACCGCCAGAGCTGCCGCGCCGATACCGATCGTAAGCAGATCCGGACTGAACACAGCTGTGTTCGCGATGAACATAGGGATACACCTCCTGAATTAAAAATGTGGGTACGAAAGGCGAATCCCGGGGGACTTTTTTCAATTTTCAAAGCGTCGCTCACGGGGAGCGACCGTGTATTAAAAAAAGAGCGTGAACCCCCGAGGGGACGCCGTAGACTATTCTCGTTCCGTACTGGGTACGGTCCAAACGCGGCGGCATAGGGTATCAAAAAATACAAATACCACCGCTTACTATACTACACCATATCTTGTGGGTTTGTCAAGGGTTTCCACCCATAAAAAACTCACCCGTGGGGGAGAAATGCATATTCTGTTACAAGGAGAGCAAAGGTTGGCGGAAAGGGTGAGGCGTATGACGATGCTGAGCGTGGAGGGTGTGCGCAAGGCGTACCAGACCCCCGCGGGGGAGACGGTGGCGCTGGAGGACATCACGTTTTCCATGGAGCAGGGGGAATTCTGCAGCCTGGTGGGTCCCAGCGGCTGCGGCAAATCCACGCTGCTATCCATCATCGCCGGCACCCTGTCGCCCACGTCGGGGCGGGTGACGGTGGGAGGGCATCCGGTGGAGGGACCCTGTCCCCACATCGGGTATATGCTGCAGCAGGATAACCTGCTGGAGTGGCGCACCGTGCGGCAGAACGTGCTGTTCGGTCTGGAGATACGCCACCGCCTGACCCCCCACAGCCGTCAGCGGGCGGAGGAGCTGCTGGAAACCTACGGACTGTCCGAATTTGCGGACAGCCGTCCGTCCCAGCTGTCCGGCGGTATGCGTCAGCGGGTGGCGCTGATCCGCACCCTGGCGGTGGAGCCGGACGTGCTGCTGCTGGACGAGGCGTTTTCCGCCTTGGACTATCAGACGCGGATGGAGGTCACGGAGGACGTGTACCGCATCATCCGTCGGGAGCGGGTCACCACCCTGATGGTCACCCACGATATTCCGGAGGGAATATCCATGGGGGACAGGGTGCTGATTATGTCCCCCCGCCCTGCGGTGATACGCAGTCAGCTGCCCATCCGATTTGACCTGCCGGAGCGTAGTCCCATGCGGTGCCGTTCCCAGTCCACCTTTGCCTCCTATTTCGACTTTATATGGAAGGAATTGGGGATGCATGAGGCCTAGAACGAGCGAGGGTCTCTCGGCGGAGAGAGCCCTCTACCTACGGCAGAACCGCCGCCGCGTATGGGCCGTGCGGCTGTGGCGGTGGGGGTTTCTGCTGATGCTCCTGCTGGCGTGGGAGGTGGCGGCGAGGCTCTCGTTCATCGACAGCTTCATTTTCAGCCAGCCTTCCCGCATTGCGCAGACCTACGTGACCATGGCACAGGGGGATCTGTGGTACCACGTGCGGGTCACGGTCACCGAAACGCTGGCAGGCTTTCTGCTGGGGGCGGCGGCGGGGGTGCTGCTGGCTATTCTGCTGTGGTGGAGCCCCTTCGTCACCAAGGTCAGCGAACCGTATCTGGTGGTGCTCAACAGCCTGCCGAAGATCGCTCTGGGACCGGTCATCATCATTCTGGCGGGGGCGGGCACACGGGCCATCGTGTTTATGGCGTTGGCCATCTCGCTGGTGGTGACGGTGCTGGAGATGCTGTCCGGATTTCGGGATACCGATCCGGGGGCGCTGCGTATGGCGTCCACCTTCGGCGCCACCAAGGGACAGATCTTCCGCAAGATCGTACTGCCCTATAACATTCCCACCCTGTTCGACTCGCTGAAGGTGAACATCGGTCTGTCGCTGGTGGGGGTTATCGCGGGAGAATTCCTGGTGTCGCGGGCAGGTCTGGGGTATCTGATCGTGTACGGCGGTCAGGTGTTCAAGATGGATCTGGTGATGGCGTCGGTGATCATTCTGGCGGTGGTGGCGGCTCTGCTGTACGAGAGTGTGGCGCTGGCGCAACGGCTGGTGAGCCGCCGTTTCGGCAATTAACGTGAGTGAGGAGTGGTTGTATTGAATCAAGTATGGCGCAGGGGTTTGGCGGTGCTGCTGACGGCGGCGCTGCTGCTGTTGCCCGTGGGGTGCGGCAAGGACGAGGGCAAGGACAAGGTGACGGTGTGTGAGGTCACCCATTCCATCTTCTATGCTCCCCAGTACGCGGCGATCGCGCTGGGCTTCTTTGAGGAGGAGGGCATCGAGATCGAACTCTCCAACGGGCAGGGTGCCGACGCGGTGATGGCGGCGGTGCTGTCCGGTAACATCGACATCGGCTTTGCCGGTCCGGAGGCCTCCATCTACGTGTATAACGAGGGCAAGGAGGACTACACCCAGGTGTTCGCCCAGATCACCAAGCGGGACGGTTCCTTCCTCATCGGGCGGGAGCCGGACGAGAATTTCACGTGGGATAAGGTGCGGGGCAAGACGGTGCTCCCCGGGCGAAAGGGCGGAGTGCCGTATATGACGCTGGAGCACGTCCTGCGCCAAAACGGCGTTGACCCCGCCAAGGACACGGTGCTGGACAACAGCGTCCAGTTCTCCATGATGACCGCCGCCTTTACCGGCGGTACGGGGGATTACGTCACCGCCTTTGAGCCCACCGCCTCGATGCTTGAGCAGGAGGGCAAGGGCTACATCGTGGCGTCGGTGGGCGAGGCGTCGGGGGATATTCCCTATACCGCCTACTTCGCCAAAAAGAGCTACATCGAGGAGAACAGCGACCTGATTCAGCGGTTTGTCAACGCGGTGTATAAGGGTCAGCAGTGGGTGGCCACCCATACCGACGAGGAGGTGGCCGAGGCGGTGGCGGACAGCTTCCCCGACACCACTTTTGACCTGCTGGTCAAGTCGGTGGCATCCTATCGCGCCATCGACGCGTGGAATACCGACCCCTGTATGAGCGAGGAGAGCTTTATGCGGCTGCAGACGGTGATGACCGAGGCGGGCGAATTGAGCCAAACCGCCGATTACGACAAGGTGGTCAACAACACCTTTGCCGAAAAGGTGAAATAAAAAAACCGCCTCTGTCCCACGGGACAGAGGCGGTTTTTTTGTTGTTTACGGGCGGTTCAGACGGCGGCGGATGAGGGCTAGGATGCCCCACACCGTCACGCCGACGGCGGTGACCACACCCACGGTGGTCCAGTTCACCAGCGACAGGTTGGTGATGATGAAGTCGCCGGTTTCGGGGTCCTGGAGCGGGCGGAATATCTCCACCACGTCCCACACCGCCGCCACCAGTAGGGCGGCGGCACCGGTCAGACCAACCGCAAAGGCGGCGGGGCGCACGGGGGCGTTTTTGGCGCGGGACAGGGTATCCTCCCGCAGGTCCACGGCGCGGGACAGATACCAGGCGCCCAGAGCGGTGACGATGATCTCCGGCACCATATAGGTGGCGTTATACGCCAGCGAGTACACCAGCGCCGCCTCGGTGGGGATGGATAGACCCGCCCACACGGTACAGCCGGCGATGACGTGCAGGACGTACCGCATGGCACCGGTGGTCACCGCGCCCAGCACCAGGGCGGTACCCTGATGGGGCACGCGGCGGCGGTAGATGCCGCCGAAGCCCAGCACGGTAAAGGCCAGCAGGTAGTCCAGTACCACGATAGCCGCCGCCGCAGCGGGGGAGGTGGCATAGGATAGGGCGCTGCCCCCCAGCACCAGCTGCATCAGGGCGTAGGCGAAGGCGGTGAGCAGACCCTGCAGCATACCGTGGCGATAGGCCACGATGAGGATGGGCAGGGCAGAGAAGGCGGTGATACTGCCGCCATAGGGCAGATCCAGCACCTTGACCAGGCTGAGCGCGGTGGCCACCGCCAGCATCAGCCCGCTCTCCACCAGACGGAGCATGTTTCGGTTTTTCATTGTTCGTTCTCCTTTCTTTTTGGGAGCAACTGTAACCGTTGATAAAAACGTGTTGCCGTTATCGGCGAAATGGTTTAACGCCGAAGGCGTCAAAAAGCGCAGGTAATACTGTATGTATTGCCGAGCATTTTTGGCGTCTGCGGCTAAGAAACAGCCGCCGAGAATGGTGACAGAGGTTTTATCAGCGGTTACAAAAAACAAACAAAAAACCTCCACTCACAGTGAGCGGAGGTGACACAGCCGATGGCCGTCGGTGTTCTCTAGAAAAACATCCCTCCGCCGGTATTATCCGGATCAGGTCATAGGGTTAAGCCGTCGCTCTCTCAGCCGCCGTAAGGCAGCACCCCTTGTTTTGTCTGTTCAGTTGCAAGGGAAAGTATACCACTCTCCGGAGCAAATGTCAAGATAACGAGATTTTTGCAGTTGCTACTTGAATATAAGAAAGAATTGTGATATAGTAATTTAATAATGGCATTTTAGCGAAATTTTGTCGAAAGGAGGGAGAACGAATGTCCCAATACGTATGGAATGCGCCGGCGCTGGGTCAGGTGTTTATGATGCCGGCGGCGGTGGTGGATCAATTGCAATTGGCCACCCCCGAACAGTTGCGGGTGCTGATGTGGTTCTCCCGCCACGGACAGGATTTCGATGTGACCGCCTGCGCCGCCGCGCTGGGGTTGACCCCTGCTGAGTGCGAGGGCTGCCTGCAGTTCTGGGCACAGCAGGAGGTATTGACCGCCACGGGCGCGCCCGCCGCCCCTGCCGTCCCCGCCACTAAGGCACCCGCCGCCCCCGCCGCGGCGGTGAAGCCCCTGTGGAAAGAGGTGGTGGCCTATCAGCGGGAGCACCGCGAGTTCACCGCCTTCCTGCAGGAGGTCAGCGCCCGTCTGGGACGCACCCTGACCCACGGGGACGAGGCGACGCTGATGTATCTGATCACCACCGCCGGCATCCCTATGGCGTCGGTGCTGATGGCGGTGGGATACGCCATCTCGATGGGTAAGGACAACGTCCGCTACATCGAGCGGGTGGCGCTGTCTTGGGCGGATGAGGACATCATCACCCCCGAGCAGGTGGACCGCAAGATCGCCGAGCTGCAGAAGATCCGCGAGTCGGCGAGCAGGGTGGAGGAGCTGCTGTCCTTGCCCCGCCCCCTCACCGCCGCCCAGAGCAAGCTGGCGTATAAATGGCTGGGTGAGTGGCAGTTTACCGACGAGATGCTGCAGCAGGCCTATACCATCACGATGGATAATTGCGATAAGTTCACTCCTGCCTATATGGACAAGATTTTGGAGCGGTGGCACGCCGAGGGTGTCCGCACCCCCGACCGCATTGTCACCGTCCAGCCCAAGAAAAAGGGCGTCTCTGCCACCAACCCCGAGCAGAGCAGTATGAACAGCCGGGAGCTGGAGGATCAGCTGCTGCGCTATCGACCCAAATTCAACAAGAAACCGTAAAGGAGGCGGCGTATAATGGCATATAATGAAACCGTGGTGCGGGCAGCCCGCGAGCGGCTGGAGAAGCGCCGCCGCGAGGCGGAGTCTGCCGCTACCGTCCTGCGCCATTCTCTTTGCGAGCAGTTCCCCCGTCTGCGGGAGATCGAGCGGGAGAAGGCGGCGGCCATCCCCGAACTGACCCGCGCCATATTGGACGGTACCCCCGACGCCGCCGAGGATATCCGCAACCGCAACCTGCAGCTGCAGGAGGAGATGGCGGCCATCCTCCGTCAGGCGGGCTGTGATCGGGATAATTTCGAGCCCCGTTATACCTGCGCCCGCTGCGGCGACACCGGCTACGTGAACGGGGCGGTGTGCGATTGCTATCGCCGCCTGCTGCAGGAGGAGGCCTGCCGCCATCTGTCCGGTCTGTCCGCCACACGGCTGACCGATTTTGCCTCTATGCGGCTGGATTATTACGACGACCTGCCGGACCCCAAGCTGGGGGTATCCCCCCGTCAGCATATGTCGGACATCATCAATTACTGCCGCGATTACACCGCGTGCTTCACTCCCCACAGCGACAGCCTGCTGCTGCAGGGCGCCACCGGCATCGGCAAGACCCATCTGTGTCTGGCCATCGCCCGCGGCGTCACCGAGCAGGGCTACGGCGTGGTGTACGGCTCGGTTCAGCCGCTGGTGCGCCAGCTGGAGGCGGAGCATTTCGGTCGCGCCCAGGGGGACAGCGAGGGTCAGCTGGTGAATTGTGACCTGCTGGTGCTGGACGATCTGGGTATGGAGTTCGATACCCCCTTCTCCCGCGCCTGCTTGTATAACGTTATCAACGCCCGCCTGCTGGAGGGCAAGCCCACCGTCATCAGCACCAACCTGAGCTACACCGCTCTGCAGGAGCGGTACGGCGACCAGATCGCCAGCCGCATCAGCGGCGGGTTTGAGCCGCTGCTGTGCGTGGGTCGCGACATTCGTCAGATCATCCGCCGTCAGTCTATGGGCTGATGACGCCGAATATAGGAGGTATATAGTATGGCTAAATTGTGTATGGGTTGTATGAACCCTCTGCCGGAGGGGAGCACGGTCTGCAGTATCTGCGGCTTTGATCCCGCCACCGACAAGAATCCCGACCACTGCCTGCCGGTGACCGCGTCCCTGCAGGGGCATTATATCGTGGGTCGCCTGGTGTCCGAGGGCAGCGATCATCTGCTGTATCTGGCCTATGACCGCCAGATGCGGGAGCCCTGCTTCATCCAGGAGTTTTATCCTGCCGGTGTGGGCGCCCGCGATACCATCGGCGGCGTTCAGCCGCTCCCCGGCTGTGAGCGCGCCTATCAGAACTACGCCGAGCAGTTCCGCTCCACTATGCGGACGCTGGCCCGTATGCGGGAGCTGCCCGCCGTGGTGCCGGTGTACGACATCTTTGAGGAAAACGGCACCGTCTACGCCGTGTCCGACTATTGCCAGGGTATGACCCTGACCAAGAAGATCAAATTGTCCGGCGGACGGATGTCCTGGGCGGAGGCGCGCCCCCTGTTTATGGCGCTGTTGCCCACACTGAGCCATCTGAACGACGCCGGCATCTGCCATCTGGCCATCTCTCCCGACAGCATCGTCATCGGCACCGACGGCAAGGCGCGCCTGCGCAGCTTTTCCATCGCCGCCGCCCACTGCTGCGGCAACGAGCTGACCCCCGACCTGAAGAGCGGCTATGCGGCACCGGAGCAGTACGACGGCTCCCCCGTGACCGCCGCCGCCGACGTGTACGGTATGGCCGCCACCATTTTCCGCACCGTCACCGGCAACGAGCCCCCTGCGGGCGACAGCCGCGCCAAGAATTCCGACGACCTGTTTATGTCCGCCGAGGTGGCGGAGGAGCTGACCCAGCCGGTGTGCGTGGCGCTGTTCAACGCCCTGCAGGTCAACCCCGACAACCGTACCGCCACCGTGGCCGAGCTGCGGGATCAGATCTCGCTGGAGCCCACCGTGTCCGCTCTGGCGGCTGAGGTGGAGGCGGATATGAACCGCAAGGATGCCGACGGCGATAAGAAGAAACTGCGCAACGTCCTGCTGATCGTGGGCGGTTGTCTGCTGGCGGTGGTGCTGCTGGTGGTGATTCTCATCTTCGCTCTGGGCGGTAATGAGCCCGAGCCCGAGCCCACTCCCACCAATCCTGCTCCCACCTTTACCACCGGCACCACCTCCAAGAATGCTGACGGCAGCACCTCTGCCGCGGTGGATAATCTGGTGGGTCTGAACTATTACGACCTGCGCGCGGCCAAGCTCAACGGCGATATGGTGGTTGTGATGGACAATATGGTATACAGCAACCGCCCCGAGGGCACCATCATCAGCCAGACTCCCGCCGCCGGCGATAAGGCGGCTGTGGGCTCCACCATTAAGGTGGTGATCAGTCTGGGCCGTGAGGACGACACCCTCACCGTGCCGGACGTCCGCGGCTGGAAGGAACAGCACGCGAAGTTGTATCTGGAGGCGTTGGGCTTCCGCGTGTCGGTGGTGCGTCTGCAGGATTCCTCCTACCCCAAGGGCGAGGTGGACAGCACCGATCCCAAGATCGGCACCAAGAAGCAGGTGGGTGACACCATCACTCTGCGGGTCAGCGACGTAGAGAGCACCACTACCACGACCACCACCACCACGACCACCGAGTCGACCACCACCTCTACCGACCCCGTGACCGACCCTGTGACCGATCCTGTAACGGACCCTGTGACCGATCCCACCGATCTGTTGGGCGGCGAATAATGGTCATTTCCCGGACCGACGGACTTTTGTCCGTCGGTCTTTTTTATTCCTTTAATATAAGCCGCATAAACGGGCGGAATTGGCATAAAATACCGATATATTCGGGTATTCATAAAGAATTCACAATTACCCTATTGACATTTCCGAAAAATGTGATAAACTAGAATTAGCACTCGGGCATCGAGAGTGCTAATTCTCGAAAACCGAGAGTGCTAATGACGCAAAAATGAAAGAAAAGGAGGGCGCGTATGGAGTTGGATTTTCGCAAGTGCCGCATATTGGCGGCGGTCATTGAGAGTTATATCGACACCGGTGAGCCGGTAGGCTCCAAGGTGCTGGCAGAGATGCTGGGCAACTGCGTGTCCTCCGCCACCATCCGCAACGATATGGCGGCGCTGACCACCGCAGGGTATCTGGTACAGCCTCACACCTCTGCGGGTCGTCTGCCCACCGCCGCCGCTCTGCGGCTGTACGTCAACGAGCTGATGGATCGCCGCGACCTGACCCTGCAGGAGAAGGTGGATATTAAGTCGGCGCTGGCCACCATATCCGGCGACGGCACCCGCCTGCTGGAGGACGCCTGCCGCGCGCTGGCGGATTTCACGGGTCTGGCGGTGTTCGCCGGCTGCCCCGAGGGGGTCGGCTCCCGCATCAGCCGCGTGGACGTAATGCAGACCTCCCCCCGCAATCTGGCGGTGGTGCTGGTGCAGGATAACGGCTTTATCCGCACGCGGATGTGCCGCTGTCAGCGGGATATTCCCAGTCGGATCGCTACGGCGCTGACGGGGTATATGTCCCACCACTTTCAGGGCGCGGACATTTCCGCCGTCACCGTAGAGGCCATGCAGGGGATTATGCTGGAATTGGGCGAGGCCGGTCTGGCCGTGGCGCCCATCCTCTCCGCCTTCTACGAGCTGGCGCAGGAGTGCGATCGGGCGAAGATCGCGGTGGCCGGACAGATGAATCTGATGCGCCACCCCGAATACAGCACCGAGCGGGCGCGGGCGCTGACCGCCTTTCTCTCCCAGCGGGAGAACGTGCAGAGCCTGCTGGACAGTCTGTCCCCCGACAGTCGGGTGCAGGTGCTCATCGGCAGCGACGACGACCGCGTGATGGGCGGCTCCTGTATGATTCTGGCTCACTATTCTCTGGGTCAGCGGGGACAGGGCACCATCGGCGTGCTGGGACCCAACCGTATGAATTATGCCGAGGCCATCCCTCGGATAGAATATTTCGCCGCCCACTTCGGGCGGATGATGAGCGAGCTGTTTGAGGAAACCGCCGCTCTCGACGTTTGATAGGAGGCAAGACCCGTGGAGAATGAAAAGACCACCCCCGTGACCGAGGAAACTCCGGTCGCCGAGGAGAAGAAGACCAAGAAGCCCTCTAAAACCGCTCAACTGGAAAAGAAGCTGGCGGACAAGGAGGAGGAGCTGGCGGCTATGACCGACCAGTATCAGCGGATGCTGGCGGAATACGCCAACTATAAGCGCCGCACCGAGCAGGAGAAATTGCAGATCGGCGCCTATACCAAGGCGGAGCTACTCACCGAACTGCTGGTAAGCATCGACAATATGGAAAAAGCCATCTCCGCCCCCGCCGGCGAGGATTATAAGACCGGCGTAGATATGGTGCTGCGGCAGTTTATGGACGCTCTGCATAAGATGGGGCTGGAGGAGGTCGGCGCCGAGGGCGAGCCCTTCGACCCCAACGTCCACAACGCCGTGATGCGGGAGGACGCCGACGGCATCGACGAGGAGACGGTCACCGCCGTCTTCCAAAAGGGGTATAAGCTGGGAGATCGCGTGTTGCGTCCCGCTATGGTAAAAGTAGCTAATTAAGGGAAACCTATTAGAATAAACACACAAATCATTTATCTTAATTGGAGGTAATTATTATGGCAAAGATTATTGGTATTGACTTGGGTACGACCAACTCCTGCGTGGCGGTTATCGAGGGCGGCGAGGCCGTCGTCATCCCCAACGCCGAGGGTGCCCGCACCACCCCCTCTGTGGTACACTTCAAAAAGGACGGCGAGCGCGTGGTAGGCCGCGTGGCAAAGCAGTCCGCCGTGTCCGCTCCCGACCGCACCATCGCGTCCATTAAGCGCGATATGGGCACCAACAACAAGGTGACCATCGACGGTAAGACCTACACCCCCCAGGAGATCTCCGCGATGATCCTGCAGAAGCTGAAGGCGGACGCCGAGGCGTATCTGGGCGACACCGTCACCGAGGCGGTCATCACCGTGCCCGCCTATTTCACCGATGCCCAGCGCCAGGCCACCAAGGACGCCGGTAAGATCGCCGGTATGGAGGTCAAGCGCATCATCAACGAGCCCACCGCCGCGGCTCTGGCCTACGGCATTGACAAGGAGACCGACCAGAAGATCATGGTATACGACCTGGGCGGCGGTACCTTCGACGTGTCCATCATCGAGATGGGCGACGGCGTGCAGGAGGTTCTGGCCACCGCCGGTAACAACCGTCTGGGCGGCGACGACTTCGACCAGAAGATCGTGGACTGGATGGTCCAGTCCTTTAAGACGGAGACCGGCGTAGACCTGTCCGCCGATAAGATGGCTGTCCAGCGTCTGCGCGAGGCGGCGGAGAAGACCAAGATCGAGCTGTCCGGTTCCACCAGCAGCAACATCAACCTGCCCTTTATCACCGCCGACGCCACCGGTCCCAAGCACCTGGATCTGACCCTGACCCGCGCCAAGTTCAACGAGCTGACCGCCTCCCTGGTGGATGCCACCATGGGTCCCGTCCGTCAGGCTCTGTCCGACTCCGGTCTGTCCGCTTCCCAGATCGACAAGGTTCTGTTGGTGGGCGGTTCCACCCGTATTCCTGCGGTGCAGGATGCCATTCAGAAGTTTATGGGCAAGGAGCCCTTCAAGGGCATCAACCCCGATGAGTGTGTGGCTATGGGTGCCGCTCTGCAGGGTGGCGTTCTGGGCGGCGAGGTCAAGGGCCTGCTGCTGCTGGACGTGACCCCCCTGTCCCTGGGCGTGGAGACCATGGGCGGCGTGATGACCAAGGTCATCGACCGCAACACCACCATCCCCACCAAGAAGAGCCAGATCTTCTCCACCGCTGCGGATAACCAGCCCTCCGTTGAGGTGCACGTGCTGCAGGGTGAGCGCGAGTTTGCCCGGGATAACAAAACCCTGGGTATGTTCCATCTGGACGGCATCGCTCCCGCCCGCCGCGGTGTGCCCCAGATCGAGGTCACCTTTGATATCGACGCCAACGGCATTGTGAACGTGTCCGCCAAGGATCTGGGCACCGGCCGTGAGCAGCACATCACCATCACCTCCAACACCAATATGTCCAAGGAGGACGTGGAGAAGGCCGTCCGCGAGGCGGAGCAGTACGCCAGCGAGGATAAGGCTCGCCGCGAGGCTGTGGACACCCGCAACAACGCCGACCAGATGGTGTATCAGTCCGAGAAGACCATCGAGGAGATGGGCGACAAGATCGACGAGGCCGACAAGACCGACCTGCAGGGCAAGATCGACGCCCTGAAGGAGGCGCTGAAGGGCGAGGACATCGAGGCCATTAAGGCGAAGCAGGAGGAATTGACCAAGTCCTTCTACGCTGTCAGCGAAAAGCTGTATCAGGCCGCTGCCGCCCAGGCGCAGGCCGAGGGTGGTGCCGCCCCCGACGGCGCCGCCGCCCCCGACAGCGAGGGCTATTACGAGGGCACCGTGAACTAAGGTAACCACTGACTCAACCTTAGTCACGTTTCTCGGCAGCTATTTTTCCACTGGCATTGTCAAAAATACTCGGCAATACATCCAGTATTGCCTGCGTCTTTTGCCTACTGCCAATGAAAAACTATCTTGCCGATAACCGCAACACGGTTTCGTCAGCGGTTACGAATTAAACTAAATTTAAATAGGACACCACCCGACGGCTGTCGGGTGGTGTAACCTGCTTTTTTGCGGAGTATAACCAACACAGGTTAGAATCCGTAGGGGAGGGCCTCTGTGCCCTCCCGCGGGCGGTCGAGACGCCCGCCCCTACATGTCGGCCTCTGTTTCGGTGAGGCCATTAAGGAGAATTTCCTATGGCGGATAAACGCGATTATTACGAGGTGCTCGGTGTTAACAAGGGTGCCTCGGACGACGAAATCAAAAAAGCCTATCGCAAGATGGCGAAGGAATACCACCCCGACCTGCACCCCGGCGACAAGGTAGCCGAGGCCAAGTTCAAGGAGGTGGGCGAGGCCTACGAGGTGCTGTCCGACCCCCAGAAGAAGAGTCGGTACGACCAGTTCGGTCACGCGGGCGTCGACCCCAATTTCGGCGGTGGGCCCGGTGCCGGCGGCTGGGGCGGCGTGGACGTGGACTTCGGCGACATCGGCGACATCTTCTCCTCCATCTTCGGCGGCGGATTCGGCGGCGGTACCCGTCGGCAGAATCCCAACGCCCCCCGACAGGGCTCCGACGTGGGCGCCTCGGTGTTCATCTCCTTTGAGGAGGCGGCCAAGGGGTGTAAGAAGAAGGTGAAGGTGGAGCGGGTCACCACCTGCTCCGACTGCTCCGGCAGCGGCGCACGGCGGGGCACCAGCCCCACCACCTGCCCCGTGTGCGGTGGCAGCGGTATGGTGAATCATCAGCAGCGCACCCCCTTTGGTGTGATGCAGACCCAGTCCCCCTGTTCCCGTTGTCAGGGTCGCGGCCGCATCATCGAGAATCCCTGCCCCACCTGTAGCGGTCAGGGCCGCGTGCGCAAGAGCGGCGAGGTGGGCATCAACATACCCGCCGGTATCGACGACGGTCAGGTGATCACCATCCCCGGTCACGGCAATGCGGGCGTTAACGGCGGTCCCGCCGGCGACCTGCAGGTGCAGGTGACGGTGCGTCCCCATCCGCTGTTTGAGCGGGACGGCTTTAACATTTGGTACGAATTGCCCATCACCTATGCCCAGGCGGCATTGGGCGCCGAGGTGGAGATCCCCACTCTGGACGGTAAGATTCCCTACACCATTAAGGACGGCACCCAGCCGGGCGACGTGCTCCGTGTGCGGGGCAAGGGTATCCCCTATATCAACGGACGTGGCACCGGCGACCTGCTGCTGAAGGTAGTGGTGGAGGTACCCAAGAACCTCAATAAGGAGCAGAAAAAGCTCCTGCAGGAGTTCGAGGCCGCCACCGGCGACAAGCAGTATCAGAAGCGCAAGAGCTTCTTTGACACCATTAAGAAACATTTCAGTTAATAAAAGCAGAGGCTATCCGTCAGGATAGCCTCTGTTTTTTGTGTTGTGCGGATAGAATAAAGGCCCCCTTGTGTAAAGGGGGCTGTCTGCGGAGCAGACTGGGGGATTGTATCCACCGTTGTCAGATGATGGATGAGGAGTTATAGAAAAACAATCCCTCCGACCTCGTCGGCGGTGCCTCCTCGGCCACCTCCCTTTACACAAGGGAGGCACGCCGCCTAATGGCGGCTAGGCGGGCGGTCGGGGACGCCCGCCCCTACGAAAACGACCCACGCGGAATGGGATCCGTAGGGGCGGATGCCCACATCCGCCCGACGCGCCTTGCGTTTCGTGCGCATTTGTGATAGGATATGTTAAAAGGAGGGGTATTTTATGAAAAAGATACTTTGCGTGCTGTTGCTGTGTGCTGTTGTATTGGGATGTTGTGGATGTTCTTTGTTGTTTGAGGATGAGGTCAATGAAATCCCCCTTGCAGAAAACGTGACGGTAGTATTTTTGTTTGAAGATGGGACCGAATGCTTAGAAAAAGAACATATTGAGTCGGTTTCTTTAATGGTATCGGAAGATACAAATCAAATTGCCTTTTTCCTGACGGATGAGGGTAGTAGAGTGTTGGCCGAAACTACCGCTAAAAACATTGGTAAATCCCTTGAGATACATATCAATGGTGAGACGAGATTACGGTCAGTTATTATCCAAGAGGAAATCAACGACACTGTGTTCTTGTTGGATATGGGTGACGATTACGATGAATGTGTTTCCGTTTTTGATATATTGACTAAGAATAGATATTCTTAAAAAACACCGCTATCCGTGAGGATAGCGGTGTTTTTTTGTCACCATTGCAAAAAACTATTGACTTTAATTAGCACGCGTGCTAAAATAGGCAACAGAACTAGAAAAGGAATATTTTTCCGCGTGGTATACTATTGTAATAGGAGGAGGTCACCACAATGATACGAGTGGATCGATCGGAGCTGACCAAAAACGAGATCATCCGTATGGCGGCGACTCGTTTTCTCAACGACGGCTATTCCAAGACGTCCATCCATGCTATGTGCAAGGATCTGAATATGAGCTCCGGCAACCTGACCTTTCATTTCCCCACCAAGGAGCATCTGCTGGCCAAGCTGGTGGATATGCTGTGTGCCTTTCAGCAGCAGCTACTGGAGGAGGAGGCCGCGGAGGGGACCAGTTCTCTGATGGCGATGTGCCTGGAGCTGCTGACCATCGCGGCGGCCTGCGAGCAGGACGAGATCGCTAAGGACTTTTTCCTTTCCTCCTATCGCAGCGAGATGGCGATGGAGATCATACGCCAAAACGAGGTCGCCCGCGCCAAAGAGGTGTTTCGGGAATACTGCTCCGATTGGCAGGACGACTGGTTTGAGGAGGCGGCGGCGCTGGTCTCCGGCATCGAATACGCCACCCTGATGACCACCGCCAATTCTGCCCCGTTGGAGGTGCGTATCGGCGGTGCGTTGAGAACCATTATGGGCATCTACCGTGTGCCCACCGAGCTGCGGGAAGTGAAGATCAAAAAGGCGCTGACCATGGACTATCGGGCGTTAAGCCTACGGGTGCTCAAGGAATTCCGAGAATACGTGGACCGCACCACCGAGCAAGCGCTGCTGGATCTGATGGCGCGCAAATAACGATAGATTGTATTTTTTGAAGGGAGAACCAATTATGAAACACACCAAAAGACTGTTATCCGTTTTGCTGACCCTCTGTATGCTGTTGTCGGCGTTGCCGCTGACCGTTATCGCGGAGGATTGCGCCCATAATTACCCCTACGTCTGCTCCACCCTCTGCACCCTCTGCGGAGAGGTGCGTACCCCCGAGATGGAGCATGATCATTATTTGTCCGATTGCGACGAGACCTGCAGCCTCTGCGGTGAAGTGCGCGAGACCACCGTGCCCCACGAAAGCGATGGCCTTCCCTGTGTGGATAACGTTTGCAAGCACTGCTATGCGGCTATTCCTGCCACTACGGATCACACCGACGAGGACGGCGACTATTACTGTGATGTCTGCTGGACTTGGCTGGGGTGCGATCAAGGCGTTCACTCCCGTGACGGCCTGCCCTGTCAGGATACGGTGTGCTATTATTGCGGCATAGAGATGCCTGCCGAGGATCATGAGATCGGCTCCGCCCCCATTTGTGTAGACAACCAATGCATCTATTGCGGCACCTTGGTGCCTGCCACCGCCGATCACAATTATCAGTGCTACTTTGAGCAAGAGCCCACTTGCGTAAACGATGGCGTGCAGTATTATGAGTGCACCCAGTGCTACGATCGCTATACGGAAACGATCTCCACCACCGGCGAGCACCAGGACAGTGACGGCGACTACCAGTGCGATTGGTGCGTGCTCTGGCTGGGCTGCGAGAGCGGTATTCATATTCGTATGCACACGACCCTTTGTGTGGATAGCACTTGCTCGGCGTGCGGAGTGGCGATGCCTGCCACCGAGGGGCACGTCAGCAACAACTATGCTTGCCGTGACGGCTGGTGCGTCAATGGTTGCGGCACCGTGATACCCGCCACCGCCGACCATACTTATGACGACGACGCCGACCCCACCTGCAACGTCTGCGGTGAGGAGCGCGAGATAGCGTGTGCCCACGAGTACGATAACGACTGCGACACCGTCTGCAACCTGTGCAGCGAGGTGCGTGAGCCCCTGGCGGATCACATTCCGTTGTATCCTTGCTTAGACAGTGAGTGCCTGGCCTGCGGAGAGACGGTGCCCGCCGCCGAGGATCACGAGGACGAGGACGGCGACTATCGCTGCAACCGGTGCTTCCTATGGCTGGGCTGCGACAGCGGTGTTCACAATCGCACCAGTCCGTACGCCTGTATGGACACCACCTGCACGGCCTGCGGTATCGATCTGCCCGCCACCGAGCCCCACGACAGCAACAACTTTGACTGCTGTGACGGCGTGTGCGTTAACGGCTGTCAGACCGAAATGCCTGCCATCACCGACCACACCTATGCTTACGGGTGCAGTACCAACTGCGCCATCTGCGGCTTCACCACCCGCCCCGAGGCGGAGTGTGTCAGCGACGGTGGTGCGGTCTACGACCAAAACAGTCAGCAACACTCCATCGCTTATTACTGTATTTATTGCAGAAGGTATCTGTCTGCCGTAGTGGAAGATCATACCGACGAGGACGGCGATAGTGCCTGCGACGTGTGCGGTGAGTCTGTGGCGTGGATGAATTGCACCCACCAGTACGATTACGCTTGCTCCACCGCCTGCCGTCTCTGCGGTGTGGTGACCCGCCCCGAGGCGGAGCACCTGAGCGACGACGGAACCATCTACGGTTGGGATGAAACCCAGCACTGGATCTACTACTCCTGTCAGCATTGCGATCAGATAATCGATTTCTTCGCGGAAGAGCATGCCGATGAGGACGGCGACGGTGCCTGCGACGTGTGCGACTATATACCCTGTGAGGAGCACGTCTACGACAGCAACTTTGACTCGTACTGCAACGTTTGCCAACTCTACCGCGACATCGACATTCCGGTGGATGTTGTCGGCGTCTCTATCTCTGAGGACGTGAACGGCCTGGCGATGCTCTTCTCGGCTAAGGTGGAGGGGATTGCCTTTGACGGCACCCGCATCATCTACGACAACGCCACCATCGGCGGCGAAAAGCTGATCGGTCTGGGCGTCGTGGTGAGCAACAACTACGACGAGGTGGGTTATGTGCCCACGTTGGAGGACGTGGACGGTGTCCGTGTGCTGGACGTCCCCGTGGTCAATGCCTACGATTACGACGAGGCCACCGGTACGCTAACCTTTGCCGTTCGTGTGATTAATATCCCCGATGAGTATAAGGATCGGACGCTGGTCTATTCGACGTATTTCATCTATGAGAACGATGCCGGCGAGCAGGAAATCTATTACCCCGGTGCCTGGGGCGATACCTACAATCGGGTTGCCGAAAACGTTCTGTAAGGGCGACGAAAGCGTAGAAAGACGCATATAATCCTTGATCTAACCCGAGCCTGCGGCGTCTGTCGCAGGCTCGGTCTTTTGTACGTACAAGCCATTAAGAAAAACTGAATAGAGCAAAGCCTCCCTCTTTGAGGGAGGTGGATTTCGCCGTAGGCGAAAGACGGAGGGAGTTTAAGTATCCGGTGCGATGCGGTCATAACTCCCTCAGTCCTCGCATACGCTCGGACAGCTCCCTCGGGGAGGGAGCCTAATAAAAAATCCCGCTATCCGTCAGGATAGCGGGATTTTTAATGGGTCTGTTATTTCTCCTCGATGACCTCTTTGCCGCCCATATAGGGGCGCAGAGCCTCGGGGATGCGGACGGAATACTTTTTGCCGTCGAACTGCAGGTTGTTCTCCAGGAAGGCGATCAGCATACGGGGGGGAGCCACCACGGTGTTGTTGAGGGTGTGGGCCAGATACTTGCTGCCGTCGGCGCCCTTAACGCGGATGCCCAGACGGCGTGCCTGGGCGTCGCCCAGGTTGGAGCAGGAGCAGACCTCAAAATATTTGCCTTGCTTGGGGGACCAGGCCTCCACGTCGTAGGATTTCACCTTCAGATCGGCCAGATCGCCGGAGCAGCACTCCAGGGTGCGCACGGGGATGTCCAAAGAGCGGAACAGTTCCACGGAATAGCTCCACATCTTATTGAACCACTCCATGCTCTCCTCCGGCTTGCAGATGACGATCATCTCCTGCTTTTCGAACTGGTGGATGCGGTAGATGCCGCGCTCCTCGATGCCGTGGGCGCCCTTCTCCTTGCGGAAGCAGGGGGAGTAGCTGGTGAGGGTCAGGGGCAGCTCGCTCTCGTTGGTGAAGGTGTCGATGAACTTACCGATCATAGAGTGCTCGCTGGTACCGATCAGGTACAGGTCCTCGCCCTCGATCTTGTACATCATGGCGTCCATCTCTTCAAAGCTCATAACGCCGGTGACCACGTTGGAGCGGATCATATAGGGGGGGATGCAATAGGTGAAGCCCTTGTCGATCATAAAGTCGCGGGCATAGCTCAGTACGGCACTGTGCAGACGGGCGATGTCACCCATCAGGTAGTAGAAGCCCTCGCCGGCCACCTTACCGGCGGCGGTTTTGTCGATGCCGTTGAACTTCGCCATAATATCGGTGTGATAGGGGATCTCAAAGGTGGCCTCGGCGGCCTCGCCGTAGCGCTGCACCTCCACGTTGTCCTCGTCGTTCTTACCGACGGGGACGGAGGGGTCGATGATGTTGGGGATCTTCATCATCCGCTCGGTGAGCTCCTTCGCCAGCTCGGCCTCCTGCTGCTCCAGGGCGGCCAGCTCGGCGGCCTGCTGAGAGACCAACTGCTTCATCTGCTCGGCCTCGTCCCGCTTGCCCTGACCCATCAGGGCACCAATCTGCTTGGATACCTTGTTGCGGTTGGCGCGCAGCTCGTTGGCGCGGGTGTTCACCTCGCGCTTTTTCTGATCCAGCTCAATGACCTCGTCCACCAGCGGCAGCTTGCCGTCCTTGAACTTTTTACGGATGTTCTCTTTTACCAGCTCGGGGTTCTCCCGAATAAACTTAATATCCAACATAATGCGATTCCTCCGTTTATAGGAACTATAATATAGTAGTATAGCACACCGTATTGGGATTTTCAACACAAAAAATCGGGAGAGTGGTGAAAAAACACTCTCCCGACGCATTATTTTTCTTCTTTTTCCTCAGGCTTTTCCTCGTCCTTTTTCTCCATCTTCATTTCCCAATGGATCAGGAATGCCAGCAGAGCGCGGATGAGGATGACGATGCCCAGCACCGCCAGCTCGTTGAGATCGTGGACGATGACTGTCTTAATGATCTCGGCGCCCATCTTGAATTCCAGCGCCAGCGCCAGGGTCTTGCCCAGCTCGATGACGATGTTGATGGCACGGTGGCGTATGAGTCCGCTGATCAGCTGGATGAGGGATTTGACCGATCCCACGACGATAATGGCCACGCCGATGAATTCCAGCGTCAGCGCGGCGACCTCGGCGATGTTGTGCAGGATAGTTTCATAGCCGTTCACAAAGATGTCAAACATAATAACACTTCCTTATTGCTTCACATAGTGATTCCACCCGTCGGAGACGGTGACGGTGCCGTCCTCGGTGACCCACATAGCCTCCACGCCGTCGGTGCGCTTCACCAGCGCCTGACCGTCGGTCAGGCTCATACAGAACAGGGCGGTGGACAGGGCGTCCCCCTGTCCCGAGTCGGCACACACCACCGACACGGAGGTAAATCCGTGGGCGGGCATGAGGGTGTCGGGGTGGATGATGTGGTGGTATCGCTGTCCGTCCACCACGTAATACCGCTGATAGGAGCCGCTGGTGACCAGCGCCTGACCATCCAGCTCCAGATAGGCCAGATAGTCGTCGGCGTCGGGATCGGGGTTTTCCACCCCCACGGTCCAGCCGGTGCCGTCCGGCTTCTTGCCGACGGCGCGGACGTTGCCGCCCACGTTGAGCACGTAGCCGGTGATGCCGTCCTGCTCCATCCGTCGGGCGACCCGCTCCACCGCATAGCCCTTGGCAATAGCGCCCACGTCCAGCCGCATAGCGGGGTCGGTGAGGGTGACGGTGCACGCTGCCTCGTCAATGACCATTCGGCCGATGTCGGTGTGCTGTGCCGCCTCCTTGAGGCGTTCCATAGGGGGCAGGGTGGCGTCGGCAGGACTATCCGTCCCCGCCGCGCGGTGGTCGTGCCACAATTTCAGCACACTGCCCATGGCCACGTTCATCACCCCGTCGGTCTGCCGATACATCTCCTTGGCGTACAGCAGCAGGTCGATGATGCGGCGGTCCACCGTCACAGTGGTGTGGGCGCCGTCGGTCAGGTCGTTGACGGTGCAGAGGTTGTTCACCCCGTCGTACCGCAGGTAGACGTTGTACAGCTTATGGTATTCCCCCATCTCGGTGAGGATCTCCTCCGCCACGCGGTCGAATTCCTCCTGACTGTCCGCATAGCCGGTGACGGTGGTCACCGTATCGAAATAGTCAAAGCTGGTGGTGGAATATTTTTGTGGTTCACGGGCGCAGGAGGTGAGCAGGCAGCCGCAGGCGACCGCCACAGCCAGCACCCCCGCCGTCAGTCGTTTTTTCATAGTCATAACCAAAAGGTGAAAAAGCGGGAGGGGGACCCTCCCGCTTTTTTTAACGTGTTGTGTCGGATCAGCCGATCTTGGACGCAGCCTTGACCAGACCGTTGACGTAGATGGTGCAGCCGGCGGTCTGGACGCTCTCCACGCCCTTGCCGTCGCTACCCATCAGACCGGCGATCTCGGCACCGGTCTTGCCCACGCACTGGGCGTCAAAGGCGTCGACCTGCTGGTACCACTCCTTGGCAGCGCCGCCGTGGGCGACCATACCGTAGTTATCGCCCAGCTCGCGCTTGGACTGGATGGCCTTGGTGGTGTCCAGAGTGGACTTGCCGGCGGCGGAGAAGGTGAAGGAAACGGCCACGCAGTCGCTGGTGGCGGCAACCACCTTGCCCTCGCCGTCCACAGCGGCGGCGAACACGTAGGTCTCTACCTCGCTCTTACCGTCCTTGTCGGCGGTGGCGTCCTCGTTGGTCTGGGAGGCATAGGCGGTGACCTTCAGGGTGGCGTCGGCGGTCACGTCGGACTCGGCGGCGTTGTTATAGGCCTTCTCGATGGCCAGGATCAGGTCGTTGATGCCGATGGTGCAGCCGGCGGCGATGACCTCGTCGTTGCCGCGGTAGTTGTCTACCACCAGAGCCTTGACCTCGTCCAGAGTCTTGCCGACCACGACGTCCTCCAGAGCGTCAACCTGCTGGTACCACTCCTTGGTGACGTCGCCGCCGTTCATAGCCTGACCCTTGCCGTAGGCGACCATATTGTAGCTGTCGCCCAGCTCGCGCTTGGTCTTGAACTCGGCGGCGGCCACGCCCTTACCGTCGGCGGTGAACTCTACCTTGTTCTGAATGGTGTCCAGCGCGCAGGAGGCGATCTTGCCGTCCGCATCCACCGTCACGGCGGCGATGGTCACCTCTACAGAGCCGTTGCCGTTCTTATCGGCGGTGGCGTCGGCGGTGGAGGGGGTGCTGACGCACACGCCGGCACCAAATTTCAGGGTGGTGGCGGAGCAACCGGTCAGAGCGACCATGGTGCACAGCAGGGCGATGCACAGCATCAGGGATACAATCTTTTTCATAAACAAAACTCCTTCAATAATGAAATAGGGGTTGCGCATGACTTGTAAAAGTGTCCCACGTGCGGGACAACATAGCTATTTTACTACATAATCCATAGCGCTGTCAATAGATTTCCCGAATGTTTGTTAAATTTTAAACAATATGCGTAGGGATCCGCCGGATCGCCAGATGGCCGCACAGGCCGATGAGCACACCGGCGACGGTGCCGGTGACCGCCAGCACGATGAGGTAATACCCCAGCTCGGCGGTGTTCATCAGCAGCATGGCCATCAGGATCTGACCCACGTTGTGCAGCACGGCGCCGGTGACGCTGACACCCACCACCGACAGCTTATCCCAACGCTTAAGCAGGGACATGGCGGCAAGGCTCAGCAGGGCGCCGGTGACGCTGTAGGCGAAGGATACGGGGTTGCCGAAGATCAGCAGCATCAGCACCACGCGGACGAGGGATACGGCGGCGGCCTGCTTCCAGCCGCAGCGATACAGCACGAACACGATGATGATGTTGGGCAGACCCATTTTGATGCCGGGCACGGCGTTGACCACAGGGGGCAGGATGGCCTCGATATAGGCCAGCGCCAGCGCCAGCGCGGTGCACACACCCAATAGGGCGATGCGTTTTGTCGTTTGCTTCATACCGTACCCCCTATACCACAACGTCGGGTGTGTCTGAGTGGGTGGCGGTGACGGTCACCACCACCTTGTGGGGCAGACAGACGATGCTCTCGCCGCTGCGGTGGATGGGGCGGTGGTTGGCGCAGATGGCGTCGGGGCAGTTGGCTTCGGTCACCTGTGCCCGTCCGTCGCGGATGACCAGCAGGTTGCGCCCGTGGGGGGTGGTGATCTCCACCTCCCGTTCCTCGGTGAGGGAATAGACGCCGTAGGTATCCCCGTCCACCGTGACGGTGACGGTATCCCCTTCACCGCGGATCAGCCACAGGCACAATCCCGCCAGGACAGACACCGTCAGCAGGACGGCGATGAGCATCAGATCGTTGCGGAGCTTGCGTTTGTTGTCGGTCTTCATATTATTCCATCAGATCCTCGGCGATGACGCCCTCCGGCAGATCGGGGAAGAATACCTTCTTCAGACAGCCGGTGGGACAGACCTCTACGCAGGCACCGCAGCCGGTGCACTTGTCGTAGTCGATGTGCGCCAGATTATCCACCACCGTGATGGCACCGTGGGGGCAGGTCTTTTCGCACTTCTTACAGCCGATGCAGGCGTTGTCGCAGGCCTTGCGGGCGTCGGCGCCCTTGTCCTTGTTGCTGCACATAACGGCGACGGCGGTATTCTGGGGCAGCATACGGATGATGCCCTTGGGGCAGGTTCTGGTGCACAGACCGCAGCCGATGCAGCGGCTGGTGTCCACGTGGGCGATGCCGTCGATCATACAGATGGCGGTGGCGGGGCAGGCAGCGGCGCAGTCGCCGTAGCCCAGACAGCCGTAGTTGCAGGCGTTCTGACCGCCGTACAGGCGGGAGGCGGCGGCACAGGTGGGCACACCCTCGTAGACCGCCTTGTGGCGGGCGGCGTCACAGTGACCGTTGCAGGCCACGTAGGCCACCACGTCCTGGAAGGTTTCGTCCACCGCATCCATACCCAGGATGTTGCCGATCTGCTCGGCGACAGCCTTGGTGCCGGGGATGCACAGACCGGCGCGCTTTTCGGCGCCGTTTGCCAGGGCGGTGGCGTAGTCGTCACAGCCCGCATAGCCGCAGGCACCGCAGTTGACGCTGGGCAGGCACTCGCGGATCTTGGTGAAGGTGGGGTCCTCCGGCACCGAGAAGAAGTGGGAGAGCACCGCTAACAGGATGCCCAGCACCAGCGCGATACCGGCGATGATGGCGAAGGGGACGAGAATGGCGTTTAGGTCAATAGCCAGAGCAATCACGTTGTTCATAATCGTTCCCCTCCTTTACGCGAAGATGTTTTCCACCACACCGCCGAAGCCCATAAAGGCCAGGGAGATGAAGGCGGCGGCGATGAGGGTCACCGGCAGCCCCTGGAAGGGCTTGGCGATCTCATACTCGTGGATGCGGCTACGCAGGCCGGAGAACAGCACCATCGCCAGCAGGAAGCCCAGACCGCAGCCCAGAGAGCTGACCATGGACTGCAGGAAGGTATACTGGTCGTTGATGTTGTTGATGGTGACGCCCAGCACGGCGCAGTTGGTGGTGATCAGGGGCAGATACACGCCCAGACCCTTGTGCAGGGCGGGGGAGAATTTCTTGAGCAGCAATTCCAGCATCTGCACCAGCGCGGCGATGACCAGAATAAAGGCGATATTCTGCATATAGCCCATATTCAGCGGGTTGAGCACGTAATACTGGATGGGCCAGGTGACGGCGGTGGCCAGCAGCATGACCGCGGTCACCGCGATGCCCATGCCGGAGGCCTGATCCAGCTTCTTGGACACGCCCAGGAAGGGGCAGATGCCCAGGAATCGAGCCAGCACGTAGTTGTTGGTCAGGATGGAGCCGAACAGGATAATTGCCAAATACTTAATATCCATTAGTGCTCAACTCCTTTCTGCTGACAGTCGGCGGTGTGGCAGGTGGCGGCGTTGGGGCAGCCGGCGCAGGAGAAGGACTTCTTCACCGGCGCCTTGCCCTTGGTGATGACGTAGATGAGGGCGATCAGCAGACCGTACACCAGCAGACCGCCGGGCGCCTTGGTGAGCACCTCGATCTTGTAGTTCTCCAGGAAGGAGATGGGCATACCGGCGAAGGAGCCGTTGCCCAGCACTTCACGGACGGTGGCCATGGCGGTGAGGGCCAGGGTAAAGCCCAGACCCATGCCGATGCCGTCCATAGCGGACTTGACCACGGGGTGCTTGCTGGCGAACATCTCGGCACGACCGAGGATGATGCAGTTGACTGTGATCAGATCCAGATACACGCCCAGTGTCTCGTACAGATCGGGCAGATAGGCCTGCACCAGCATCTTGACGATGGTGACGAAGCCGGCGATGATCACGATATAGCAGGGGATGCGCATGGTGTCGGGGATGATCTTGCGCAGCAGAGAAATAAACACGTTGGAGCAGATGAGCACCAGCATAGCGGCGATGCCCATACCGAAGGCGCCGTCCACCGTGGTGGTGGTGGCCAGGGTGGGGCAGGTGCCCAGAATGAGCACCAGTACGGGGTTTTCTTTCAGAATACCCCGCCACAGGGTGGCGACGTTGCTGTCACGTTTCATTACTTGGCACCTCCTTCCAGAATCTTAACGGCATCCAGACAACGCCGGATGGCCTCCACATAGCCGTCGGTGGTGATGGTGGCGCCGGAGATGGCGTCTACCTCGGACAGGGTGTCGGCGGTCTTGCCGTCGAACTGACCGTAGAACTCCTCTTTGGCGCAGGCGTCGCCGATGTTCTCGCTCTCTTTTTGAGATACGGTCACACAGTCGATGATCTTGCCCTCGGGGGAGATGCAGACCTTGACGACGATATACTCGCCGCTGGCGGGGTGCCACTGGTCGCCGCCCTTAATGCCGTAGCCGGCGGCGTTGATGGTCAGGATATAGTTGCCGTTGTTGGTTTCCAGAATCTCGGTGATGTTCTGGTGAATATCGGAATAGGTTTCCAGATCGATGGCGGCATAGGCGGTTTCTGCGTCGGCAATGACCTTGGCAACAGCCTTTTCGGCGGCGGCGGTGTTCTTGGTGCTGCCGGCGGTAACTACCTTGCCATCAGCGTCAAAGCCGATGAATTCGCCGGTGAAGTCCTCGCCGATCTCCTCGGCGGTGGCGACACAGACGTAGCCCTTACCGTTGTCCGCCACGTAGACGGCGTCCACGCCGTCAATTTCCACGGTGGCGAACCACTTATGGAAGGTGTCACCGTCGGGCAGAGCCGCCTTCAGGTTGTCAGCCAGGATCTCCTCCTCGCTGCGCAGGTCGGCGCTGCCGCCGCCCAGGATAATGGCGGCGTTGAGAGCGTCCTTGACGGCACTCTTATAGGCGGCGGTGGTCATGGTGGCACCGGCGATGGTGTCGGTGGACTCCACCTCGTCGGCGTTCTTGCCGGTGAAAGTCTCACCGTACTCTTTTTCCTTACCCAGCGTTTCGTTGGAGGACAGGCAGACCGCGCCGGTCACCACGCCATCGGCGGAAACGCCGCACATAATCACAAAGTCGGAGCCGTAGCCCTTGGTGGTCAGCGTGACCACGTAGCCCTTGCCCGCGGTCTCGCGGTGGGCCTCGGTGACGGTGGCGGGCAGCTGATAGTCGCCCAGCGCCACCGGCTCAAAGTCGGTGCCCTCCGGCATCACCTGCAGCAGCGCCTGGTTGGCGGCGGCAGACTGGTTTTTCTCAATGATGGGGGCGGTGATGGCGTTGGTGCCGGCCAGCAGCAGAGCCATAACGCCCACGATGGCCACCAGCGTCACCACGCTGATAATATGCTTTTTCATCATTTGGCACCTCCCACTCCGAAGACCTTATGACGGGTCCAGACGCTGATATAGGGGGTGAGAATGTTCATAAACAGGATGGCGAAGGATACGCCCTCGGGATAGTTTCCGAAATAGCGGATGATGCAGGTCATCACGCCGCAGCCGATACCGAAGATGGCCTTACCCCAGGGGGTGGGGGGCGAGGTGACGTAGTCGGTGGCCATAAAGATGGCACCGATCATTAGACCGCCTGCCAGCACCTGGGACAGGGCGGCGACCACGCTGAAGCCCTCCATAAAGAAGGAGAATACGAATACGGTGGCGATGTACAGCACGGGGATCTGCCAGATGATGACCCGACGGATCAGCAGATACACGCCGCCGGCGATCAGAGCGATGGCGCAGGTCTCGCCGATGGCACCGCCGTGGGTGCCCAGCAGCAGGGTCAGCAGATCGGGCATCTTCTCCGCCGCCAGAGGGGTGGCGGAGGACACGGTGTCCGCCGCGGGAAAGGCGGGAGCGGCCATAGAGCCGAAGGCCACCAGCATAAACACACGGGCGGCGATGGCGGGGTTGACCAGATTCTGGCCGATGCCGCCGAACAGGCATTTCACCACGATGATGGCGAACAGGGCGCCCACGGCGCACTGCCACAGGGGGATGTTCACAGGCAGGTTCATCGCCAGCAGCAGGCCGGTGACGACGGCGGACAGATCGCCGATGGTCTGATCCTTTTTCACCATCAGATTATACAGCGCCTCAAAGGCGACGCAGCAGCCGATGCACACAGCGGCGACAGCCAGAGCCCGCAGACCGAAGATGTAGACGCCGGCGGCAAACGCCGGCAGCAGGGCGATGATCACGTCCAGCATAATGCGGCCGGTGGAACGACCGCTGTGGATATGGGGAGATACGGTAAGCTTGGTCAGACTGCTCATTGTGCTCCCTCCTTTGCTCTCTTTTCTTTCAGCATAGCCTTGCCCAGCTGATTTCTCTGTACCAGCGGACGGTTGGCGGGGCAGATGAAGCTGCAGCAGCCGCACTCCATACAGGCGTCCACGTGCAGCGCCTCCAGGGCGTCCACCTCACCCAGCTTAACGCAGTGGGAGATGGCGGCGGGCGCCAGACCGAAGGGGCACACGTTGGTGCAGGAGCCGCAGCGGATGCAGTTGGTGGTCTTAGGCAGCTTAGCCTCGCGGGCGCGCAGCGCCAGCACCGCGTTGGTGGCCTTGAGCACGGGGGCCGCGTCGTTGGGCACGGTGACGCCCATCATGGGACCGCCGTACACGTACTTGGCAGGCTCGTGCTTCAGCCCGCCGCAGACCTGGAACAGGTCGCGGATGGCGGTGCCGATGGGGGCGATGACGTTGCGGGGCTCCTTGACACAGCCGCCGTCCACGGTGACGCATTTCTCTACCAGCGGCATACCGCTCTGCAGATAGGCGCCGATGGTGGCCAGGGTGGTGCAGTTGATGACCACACAGCCCATATCGATGGGCAGCTTGCCGGTGGGGATCACCCGACCGGTGGTGTGGTAGACCAGCACCTTTTCGCCGCCCTGGGGATACAGGGAGGGGAGAGAGCGCACCTGCACGGAGCACTCGGAGATGCCGGCGGCCATATGCCGCATGGTGCGGATGGCGGTCTTTTTATTGTTCTCGATGCCGATGATCACCTGGCGGATGCCCATGTGCTGTGCCAGCGCCCTGAGGGCGTAGGCCATATCGTCGGCACGGTTGACCATGGTGATGGTGTCGCTGGTCACGTAGGGCTCGCACTCGGCGCCGTTGATGATCAGATAGTCGATGCGGGCGGGGTTCACGTCGAACTTCACGTAGGTGGGGAAGCCGGCGCCGCCCAGACCCACGATGCCGCTGTCCTTGATGGCGGCTACCAGCTCCTCGCGGGAGTTGACGGTGGGGGGCGCGACGGTGTCGGCCACCGCCATCTCGCCGTCGGACTCGATCACCACCGCGGGGGTGGTGGTGCCGTTGTACAGCAGAAAGTCGGTGATCTTTTTCACCTTGCCGGACACGCTGGCGTAGATGGGGGAGGAGATGTAGCCATCCGCCTCGCCGATCTTCTGACCCACCTTAACCGTGTCACCCACCTTGACGATGGGGGTGGCAGGGCGACCGATGTGCATACTCATGGGGATCTCGACCGTCTGGGGAGGGGTCATCCGCAGCACGGCCACTTTTCGGGTGTTTTTTCGGTGGGGTACGTGTACCCCGTGGAGCATAGATGCCATAGTTCATACACCTTTCTTCAGTAATTGCGGAACGCCGCAGGGGCATAAAACATCACCTTATATAATAAATGTTTAAATGGGTTTTGTCAATGGTCGTCCAGTATTTAACAAGCAAGAAAATCCCATCGTTACTATGCGAAAAAGGACGCCGAATATACAAAAAAAGCAGGCAGAGTCGTATGACTCTGCCTGCTTGGACGGTATCGAGATTATTCGCCGAAGAAATGGCGGTGGACGGCGGCCACGGCGCGGTCGGCGTCCTTTTTCTCCACCAGCACGGATACGCGGATCTCGCTGGAGGAGATCATCTGGATGTTGATGCCGGCATCCGCCAGCGCCTCGAACATACCGGCGGCCACGTTCTCGTGGGTTTCCATACCGGCGCCCACGATGGAGATCTTGGCCACGTCCTTCTCCACCTGCAGGCTCTGGGCACCCACCATATCGCAGTAGTCGCGCAGAGCCTCTACGGCGGAGTCGGCGTCGTCCGCGGGGACGGTGAAGGCAATATCCTTGGTGCCGTCACGGCCGACGGACTGCAGGATGTTGTCCACGCAGATGTGAGCCTTTGCCACGCGGGAGAAGACCTTAAAGGCGATACCGGGGTTATCCGGCACACCGATGAGAGCCACACGGGCAACGCCCTCGTCCTTTGCTACACCTTTGATCAGCATTTTCTCCATATTGGTAACCTCCTTGACCTTGGTGCCTGCCGCACGGGTGATGCTGGACAGGACCTCCAGTTCCACGTTGTATTTTTTAGCCATTTCCACAGAGCGGTTGTTCAGCACCTGTGCGCCGGAGGTAGCCATCTCCAGCATCTCGTTATAGGTGATCTCGTCCAGCTTACGGGCGCCGGGGATCTTGCGGGGGTCGGCGGTATACACGCCGTCCACGTCGGTATAGATCTGGCACAGATCCGCCCGCATAGCGGCGGCGATGGCCACCGCGCTGGTGTCGGAGCCGCCGCGACCCAGGGTGGTGACGTCCTCGAAGCGGTTGAGTCCCTGGAATCCCGCCACGATGACGATGCGGTTTTTATCCAGCTCGGCGCGGATGCGCTCGGGGTTCACCCGCTTAATGCGGGCGGCACTGTATTTGGTGTTGGTCTCAAAGCCGGCCTGCCATCCCAGCAGGGAGATGGCGGGGTATCCCAGCGCGTCGATGGCCATAGCCAGCAGAGAGATGGAGATCTGCTCGCCGGCAGACATCAGCATATCCATCTCCCGCTTACTGGCGCGGGGATTGAGCTCGCGGGCTTTGGCGATCAGGTCGTCGGTGGTATCGCCCTGGGCGGAAACCACCACCACCACGTCGTTGCCCTGCTTGTAGGTGTCGGTGATGATGCCGGCCACACGCATCACGCGTTCGGCATCCGCCACCGAGCTACCTCCGAATTTCTGTACAACTAACATATTTGGCACCTCTCGATCAATACATCCGCAGTCGGCGGGTCAGAGTCATACCGGTGAAACCGGCAATTTTTTCATTCAGCAGATATTCCGGCATACAGGGGGTGATAAACGCCACCTCGTTGGCGGGGGCGTCGGGGATGGTGACCATCCGCACGTCGCCGAACACCTGACCGATCTGCATCAGCGCGCCGGCATCCTCCTGACAGGAGAAGCGCAGCAGCATACGGCAGGGGGCCAGACGGTAGTCACGGACGTGACCCTCCTCGTGGGGACCCCAGAACAGGTATTTGCGGGCCTTGAGGTGCTTGACCTCGTCGATGACGTCCGCCACCACCGCGCTGGCGGTGGGCAGCTTTCCGGCGCCGCGCCCTACGAACACCACGTCGCCCACGCTGTCGCCGCGAACCATAATGGCGTTGAATACGTCGTTCACGTCCGCCAGCAGGTTGTCGGCAGGCAGCACCATGGGCGACACCAGACAGAACAGCTTGCCGTCCTCGGTGCGGGTGGCGCGACCCACCAGCTTAATCACGCAGCCGCAGGCGGCGGCGTATTTCACGTCCTCCTCGGTGATGGCGGTGATGCCCTCGGTGTGCACCTCGTCGGGCAGCACGTGCTTGCCAAAGGCCAGAGAGGCCAGGATGCAGATCTTGCGGCAGGCGTCGTGACCCTCCACGTCGGCGGAGGGATCCCGCTCGGCATAGCCCAGCTGCTGAGCCAGCGCCAGCGCCCCGTCGAAGGACATGCCCTCTTTGATCATCTTGGTGAGCATAAAGTTGGTGGTACCGTTGAGGATACCCGCCACCTCGAACACCTCGTTGGCGGCCAGACACTGGTCCATGGGACGGAGAATCGGGATACCGCCGCCCACGCTGGCCTCGAACAGGAAGTTCAGATTGTTATCCTTGGCGATCTGCAGCAGCTCGTCGCCCTTGGCGGCCACCAGCTCCTTGTTGGAGGTGACCACGCTCTTACCCGCCAGCAGTGCCGCCTTGACGTAGTCGTAGGCGGGGTGCAGACCGCCCATGGTCTCCACCACGATGCGGATGTCCGGGTCGTTGAGGATGTCGTTATAGTCGGTGGTGAACAGGTGGGCGTAGGGCAGGTCGGGGAAGGTACGCAGATCCAGAATGCGGGTCACCCGAATCTTGTCGCCCGCCTTGGCGGTGATGCCTTTTTCGTTGTGCATCAGCACCTCGGCAACGCCGGAGCCGACCACGCCGTGGCCCAATATGGCTATGGAAATCATTTCATCAATCCTTTTTTTAAACACTTAGGGTGGAGCGAAAAAGCCTCTTTCTGAACGGTATTCGGATTTGTCGCTCTATCCTACGGGGTTTCCGCCACCGGATCCTCTCCGTTGTCCGGCTGCTCCGGCACCTGCACGTCGGTGGGTGCGGAGGTGGAAGTCGTGGTGGACTCGGTGGCAGAGGTGGTGGAGTCGGTGGAGGTGGTACCGGTGGTACCGCTGGTGGTCGTGGTGGTGGACTCGGTGGAGGAGGTGTCCTTGGCGTCCTCGTCCTTGTTGGCCGGCTTTCCGCCGTGCAGCTCGCACAGGTCGGGCTTAAAGTCGGTCTTATACACGCCCTTCTCGGTCTTTTTGCACTTATCCGTGGCCAGCTGACCCGTTTCGGTACAATACTTCAGCGTTTCGATGCCTTCCTCCGGCTTTTCGAATTTCTTAATCTGCTTATTCTCGTGCAGCACCTTCATAGCCTTGTTCCACAGGCTCTTGGCGTAGCCCGTCTGGAATTTGGACAGCTCGTCGTTGTTGTCGTAGCCGAACCAGGAGGAGGCACAGTAGTAGGCGGTGCCGCCGGCGAAGTACACGTCCTTCTCGCTTTCGGAGGTACCGGTCTTGCCGTATACCTGCCAGCCCTTCCAGTTTTCACCCACGCCGTTCCAGGCGGTACCCTTTTCCACCACGCGGCGCAGCAGGTTGACCATCACGTAGGCGGACTGGGGATCCATCGCCAGCGAGGACTTCTGACCGCCGGTTAGAATCGGGGTCTCGTCCTCGCCCTGACCGCGGGTCACCTGATAATAGGTGTAGGGCTCGCAGTAGTAGCCGCCGTTGCCGAAGATGGCGTAGGCGGCGGCCATCTCACGGGCGGTGACGCCGTCGGTGAGAGCGCCCAGCGCCAGGGGGGACAGGGCGTTGTCGGTGAAGATCTGTCCGCCGTCCTCTTTGGATTCCACCAGGGTGGTCAGGTGGAAGGTGTTGGTGGCGTAGTTATAGCTGCGCTCGGTGCCCAGCTGCTGCACCAGACGGGCGGCAACGGTGTTGAGCGATTTCTGCAGAGCCACGCCCAGCAGCACGTTGCCGCGGTCGGGGGTGGTCTTCATTTCATAGTTGTGGGGCCACTTATCGCCGTTGGGCAGGGTGATGGGGGCGTCCCTCATCATCGAGGAATAGTGCACCATATTCTCCGCGATGGCGGGGCCGTAGGAGGTGATGGGCTTCATAGAGGAGCCGGGGGAGCGCACCGACTGGGTGGAGCGGTTGAGCACGCGGTTGTCCTCTTTTTTGCCGCGACCGCCGATGGTGACCATCACGCGACCGTCATAGTCTACGGCGAAGAAGCAGGCCTGGGGATCCTGTTTGTCCCCGTCGCGGTGCTCGGGAAAGTTATCCTCGTCGGCGAAGATGGCCTCCACTTTGGCCTGCAGCTCGGGGTCTTCGGCGGAATAGATGTTCAGACCACCGTAGTAGACCATATTGTTGGCGTAGGTGTAGGTGTAGCCGTAGTCCTCCATCAGGTCGGCGATGACGTCCTCCACCACCAGATCCACGTAGTAGTCCTGGGTCTGCTGGCGGACGTTACTGCTCTTAAACACCAGCTCCTGGTTGACCGCGTTGACGTACTCGTCCTTGGTGATGAATTCGCACTCGTACATCTTGCCCAGCACCAGCAGCTGACGCTGGCGGACGTTCTCGGGGTGGGCGTAGGGGTCGTAGATGCTGGGGTTGTTGGTGATGCTGGCCAGCACCGCGCACTCCGCCAGACTCAGATCCTGCAGCTCCTTACCGAAATAGGCGCGGGCACCGATGCCCACACCCACCAGGTCGCCGGTCAGGGGCACGTTGTTGAGGTATCCTTCCAGGATCTCCTCTTTGGTGTATTCGGTGGCCTCCATGGCGCTGGCGGCCATAATTTCGTTGACCTTACGCTTGATGCTGTGGTCCTTGTTCTGTGTGGTTACTTTGATAAGCTGCTGGGTGATGGTGGAGCCGCCGTATTCCTGAGAACCCAGGTTGAATACGCGGTTGGCCACCAGGTTGATCATGGCGCCCACGGTACGCTTCAGGTCCACGCCCTCGTGGTCCCAGAAGCGCTCGTCCTCGATGGCCACCACGGCGTTTTGCATATGGAGCGGGATCTTGTCGATGTCGGTCCACACCGAGGTGCCGCCCAGCAGGTTGTGATAGGGCACGAACTTGCCGCTGTCGTCCTTGACGTAGATGACCGAGCGGTTGTCCATGGACATCTCACCCAGAATGGGGATGTAGGCGTCGGCGTCGAAGGTGTTGTAGATGTACACCACCAGCATACAGCCTACGATGCTGACCGTGATGACACCCACCAGGAATACCGCCAGCACGGCGTTGCCGATCCGCTTGGCGCGGCGGCGGCGCTTCTGCTTCTGCTGGGGGGTGGGGCGCACCAGCGAGATGACCCACGCCTTCAGACGGGCAGGCAGCTCCGCCACCCACTGCTTGGCGGCGGCGGGCAGACGGCGGAAAAACCGTTTGATTTTCAGTATCAGAGAGTTCATAGGTCCGCTCCTTTCGGTCGGCGAATAAGGATGAAAAAGGGATACTACCCTAATTAGCATAAATATACACCATAATAGTATTGCAAAACGACGCAAATGTCAAACCCAAAATAGCATTTCCACTAATTTTCTGCATTTTCACGGAATTTTACTCGTATGGGGGAACAAGTTTTGATATTCCGCCGATGTTCGGGCATACTTAAGGTGACTCGAGGGGGGGATGGAAATGTCTGCCGTGTGGAAAACGCTTCTGTGGGCGCTGGCGGTGTCGCTGATGCTGGCGTCGGTGATCCTGTTCGTTCTGTTTCGCTACGTGATGCCGTCCGATGCGGTGCAGCGCCCCTCCCGCTACACCATCGGTGCGTGGGAGGGACAGGTGGCGGTGTTTGAGGGGGACAGCCCCTATCCGCGGCAGGTGTTCGACGTGTACGTGGACACCCTGCCGCCCCAGCAGCGGCAGGAGGTGCTGGAGGGAGTGCCTGCGGAGGATGACAGCAGTCTGTCCATTCTGCTGGAGGATTATACGGGATAAAAAAAGGAGCCATCCCATGGGGGATGGCTCCTTTTGCGTCGGGAATTATTCCTCTGCGAACTCCTTGGGGTCGCACTTGCTGATGACCTTGTCGTTGAACTGGACGGTGATCTTATCCATCACCTTGTCCACTTCCTTGTCGAAGTCCTCTTGCTTGATGGCGTACAGGATGGACTCGTAGGAGTCGGTGTACAGGTCCTTGGGCTCGTTAATGTCCAGACGGACGATCAGAGAGGCGGTGGTGGGATTCTTTTCGTCATCGCCGCCGTACTCCACGATCTTGGCCTTACCCACCTCAACGCTGCGGATGGCCTTAACGGTGTCGGAATCCAGCTCGGTGGCGTCCATATCGTTGCGGTTTTCCTCATCCTTGGAGGCGGTCACCTTTTCGCCCTCGGCGGCGTTGTCCTTGTTATAGGCATCCATGGCCTTCTCGAAGCCCTTCTCATTGTAGATCTTCAGATAGCCGTTCAGCAGATCCAGCTGCTTCTGCTTGTCCTCCTTGCTCAGCGCCTTACCCTGATCGTCGGTCAGGTTGACGGTGATCATCTTATAGGACAGGTAGTTTTTGTTGAAATACTTGCGGATCTCGGTGTCCTTGACCTCGTTGATGCCGCCCTTGCCGTACAGACCCATAAACACGGAGTACTCGGTCAGCATCATATTCTTATACGCCTTGGTGAAGCTGTCGTTGCTGATGCCGTAGTCGATGAAGGCGTCGGGCTCCATGGTGGCCAGCTCCTCGTTGACGCTCTCCTCGTCCTCTTCCAGCCAATTCAGACCGTTGTCCTTCATCATCTTATCCAGGGCGATGATGCGGGAGATGGAGTCCTTGGTGGTGGCGGTGATGTAGTCGGCCAGAGGCAGCTCCTCATCATCCTCGCCGTAGGGGACGACCTGCTCCCAGGGATCCATACCGTACTGGGCGTAGTAGTAGTAATTCTGGTAGACGTTGTTGAAGTTCATGTACAGATAGGCCAGATACTCACCGGTGGTGATCTCCTGACCGCCGCCGTAGGTGGCGGCTACGTTGCCGACGCCGGGCAGAGTGGGCTTCGGCAGGGTGCAGCCGGTCAGCATGACCGACAGCAGCATCACGGCGGCCAGCAGACCGCACAGCAGTTTAGTAGTGTGTTTCATTGTCATTTCCTCCTTAATGGAAACTTAATCCCTACTATTATACTCGCAAATTCGCGGTTTGTCCAGTATTATTTTAAAAGGTTTTTCCGCGGCGAAACGAGTGGTCGGATTTTGGGAAAAGTCGGCGGAAAAATCGCAAAAAACGCAGGGATTTTTCTCGTCAATATCCGTGTATTTTTCACAAAATATAGTGTGTCGTATTGACACGGTGTACTATAAGAGGTATGATTACCCTGTGTTCGTTTTACCACCGTTTTTCCAGACGAAAGGACGATGTTTATGGCTGAATCCAACCGCTTGGTGGGCACCGTATCCCGCGGTATCCGCTGTCCCATCATCCGTCAGGGCGATGACCTGGCCGCCATTGTGGCGGACAGCGTTCTGGCTGCCGCTCACAGCGAGGGCTTCTCGCTGCGGGACCGTGACGTTATCGCGGTCACCGAGTCCGTGGTGGCCCGCGCCCAGGGCAACTACGCCCCCATCTCCGCCATCGCCGCCGACGTGCGGCAGAAATTGGGCGGCGGCACCATCGGCGTGATATTCCCCATCCTGTCCCGCAACCGCTTCGCGGTGTGCCTGCGGGGCATTGCTATGGGCGCCGAAAAGGTGGTGCTGATGCTCAGCTACCCCTCCGACGAGGTGGGAAACCATCTGGTGACGCTGGATCAGCTGGATGCGGCAGGGGTCAACCCCTATTCCGACGTGCTGAGTCTGGAGAAATATCGGGAATTGTTTGGTGAAAACAAGCACGAGTTCACCGGCGTGGACTACGTGCAGTATTACGGTGACATCATCCGTGAAGCGGGCGCTCAGGTGGAGATCGTCTTCGCCAATCAGCCCCGCGCCATTCTGGAGTATACCGACCGCATCGTCACCTGCGACATCCACACCCGCGCCCGCACCAAGCGGATTCTGCGGGATGCGGGCGCGGCGGTGGTGTGCGGTCTGGACGACATTCTCACCGCCCCCGTGGACGGCAGCGGCTATAACGAGCGCTACGGTCTATTGGGGTCGAATAAGTCCACCGAGGACACCATTAAATTGTTCCCCCACGCCTGTCAGGATCTGGTACTGGACATTCAGTCCCGCATCCTGGCCGCCACCGGTAAGCACGTGGAGGTGATGGTGTACGGCGACGGCGCCTTTAAGGACCCCCGGGGCAAGATCTGGGAGCTGGCGGATCCGGTGGTGTCGCCGGCCTTTACCGACGGTTTGGTGGGCACCCCCAATGAGCTGAAACTGAAGTATCTGGCGGACAACGATTTTAAGGATCTGTCCGGCGAAGAACTGAAAAAGGCCATCTCCGACAGCATCCGTAAGAAGGATGAGAATCTGGTGGGCAGTATGGCGTCCCAGGGCACCACCCCCCGTCAGCTGACCGACCTGATCGGGTCGCTGGCCGATCTGACCAGCGGCTCCGGCGATAAGGGCACCCCCGTGGTGCTGGTGCAGGGCTATTTCGACAATTACACCAATTAAGGGGGATACCGCCAATGATGGATTATAATGCCAACGTCCGTCCCGAGGGGATGGAGCGTATCGTCAATGCCGACCTGGCCAACGCCTTTATCGAGGCGCAGGTGGAGGCCATCCGCGCGCAGGTAGGGGAGCAGAAGGTGCTGCTGGCACTGTCCGGCGGCGTAGACTCCTCGGTTGTGGCCGCTCTGCTGATCAAGGCCATTGGCAAACAGCTGGTGTGTGTGCACGTCAACCACGGTCTGATGCGCAAGAATGAGTCCAAGAACGTGATTAAGCTGTTCCGCGACGGCTTGGACGCCAACCTGATCTACGTGGACGCCACCGACCGCTTTTTGGGTTTGTTGGAGGGCGTGTCCGACCCCGAGCGCAAGCGCAAGATCATCGGCAAGGAGTTTATCGAGGTGTTCGCCGACGAAGCCCGCAAGCTGGAGGGGGTCACCTATCTGGCGCAGGGCACCATTTACCCCGATATTTTGGAGTCTGTTAAGGCGGCGGAGGGCAAAAAGGCGGTCAAGTCCCACCACAACGTGGGCGGTCTTCCGGAGGATCTGCAGTTTGAGCTGGTGGAGCCTATTAAGCTGCTGTTTAAGGACGAGGTCCGCGTGGTGGGCGAGGCGCTGGGTCTGCCCCACAATATGGTGTACCGTCAGCCGTTTCCCGGCCCCGGTCTGGGTGTGCGCTGTCTGGGCGCCATCACCCGCGACCGTCTGCACGCTTTGCGTGAGGCGGACGCCATCCTGCGGGAGGAGTTCGACGTTTGCGGGCTGAACGAGAAGGTGTGGCAGTATTTCATCGTGGTGCCGGACATTAAGTCGGTGGGTGTCAAGGACGACAGCCGCTACGAGGGCTGGCCGGCCATCATCCGCGCGGTAAATACCACCGACGCTATGAGCGCCACCATAGAGGAGATTCCGTACCCTGTACTGCATAAGATCGTGGCCCGTATTACCGCCGAGGTGGAGGGCATCAACCGTGTGCTGATGGACCTGACCCCCAAGCCGGTGGGCACGATTGAGTGGGAGTGATTTTGCAGAGCAAAATCAACTAGGACCGTTTCGCAGAAACGGTCCTACCATAACGTTCGGCGGAGCCAAATTCATAACTCTAAACTCATAACCGAACAACAAAAAAACACCGCACCGAATGCTCGGTGCGGTGTTTTCCTTTACCCGACTTAGATGCCCTTTTCGGCTTTCCACTCGTCCACCTTGGTCTTGGCCAGGCGCTTGATGTCCTCGTTGGGATAGAGGGACTCGGCGCCGCCGTTGACGTAGATGAAATACTTGCCGTCCCGGGTCATATACAGGCTCTCCTCGTAGCCGGCGGGGTCGCCGAACACGCCGTGGGTCGCCTTACCGATCAGCTGAGCGGTCTCGGTGTCGTACTCAACCTTGCAGATAACCTTTTTCATACGGATACTCCTTTCACAGAAACTGCAAACTTTGGGCTTGCGGGGGTATTATAGCACGGGTATCCCCGCGGCGCAACTGTAAATTGTCGCCATATCGGTTATGCGGAAATTTTGTTGCTTTGCACAATTCCGTCGCGACGGATGCATAAAAAATGGGCAACCTAATCAACAATATAGGTATATATAAATAGTGCTTGCAAAATAGGTTGAATTGTGGTAACATTAGTCTGTATATGTGCGTGTTTGTTTACGCAATAAAATGACGATCGTTCCGAAGTGAGGATGATGATAATGAGTATCAAAGCGTTCGAAAACAAAGTGTGGCTTTCCACCCCCACCATGCACGGGGAGGAGCTGCAGTACATTCAGGAGGCCTACGATACCAACTGGATGTCCACCGTGGGTGAGAACATCAACCAGGTGGAGAGTCAGATGGCTCAGTACGTGGGCTGCGGCTACGGAATCGGTCTGTGCGCCGGTACCGCCGCCCTGCATATGGCGGTCAAGCTGGCGGGCGTCAAGCCCGGTGACAAGGTGTTCTGCACCGATATGACCTTCGCCGCCACCGTCAACCCCGTGGCCTATGAGTTCGGCGAGCCGGTGTTCATCGACTGCGAGCGGGATACCTGGAATATGGACCCCGTGGCGCTGGAGAAGGCCTTTGAGCTGTATCCCGACACCAAGGTGGTGGTAGTGGTCAACCTGTACGGCGTGCCCGCCAAGCTGGATGAGATCCGCGCCATCTGCGACGCCCACGGCGCCGTGCTGATCGAGGACGCCGCCGAGAGCCTGGGCGCCACCTATAAGGGTCGCCAGACCGGCTCCTTCGGCTCCTACAACGCCATCTCCTTTAACGGTAATAAGATCATCACCGGTTCCAGCGGCGGTATGCTGCTGACCGACTGTCCCGAGGCCGCCGCCAAGGTGCGCAAGTGGTCCACCCAGAGCCGTGAGGACGCTCCCTGGTATCAGCATGAGGAGCGGGGCTACAACTATCGTATGAGCAACGTCATCGCCGGCGTTATCCGCGGTCAGATCCCCCATCTGGAGGAGCACGTGGCGCTGAAGAAGGCGATCTACGAGCGGTACCGCGACGGTCTGGCCGATCTGCCGGTGTCGGTCAACCCCTATATCGAGGGCGAGATGGAGCCCAACTATTGGCTGACCTGCCTGCTCATCGACGAGGACGCCATGTGCCAGCAGACCCGTACCGACACGGTGGCCAACTATACCGATGCGGCGGGTAAGGCCTGCCCCACCGAGATACTGGAGAAGCTGGCCGCCATCAATGCGGAGGGTCGTCCCATCTGGAAGCCCATGCATCTGCAGCCGATTTACAAGGACAACGCTTACGTCACCGCCGAGGGTCTGTACGACGGCGGCGCCGACGTGGGATCGGACATTTTCCGCCGCGGTCTGTGCCTGCCCTGCGACATTAAGATGACCCCCGATCAGCAGGACGTGATTATCGCCGCCATCCGCGAGTGTTTTGAATGAGGATTGACAAATGAGAAAGTTCAACTTTTTCCTGAAACGTGCGTTTGATATTTCGGTCAGCTTTGTGATGATCGTCCTGCTGATCGCCATTCCGGTGCTGATCCTGGTGCCCATCGCCATTAAGCTGACCTCCAAGGGTCCGGTGATGTACAACGCCACCCGCATCGGTAAGAATATGAAACCTTTTAAAATGTATAAGTTCCGCACCATGATCACCGAGCGGTACGACGCCGAGGGCAACGAGATCATGTCGGAGGACCGCATCACCAAGATCGGTCGCATCCTGCGTAAGACCAGCCTGGACGAATTGCCCCAGCTGTTCAACATTCTCAACGGCACTATGAGCATCGTGGGACCCCGTCCCATGCTGGACTATCAGGCTCCCCGCTGTGAGGGGGAGGAGGTGCTCCGCTTTGCGGTGCGCCCCGGTATGACCGGTCTGGCCCAGGCGAAGGGTCGCAATAACATCAGCTGGACCGAGCGCATTCAGTACGATATTGAGTACGTGAAGAATTTCAGCTTTTGGCTGGATATTAAGATTATCTTCGGTACGGTGCTGATGGTGTTTAAGCACACCGGCACCGAGGTAAAGCCGGAATATCGCGGCGTGGACCGCTTCTCCAAGTATTACGTCCCCGAGACGGAGGAGAAGCAATAAGAGAGGATGATTTTGTGAGCCGGACAGTTCAACTGAAAACGGGTACTGCGTACTCCATATTGGACAGCGTGTGTGCTCTGCTGCTGGTGCTGTGTCCGTTTCTGCAGCATTATCAGGGCATTATGGTGGATTCCCGCGCCACGGTGCTGCTGATTCTGGCGCCCTATCTGATGCTGCGCTTGTGGCAGAATAATCGGGTGATGTGGACGCCGCTGATTCCGCTGGTGCTGTACAGCGTGTGCAAGATATTGGATAACGGTACCGGTGTGGCGGAATTGGGCCGTGAGGGTCTGATGTGCCTGGTGTTTCTGGCCGCCATCAGCGGTGTGATCGATTTTAAGGCGTTTACCCGCGCGTGGATCACGGTGGCGGTGATCGGCAGTGTGCTGATTATGGCACAGTACGTGTGCTATTACCTGCTGGATTTCCACCTGCAGCTGGTTCCCACGCAGCTGTTCCTGGAGGGCAGTGACCAGTGGATGGGTCTGGCCGAAACCGGCAAGATCAGCATCCTGGGCAATCCCACCACGATGTATCGCCCCTCCTCCATCTTTATGGAGCCCTCCCATATGGCGCTGTATTGTGTGCCGGCACAGCTGATGCTGCTGTTCTCCCCGGGTGTCAACTGGCGCCGTTTCGCTCTGGCGGCGGTGCTGACGGTGGGCGTGGTGGCCAGCACCTCCGGTCTGGGTATCGTGCTGTGTATGGGTCTGTGGTTTATCTACCTGGCCATCTTCTGCGGCGAGGGTATGGAAAACAAGCCCATCCTGTTTATTAAGGGTTTCACCATTCCCGAGCGCGAGTTTAAGGGTATTTCCATTCGCAAGAAGCGCTACGGCGCCTTCACCTTCCGCGGCATCACCGTGCGTCCCATCAACATCGTGTTGGTGGGCAGCCTGTTTTTGGCGGCGGTGCTGATGTATATCTTCGTAGACGTATTCCGCGACAGCATCAACCGCATCCTGTTCAGCCAGGACGGCTACAACGCCGTCTCCGGTCGCACCAGCTCCGGCATTTTCGCCCTGACCAAGATGCAGGGCAGCGAGTGGCTGTGGGGCAAGGCGGTGGAGGGCTCGGAGGCCGGCGGCTATATGTCCGGCCTGTTTGAGTCCATCTACAAGTACGGTCTGGTGGGCGCGGCGATCTCCTATACATTCTACGTCATCAGCCTCTTTAAATTGAAGCGCCAGTACAGCTGGTTCGCGCTGTTGATGTTGGGTCTGTCCTGTTTCACCAACCACACCCACGGCTCTGCCTTTATGATGATTTTCTGCATCTACCTGCTGAGCGGCTACGTGGAGTGCGGTGTGCAGGACCCCCGCGACCTGTCCCTGCGGATTCACCCGCTTGGTCTGTATCGGAAGAAGGAAGAAGTTAATGAGTGAACAATTACATGAGAAACGGGGCAGTGCCGGTCTGGCGGTAAAGGCGGGCTTTTGGTACGTGATCAGCACCTTTTTGGTAAAAGGTCTGTCCTTTATCACCCACCCGATCTTCGCCGGTCTGCTGTCGAAGGAGGCCTTGGGTGCCTTTTCGAACTTCGCCAGCTGGGAGACGCTGCTGCTGATCGTCACCAGTCTGGAGATGCAGAACACGGTGGCACGCGCCTATTATGATTTCAAGGAAGATTTCAATAAATACGTCTCCTCCGTGACGCTGGCCAGCATGAGCTTTACCCTGATATTGTACGGGGTGGCGCTGCTGTGCGGCGACTGGTTCACGGTGGTGACCAGCATCCCCCGACAGTACGTCCACGTGCTGTTCTTTATGCTGATGTTCCAGAGCTGTAAGCAGATCTACTTCGCCAAGGAACGCACCCTCTACCGATACAAGTCGGTGGCGGTGCTGTCGGCGGTGAATGCGCTGGTGCCCACCCTGATCGCGGTGGCGCTGGTGATGATCGCTCCCGAGGCGGATAAATTGTCCGGTCGTATCTACGGCTTCTACATCCCCTCGGCGCTGATCGGTCTGGGCTGTGCGCTGTTCCTGCTGTTTAAGGGTAAGAGCTTCAACTGGAAGTATTGCAAGTACGGCTTTGCGCTGGCGTTTCCGCTGATGCTGCACTATCTGACGGCACAGCTGCTCAATTCGTCCAACTCCATCATCACCACCATGCGCCTGGGTGAGGAGGTCAACGCGGTGGTGTCCACCGCCTCCTCCGCCAACCACATTATGACCACGCTGTTGGTGGCGGTGTCCGGCGCGGTGACCACCTGGCTGATGGATAACCTCAACCAGGAAAAGGTCAAGGCGGTGCGCCGCGGTACGCTGCTGTACACCCTGGGCATTGCGGCGATGGGTATTGCCGTGATCCTGTTCACCCCCGAGATCATCTACATCCTGGGCAGCGGCAGGTATCCCGAATCGGTGCCGCTGATGCCCGGCTTCGTGGTGGCGGTGGTGCTGCAGTCGGCCACCACCGTATTCACCATTATGCTCACCTACCAGAAGCGCGTGCTGGGCACCGCGGTATGGACCGGCGTGGTGGCGGTGGGCAGCGTGGCGGCCAAGTATTTCCTGCTGCCCTGGTACGATGCGGTCAACCCCGGACAGGGCGTGATGATGCTCCCCTATATCAACGTGGTATCCTTTGCCGTGCTGTTCATCACCAACTACGTGCTGGTGTGCCGCACCGGTCTGGGTCGCTACCTGAATATTAAGGCCATCGGCATCGTGCTGTTGGGTCTGCTGGGCTTTATGCTGGTTGCCCATTTCCTGTATGACCATTTGTGGCTGCGTCTGGCGGCCGTTGGTATCCTGTGCGTGGCGGCGGTTGTGCTGACCGTCAAGTATCGGGAATTGATTATGAAGATCATCCGCAAGAAATTTAAGAAAAAGAAGAAAACGGAGGAATAAGTTATGACTCAGGAGAAAGTGATTGCGATTCTGCAGGAAGTTAAGCCCACCCGCGACCTGACCGACGTGCAGGACATCATCGAGGGCGGCTACCTGGATTCCTTTGAGCTGATGAGCCTGATCTCTCTGCTGGCCGATGGCTTTGGCGTGGAGATCGGTGTGGACGAGATCGTTCCCGAGAATTTCAACTCCGTGGCCGCTATGGTGGCTATGGTGGATCGCCTGAAGGGCTAAGGAGAGATTTGGTATGAAGGCAAAAAGACTGTATCACAGCGTGCGGCTGCTGTTGACCCACGGCGGTGCCCGTCGCGCCCGCTATCTCAAGAAGCATCATATTCTGGGCGCCATCGGTGACAACTGCAAGTGGGGTCCCTGGCTGGTGCCGCTGTACCCCGAGCTGATCCGCCTGGGGGATAACGTGCACGTGCATAAGACCGCCAAGCTGGTCACCCACGATATGCTCAACCGCTACCTCAAGACCCGTAATCCCGACGACGATTTCGGTCAGGGGGAGAAGCTGGGCTGCGTGGAGCTGCAGGACAACGTGTATATCTCTATGAACGTCACCGTGATGCCGGACGTGCGCATCGGCAAGGATACCATTGTCACCGCCGGCAGCGTGGTCACCTCCGACATCCCCGAGAATTCGGTGGCCTCCGGCATCCCGGCTAAGGTGACCGGCCGCTTCGATATGTTCCTGGCGCTGCGCAAGATGAGCCGCGGTCAGTGCGTACCGGTGAAAAATCAGGAGATGGAGCCGGCTGTAGCCGAAGAGGTCTGGGCCCGCTTCCTCAAGCGTCGCGATAAGTAATAAAGGAGATGCTTTTATGCGTTCCATTGTCAAGAGTATTTATGAGCACAGCCTGTCCCAACCGCAGAAGACGGCGCTGATCGCCCCCGACCGTACGGTGGATTACGCCACCCTGTGGAAGATGGTGGCGGGCATGGCGGCTCTGCTGAAGGAAAAGGGTCTGAAAAAGGGTGAGCGAGTCATTCTGGAGGCCAACCACACGGTGGAGTTTCTGGTGATGTGCTACGGCATCCACCTGGCGGGCGGCGTTCACGCCCCCGTGGAGCACGCCGCTCCCGAGGAGCGGGTGTCCGCCATCGCCGCCGAGATCACGCCGGCGATGATCCTCACCGGTGAGCATCCGCTGGAGAATTTCTCGGTCACGCTGGATGAGCTGGCGGCCTACGACGGTCCCCTGCCGGAGTTCCCCACCGAGGATATGCTGCAGGAGATCCTGTTCACCACCGGCACCACCGGTAAGTCCAAGGGCGTTATGATCACCCACTACGGACAGATGAATATGTGCCAGAGCCAGAATGCGGTGCTCAATTACAGCATCGACAACGTGTGGCTGATCCCCACCCCTATGAACCACGCGGCGGGTCTGCGCAAGACCCATATGTCTATGGTGCGGGGCAGCACGGTGCTGCTGATGGCCGGCTTTACCAATCTGAAGCTGTTCTTTGACAACATTAAGAATTATCACGTCACCTCCATCTATCTGCCCCCCTCCGGCGTTCACTACGTGCTGATGCTGGGCGCCAAGGAGCTGGCGAAGTACGACGATCAGCTGGATTTCCTGTATTCCAGCTCCTCCGCCCTCCCCGGCGGCGATAAGGAGAAGCTGATCTCCCTGCTGCCCAACGTGCGGAAGTTTGACGCCTACGGTGGCTCCGAGGTGGGCGCCGTGTGCTACATCGACTATAACGCCGTGTCGGGCAATACCAAGTGCGTGGGCAAGCCCAATCCCGGTGTGGACATCTACATCGTGGACGAGCACTACAACCGTATGGAGGATGCCACCGCCGATAACCCCGGCATCATCGCCATCCGTTCCAACACGGTGACCGCCGGCTACTGGAACGAGCCGGAGCTGACCGCCAACACCATTCAGGACGGCGTTATCTATATGACCGACCTGGGTTATATGGAGAACGGCTATCTGTATCTGGTGGGTCGCCGCGACGACGTCATCAACGTGGGCGGGCTGAAGATTGCCCCCACCGAGGTGGAGGACGTGGCGCTGCGGCATCCCACCGTGGACGAGTGCGTCTGCATCCCCTATGAGGACCGCGTATACGGCCGTGTGGTGAAGATGCTGGTCAAGCTCAACGAGGGCTGCGAACTGGATGCAAAGGCGTTGTCCGATTATCTGCTGGATAAGCTGGAGGCCTACAAGGTGCCTAAGTACATTGTGGCGGTGGAGGACATTCCCCGCACCTTTAACGGCAAGATCGACCGCAAGCGGATCATCGCGGAACAGAAATAACCGTTTCCCGTTTTGAGGAGAAAGAGGTAGTATGAAAGCATTAGTTTTGGCGGGCAGCTGTCCGCAGATCGTATTGTTGGGATTTTTAAAGGAGCGGGGCATCGAGACGGTGCTGTTGGACAACAACGTCAACGCGGTGGCCCGTCCCTACGCCGATAAGTTTATTAAGGTGAATATCCTGGACGCCGAGGCGGTCAAGCAGATCGCCATTGACGAGCAGGCGGACTTCCTCATTACCGTGTGCGCCGACCAGGTGCTGATCACGGTGGCGAAGGTGTCTGAGGAGCTGGGCTTGCCCTGCTACATCGACCATAAGACCGCGTGCGACGTGTCGGATAAGAGCCTGATGAAGGATATCTTCCATCGCTACGGCATCCCCACGTCCAAGAACTCCTTTATGGATACGCTGGACGAGGACAAGGTCAACGAGATGCAGTTCCCGCTGGTGGTCAAGCCGGCGGACGGCTATTCCTCCAAGGGCGTGCGTAAGGCCACCAACTGGGATGAGCTGCGTCAGTTCTTTGCCGAGGCGGCGAGCATCAGCCGTTCCGGCGTGGTGATCGTGGAGGAGTTTGTAGAGGGCGCCGAGCTGACCGTGGACTACCAGGTCATTGACGGCGTGGCGCATCTGCTCAGCGCCTCCAACACCGAAAAGGTGGACTATAAGGATCGCTTTCTGGCGTTCCGCACCCGCTATCCGGCGGCGGTATCCCCCGAGACCATCGAGCGCATCCGCGTGATCGGTCAGAAGATCGCGGATGCCTTTGGGCTGAAGAACACGCCTATGCTGGTGCAGCTGCTGACCGACGATAAGCGGGAGTCCGTGCTGGAGTTCTGCGCCCGCAACGGCGGCGGCGCCAAGTACCTGCTGCTCAAGCGCGCATCCGGCTTTGACCCCATTGACGGCGTGATCCGCCTGACCCTGGGCGAGCCGGTGGAGCTGGGCGAGATCAAGCCGGAGCACACCTATTTCACCAACGAATTCCTGTATGCCTACCCCGGCACCTTTGACCACCTGGAGGGGTTTGAGGAGCTTAAGCAGGAGGGCGTGCTGGAGGAGTATTGGCAGTTTAAGTGGCAGGGCGCCGAGATCTCCAATGCGGTGACCAGCAGCGACCGCGTGGCCAGCATCACCATCGCCGCCGACACCTTTGAGGAGCTGGTGGACAAGCACAATAAGGCTGCCGCCGCCATCAAGCTGGTGGACGTGAACGGCAAGAATATTCTCCGCCACGACCTGCTGACCCCCATTAAGGATCTATCTTTATAAAATGCAAAGACCGTTGCTCAGTGAGCAACGGTCTTTTTTTATATGAGATCAGTTTTCCTTCGGGGTGTCGTCGTCGGTATTGCCGTCGGCGCTGACCTTTTTGATGCTCAGACCCTCCAGCTTACCGATGTACATGGCGATCAGACCGACCACCACCGCGATGGAACCGGCCAGAATGACCCAGGGGTAGTAGTCGTTATAAAGGAACAGCGCGATCGCCTCGCCGGTGTTACCGCCGACGATCAGGGCGATGATAAAGGGGATCAGCGGTAACACGCCGCCGAAAAAGGAAACGGTCATTAACACACCGTACACGGTGTTGGCCACCTTAAAAATCTTTTCACGCATAACCATAACCTCCTTAACCGATCAGGCCCCAGACAGGGAGCCATTCCAGCAGAATCAGCACGCTCAGCAGATAATGGGGAACCAGCCAGAACAGGGCGTTGATGAGCGTGGGCTTCAGCTCCGATTGGGCGATACCCATACCGGTGTAGATGCAGGCACAGTAGGGGGGCGTCACGCCGTGCATGGCGCCGCAGATACAGGGCAGCATGGCGGCGGCCAGCATGGGGTTGCCGCCGGCAGCGGCCAGTAGGGTGATGATGATGCCGCCGAAGATCTTGACCTGGCTGGAGCCGGGCAGCACCATACCCAGAATGGCGCAGATGAGGGGAATGATAAAGGCCAGAGCCACGTGGCTCATATTCATCTGCTGGAAGAAGGCGCCGATGGCCTCCTCGATGTGCAGGCCCTCCAGCACGTTGGCGACAAAATAGGCGAACAGCACCAGCGAGGCGGTGGGCACCACCTTCAGCATGCCTTTGTTGATGCTGTTGAACATATACTTGGGGGTCATCAGCTGCTTGGACTTTTTGTCCGACAGCAGGATGCCGCAGAGAACGATCAGCGCGGGGATGATCAGCAGCAGGCTGTCGTTGAGAGCCTTAGCGCCGCCCGCATTCAGCCGGTCAATGAAGAAATAGTCAAACTTGCTGGTCAGCAGGAAGGGTACGAACACGATGATGGGCAGGAAAACCGCCTTCCATCCCCGCTTGAGGGACTCGCTCAGCCTCGGTACGTCGGCCTTATCCATGGGTTCTACCTTGTAGTAGCGACACATCAGATACAGGGTGACGATGCGTTGCAGAATAAACCAGATGGCAACACCCCACAGCAGCATCCAGTATTGGGGCATGGTGTAGGTGTTGGGATACAGCTTATCCAAAATAGCGAAGGCAACGCCGATCATACCGGCGGGCGGGATCATATTGCCCATGGTGCTGGAGAAAGCTTCCACGTTGGCGGCCAGATGGGCCGGGAACCCGGACTTTTTCATTGCGGGAATGGTGAACACACCGGTGGTGGCCACGTTACCGGGACCGGAGCCGGACAGGGAGCCCATATAGGAGCTGCCGATCACCGCCACAAAGCCGGCGCCGCCGCGCAGACGGCCGAAAAGGGACAGGATGATGGCGATGCAGTCGTCGATGACCGAGGTCTTGGACAATAACTCGGCGGATAGAATAAAGGCAAAAATAACGTACAGTGTGGGTTCTTTCAGCGCCTCCCAGATGAAGGTGCCCACGTCGGACCAGGTGCCGGTGAGGGCCACCAGCACCACAAAACCCAGCAGCATACACTCATACAGAGGGCGCTTGAGCAGGGTGAAGCCCACGGTAACGACGGCGAACAGCGCTATTAAGTACCAGACTTCAATAGGCATAGAGATTCCTCCTTTAAATTGTTTATAGGTTATAGCACCTATAACCTATCGTGCATACACCATTATAGCCAAACTTTTCAAAATGTCAAGGGTTTTTTTGATTTTTTATGATTCGTTTTGTAGCATGCACACCGACTTTTTGTCACCTACGGTGTTGCTTGGTTGACATTTTTTCCTTTTATGGTACAATAAGGAAGAATGTGCCCTATTATAATAAAAGGAAAAATAGGAGGACGTATCTGTGAAGGAAAGAATTGCCCAAATGGCAGCCTATTTCGGTCTGGACGGCGAGGTACAGGAGGTATCGGTGGTCAGCAACGGTCACATCAACTCCACCTACGACGTGATCATACGTAACAACGGTGTGGATCACCGCTATGTATTTCAAAAGCTGAATATCTTTGTGTTTAAGAATCCCAAGCGGATCATGGGTAATATTGCCCGCATCACCAAGCACATTTCTCACAAATTGGAGGAAGAGGGCGGCAGCCAGGATCGGGTGATGCACTTCTACAAGACGCCCGCAGGCAAGAATTATCATATGGGCACCCAGGGTTTTTGGCGGGTGTCCGACTACGTGCCCAACACCGTGACGTATAACGAGTGCAGCGATCTGGACAAACTGAAGAGTGCAGGAAAGGCCTTTGGTGAATTCCAGACCTGGCTGTCGGATTTCGACGCCACCGACCTGTACGAAACCATTCCCAATTTCCATAATACCCGCAGCCGTATTGCGGTGCTGCTGCGCCACGTCAACGAGGATCCCTGCGGTCGTGCCGAGGAGGTGTCCGCCGAGATCGAACGGATCAAGGAGTGGCGGTCGCTGGCGGTACGGCTCAACGAGCTGATCGACTCCCAGGAATTGCCGCTGCGGGTCACCCACAACGATACCAAGATGAACAACCTGCTGTTTGATCGGGACACCGCCGAGGCCAAGACGGTGATCGACCTGGATACGGTGATGCCCGGTCTGGTGGCTCACGATTTCGGCGACGCCGTGCGCTATGCGGCGAATACCGCCGCCGAGGACGAGAAGGATCTGTCCAAGGTGGGTCTGGATATGGACCGTTTCCGCGCCTTTGCCGCGGGCTTCGTGCCGGCCATCACCCACTCGCTGACCCCTATGGAGGTGGACACGCTGGCGCTGGGCGCCTTTGTGATCACCGTGGAGCTGGCGGTGCGCTTTTTGGACGATTACATTACCGGCGATCAGTATTTCAAGATCGACTATCACGGGCATAATCTGGTGCGCGCCCGCTGTCAGCTGGCGTTGGCGGAGGATATGTACCGCCGTATGGACGAGATGAACCGTATCGTTGCGGAGATCGCCGCCACCCCCGTTGCATAAGGGGTTTAAGATTTTAACGTAAAGGAGATGCCATTATGTGCGGATTTTGCGGATTCACCGGTGAGTTGGTGGACAGAGAGCAGTACCTGCGCCAAATGACCGACGCCATCATCCACCGCGGCCCCGATTCGGACGGCTATTACGTGGACGGCGGCATCGCTATGGGCTTTCGCCGCCTGAGCATCATCGACGTGGAGGGCGCTCCCCAGCCTCTGTATAACGAGGACAAGTCCCTGGTGCTGATGTTCAACGGCGAGATCTATAACTATCAGGATCTGCGTGCGGAGCTGGTGGAACTGGGCCACACCTTTACCACCTCCGGCGACGGCGAGACCTTGCTCCACGGCTATGAGCAGTGGGGCGCTGACCTGCTGCCCCGCCTGCGGGGTATGTTCGGCTTTGCCATCTGGAACGTGGCGGAGCAGACCCTGTTTATCGCCCGGGATTATTTCGGCATCAAGCCGATGCATTATACCCTGCTTCCGGACGGTCGTCTGGTGTACGGCTCGGAGATCAAGTCCATTTTGGGTCACCCGGACGTGAAGAAGGAGTTTAATCCCGCCGCCCTGGACAAGTATCTGTCCTTCCAGTATTCGGTGCCCACCGAAACCTTTTTCAAGGGCATTTCCTGTCTGCCTCCGGCTCACTATCTGATTTACCAGGATGGTCAGGTGTCGGTGCACCGCTATTGGGAGCCGATCTTCACCCCCGATGAGAGTATGACCCTGGAGCAGGCGGTGGACGCCATTGACGAGGTGTTCACCGATTCCGTGGCTGCCCATCGCATCAGCGACGTGGAGGTGGGCTGCTTCCTGTCCAGCGGCGTGGACTCCTCCTACGTGGCCTCCTATTTCGGCGGGCAGAAGGCGTTTACCGTCGGCTTTGACAACGGTCAGCATTACAACGAGAGCAATTACGCCGCCGAATTGGCGAAAGAGGTGGGCATTAGCCACTACACCCATATCATCGGCGAGGAGGAGTATTGGGACAGCCTGCCGCAGGTGCAGTATTATCTGGATCAGCCGCTGGCAGACCCCGCCTGCGTGGCGCTGTATTTCGTGTCGAAATTGGCGGCTCAGCAGGTGAAGGTGGTGCTGTCCGGCGAGGGCGCCGACGAGTTGTTCGGCGGCTATCGCATCTATCACGAGCCTTATTCCCTGCGCGGCTATCAGCGGCTGCCCCGCTGGCTGCGCAAGGCTATTGCCGCCTGCGCCTCGGTCCTGCCGGATATTAAGGGCAAGTCCTTCCTCATCCGCGGCTCAAAGTCGCTGGAGGAGCGGTTTATCGGCAACGCCAATATGTTCACAAAAAAGGAGAAGAGCAAGCTCCTGAAGGATATTCCCGCCACCGACCCAGCCGACTATACGGCGGAGTATTACGCCCGCTGTGAGGGTCAGGACGACGTGACCCGTATGCAGTATCTGGACATCAACCGCTGGATGGTGGGGGACATCCTGCTGAAGGCGGACCGTATGAGTATGGCTCACTCGCTGGAATTGCGGGTGCCCTTCCTGGATAAGAAGGTGTTTGAGGTGGCGGCCACCATTCCGGTGAAGCATCGCATCGGCGGCGGCACCACCAAATACGCCATGCGCGAGGCCGCCAAGCGGCACATCCCCGCCTCCGCCGCGTCCAAGCCCAAGCTGGGCTTCCCCGTACCCATCCGCGTGTGGCTTAAGCAGGATGTTTATTACAATAAGGTAAAAGAAGCCTTTACCTCCGAGACCGCGCGGCAGTATTTCAACACCGACTATCTGGTGAAGCTGCTGGATCAGCATAAAGCGGGCAAAAAGGATAACAGCCGTAAGATCTGGACCGTGTATATGTTCCTGGTCTGGTACGGCGTGTACTTCGCGGAGTAAGAGATGGAACGATTGGATAAGCTCATCAGCGCACAGGCCAACCTGACCCGCAGCGAGGCGGGTCGGGCGGTTCGGTGCGGACGGGTGACGGTGGACGGCAAGGTGTGCCGTCAGGGTGCGCTGAAGCTGGACCCCACCGCCCACGTCGTCGCCATCGACGGCAAGGAGCTGGGGTATGCCGAATTTGTCTATTGGATGCTGAATAAGCCGGCGGGGATACTGTGCGTATCCCGCGACCCCAAGGTGCCCACCGTGGTGGATCTGCTCCCTTCGGACAGCCGCCGCAAGGGACTGTTTCCCGCCGGACGGCTGGACAAGGACACCCACGGTCTGGTGCTGATTACCGACGACGGAGATTTCGCCCATCGGATGCTGTCCCCCCGTCACCACATCCCCAAGACCTATCTGGCGCGGCTGGACAAGCCTCTCAGCGAGGAGGGCGCGCAGGCCTTCCGCGACGGACCCACGCTGGTGGACGGCACCGTCTGTCAGCCGGCACAGCTGACCCTGCTGGAGCAGGGGGAGAACCCCCTGGTGGAGGTGGTCATCTACGAGGGCAAGTATCACCAGATCAAGCGGATGTTTGCCGCGGTTGGTTGCCACGTGGAGTGGCTCAAGCGGGTGCAGATGGGCGGTCTGCGGCTGGACGAGTCGCTGGCCGAGGGACAGTGCCGCCCCCTGACCGAACAGGAGAAGGATAGCATTTTGCCCATAAAAAAATAAAAAAATTGGGCATTGTTACGAGGGAATATAAATTCTCCCCATAAAGTACAGCAAATCTTTGTGCATTATTAGGTATGGCGCTTTGGTTAAAATCGTGGTATAGTATTTATCGAGGAAATCATCGGTCGTGGTGCGCCTACCGCGGCTGATACCAAATATATTCTTGGAGGTTTATTTATGGCAAGTCTTTCTTTGAAGAACATTTACAAGAAGTACCCCGGCGGCGTTGTCGCCGTGTCCGACTTCAACCTGGAGATCAAGGACAAAGAGTTCATCATCATGGTCGGTCCCTCCGGCTGTGGTAAGTCCACCACCCTGCGTATGATCGCCGGTCTGGAGGAGATCTCCTCCGGTGAGCTGTACATCGGCGACCGCCTGGTCAACGACGTGGCTCCCAAGGATCGTGACATCGCCATGGTGTTCCAGAACTACGCTCTGTATCCCCATATGACCGTGTTTGATAACATGGCTTTCGGTCTGAAGCTGCGCAAGACCTCCAAGGACGAGATCAAGCGCCGCGTTGAGGAGGCCGCCCGCATTCTGGATATCGCTCACCTGCTGGACCGTAAGCCGAAGGCTCTGTCCGGTGGTCAGCGTCAGCGTGTGGCTCTGGGTCGTGCCATCGTCCGTGAGCCCAAGGTCTTCCTGCTGGATGAGCCGCTGTCCAACCTGGATGCTAAGCTGCGTGCTCAGATGCGTACCGAGCTGTCCAAGCTGCACCAGAAGCTGGGCACCACCTTCATCTACGTTACCCACGACCAGACCGAGGCTATGACCATGGCTGACCGTATCGTGGTTATGAAGGACGGTCTGATTCAGCAGGTGGATACTCCCCAGCGTCTGTACGACCTGCCCTGCAATATGTTCGTTGCCGGCTTTATCGGTTCTCCCCAGATGAACTTCATCGACTCCGTCATCGGTAAGAACGATAAGGGTTACTACGTGGAGTTCGGCTCCGAGGATACCAAGACCCGCCGTGGCGTCAAGTATCAGATCCCGCTGCCCGCCGCCAAGCTGGAGGGCACCAACATCGAGGAGTATGTTGGTAAGGAAGTCGTGATGGGCATCCGTCCCGAGGACGTCCACGACGAGCCCCGTCTGCTGGAGGAGTTCGCCGACTGTAAGGTTAAGGCCAACGTCGAGGTTACCGAGATGATGGGTGCCGAGACCTTCCTGTACGTGAACGTGGAGGGCTTTGATTTCACCGCCCGCGTGGAGCCTTCCTCCACCGCTCACCCCGGTGACGAGGGTGTGGAGATCGCTCTGGAGAACACCAAGATCCACCTGTTCGATAAGGACACCGAGCGCACCATCTGCAACTAATATTTGCCATTATACCGCCGCAACCGATTCGGTTGCGGCGGTTTTTTGCGCTCCGCACACCCCTACAGCCACTGTCCAACCGAATATGGATTCTGTAGGGCGGGGGCTTGCTCCCGCCGAAACCACATTAGGACAACACCGCGGGCGATTCGTGAATCGCCCCTACGACACCGATCGACGTACGATAGTATTTGTAGGGGAGGGGTTCCATCCCCTCCCGTAAAGATGCCCCCGCAAACGGGCGGGCACGGGGACCCGCCCCTACGACACTGCTCGGTCTTTCTTTAAACCCAAGCGCAAACCTGCCGCCGACCTCCCTACTTCATCCAAAAGTTAGAAAAAAGCACAAAAAATTAAGAAAAATTTGTGAAAATTATCATTTTTACCTTGCAAAACGAGGAAGAATTAGGTAAAATAAAGGTGGTATGATTTGCGCAGGGCAGGGACCCTCCCGCAATCATCGCAAAAAGCCGCCGCCTATTGCGGAGAGAGTATACGGTAGAGCCACAGAGGGGGAGGACTCCATCTGCTTTTCTTGCGTATCCTCTTTGCTTTCTGTGGCTATTATTTTAATCGGATTATCCTAACGTAAAGGAGTGCTGACCATGTCCAACCGTATGTTCCAGAGTGTCATCCATCAGACCAAAGAGGCCATCGAACGCACCGTGGGTATCATTGACGAGAACCTGACGGTGATTGCCTGCAGCGACCTGGGTCGCGTGGGCGAGAGCGCCATTCTGGCCGTGGATTCCTTTGCCGGTGTGGAGACCTTTGTACACGAGGGCTATACCTATATGCCCTTCGGCTCCCGTCCCCACTGCGAGTATCTGCTGTTTGTGGAGGGTAATGACGAGGCCGCTGCCCGCTATGCGGCGCTGCTGGCGGTGTCCCTGACCAACATTAAGCAGTACCACGACGAGAAGTTTGACCGCAGCAATTTTGTCAAGAACGTGATTCTGGACAACATTCTGTCCGGCGATATCTACCTCAAGGCACGGGAACTGCGCTTTAACAACGACGTGGCCCGCGTGGTGCTGCTCATCCGCGTCACCTCCCGCACCGATATTTCCGCCTTTGACGTGGTGCAGAACCTGTTCCCCGATAAGAATAAGGATTTCGTTATCAACATCAACGAGACCGACATCGCCCTGGTCAAGGAGATTCGCTCCGGCACCGACCCCAAGGATCTGGAGAAGCTGGCCCGCTCCATCGTGGACACGCTGGGCAGCGAGTTCTACACCCAGGCCACCGTGGGCATCGGTACCGTGTCGGAGAGCATCAAGGATCTGGCCACCTCCTTTAAGGAGGCGCAGGTGGCGCTGGAGGTGGGCAAGGTGTTCGACAACGAGCGCCCCATCATCCGCTACGACCATCTGGGCGTGGCCCGTCTGATCTATCAGCTGCCCACCACCCTGTGCGATATGTACCTGCGCGAGGTGTTTAAGCGCGGCTCCATCGAGTCCCTGGATCAGGAGACTCTGTTCACCATCCAGAAATTCTTTGAGAACAACCTGAACGTGTCCGAGACCTCCCGTAAGCTGTTCGTCCACCGCAATACGCTGGTGTACCGCCTGGAGAAGATCAAGCGCCTGACCGGTCTGGATCTGCGTGAGTTCGACGACGCTATCGTGTTTAAGGTTGCTCTGATGGTTAAGAAATATCTCAGTGCCAACCCCGTTAAGTATTAAGATACTGTCGGGAGATTGCAGTGGTTTTTTGCAGCCGCCGGCGCTCCTGTCGGCGGCTGTATTAGGATGTATCGCTCTACCCCGGGCGATTTCCAGTACTTTTCACTTGCTTCGGTATGACCCACACGGTATAATGGACCGTGTCCGCTGATTCTGTGACAGAGCACCGACGCTGTGGGCGTCTGCCTGCTCGGGAGGAATACGTATGATTGAGTTTCAAGGCGTTTATAAGAGCTATGGCACCGACAGCCATGCTCTGGAGGACGTAAATTTACATATTGACGACGGTGAGTTTGTGTTCGTGCTGGGCGCCTCCGGCGCCGGTAAGAGTACCTTCCTTAAGCTGATTATGCGGGAGGAGGTTCCCTCCGCCGGCGAGGTGGTGGTGGATAAGTTTTATCTGTCCCGCCTCAAGCGCAAGGAGATTCCCTACTACCGCCGCACCATGGGTGTGGTGTTCCAGGACTTCCGTCTGATCAACACCATGACCGTGTACGACAACGTGGCCTTCGCCATGCGGGTGGTGGGTCGCACCAAGCGGGAGATCAACCGCCACGTGCGTAAGGTGCTGACCCTGCTGGACCTGGAGACCAAGGCGGACCGCTATCCGCCGGAACTGTCCGGCGGTGAGCAGCAGCGTGTGGGTCTGGCCCGCGCGCTGGTGAATCGCCCGTCCCTGATTATCGCCGACGAGCCCACGGGTAACGTGGACCCCCAGATGTCCTACGACATCGTGGAGATGCTCAGCCGCATCAACGAGCGGGGCACCACCGTGATTATGGTCACCCACCAGCACGAGCTGGTGCATAAGTTCCCCCATCGTGTCATCACCCTGGAAAAGGGACACATCGTGTCCGACACCGGTCGTCCGGAGACGGTTTCTCTGGGTGACGCGGCGGAAGGGGGTGCCGCACGATGAAACTGCACGTGTTACAGTACCTGTTTAAAGAGGGCTGCCGCAATACCTGGCAGAACCGCCTGATGGCGCTGGCCTCCTGCGGCGTGCTGATCTGCTGTCTGCTGCTCACCGGCTTCTCCTATCTGGTGTTTGCCAACGTGGATCGCATATCCCAGTCCGCCTATGAGCAGAACGTCATCGCCGTGTATCTCAAGAGTGAGTGCACCGCAGAGGACGCCGCCGACGCCGGTCGCGCCATCCGCAGCCTGCCCAACGTAGATACCGCGGACTTTATCTCCAAGGACGAACTGCTGCAGAAATACGCCGACGACGTGGTGGAATTGTATTCCGGCGACAGCAACCCCCTGCCGGACACCTTTATCGTATCCATGAAGGATCTGACTCAGTTTGACCAGACCCTCATCGACATTCAGAACGTGGACGGGGTGGAGGAGGTCTCCTTCGACGCCGGTACCGCCGAGGTGCTGACCCGTTTCCGCCGCATCGTGCTGGTGTTCGGCGGCAGCGTCATTGTGCTGCTGCTGGCGGTATCTCTGTTCATTATTGTCAATACCATTAAGCTGACGGTGCACAACCGTCGCCTGGAGATCTACATTATGAAATCGGTGGGCGCCACCGACAGCTTCGTCCGCTTCCCCTTTGTGGTGGAGGGCGTGCTGGTGGGCTTTGTGGCGGCGGTGGTCGGCTATGGTCTGACCGCGGCGCTGTACAACGCTATGGTGAACAACATCGATTTCGGCAACCCCATGCTGGAGCTGATCCCCTTCGGTCAGGTGTGGGGACCCCTGCTGGTCTACTTCCTGCTGGGCGGTGTGCTGGTGGGCATCATCGGCAGTGTGATCTCGATGGGCAAGTACCTCCGCCACGAAGGAGGTCTGCGCTGATGAAACGTCGTATTTTCCGTCCGCTGACCGCCCTGCTGTTGGCGGCGGTGATGGCGGTGGGTATGGGCGTGAGCCCCTATGCGCCTGTGGCGTCGGTTTCCGCCGCCACCCGCTCGGAGCTGGAATCCCAGCTCAACTCCCTCAAGCAAAAGGAAAAAGAGATCAAACAGGATCTGGCTAACGCCAACAACGACCTGTCCGCCAGCAAGCGCCGTAAGGAGCTGCTGGAGGATCAGATCGATAACGCCCGCCAGCAGATCTCTCTGCTGGATAAGCAGCTGGCGGCGGTGCAGCAAAGCATCGCCAAAAAGGATAAGGAGATCAAGCAGACCGAAGAGGAGATCAAACAGACCGAGGATACCATCGCGGACATCCGTCTGCGGCTGGGCAATCGCCTGCGGGTGATCGAGAAGACCGGCAACACCTCCTTCCTCCAGCGTCTGCTGAATACCGATAGCTACACCGACTATCTGCTCAAGTCCAAGGTGGCGGAATGCTTCTCCGAGCAGGACAGCGCCGCTATGGACGACCTGAGCGAAACGCTGGATAAGCTGGAGCAGAAAAAGAAGAAGCTCCAACAGCAGAAGAAAGACATTGAGTCGGAGAAAAAGGAACTGGTACGCCTGCAGAAGGAATCCAACGGCAAACGCAAGGAATTGGAGACCCTCCACAGCGCTGTGCAGTCCGAGATCCGCAAGCTGCAGTCGGACGTGTCCGGCTACAACGACGACCTGAAGGACACCCAAAAGAAGATCGAGGCGGCGGACCGTGCCATCGAGGCATTGATCAAGAATACCGCCTCCACCGGTCGCTATGACGCCAAGATGATGCACTGGCCGGTGCCCACGGTGCGGGCGATCTCTTCCCACTACGGTCCCCGCTGGGGTACTATGCACCGCGGTATGGATATTGCCAACGGACCCGTGCCCATCTACGGACAGAACATCGTGGCCGCCGCCGACGGCGTGGTGATCGCGGTGAACTCCAGCAGCTGGTACGGCTCCGGCTGGAGCTACGGCTACGGCTATTGCGTCATCATCGATCACGGCGTGGACAGCCGCGGTCGCACCATCCACACCATGTACGCCCACTGCTCCGCTATGTATGCCCGTATGGGGCAAAAGGTAAAGGCGGGACAGGTGATCGCCAAGGCGGGCAACTCCGGTCAGGTCACCGGACCGCACCTGCACTTTGAGGTGCGGGTCAACGGCGAACGGGTGAATCCCTATCCCAACTACGTCCATCCCAACGTCAACTAAAACGGGGGAGAAGTTATGAAGAGAAAGATTAGCTTGAGCACCACCATTACGCTGATTTTGCTGACTATGGCGCTGACCGTGTCGCTGACCATGCTGCTGGCTATGCGCCACTTCAACGATCAGCTGAAGATGGTGGGCGAACGCCAGGAGATGTATACGCACGTCCACGACGTGGATTCGGTGGTGCGGGAGTATTATCCCAATATTGATAAGACTCTGCTGCGTCAGGGTATTGCCAAGGGCTACGTGGAGGGTCTGGGCGACCCCTACGCGGTGTATTACACCCCCGCTCGCTTTGCCGCGGAGAAGCTCCGTATGTCCGGCAAGGCCAACAACGTGGGTGTGATTCTAACTCTGGATGCCGATGCACAGCCCATCGTGAGCCGTGTGAACAAGGGCTCCTCCGCCGCCAAGGCGGGCGTGCAGGCGGGGGATCGGATCACCGCCGTGGACGGCGAAGAGATCGGGGGCAAGACGCTGGCCGACCTGCAGAATCTGCTGAACACCGCCCAAAAGGTGCGGCTGACCGTCCAGCGGGAGAAGGAGAGCTATTCTTACGAATTGTCCGCCTTTGAGTACACGGTCCGCTCGGTGACCACCTCGGTGATCGATACCGTAGGTTACGTCCGTGTGGCCGCCTTCTATGAGAATACCCCCGACCAGTTCCGCTCGGCCATCTCCGCCCTGCAGGAAAAGGGCGTGACCGGCTTGGTGTTCGACCTGCGTAACAACGCCGGCGGCTCTCCCGAGGCGGTGCAGAGCATGCTGGAGTACGTGATGCCGCTGGGTCCCTACGGCACCATGACCGACGTGGCGGGCAACGTCACCACCCTGTCCATATCCCAGGGCAATCAACTGGGCGTCCCCTCTGTGACGCTGGTGAACGGCACCACCTCCGGCGAGGCGGAGTTTTTTGCGGCGGTGCTGCAGAACGCCAGCCTGACCACCGTGGTGGGTCAGACCACCGCCGGAAAGGCCAAGTATCAGCAGTTCTTCACCCTGGAGTCCGATTATTCGGCGCTGAAGCTGACGGTGGGTGAGTACGGTCTGCTGAACAGCGAAACGAACTGGGAGGGCGTCGGTGTCACCCCCGAGGTGACGGCGGAATTGCCCCCCGAGCAGGCCAGTATGAGCGGTCTGCTGGAGCCGGAGGACGACCAACAGGTCAAGGTGGCGCTCCAACAGATTTCCAAGTCGGATATGACGCTGCTGGAGAATAGCTCCACCAGCGAGCCCACCGAAAAACCCACCGAAAAGGAAACCGAAAAGACCACCGAGAAAACCACCAAGAAGACCACTGAAAAGAAATAAAAATAAGCCGTGCAACGGTCGTTGCACGGCTGTTTTTTTGTTTAGTCCACGGTAATGACGTAGGTGTTGCGGTAGCCTTCGTCGGGCTGCAGGTGGATCAGATCCGCCTTTGTCATAATATCTTCGGTCTTCTCCAGCTGGGAGGGAGCCATCACCCAGGGCTCGATGCACACAAAGGGTGCCTCGGTCTTGGGGGTGTGCCAGATGCCCAGATAGGGGCTGTCGGGATAGGACAGGTGCACCTGACGGTTGCTGACCTGACTGCTCAGGGTGATCCCCTGCGCGGCATCCTGCAGGAAGATGGCGTCCCCGTCGAACAGGTCGTGGGTCAGGGGGAGCAGGCGATCCTCGATGAGCGGCAGCTCCTTATAGTTGCCGGTGAAGGAGCAGGTGTCGGGGTCCAGCTCCAGCCATCGGGGCTTGCAGGGCTCGTCAAAGCACAGGCTGTAGTCCTCAAAGGTCTCTCCCTGCGCCAGCGGCACGTTAAAGCCGGGGTGTCCGCCCACGGCAAAGGGCATCTCCTTATCGTCCTCGTTGCGCACGATGGTGGTGACCGACAGACGGTTGTCCTCCAGCGTATAGGTCATCTCCAGCACGAAGCGGAAGGGGTATTGCGCCAGGGTGTCCTCGTTGGGGAGCAGCTGCAGGGTGAGGGTGTCCGCCGTCTGGCGCAGCACCGACCACTCCATACTGCGGGCAAAGCCGTGGGAGCCGATGCGGTATTTTTTGCGCTGATAGCGGTAGCAGCCATCGGCCAACCGTCCGCAGACGGGGAAGAGGTTGCTGGCGCGGCGGGCCCAGTATTGGGGGTCACCCTGCCACAGATATTCGGTGTCGGTGTCGGGGCTGTAGATGGACTGCAGCTCCGCGCCCAGACTGCTGATTTTCACCTTTAATCGGTTGTTTTCCAGTATATAATTCATCGGAATTCCTCCTTTGACGGTTTGATAACCACCGCTAGTATACCACATTCCCCGGGAAAAGGCAAGTCGTGGAAATTTGCAGTATCATCCCCCGTCTTGCCTCCCCTTGTCAGGGGAGGTGTCACGGCGTTAGCCGTGACGGAGGGGTAGTCAATGAAACGAATAGGTGTTTGATTCCGGTTTCCATTTCTCCTCTTGACATTTTCGGCGGCGAGTGCTAAACTAATGTCAATGCGTTGATGGGGACGGCTTGTGTCCGGCAGATTCAGAGAGCGCTCGTTTGGTGCGAGAGCGTGACGCCGCCGCAGTGATGCCCACCACCCCGGAGCGCCTGCCGAAATAAGGCAGGCCGGCTGACCCCGTTACCGGTCACCAAAGCGCTGTCCTATGACGGCGGAAATTGGGTGGAACCACGGAGTGTTTGCTTCGTCCCATTGTGGGACGAGGCGTTTTTTATTTTTAGGAGGTATGTACTATGTTGAACATTACGTTGCCCGGCGGCGTTGTCCGCCAGGTGGAGGAGGGCACCACGCTGGATGCCCTGTGCCGCGACATTTCTATGGGTCTGTACCGCAACGCCTGCTGCGCCTACGTGAACGGCAAGGTGGCGGATCTGCGGGATGCGCTGACCGCCGACTGCGAGGTATCGATCCTCACCTTTGACGATCCGGACGGTCGCAAGGCATACTGGCACACCGTCTCCCACGTGATGGCGCAGGCGGTCAAGCGCCTGTACCCCGAGGTGAAGCTGGCCATCGGCCCCTCCATCGACGAGGGCTTCTATTACGATTTTGACGCCGATTTCTCCATCACCCCCGAGGTGCTGGAGCAGATCGAGGGTGAGATGAAGAAGATCATCAAAGAGGGTCTGGAAATCACCCGCTTCACCCTGCCCCGTGAGGAGGCTCTGGTCAAGATGGCGGACGAGCCCTACAAGGTGGAGCTGATCAACGACCTGCCCGCCGACGCCTCTATTTCCTTCTACACCCAGGGCGAGTTCACCGACCTGTGCGCCGGCCCTCACCTGACCGACACCGGTCGCCTGAAGGCTGTTAAGCTGCTGTCCGCCACCGGCGCCTATTGGCGCGGCGACTCCAACCGCAAGATGCTGACCCGTATCTACGGCATCGCCTTCCCCAAGGCCAGCCTGCTGGAGGAGCATCTGGTGCAGCTGGAGGAGGCCAAGAAGCGGGATCACAACAAGCTGGGTCGTGAGCTGGAATTGTTCTCCACCGTGGACGTCATCGGTCAGGGTCTGCCCATCTTGCTGCCCAAGGGCGCCCGTATGATCCAGCTGATGCAGCGCTGGATCGAGGACGAGGAGCAGAAGCGCGGCTATCTGCTGACCAAGACCCCCCTGATGGCCAAGCGGGAGCTGTACAAGATCTCCGGTCACTGGGATCACTACCGCGACGGTATGTTCATTATGGGCGACCCCGACGACGAGGAGAAGGAATGCTTTGCCCTGCGTCCCATGACCTGCCCCTTCCAGTATCAGGCGTATCTCAACCGCGCCCGTTCCTACCGCGACCTGCCCATGCGTTTGGGCGAAACCTCTACGCTGTTCCGTAACGAGGACTCCGGCGAGATGCACGGTCTGATTCGCGTGCGCCAGTTCACCATCTCCGAGGGTCACCTGGTGCTGCGTCCCGATCAGCTGGAGGAGGAGTTTAAGGGCTGTCTGGAGCTGGCCAAGTACTGCCTGGATACCGTGGGTATGCTGGAGAATTGCACCTTCCGCTTCTCCCAGTGGGATCCCGAGAACCCCAAGAATAAGTACGAGGGTACGCCCGAGCAATGGAACGAGGCTCAGGACGTGATGAAGAAGATCCTGGACAACCTGGGCGTGGAGTACTCCATCGGTATCGACGAGGCCGCCTTCTACGGTCCCAAGCTGGACATCCAGTACAAGAACGTGTTCGGTAAAGAGGACACCATCGTCACCATCCAGATCGATATGCTGCTGGCCGAGAAGTTCGGTATGGAATATACCGACGCCGACGGACAGAAGAAGACCCCCTACATCATCCACCGCACCTCTCTGGGCTGCTACGAGCGCACCCTGGCCTACCTCATCGAGCGCTTTGCGGGCGCCTTCCCCCTGTGGCTGGCTCCCGACCAGGTGGTGGTGCTGCCGGTCACCGACCGCGCCCACGAGTACGCCAAGGGTGTGGAGGAGCAGCTGAAGGCCGCCGGCATCCGTGCCGAGGGCGACTATCGCTCCGAGAAACTGGGCTATAAGATTCGTGAGCATCAGCTCAAGAAGGTGCCCTATATGCTGGTGGTGGGCGACCGCGATATGGAGAACGGTACCGTGTCGGTCCGTACCCGCGGCGGCGAGGATCTGGGCGCCATGACCGCCGACGAGTTCATCGCCAAGGCTCTGGTGGAGATCGCCACCAAAAAGCGCGACAACTAATAAGAACAAAAAAAGAACCCGATGCAACTTCATCGGGTTCTTTTTTTTTGCTCACGTTATAGCCAACCCAGTGCTACGCACAGAATAACCACCGCGCCAAGGGCGATGCGGTACCAGCCGAAAGGCTTAAAGCTGTATTTCTTAATGAAAGCCATCAGGCCGCGGATGACCAGCAGGGACACCACAAAGGATACCACCGTGGCGGTGGCGAGGATCAGCCATTGCCACAGATTAAAGCTGTAGCCGTCCAGCAGGAAATACTTGACCACCTTCAGGGCGCTGGCGCCCAGCATCACGGGGATCGCCATAAAGAAGGAAAACTCCGCCGCCACGGTGCGGGAAGTTCCCAGCAGGCTGGCACCCAGGATGGTGGAGCCGGAGCGGGAGGTGCCGGGGATCAACGCCAGCATCTGAAAGGCGCCGATGCCCAGCGCGTGCTTAAAGCTCAGCTTCTCCAGCGAGTCCACGGGGGCGATACGCCCCTTGACGCTCTCCAGCACGATAAAGCCGATACCGTACAGAATCAGCGTCACGGCGATCACCAGCGGCACCGACAGTACCTCGTCGATGATGTCGTCCAGCAGCAGACCCGCGATGGCGGCGGGGATGCTGGCAACGGCTACCTTATACCACAGCCGCCACGTATCCTTGCGCTCTTCATAGGTCTTGCGGCGGGAGAAGGGGTTGAGCTTATGGAAGTACAGCACCACCACCGCCATAATGGAGCCCAGTTGAATGATCACCTTGAACACGTCGAAGAAGTCCGCGCCCAGAACGTCCTGCATGGGCCAGACAGCGTCCAACAGCAGAATGTGACCGGTGCTGCTCACCGGCAACCATTCGGTGATACCCTGCACAATACCCTGTGCAATGGCATACAACAATGCAATCCAAAGCATAGGTATCGCTCCTTAATTACAGATCCAGCTCGTTGAGCAGGTCGCGCAGCAGGATGACCTCGTCAGCGGACACGGTGACACCCTTGCCCATCTTGGTGCGGTCGGGAGCCCAGTCACGGATGTCGTATTTGGGGGCGCGGTCGTTCCAGCTGATCAGGTTCAGCTCCTTGGTCCAGCCGGTGGGGGACTGGGAGAGGACGCCGCACTCTTTCACAATTTCATACTTCAGTTCTGCCATAATGATACACTCCTAAAAAATAATTTTGGATTTATTCGTGTCGGAACAGACTGCCGCCGTGGCAGTCCTCCGCTACAAAAAGAGGAAAATCCTCTATTTCCAACTGTTTGATCGCCTCGCACCCCAGATCGTCAAAGGCGATGACCTGTGCCGCTTTGACGTGGCTGGCGGCCAGAGCGCCGGCGCCGCCGATGGCGCAGAGATACACGCCGCCGTTTTGTCGGATGGCGTCGCAGGTGGCGGTGTCCCGCACACCCTTGCCGATGGTGGCGCACACCCCCAGGTCGTATAGGCGGGGGGTATAGGGGTCCATCCGTCCCGATGTGGTGGGACCGCAGGCGCCGATGGGCAACCCCTCCGGCGCGGGGGTGGAGCCGCAGTAGTAGATGACCGCCCCCTGTAGGGGGAAGGGGAGAGCCGCCCCCGTGTCCAGTAGCGCCATCAGCCGCTTATGGGCGGCGTCGCGGGCGGTATAGACGGTGCCGGACAGCAGTATTCGCTCACCGGCGGTCAGGGTGGCGGCGACCTGCGGCAGGTCGTCGGTGTGGATTCGTTTCATCGACGGGATAACCATCCTTCCAGTCGGTCCAGCAGACTTCTGCGGGGGGTGGACCGTGTGGTGAAATTGGTGGGGATATTACCTCCGCCCTTGTTCCCTTGCAGCGGCGTATCGCTCACGGCAGGGGCGGGCGGCTCATCGAAAAAAGTGGTTGGAGGAGTGGGGGCGATTACCATCCTCCATCAGGTCGCCGAAGGCGGCGGTCAGACGGCTGTCGCTGTCCTCCTTGCATCGCTGCAGGATCAGACGGCGCTGCTCCACGTTGCCCTGTACCTCGCCCAGCTGGGTCAGCAGGGCGGCCAGAGCGGCCTGCACCTTATCCAGGGTGTCGTCCGCCTGCTTGTTGGCCTGGTTGATGAGGGGGCGGACGATGCCGTCCACCCGCTGCTCGGCCTCCTCGGCGGTGCCCAGCACCTTTTCGTAGCGGGCGATGGCCTGTTGCATACCGTTGATCTGCTCCTCTTTTTGGCGCAGCTTGTTCTCCAGCTCGGTGACGGTGCCCATCTGCTGCTTGGCGTCCGCCACGGCGGCGATGGCCTCGTCCCGCTGACGGGACAGGTCGGACACCTGCTGCTCCAGCTGTGCCACGCGGTTGTTGGCCTCGTTCAGTGCCTCGGTCTGCTGCTCGTTGGCGGCCTGGGCGGCGGACAGATCGGCGGTGGCGTCGTACAGCTGCTGCTGCACCTCGGTCAGCTGGGTGTTCATGACCTGCGCCTGCTGCTGAGCCTCCTGAGCTTGGTGGTTCGCCCGGTCAGCCTGCTGCGCCAGCTCGTTCAGCTGCGCCTGCAGCTGCTGGATGGTGGCGGCGGCGTCGCTGAGCTGGCGGTTCAGCCCCTCGCGCTCGGTGTTCCATTCGGCGGTGATGCCGTCAATATATTGCAGGACGTCCTGCTTGTTAAATCCGCCCATAGCATTACGGAACATGCCGTTCTGTGCCATAGTGAATCATCCTCTCGTGGTCATAGTCAGAGAAAAAAGTAAACATTTCCCTATAATCTCTGTCATTATACCATACTATATAATAAAATGCAAAGCAAATGTACAAAAATTCCGAAAAAATCTAAAAAGAAAACACCCCCGCGGTCACGGGGGTGTTTTCGTATAGTTTGAGTGGGCCTGTAAGCCGAGTTCTGTCGTGAACAGTCATCTATCTGGGCCGTCTGTTGCCAGCCGGCTCAAGCCGCCCGTCGGAGCACATCGGGCCAATGTATCGCTCCTGTCGGCGTTGCTTCGGATAGGGTTTGCAGGGCCACGCTGTCTCCAGCGTGCCGGTGAGCTCTTACCTCGCCTTTCCACCCTTACCTATGGGCACCTCGTTTTCTCGGATTCAAGGGGTCGCCCCCAAGCCATAGGCGGTATATCTCTGTTGCACTTTCCCTAGGGTCACCCCCGGCGGCCGTTAGCCGTTATCCTGCCCTGTGAAGCTCGGACTTTCCTCACACGCGGTTGCCCGCGTGCGCGACTGTTCAGCCCACTCAGGCAACCAGTTTACCGCAAAAACGGAATTTTGTCAACCGACAAATCGCGGCTTATGCGCAAACGCGGCGGCGAGAGGGGACAGAGCCCTTCTGCTCCAGCGCCTGCTCAAAGGCCTCGCGGCTGCGGGCCAGCGCCTGCCGACGGGCGCGGCGAGCCTGCTTATTGCGGGCGCGGACCGCGTCCTGATACAGCATCAGACCGCTGACCGCCAGCACCAGCACCTGCAGGCACAGGGTGACGACCCCCAGCGCAGACCGGGATAGCAGACCGTAGAAGGAGGCGTCCAGCACGGCGATGGCCATGGGCACCAGCGCCGCCTGGCGGGTGACGCCGAAGCGGGCGAATATCAACATTGAAACCGCCAGCACCGCCAGCAGAATATCCAGTATCAAAGCAAACATAAGTATTCCTCCTTTTGGAAACGCGAACAACCGTTCCGAACAAGTGTTCTATTTTTATTATACAGCCTTTTTCGGGAAAATCAAGTGTTTTTTGCAAAAAATCGAACAAACATTCGAAAATTTTTCGATTTTTTTTGGTTTTTCCTTGACGTGACTTCAGTATACCACCACCATTGGGCTATAATACGGACAATGGTAACCGATGCGAAAAAATCCCGTCGGATGCCCGACGGGAGTGGAGGGTTGTTTATTCGGACAGCTGTTGCAGTACGTCGTGGAGGGCGGCGGCCTGTTTCCCCTCGGCTTCGGCGCAGCGGTCGAACAGGGCGGACACGGTGGGGTCGGACACCTCGTTGGCGTACCGCTTGTAGTCCCGCACCGCTTCCATGGAGTTCTGCCACGCCCGCAACACCCGATCGCGGGTGGAAATATGAATATCCTTATGAGGTTGCATATATATCACTCCTTTTAGAGGTAGTATGTCCCAAAAAGAAGCAAAAAACCCGAATTGACCGTTTTAACGCAAGTAGGATAGAGCGAAGGCTCCCTCTTGAGGGAGCTGGCACGGCGTCAGCCGTGACTGAGGGAGTAAAAGGAACGACGCAACTCCCTCCGTCTTTGTCTGCGGTATTAACCGCAGACAAATCCACCTCCCTCGGGGAGGGAGGCTTTTCGCTACCGAAACAAAAACCCGACCCTGGTGAACAGGGTCGGGTTTTATCTACTTTATAAGGAATTACTCCTCGACAGCCTCGACAGCCTCGGCGGCTTCCTCGGCGGGAGCCTCAACCTCAGCCTCGACGACCTCGGCAGCCTCCTCAGCGGGAGCTTCCTCAACAGCCTCAGCAACCTCTTCCACAGCCTCCTCGGCGGGAGCCTCGGGCTCCAGCAGAGCGCGGATGGACAGGCTGATGCGCTTGCGGTCATAGTCGATGGCGGTGATCTTGGCCTGGACCTCCTGACCCACGGTCAGCTCGTCGGAAGCTTTCTCCACGCGGTGGTTGGCGATCTGGCTGATGTGGATCAGACCGTCGATGCCGGGCAGGATCTGGGCGAAAGCACCAAAGGTGGTCATACCCACGATCTTGGCGGTGACGATGGACTCCACGGGATACTGGGTCTTGAAGATCTCCCAGGGATTGTCCTCGGCCTTGCGATAGCCCAGAGAGATCTTACGCTTCTCGGGATCTAGAGCCTTGATGAAGACGGTGACGGTGTCGCCCACGTTCATCACCTCGGAGGGATGCTTAATGCGGCTCCAGGACATCTCGGAGATGTGGACCATACCGTCCACGCCACCCAGATCCACGAAGGCACCGTAGGAGGTCAGAGACTTAACGGCACCGGTGTACTCCTGGCCGACCTCAGCCTGAGCCCAGAAGGCCTCCTCCTGCTCCTTGCGGGCGGCCTGAGCCACCAGACGGATGGAGCCGACGGCGTGACGGCGGCGATCGTTGATCTCAATGATCTTCAGCTGGACGTCCTGACCCTTCAGGGGGCTCAGGTCCTCCATGCGACCCACAGAGGCGTGGGAGGCGGGCACGAACACGCGGACACCGTTGGTGACCACCAGCACGCCGCCCTTGATTACCTCGGTGACGGTGCCATCCAGGATGGCGCCCTCAGCCTCGGCGTCGACAACCTTCTGCCAGCCCTTCAGCGCGTCCACGCGCTTCTTGGACAGCATGATGGTGCCCTCCTGATCGTTGGTGCGCATGATGAGCAGCAGCAGCTCATCGCCCACCTTCACCAGATCGTGGGGATCGGCAGAGGGATCGTTGGACAGCTCGTCGACGGGAATGTAGCCGGTCTGCTTGCGGCCGATGACTTCGACCTGTACCTCGTTGGGCGCAATGCTAACGACCAGACCGCGGACTTTATCGTCAGTCGGATTCTGCAGAGTCGCGTCCACAGCGGCGGCGAACTCTTCAGAGCTCATCTCCTCATAGTTTTTTTCCAGGTTTTCGTTGTTGATGATTTCGGACATTGTTGTGTGTACCTCCTTTATGATATCGGCCGGCGTGGATGCACCGGCGGTCAGACCGACCGTCATACCGGGGACAAACCGGTCACGGGGCAGCTCGTCCGCTGTCTCCACCCAGAGGGTGGGGCAGTAGGCGGCGCACACGTCACGCAGCTTGGCGGTATTGGAACTCTCCCGTCCACCGACAATAACTACCAGATCGCATTTTTGTGCGAGCTCGACGGCTTCATCCTGCCGTTTTGCAGTAGCACTGCATATTGTATCAAAAATTTTGAGATTTGTACAGCCTTTTTTTGCTTTTTCTTCACATTTTTTCCAGACACCCTGATTAAAGGTGGTTTGAACCACCATAATGCAGGGGATATTCCCCAGTTCGGGGTGGTCTGTCAGCAGCTGCTCCAGCTCCTCGGGGGAGCGGAATACGTGCACGTCACCGTGGCAATGACCGCGGATGCCCAGCACCTCGGGGTGGTCGGGGTTGCCGGCGATGAGCACCGTGGCACCGGCGGCGGAGTGCTCCGCCACGATGCGGTGGATCTTGGCCACAAAGGGGCAGGTGGCATCGCAATAGCGCAGTCCCTTTTCTTCGATGGCATCGTACACGCTTTGGGGTACGCCGTGGGAGCGGATGACCAGCACGTCCCCGTCGGGGGTGTCGGCGGGGTCGGACACGGTGGTGACACCGCGGGCGGACAGTTCCTCCACCACCTGGGGGTTGTGGATGATGGGACCCAGGGTGGACACCGACTCGCCGCTGTCCAGCAGCTCGTGCACCCGATTCACCGCGTTATTGACGCCGAAGCAGAATCCGGCGCTTTTGGCTAAATACACAGGCATAAACAGGCTCCTTATTCAGCAAGTTTTTCCAGCACAACGGCCTTGATGCGGGCGACGGACTGCTCCAGCGTGTCGCCGCTGGTGTCCACCAGCACGGCGTCGTCCGCCTGCTTGAGGGGGGCGGCGGCGCGGTGGCTGTCGTCGTAGTCCCGCTTGATCATATCGCTGAGCACCTCTTCATAGGTGGCGGGGTCGCCCTTAGCCTGCAGCTCGTCATAGCGGCGGCGGGCGCGGGATTCGGGGCTGGCGGTGAGGAAGATCTTCACCTTGGCATCCGGCAGGATGACGGTGCCGATGTCCCGTCCGTCCATCACCACCGAATTGGCGGCGGCGATGCTCCTCTGGGTGTTCAGCAGATAGTTCCGCACCGCAGGGATGGCGGACACGGCAGAGGCGGCCATGGAGATGGCGGGGGTGCGGATGAGTTCGGACACGTCCTCACCGTTGGCGAATACCCGCTGTACGCCGTCCACGTATTTCAGCTCCACCGTCAGGTCGGACAGGGCGGCGGTGATGCCGTCGGTGTCCTCCAGCGCGATGCCGCGGCGGGTGGTGAAATAGCCCACCGTGCGGTACAGGGCGCCGGTGTCCACGTAGATGAGGGACAGCTCCTTGGCCAGTACCTTGGCGATGGTGCTCTTGCCCGCGCCGGCGGGACCGTCAATAGCAATAGCGTAGTTCATAGTTTTTGCTCCTTGTTATTCAGCATTACCGGCGGCCATGCCGGTGGAGAAAGCAATTTGCAGGTTAAATCCGCCGGTATAGGCGTCCACGTCCAGCACCTCGCCGGCAAAATACAGACCGCTGACCAGCTTGGACTCCATGGTCTTGGCGTTGATTTCTTTCACCGATACACCGCCGGCGGTGACAATGGCCTCCGACAGGGGTCGGAATCCGTCCACCGCCACCGGCATACCCTTGATGAGGGCGGTCAGCCGTCCGCGCTCCTCGCGGGTGACGGCGTTGCATTTCTTGTGGGGGTTTATCTGCGCCAGCCGCAGCATCACGGGAATCAGCAGGCGGGGCAGCAGCTTGCCCAGGGCGTTGAGCAGATCCATATTGCTCCGCTCGGCGAAATCCCGCAGGATGCGGGTGTCCAGCTGCTCGGGTGTCAACCCCGGCTTCCAGTCGATATACAGGGTATAGCGGTGGGGGCTCATCTGCCGCATATGGGCGCTGGCGGACAGCACCATGGGACCGCTGACGCCGAAGTGGGTGAACAGCATCTCGCCCAGATCGGAGTAGATGATCTTCTTTTTCTCATTGTCCTGCACCTTGAGAGCGCAGTTTTTGAGGGACAGCCCCTGCATCTCCATACAGAAGGGGTCGGGGGAGGTGAGCGCCACCAGACTGGGGCGGGGGTCTATCACCGTGTGCCCCGCCTGTTTCGCCAAGGCATAGCCGTCGCCGGTGGAGCCGGTACCGGGATAGGAACAGCCGCCGGTGGCCACGATCACCCGATAGCCCTCCAGCACGCGCCCGTCCTCCAGCTTGACGCCGCAGCACACGCCGTCCTCGATGACCAGGTCGGTGACCCGCCCCTCGATAAAGCGGGCGCCGCCCTCGGTGGCGTATTTGACCAGGGCGTCCACCACGTCCACCGCCTTGTCGGATACGGGGAATACGCGGTTGCCCCGCTCGGTCTTCAGCGGCACGCCCATGGACTCGATGAGCTCCATCGTGTCCCGGGGGGAGAAGGCGTTGAGGGCGCTGTATAGGAATCGTCCGTTCTCCGGCACGTTTTGTATGAAGGTATCTATGGAGCAGTTGTTGGTGACGTTGCACCGCCCCTTGCCGGTGATCATCACCTTGCGGGCGGGTCGGGGATTGCGCTCCACCACCGTCACCGTGTGCCCCAGCCGTCCGGCGGCACCGGCAGCCATCAGTCCGGCGGCTCCGCCGCCTACCACGATCACGTTCATCGGTCGTCGTCGCCCTCCTCCACCGATTGATACACACCGTAGCTGCGCCACAGACCCTCCAGCTCCTCCAGCTTGGGTCGGGTGCGGTCCATGGTGCGCAGGCTCACCGCCACGATGAGGGCGTTGATGACGCTCAGGGGCGCTACCAAACTATCCACCACCGACGCTATATCGCTGTGGGCGGTCAACAGTGCCGCCGCGTAGGGGGCGATGGGGGATAGGGCGCTGTCGGTGAGGGCGATGACCCCCGCGCCCTTGGTGTGGGCGTAGTGGAGGGTCTGCACCGATTTTTTGGAATAGCGGGGGAAGCTGATGCCGATGACCACGTCCTCGGTGGACAGGTCCAGCATCTCCTCGAATATCTCCGCCTGGCTGGATACGGCGATGCGGCGCACCTGACCGCCCAGCAGCATCTGCAGATAGTGGGTGAGGAATCCGGCCAGATGCTTACAGCTGCCGGCGCCGAAAATATACACGTTGCGGGCGGACACGATGCGGTCCACCGCGTCGTTGAATACCGTGGGGTCCAGCTCCTCCACCGTGCGGCGGATGTTGTTGACGTCACCGGCGGTGACCTGTCGGAGCAGGTTGTCCTCCTGTATGCGGACGCGGGTCACGTCCAGCCGCTGGACGATGGTCAGCTTACTGCGGATGAGCTCCTGCAGCGCCTTTTGCAGCTGGGGATAGCCGGTGAAGCCCAGCTCGGTGGCAAAGCGCACCACCGTGGACTCGCTGACACCCACCTCCTCGCCCAGATGGGCGGCGGTCATAAAGGCGGCCTCGTCGTAGTGGTTGGTGATGAAATCAGCGATGCGCCGCTGACCCTTTGAGAATTGGGGGGCGTGGGTCTCGATGAGACCGGTGAGGGTGGTGTTCACGTTTCCTGACACTCCTTGCTCCGTTAAATTGCATTTTACCGAAAATATTATACCTTTTCATAAAGAAAAATGCAAGATGCAATCCGCATCTTGCATTTTAAAAATTCAGGAAAAACGGAACAGGCGGGATACCAGGGGATGCAGGCGGCGCATATACACCGTCGCCAGACCGCTGAGACAGCGGTCGTACACCAGAAAGATAACCACCAGCACACCCGCCGCCGGTGCCAGCATCCACAGGGCGAACCACGCCGGCAGGGCGGGGTCGGTGAGGGCGTACCACGCCCCACCGTAGCCTGCCGCAGACAGCAGAAACACGGCGATTTTCAGCAGATATTCCACCCAGCGGGGGAGCGAAAAATGCTCCAGCCACGCCTTGACCACCGTATAGTGACCGAAGAAGCAGAAATACATCAGCTTCCCCTCCGGTGAGGGGATGAGAACGGCGGCCAGCAGGCACACCGCCGCAAAATGAAGGCATCCGGTCAGACGCCCCCATTCCACCACCACGGGGATGCCGCACAGGGCGGCCAGCGCCGCCAGCCCCACCGTAGCGGTAGGAAAAACGGTGAGCAGCAGACACACCAGAGATAGGGCGGTGAGGATGCCCAAAAAGGCAACTTTGCCCGAATTTTTCATCTTCATATTACCACCATTTAACAGCAACGGATACAGTCGCCGCCCATACACTCACAGCAGCAGTCGGCGCACCACAGAGCCTGACACACGTCGCAGGCGGTGCAGGTCTCGCCGCCGGTCTGGGCGGTACGATAGCCGCCGGTCTGGCGGGCGTTCTGCACCCGCTGGAAGGCCGCGCGGTACTCCGCGTTGGCGGGGTCCATATTGCAGGCGGTGGAGAAGTGGCGATAGGCCTCCTCCAGCCATCCCTTTTTATACAGCACACTGCCCTTGAGGAAATACCACTCCCCGTCGCGGGACTGGGAGGGGATGCCGTCCAGCAGCATTTCGGCGTCGGTGATGCGGTTTTGCTCGATCATACGGCGGATGTCGCTGTAGCGACCGCCGGTGCCGCCCGGGGCGCGGTAGCCGCCGTTGGTGTGACCGCCCTGGGCTTTTCGCTGGCGGGCGATGGCGTCGTAGGCCTCGTTGATCTCCTGCATCTTCTCCTGTGCCAGGTCGGACAGGGGGTTGTCGGTATAGTTATCGGGGTGGTATTTCCGCGCCATATTGCGATAGGCGGTCTTCACCTCTTCGTCGGTGGCGTCGGGGGAGATGCCCAGCACCTCATAGGGATTTTTCATGGTGTTTTTCCTCTCCGGCGATGACCCGTTTTTGGGTGTGGGGCATCCCCTGTTCCAGAATGTTTCTTAATATGCCGTCAAAGCGGCGAATATCCAGTAGATTATAGGCGGCGATGCACTCCGCCAGGCAGGCGTTGAGGGTCTCGGCGGCGTATTGCCGCGTGGCGACCACGCCGTCGGCATCGGTGATGTCGCGGGCGCGGATATAGGGGTTGTACCGCCCCCGCTTCAGATCCTCGGGCAGGTCGTCCACCGCGTCGGTGAGGTACACCCACCGCCCCAGACAATAGCCGAACCGCTCCAGCACCCGCCGCTGACTGTCGTCGGCGGCAACCTGCGCCGCCAAGGTCTGCAGCAGCAGGGCAAAGGGCTCTGCCGCCCGATCGATGGAGTCGGTCTGCGCCGCCTCCAGAGCGGCTTGGGCGGTCATCATCGCCGCCACGGCGCGGTCCGCATCGGGGTATCGCGCGGCGGCCTTTTTCCGTGCCGCCGCCGCAAAGGGCAGGGCGCACAGCGCCCCCAGTCGCTTGCCGAAGCCTTCGTCGGCGATGGTGTCCTTGAGCTTGTAATAGGTCAGCAGGGTGCCCACGTCCGCCGCACGGTCGATGGCGGCGGTGTTCTGCGCCTTCAGACACCGCTTGGTGGGGTTAAAGCTGCAGCGGGAGGGGCAAAAGTCCGCCCCCTCATCCGCCAGCGCCATCTGAAGCAGCGCCAGAAAGGTCATATCGTAGCTGAGGGTGAAGCGGGACAGCACGCCGTAGCGTTTGCCCAGCCGTTTGCATAGGGTGCAGTAGATGCCCTTATACTGCTCGTATTCGCCCATGGTGATGGTGGGCTTGAATAACGTTACGTATCCGAACATCTCTGTCACCCTCTTTCTCTTACCATCATAGCCAATCTAAAGGGCTATGTGTGAAGTAATTGTAAATTGTGAATTGGTATAGGCTCCCTCTTTGAGGGCAGATTTCCCCCGTTCAGCGGGGGAAAATGTCGGCGAAGCCGACAAAAGGGGGGCCGCTTCGCGGCGAGCGAGCTGTCACGGCGATAGCCGTGACTGAGGGAGTTTTAGTAACGCTTTGCAGAACGGTTAACTCCCTCCGTCATTTGCTACGCAAATGCCACCTCCCTCGGGGAGGGAGGCTATAATTACTCCAGCACCTTTTTCAGGTACTGTCCCGTGTAGGACTCCTCACAGGCGGCGATGTCCTCGGGAGTGCCGCAGGCCACCAGTGTGCCGCCCTTGTCGCCGCCCTCGGGACCCAGATCAATGATGTGGTCGGCGGTCTTGATCACGTCCAGATTGTGCTCGATGACGATGACGGTATTGCCGCCCTCCACCAGACGGTTGAGCACGGTCAGCAGGCGGCTTACGTCGTCGGCGTGCAGACCGGTGGTGGGCTCATCCAGGATGTACACCGTCCGTCCGGTGGCGCGCTTGGACAGCTCGGTGGCCAGCTTCACCCGCTGGGCTTCGCCGCCGGAGAGGGTGGTGGCAGGCTGACCGATCTTCACGTACCCCAGACCCACGTCCAGCAGGGTCTGTAGCTTGCGGGCGATCTTGGGGATGGCGGAGAAGAATTCCACGCCCTCCTCCACCGTCATATCCAGTACGTCGGCGATGGATTTGCCTTTGTATTTGACCTCCAGCGTTTCGCGGTTGTACCGCTTGCCCCCGCACACCTCGCAGGGGACGAATACATCGGGGAGGAAGTTCATTTCGATCTTAATGATGCCGTCGCCCTGGCAGGCCTCGCAGCGACCGCCCTTGACGTTGAAGGAGAAGCGACCGGGTCCGTAGCCGCGCATTTTGGCGTCGGCGGTGGCGGCGTACAGGTCGCGGATGTCGTTGAACACGCCGGTGTAGGTGGCGGGGTTGGAGCGGGGGGTGCGCCCGATGGGGGACTGGTCGATGTCGATGACCTTGTCCAGATGTTCCAGCCCCTCCAGGGCGTCGTGTTTGCCGGGGCGGGTGTGGGCGCGGTTGAGATCCCGCGCCAGCCGCTTATAGAGGATGGCGTTGACCAGACTGGACTTGCCGCTGCCGGACACGCCGGTAACGCAGTTAAAGCACCCCAGTTTAAAGTCCACGTCGATGTGCTTGAGGTTGTTTTCGGCAGCGCCCTTGACGGTCAGCACCTTGCCGTTGCCCTCGCGGCGGGCGGTGGGCACGGGGATGTGCCGCCGTCCGGAAAGGTATTGTCCCGTCAGGGAGGCGTCACAGTCCAGTATGCCCTCCACGTCGCCGGAGTACACGATATTGCCGCCGTGGATGCCGGCGCCGGGACCCACGTCCACTATCCAGTCGGCGTTTCGCATGGTGTCCTCGTCGTGCTCCACCACGATGAGGGTGTTGCCCAGATCCCGCAGATGCTTTAATGTGTTCAGCAGGCGGTCGTTATCCCGCTGATGCAGACCGATGCTGGGCTCGTCCAGCACGTACAGCACCCCCATCAGACAGGAGCCGATCTGGGTGGCCAGACGGATGCGCTGGCTCTCACCGCCGGACAGGGTGGCGGCGCCACGGCTTAAGGTCAGGTATCCCAGACCCACGCTGTTGAGGAAGCCCAGCCGCTCCTTGATCTCCTTGAGGATGCGGGCACCGATGAAGCGCTCGCGGTCGGTCAGCGGCAGCTCGGTGATAAAGGACAGCATATCCTCCACCGTCATATCGCACAGGTCCATAATGTTCATTCCGCCCACCGTCACCGCCAGACTCTCGGGCTTCAGCCGTCGTCCGTGGCAGTCGGGGCAGGGCACCTGGCTCATATACTGCTCCAGTTCCTCCCGCGCCCAGTCGCTGGTGGTTTCGTTATAGCGGCGTTGCATATTGTTCAGCACGCCCTCAAAGGCGGTGTAGTGGGTGCCGGAGCCGTATTCGCGGGTGTAGGACATCTTCAGTTTTTCGCCCTTGGAGCCGTACAGCAGCACCTCCCGGATCTCCTTCGGCAGATCCTTAAAGGGGGTGTCCAGCGAAAAACCGTAGTGGGCGGCCAGCCCGTCGAAGTACATCTTGGCGATGGTGCCGCCGTCCTTATAGTTCCAGCCGCTGCCGGGGAAGCACCCCTGCCGCACGGACAGGGAGGGATCGGGCACGATGCGGTCGGGGTCCATAGCCATAAAGATGCCCAGTCCGGTGCACTTGGGGCAGGCACCGAAGGGGTTGTTGAAGGAGAACATACGAGGCTCCAGCTCCTCCACGCTGACCCCGTGGTCGGGGCAGGCGTAGTTGCGGGAGAAGGTCAGCTCCTCGCCGTCCACCACGTCCACGGTCAGCAGACCGTCGGACAGAGCGGTGGCGGTCTCTACCGAGTCCGCCAGACGGCTGCGGATATCCTCCTTCACCACCAGACGGTCCACCACCACCTCGATGGTGTGTTTTTTATTTTTATCCAGTTCGATATTCTCCATCAGGTCGTACAGACTGCCGTCCACCCGCACGCGGGCATAGCCGCTCTTGCGGGCGGCCTCCAGTTCCTTTTGATACTGACCCTTGCGTCCGCGGACGATGGGGGCCATCAGCTGAATGCGGGTGCCCTGCGGCAGGGTCAGGATGCGGTCCACGATCTCGTCCACCGTCTGCTGACGGATCTCCCGCCCGCAGACGGGGCAGTGGGGGATACCGATGCGGGCATACAGCAGTCGAAGATAGTCGAATATCTCGGTGACGGTGCCCACGGTGGAGCGGGGGTTTTTGGAGGTGGTCTTTTGGTCGATGGAGATGGCGGGGGACAGACCCTCGATCAGATCCACGTCCGGCTTGTCCATCTGCCCCAGAAATTGGCGGGCGTAGCTGGACAGACTCTCCATATAGCGACGCTGACCCTCGGCGTAGATGGTGTCGAAGGCCAAAGAGGACTTGCCGCTTCCCGACAGGCCGGTGAATACGATCAGCTTGTCACGGGGCAGTTCCACGTTGATGTTTTTTAGATTATGGGCGCGAGCGCCCTTAATGATGAGTTTGTCGTTAGCCATAGAATGTTCCTTTCGGCTTGAGGTGGGATGGGGTAAAGGCCCCCTTGCCTAAAGGGGGCTGGCACGGCGCAAGCCGTGACTGGGGGATTCCAAGCCGCAGAGCGGCTTGCTGTGCTCCGCACAGTATCCCTCCGACCTCGTCGGCGTTGCCTCCTCGGCCACCTCCCTTTAGGCAAGGGAGGCATACTGCTTACTTCATATTCTGCAGTTCTTTAATGCGGTCACGCAACAAAGCCGCGTGCTCGAATTCTAACAGTTTCGACGCATGCTTCATTTCCTTTGTCAGCTGGGCAATCAGCTCCTGCCGCTCGGCGCGGGTCAGGCGGACGCCCTCGGCGGTCTTTTTCTTCTTACCGCCGCCGGCGGAGATCTCCAGCACCTCCCGCACGTCCTTGCGGATGGTCTTGGGGGTGATGCCGTTTGCCGCGTTGTACGCCATCTGTATCTGACGGCGGCGGTCGGTCTCCCGCAGAGCCGCCTCCATAGAGGGGGTCACCGTGTCGGCGTACATGATCACCGTGCCGTCGGCGTTACGGGCGGCACGACCCACCGTCTGGATGAGGGCGGTCTCGGAGCGGAGGAAGCCCTCTTTGTCCGCGTCCAGTATGGCTACCAGCGACACCTCGGGGATGTCCAGACCCTCACGCAGCAGGTTGATGCCCACCAGCACGTCGAATTCGCCCAGGCGCAGGTCGCGGATGATCTCCATACGCTCCATGGTATCGATGTCGTGGTGCATATACCGCACCCGCACCCCATGGGTGTCCAGATAGTTGGTGAGATCCTCCGCCATCTTCTTGGTCAGGGTGGTGACCAGCACTCGCTCGTCGCGGGCGGCACGCACGCGGATCTCCTCCATCAGGTCGTCGATCTGCCCCTCCACGGGACGCACCGAGATGAGAGGGTCCAGCAGACCGGTGGGGCGGATGACCTGCTCCACCGTTTGGGCACTCTTTTCCTGTTCCAGCGGTCCGGGGGTGGCGGATACAAACACCACCTGATTGATGTGGTCGTAGAATTCGTCAAAGTTCAGAGGACGGTTGTCGTAGGCGCTGGGCAGACGGAATCCGTAGTCGATGAGGCTCTTTTTGCGGGCGTAGTCGCCGCCGTACATACCCCGCACCTGAGGCAGGGTGGCGTGGCTCTCGTCCACGAACAGCAGGAAGTCGTCGGGGAAATAGTCCAGCAGCGTGCAGGGGGTACTGCCTGCAGGGCGACCCGACAGCACGCGGGAATAGTTTTCGATGCCCTTGCAGAATCCGATCTCCTGCAGCATCTCCATATCGTAGGTGGTGCGCTGGAGGATGCGTTGCGCCTCCAGCAGCTTTCCTTGTTCGGTGAATTCGCGGTGCCGCTCTTCCATCTCGATGCGGATGCGCTCGATGGCGGACGCCATTTTCTCGGGGGGGATGATGTAGTGGCTGGCGGGGAAGAAGGCCACGTGGCTGATGACGTTTTTCACCTCACCGGTGAGGGCGTGGATCTCGCTGATGCGGTCGATCTCGTCACCGAAGAATTCGATGCGGAACACCGTGTTATCGGAATAGGCGGGATACACCTCCACCACGTCGCCGCGGACGCGGAATTTGTTGCGGGAGAGTGCCACGTCGTTGCGCTCGTACTGCAGATCCACCAGCTTGCGGATCAGGTCGTCACGGGATTTCTCCATCCCCTGCCGCAGGGAGATCACCATACTGCGGTAGTCGATGGGGTCGCCCAGGGTGTAGATACAGGACACGCTGGCCACGATGATCACGTCCCGCCGCTCGGACAGGGCGGAGGTAGCGGAGTGGCGCAGACGGTCGATCTCGTCGTTGATGGCGGAATCCTTTTCGATATAGGTGTCGGTGGTGGGGATATAGGCCTCCGGCTGATAGTAGTCGTAGTAGGATACGAAATACTCCACCGCATTTTCGGGGAAAAACTCCTTAAACTCGGTACAAAGCTGGGCGGCGAGGGTTTTATTATGGGCGAGAACGAGGGTGGGGCGGTTGACCTGGGCGATGATGTTCGCCATGGTAAAGGTCTTACCCGAGCCGGTGACGCCCAGCAGGGTCTGCTCTTTGAGCCCCTTGTTCAGTCCGTCCACCAGCGCCGAAATGGCTTGCGGCTGGTCGCCGGTGGGGGCGTATTCGCTTTTCAGTATGAACTTGTCCGCCATCATTCTCACTCCTTTCGTTTACTTGCCTCCCTTGTAAAGGGAGGGGGACCGCGTCAGCGGTGGAGGGATTATCGATAGGCTCCCTTGTAAAGGGAGCTGTCAGCGAAGCTGACTGAGGGATTCTTGAATCTCATTATCAATAAACTCACAAACCCCACGGAAATTACTATGAATCTCATTGTTCGGTATTCTCACAACTTTCAAGCCTTGACCTTCAAGGTATCTTGTTCGTTGCTCGTCTTTGCTTACACCGATGTCATCATAATGTTGGGAACCGTCCAGTTCAATTACAAGATTTGCTTTTGCACAATAAAAATCAACGATATAATTCCCGATGATTTTTTGTCTGATAAATCTAACGGTATGCCCTCTTAAAAAATCATACCACAAACGGCGTTCCTCTTTGGTCATATTCTTGCGTAGCATTCTTCCGACCGTAACGAGTGATTTATTGTGATTGTATTTCATAAATCCCTCCGTCAAAATCAAAGATTTTGCCACCTCCCTTTACAAGGGAGGCTTGCGCGCTTTTTCACAGCGCAAATTACTACAAATACAGTATACCACAAAATATTTTATAAGTAAACCGCTTTACACGCGGTTTTCAAATTCGGTTCTTTACTTTTTTCGGCAGGGTTGGTATAATGTGGGTAAATGGGGAAGAATCCCCCACAAAGGAGGAAATAATATGAAACGCATTCTCGCTACGTTGCTGGCGCTGGTCAGCGTGCTGACCATGATGGTGTGGCCGGTGTCCGCCGCCCCGTCGGTGGATCTGGACGACCTGTTTGTGAGCAACCTGAACTTCCTGGACCAGTATTACACCTTAGGCGCCGAGTTTATGATTCAAAAGATCTGCGGCATTATGTACCCCTGGGATAAGGCGGAGGAGCTGAACTATGCTCCGCTCCCCGTTCCCGCCGCGGAGTTTGAGGCGGTGCTGAACAAGTACTTCGCCCCCACCGCACAGCAGCTGGCGGACATCCGCGAGTATCCTTGCGGTCATTGGGACGGCGAGAACTTCACCACCACCCCCTTCTACGATGAGGCCACCGACACCTATCAGGTGTTCTTCATCGGCGGCTTCGGCGGCGATATGCCCCTGCGCGATTACATCGGCTACACCGCCTCCGACCTGGGCTATATCGTCTACTACGCCACCGTCAATTACGACCATCTGCCGGAGGAGGAGTACGCCAAAGTAGAGGCGCTGGATTGGCCTATGGAGTACGTCTACAACGGTAAGGTGTACGAGAACGGTCCCGACGGCTACACCCGCATCGAGTCTTTGGAAACCTACGGCAACAAGTACGCCGTGTCGGTCAATGAGGACAACACCCTGCGCATTTTGAGCCAGAGCACCTATACCGCCGCCGACCTGCCTCCCCATCTGGGCGCGGTCAGCATCACCGCCCAGCCCAAGACGGCGTACGCCAAGACCGGCGCTAAGGTGACCGCTACCGTTAAGACCAAGGGTCTGCGCCCCACCTACACCTGGTATATCAAGAATGACGGCGCTACCAAGTACAGCAAGTCCTCGGTGACCTCCGCCACCTATTCCGCCACCATGGGCAGCAAGGTGGATGGTCGCCGCGTGTACTGCGTGGTCACCGACGCCTACGGCAATTCCGTCAAGACCGATACGGTGATGCTGCGTCAGAAGCTGGCCATCGCCACCCAACCCAAGACCACCTATACCAAGCTGAACGCCACCGCCAAGGTGACGGTCAAGGCCACGGGCACCGGTCTGAAATATGCCTGGTACGTGCGCAGCGCCACCGGCACCAAGTACAGCAAATCCTCGATCACCTCTTCCACCTATTCGGTGAAGATGACCTCGAAGGTGAAGAATCGCCGCGTGTACTGTGTCGTCACCGATAAGTACGGCAAGAAGGTGCAGACCAACACCGTCATTCTGCGGCAGGCCGCCTCCATCGTCACCCAGCCCAAGAGCGTCAAGGTAGCCAACGGCAAGACCGCCAAGGTGACGGTCAAGGCGTCGGGCGACGGGTTGAAATACACCTGGTACATTAAGAACGCGGGCTCCAAGAAATACAGCAAGTCCTCGGTGACCAAGTCCACCTATTCGGCGAAAATGTCCTCTAAGGTGAACGGTCGTCTGGTGTACTGCGTGGTGACCGATAAGTACGGCAAGACGGTGAAGACCTCCACCGTCAAGCTGAGCAAGAAATAAGAATTTTCAAAAAACCGCTACCCTTCCGGGTGGCGGTTTTTCTTTGCCCTCGTCGGAAGTAAAAGCCCCCCTTGCCTAGGGTAGAGCGACAAATCCGAACTCCGTTTTAGGAAGATGGATTTCCGCTCTATCTTCGTTAAAATACTCGCAAATGCATACAGCATTTGCTGTGTTTTGTGCCTTGATAGAACAAAAATCCTTTCTTCCTAAAATCTGCGACCTGAAAGCGAGCAGATTTTGAGCGATTTTTATTCTATTTGGGCGATGAAAGGCTGTATGCCTTTCGAGAACAAATAGGGTGAAAAGCGCCAAAATCCGCCGCTTTAAGGCGGGTTCGGGTTTGTTGCTCTACCCTAAAGGGGGGTGTCAGCCGTCAGGCTGACGGGGGGATTGTAGCCGGCGAAGACGGCGTAGGGTTCCCCCTCCTTTTTCATATTACCCCTTGATTTTAGCGCTTTAGTGTGTTACAATAACAGATAACCTTGTTTGCTTTTTAAAGGATAGAGGAGAGATTTGTATGCGTATCGTCGTAAAAGTGGGTACCTCCACGCTGGCACACGCCACCGGACTGCTGAATATCCGTCGGGTGGAGCAGCTATGCGGGGTGATGAGCGACCTGAAGAATGCGGGGCACCAGCTGATACTGGTGTCCAGCGGCGCTATCGGTATGGGCGTGGGCAAACTGTCCCTGTCCGGTCGTCCCACCGACATCCCCACCAAGCAGGCTGCCGCCGCGGTGGGTCAGTGCGAGCTGATGTATACTTACGATAAACTGTTCACCGAGCACAACCACACCGTGGCACAGCTGCTGGTGACGGGGGCGGATCTGTCCCACGCCGACCGCCGCGACAATTTCCGTAATACCCTGTTCCGCCTACTGGAGCTGGGCGCCCTGCCCATCGTCAATGAGAACGACACCGTCGCCACCGAGGAGATCGTCATCGGTGACAACGACACGTTGGGCGCCATTGTGGCGGCTCACACTCAAGCGGATCTGCTGGTGATTTTGTCCGACATTGATGGGCTGTACACCGCCGACCCTCACACCGATCCCACCGCCCACCTGCTGACCGAGGTGGCGGAGATCACCCCCGCCATTGAGGCGATGACCGGCGGCGCCGGCAGTAAACTGGGCACCGGCGGTATGGCGACCAAGATCGCCGCCGCCAAGATCGCCACCGCCGCAGGGGTCACTATGGTAATTGCCAACGGTCAGGATCCTGCGGCGCTGTACGACATCGTAGAGGGTAAGCCCATCGGCACCCGATTTATTGCCAAGGAGGTGGCACCGTGACCACACTGGACATCCTAAAGAGAGCCAAGGCGGCCACCGCCGCCCTCTCCACCCTCACCACCGAGAAAAAGAACGCCGCCCTGATCGCGATGGCGCAGGCGCTGGTAGAGGATACCGCCCCCATTCTGGAGGCCAATGCCGCCGATATGGCGGCGGCCAAGGGCAGCATCTCGGATGTGATGCTGGACCGCTTGGCGCTGACCGAATCCCGCATTGAGGGGATGGCGGACGGCATCCGTCAGGTGGCGGCGCTACCCGACCCCGTGGGTCATATTTTGTCCGAATCCGCCCGCCCCGACAGGCTGAAGATTACGAAAATTTCCGTCCCCGTAGGCGTGGTGGGCATCATCTATGAGAGCCGCCCTAACGTCACCTCCGACGCCGCCGCTCTGGCGGTGAAATCCGGCAACGTGTGCGTCCTGCGGGGTGGCAAGGAGGCGTGGCGGAGCGCCAATGCCATCGTCACCGCCCTGCGGCGGGGACTGGAGCAGGCGGGTCTGTCGGCGGATATGGTGAATCTCATTGAGGACACCACCCGCCAGTCCGCCACCGAATTGATGAAGGCGGACGCCTACGTGGATCTGCTGATCCCCCGCGGCGGAGCGGGTCTTATCCGCGCCTGCGTGGAGAATGCCACCGTGCCCTGCATCCAGACCGGTACCGGCATCTGCCACATTTATGTTGATAAAGCGGCGGACATTGAGATGGCGCTTTCCATCGTGGACAACGCCAAAATGAGCCGTCCCTCGGTGTGTAACGCCTGCGAGGTATGCTTGGTGCATAGGGACGTCGCCGCCGACTTTCTGCCGAAATTGCGGGCACGGCTGTGCGAAAACCGCGACGTCACCGCCGAATTGAGGCTGGATAAAGCTGCCGCCGCTGTCATCGACGGCACCCCCGCAGGGGATAATGACTTTGATACCGAGTTTTTGGATTACATTCTCGCCATCCGCGTGGTGGCGGACGTGGAGGAGGCCATCTCCCACATCGCCGCCCATTCCACCCACCACTCCGAGGCGATTATCACCGCTGACGAGGCGACCGCCGCCCGCTTCACCGCCGCGGTGGACTCCTCGGCGGTGTACGTCAACGCCTCCACCCGCTTCACCGACGGCGGCGAGTTCGGTCTGGGGTGCGAGATGGGTATCTCCACCCAAAAGCTTCACGCCCGCGGCCCTATGGGTCTGGCGGAATTGACCACCTATAAGTACGTCATCACCGGCAACGGTCACACGAGGTGATATTATGACAATCGGATTTATTGGTGCGGGCAATATGGGCGGTGCCATCGCCATCGCCGCCGCTAAGGCGGTGGGGGGCGAGCATCTGCTGATTGCCGACCTGAATACGGAAAAAGCCGCGACCTTGGCGGCGGATATCGGCGCCACCGCCACCGACAACGAGGGCGTGGTTGCCAGTAGCGACTACATCTTTTTGGGCGTCAAACCCCAAATGATGGAGGCGGTGCTGACCGCCCTGCGTCCCGCCTTGGCGGCACGGGAAACAAAACCCGTGCTGATCTCTATGGCGGCGGGTCTGACGGTGGATTGCATTAAGGAATGGAGCGGGGGCTTACCGGTCATCCGCATTATGCCCAATACCCCCGTGGCGGCGGGGGAGGGTATGACCCTCTACACCGTCGGCGCGGACGTGACCGCCGCACAAAAAGCCGCATTTACCGACTTTATGACGGCATCGGGACAGCTGTGTGAGCTGCCCGAGAGCCTGATCGACGCCGGCTGTGCCGTGTCCGGCTGCGGACCGGCCTTTGCCTATCTGTTCATCGAGGCGCTGGCAGCAGGCGGCACAGAGAAGGGTCTGGACCCTGCTCTGTCTTTGGAGTTGGCCGCCCAAACCGTGTTGGGTGCCGCCAAGATGGTGCAGGAAACGGGGAAAGACCCCATCGCGCTGAAGGACGCGGTATGCTCCCCCGGTGGCGCCACCCTGCAGGGCGTGAGCGCTCTGGAGCGGGGTAATTTCCGCAACGTTGCTATGTCCGCCGTGGACGCGGCCTACAAGCGCACGCTGGAAATGAAGAAATAGAAACAAAAAAAGCCGAGGCGTCAGCCTCGGCTTTTTTTGTTGAATTTTATTTCTTTGTGAAATACAAAGTTCTGTCAGACCAACAATCGTTTTCATCAAGCGGATATAAATCGCCGGAAGAAAGTTTTCCTTTTCTTGAAGAAATGACATCGCTGTCTAAAAAGACAAAACCTACGCTCTCGCAAAAGGTTACAAATGTTTCAAAAGATGCCCAGACTTCACCTTTATCTTTCAAGTGTTCATAGGTAGAACAGCCGTGCTCAAAGAACATATCGATTATTGCGAAATGACCGCCGACTTTCAAGCAACGGTAAACTTCATTGATTAACTCTGCATAATTGTTGACATTACTGAGCAGGTTGCCGCTGAACAGATCGATACAGGAATCTTTAAAAGGAAGAGGTTTATCTAAATCTACATCGAATACGAAGAAGTTTTCTTTTTGGCAGGCATTGGAATGTGCAGAAATTACCGTAGGGCAAGCATCGGTTGCGATGAATACATCGTTTTCTGCCAAGTTATCTAGAGCAGTTGAGAAATAGCCAGAAGGACCACTAGCTAAATCAACTTTAATTCCTTGTTTATTCGAAACAAATTCAATAAAGCGGCTCTTGCTTGGGTCGGAAGACATAATGTGTTTTTGCGACTGGTAGTTTCTTACCATATTCAGTTTTTTGTTTCCTTGCAAAAAATAACCTTCTAATTGTTTTGACCACCACGGGCGGTCATCGTCGTTTGTAATGAAATGCACGACATTTTCGTCGGTAGAAAAGGGGATGTTTTCTTGAATAATCGTAGAAATATTGTTCATTTTTCCTCCTGATTTTAAGTGATGCAGTTCGCTTCGCTCACTGTGATGCAATGCTTCGCATCGTGATGATGCTCGCGTTGCTCGCAGTGATGCGGTGCGTTCCCTCACGTGCCATAGGCACACATCACGCCCGCAGGGGCGCATCACGCCGTCAGGCGCATCACGTTCCCGCAGGGAACACATCACTTTATTCAGCGTTCCGCTGAATAATTTCTTCCGCCAATTTCACGCCGTAGGCGATGCACTCGTTGCAGGAGCAGAGCATTTCACCGCCGGTAAGCCCCTTGATGACCTCACACACACCGCTGCCGCAGTGGTCGACGAAGGATTTGCTCATTTCACCGCACACCTTGTAGGTGTTCATCTTGCTGGTGGGGTCGGCAGGGTCGGCGCCCAGCATACCCGCCACAAAGACGGCGCCCGACAGAGCGCCGCAGGTCTGGGTGCGACCACCCATACCGGCGCCGAAGCCCTCGGTGGCACGCTTCACAACGGCGGGGTCCAGTCCCATCTCGTCACAGAAGGGCAGTGCCACCGCCTGGGCGCAGTTATATCCTTGGTTATGATACTCCATAGCTATTTCCAATTTTGTTTTCATTACGAATTCTCCTTTGCTGTACGACAGGAAGCAACTAACATAGCACGCAGAGAGGTGCACTTTTCAGAAAGGGATTTAAATTGTGCGTCATCAATGTAGGCGGTTTTATGCAGTAGTTCCAACCAATAGCCGGTTTCGCTGGCTTCTTTCAGAGCAATTTCCAGTTTTGAAACAAAATCTCGTTTACTTTGTGCGTAATTGGCTTCAAAGATATTGGCGCCGATAGAAGTGCCGCTACGCCCAATTTGGTTAGCAATGATAGACTCGTGTTTTGATTTTAGTGTTTTCACTAAGTCAATGATTTCTACGGCAAAATCCATCGACAAAGTGCGGAGTTTGGATTCAGACATCGTTTACCCTCCAATTTTTAAGTGATGCAGCTCACGTTGTTCGCTGTGATGCAGTTCGCTTCGCTCACTGTGATGCGGCTCGCTAGGCTCGCCGTGATGCGTTGCGTTCCAACACGCACCGCAGGTGCGCATCACGCCCGCAGGGGCGCATCACGCCGTCAGGCGCATCACGTTCCCGCAGGGAACGCATCACTTACAGAATCTCTTCCAACTTCTTGAGATCCTCGTCCGTCGTCGCCCAGCAGGTGGCAAAGCGCACCACCGTGTGGGTGGTGTCCGCCTTTTCCCACACGCTGAATCCCACCAGCGGCTCCAGCCGCGCCATCTGCTCGTCGCTCAGCAGTATAAACTGCTGGTTGGTGGGGGTCTCCTTGAAGAACGTGTATCCCTTGCGGATAAACAGCGCTTTCATTTTCTCCGCCATATCGATGGCGTGCCGACTGATCTCAAAATACAGTCCGTCGGTGAACAGCGCGTCAAACTGCACACCCAGCACACGGCCCTTGGCCACCATGGCGCCGTGCTGTTTGACGATGGTGGGGAACTGGGCGGGCATCAGGTTGGGGCGGAATACCACCGCCTCGCCGCACAGGGCACCCACCTTAGTGCCGCCGATATAGAATACGTCGCACAGCTGTGCCAACAGGGCGGGGGTCACGTCGGTGTCGCGGCTCATCAGACCATAGCCCAGACGGGCACCGTCCAAGAACAGCGGAATCTCCCAACGGCGGCAAACCTCCGACAGAGCGGTCAACTCCGCGGCGGTGTACAGGGTGCCGTACTCGGTGGGGTGAGATACGTATACCATACCCGGCTTGACCATATGGGTCCAGCTGGGATCGGCATAGAAATTCTGAATATACGCGTCCACCTCGGCGGCGTTCAGCTTGCCGTCGTGATGGGGCAGAGCCAGCACCTTGTGTCCGGTATGCTCGATGGCGCCCGCCTCGTGGACGTTTACGTGGCCGGTGTCGGCGGAGATGACCCCCTCATAGGGCTTTGTCAGGCTGTCGATGATGACGGCATTGGTCTGGGTACCGCCGGTGAGGAAGTACACGTCGTGGTGGGGTGCATCAAAGGCAGCCTTGATCTTCTCGGCGGCGCTGCGGCACCAGATGTCGTTGCTGTAGCCGGGCTGGGTCACCAAATTGGTGGCGCTCAGCGCCTCCAAAATCTTCGGGTGGCACCCCTGCAGATAATCACATTCAAACGAAAACATAGGATACTCCTTTTTATACTGTCGCTTCGACTCGGTAGATCGGCAAGCCCTGCGCGATAAATCGGCTCTCGTACTCGGTGACGATGTTGTCCTCGATGCCGTCGGCGTGCAGGTCGAGAGAAACGTTCTCCAGAGTATAGCCACATTTAGAGAACTGCTCCAGCGAATACTGAAAGAACACCCGCCCGTCGGTCTTTTGGATGACCGAGGCGCCCTCGGTCAGCAGACCCTTGTACATTTCCAAAAAATGCGGATGGGTCAGCCGATGGGTGGCCTGCCGCTTTTTCGGGAAGGGGGTGGAGAAGTTAAGATACAGCGTACGGATGCTGTGGGGCGGGATAAACCGTTCCAGATATTCCGCGTTGCCGGAGAGGAAGCGGACGTTTGTCAGCCCCATCTCTTTCGCCTTTTCGCAGGCGGATACCAGCACGTTGGCGTACAGCTCCACCGCTAAAAAGTTAACGTCGGGGTGGCGGGCGGCCAGCTCACAGATAAAGCCGCCCTTGCCGCAGCCGATCTCCATCTCCACGGGGTTGCCGTTGCCGAACACCCCCCCGAAATCCAGGTATTTCGGCTGCTCGTCGGCGTCAAAACGGATGGTGTCCACCCGCAGAGAAATGATCTGTTCGGATACGGAATCCAGCCGCTCGTCCAGGTGTTTTTTGCGGCGCATACGCATAGAAATCGCTCCTTTTTGCAAATAATGCTGGTAATTTGACGGATTATGTGTTAAAATAATACGGATGCGATCCGAATCACAGCTTAATGACCAGCTCGGTTCCGGCCCGTCGCATACCCGCGTCGCCGGTGAGGATGGCCAGATTTCCGCGGAATAACAGGGTGGGATCGGAGAGGAAATGCTCCTTGATCTGATCCGCCTGCCACTGGTCGGCCACCCGCAGGGTGACGCTCAGCAGATCTCTGCCGCCGTCCTGCACGGCGCAGGTGACGGCATAGCCGCCGTCCTCCAGCTTGCGGATATCCACCTTGTTGTCCTGCTCGATGTTCCGACGCTTCAGCAGATGCAGAGCGGCGGCCACCGACCGCTGACGCAGGGTATAGGGCACCCGCACCCCCAGCGACCGCCCGATCTGGGCGCCGGTGGCGGTGGTGGCGATCAGCCCGTCGTCATACCGCAGATGCTGCTGACGGATCAGGTCCTCGATGGCCTCCTCGGTATTAAAGTAGTTGGCCATACCGCCCCCGACGATGATTTCGCTCACGTCGTCGCGGTGGATGGGGGCCGCCACCGTATCCAGCATATAGCACAGGAGAATGCGGATCTCCTGCGTGTTATTCAGACCGCCCGGTTCCACACCGGCGGTAAAAGCGTCTGACATAGACGATATCTCCTTTGCAATAAGCGTTAACTCACACATTATACACCATCCCGGAAAAAAAGAAAAGAGCGGATTGACATTTTTCAAAAATTCGTCATACCGCCGCCGAAAGGAGTACGTGATTATGAAACATCTGTGTAAATTGTTGGTGCTGACCCTGGTGATCTCCCTGATGGTCTGCGGCTGTGGTAAGCCGCAGGAGCCGGAGCTGGACTACGAATCGATGGTGGTGGCGCCGGTGGATCTGGCCATCACCGACTGCATCACCGAGCAGCAGATCACCTCTGTGGTGGGTCATCCCATGCAGCTGCTGGGCGTGTATGAGGACGGCGTCCAGGCCATCTGGCAGTCGGACGACGGCTCCTGCCAGGTCACCATTCATATGATGAATCAGACCCGCGAGGTGTTTGACTCTCAGGTGGCGGATGCCGAGGTGCCCATGACCCTGCAGGAGGGACTGGGCGAGGCCGCCTTCTGGTACGAGGGTCGCACCGAGATGATGCTGTATTACAATGGCTATGCCCTGGACGTGGCGGTGGTGTGCAGTGACACCCCCCTGACCGAGCCTCACGTGCGCCAGATCGCCGAACTGATGCTGGCCGCCCTGCAGCCGCAGGAATAACGGTATCGTATAAAGATTTAAGGAGGTGAGACCCATGTGCGATTGCGCCCGAATGTGGGAAAATTCCTGGGCCGAGGTGGATATGTCCGCCGTGCGGCATAATTATCATACCATCCGCGGGTCTCTGTCCGCCGACACCATGCTGTGCTGCGTGGTTAAGGCCAATGCCTACGGTCACGGCGTGGGTCAGCTGGCCCCTCTGTATGAGGAGCTGGGCGCCGACTGGTTCGCCGTGTCCAATATCCGCGAGGCGCTCCAGCTGCGCCGCTATGGGGTGACCCGACCCATTCTGATCCTGGGTTACACCCACGAGTCCTGTGCCGCTCTGCTGGCGCAGGAGAATATTTCCCAGTGCGTGTATTCCTCCGCCTACGGTCAGCGGCTGTCCGCCGCGGCACAGGAGATGGGGGTTAGTGTAAAGATTCACGTTAAACTAGACACCGGTATGGGTCGTCTCGGCTTCCGTTGCCCCGGCGAGGGTGCGGACTCGGTGGAGGGCGCCATCGCGGTGTGCCGCCTGACCGGTCTGACCCCGGAGGGTGTGTTCACCCACTTTGCCTCTGCCGACGAGGGCGCGGCAGGCGAGGATTTCTCCCGCCTGCAGGCTGAGCGATTTGCCCGGGCGCTGGAGCGGTTTGCCGCCGCCGGTGTCACCTTTGCGGTGCGCCATTGCGCCAATTCCGCCGCCCTGTCCGACTATCCCGCCGACGGGATGAATATGGTGCGCGCGGGCATCGTGCTGTATGGTTTACAGCCCTCGGCTGACCTGCGGCATCCCCTGCCGCTGCAGCCGGTGATGAGTCTTAAGTCGGTGATCTCCCACGTGAAGACCGTGCCCGCCGGCACCACCATCAGCTACGGACGCACCTTCACCGCCCCCTGCGAAATGAAGATCGCCACGGTTCCCATCGGCTATGCCGACGGTTTCTGGCGGCACAATAGCCCCGCCGGTGTGCGGCTGACCGTCCGCGGTCAGCAGGCGCCCATTTTGGGTCGGGTGTGTATGGATCAGCTGATGATCGACGTCACCCACGTTCCCCAGGCGGAGATGGGGGATTACGTTACGGTGTTCGGTGCCGCTCCGGCGATGACTGTCGACGATATTGCCGCCGCCAATAACACCATCGGCTACGAGGTGGTGTGCGGCGTGGGCGAGCGCGTGCCCCGTCTGTACGTGGAGGACGGCAACCTGGTGGGTACGCTGGATAATCTGATGAGATAAGGTGACAAACCGTATGTTTGATGCATTGAGAGTTAAGAACGATTGCGTTCAGTGGATCCGCGATTTCTTCGCCGCCAACGGCCCCGACTGCAACGCGGTGGTGGGCATTTCCGGCGGCAAGGACAGCTCGGTGGTGGCGGCCCTGTGCGTGGAGGCGCTGGGCGCCGACCGCGTGGTGGGGGTGCTGATGCCCTGCGGTGAGCAGGCGGACATCGACTGCTCGCTGAAGCTGGTGAACCATCTGGGCATCCGTCACTATACCGTGAATATCGGAGCGGCGATGGAAGCGCTTACATCCGCTGTATCATCGGCGTTGCCCCTGTCCACCCAGAGCGTGACCAACCTGCCGCCCCGTCTGCGGATGGCGGCGGTGTATGCGGTCAGCCAGAGCGTCAACGGGCGTGTGGCCAACACCTGCAACCTGTCGGAGGACTGGGTGGGGTATTCCACCCGCTACGGCGATTCGGTGGGGGATTTCAGCCCCCTGTCCCGCCTGACGGTGGCGGAGGTCAAGGAGATCGGACACCTGTTGGGACTGCCCTACGACCTGGTGGAGAAGACCCCCATCGACGGTCTGTGCGGTAAGACCGACGAGGATAATCTGGGATTTACTTATGCCCAGTTGGATCGGTACATTCGCACCGGCGAGATCGACGATATGGACACGAAAGCCCGCATCGACCGCCTTCACCGCATCAACCAATTTAAACTGGAACTGATGCCCATATTCGAACCGAATTTGTAAAAAATTAAAAAGCCTGTGGCGTAAGCCACAGGCTTTTTTTATTTCGCAATAATTCATCTTGCCTCCCCTTGTCAGGGGAGGTGGCACGGCGTTAGCCGTGACGGAGGGGTAGTCAAATTTATACTTCTTTCTCCGCCCAGCGCACCGTTTCCATGGCGTCCTTGCCGTAGGCGTCGGCGCCGATCTGTGCGGCGTATTCGGGGGTGAGCACCGCACCGCCCACGATCACCTTGCACGCCGGCGCCTGCTCTTTCAGCAGACGGATGGTGCTCTCCATGGCGGGCACGGTGGTGGTCATCAGGGCGGACAGACCCACCAGCGTGGCGCGGTGCTCCCGCACCGCCTGCAGGATGGTGTCGGGAGCCACGTCCCGCCCCAGATCGATTACTTCAAAGCCATAGTTATCCAGTAGCAGTCCCACGATGTTTTTGCCGATGTCGTGGATATCCCCCTGCACCGTTGCCAGAACGAACACCCCGCGGGAGGGGGGACGGTCGCCGCTGTTCATAGCGGCCTTGACCTGCGCGGCCACCGCCTGAGCCGCCTCGGCGGCCATCAGCAGTTGAGGCAGGAACAGGGTCTTTTTCTCAAACCCTTCGCCCACGCGGTTGAGGGCGGGGATCACCTGGTCGTTGATGATGGACATCGGCTCTGCCGTCGCCAGCATCTCCTGTGCCAGCGCCGCCGCCCGATCCCGCAGACCCTTGATGATGGCCTGCTGCAGGTCGGTGCCCTCCTGTGTGGCGGCGGGCACCGCTTTGGCGGCGGTGACGGTGGAGGCGAAGGTGTCTGCCACCGCCACGTAGTCGGCGCAGTTGCGGTCGATGCCGCTCAGCGCCCGATAGGCGTAATAGGTCTTCATCATCTCCGCCGAGTGGGGGTTCATAATGGCGGCGGACAGCCCGTTGTTCAGCGCTAGAGCGAAGAAGGTGCTGTTCACCGCCTCGCGGTTAGGCAGACCGAAGGATACGTTGGACACACCCAGCGAGGTGTGGCACCCCATCTCCTCGCGAATGTATTTCAGCGCCGTCAGTGTGGTCTTGGCCGCCGCAGGGTCGGCGCTGACCGCCATGGTCAGGGTGTCGAATACGATGTCTTTTTTATCAATGCCGTAAGTTTCGGCGGTGTCGAGAATCTTTTGGGCGATCTCGATGCGCCCCTCAGCCGTGGCGGGGATACCCTCCTCATCCAGGGTCAGAGCGATCACCACACCGCCGTATTTTTTCACCAGCGGGAACACCGCCTTCATGCTCTCCCGCTTACCGTTGACCGAGTTGATCAGCGGCTTGCCGTTGTAGCGCCGCAGGGCGGATTCCATAGCCACGGGGTCGGCGGTATCGATCTGCAGGGGCAGATCACACACCTCTTGCAGGCGGCACACCGCCTCGGTGAGCAGGGCAGGCTCGTCGATGCCGGGCAGGCCCACGTTCACGTCCAGAATGTGAGCGCCCGCCTCGGCTTGGGTCAGTCCCTCGTTCAGGATATAGTCCATATCCCCCTCGGTGAGGGCTTGTTTGAATCGCTTTTTGCCGGTGGGGTTGATGCGCTCGCCGATGAGCAGAGGATCATCCCCAAAGCACACCGCGTGGGTATAGGAGGATACCACCGTCCGTGGCGGCACATCGGCAGGTGAGTGGGACAGCGCCCCCGTGTATCGCACCAGTTCGTGGATGTATTCGGGGGTGGTGCCGCAGCAGCCGCCGATGACGTTGACACCGCCCTCCACCATATCGCACATATCCTCGGCAAATTCCCACGCACTCACGTCGTAGACGGTGCGCCCGTCCTCCACACGGGGCAGACCTGCGTTGGGCTTGAGGATGATGGGCACCGATGCCGCGTCCAGCAGCTCGGTCACCACACCCCGCAGCTGGGCGGGACCCAGCGAGCAGTTGGCACCGAGGGCATCCACCCCCAGACCCTCCAGCAGCGCCACCATAGCGGCGGGGGTGGCGCCGGTCATCAGCTTGCCGTCCTCGCCATAGGCGTTGGATACCAAAACCGGCAGGTCGCTGTTTTCCTTGGCGGCTAACACAGCGGCCTTGGTTTCGTAGGCGTCGTTCATGGTTTCGATGAGGATGGCATCCACCCCGTATTTGACACCCAGCCGCACCGTGGCGGCAAATATCTCCACCGCCTCCTCAAAGTCCAGATCGCCCAGCGGCTTCAGCAGCCGTCCCGTGGGACCGATGTCCAGCACCACAAAGGTGGGGTGCTCCACTGCGGCGGTGCGCTGGGCGGTGCGGGCATTGTCCACCGCGGCGGCCACGATGGCTTCCAACTCGTCGGAGTCAAACTTCAACAAATTGGCACCGAAGGTGTTGGTGGATACCACGTGGCTGCCCGCCTCGTAATAGGCGCGGTGGATGGCGGTGACCGCGTCGGGGTGGGTGAGATTCCACCGCTCCGGATACTCACCGGCGCCCAGTCCCTGCGCCTGCAGCAGCGTACCCATACCGCCGTCCAACCGGACGATACGGCTGTTTATTAATTGACGAAAGTTCATAATCGCTCCTTATTTTCCGATAATATCCGAGAGGTTTTCTAATATTTTTTGGGCCACGTCCGGCTTGTTCATAGAATACACGTGGACGTTTTGGATGCCGTTGGCGTACAGGTCGATGATCTGGTCGGTGGCATAGGCGATGCCCGCCTGCTTCATGGCGGCGGGGTCGTGACCGAATTTGTCCACCAGACTCTTAAACCGCTGGGGGACGAAACAGCCGGACAGCTGGATGGCGCGGGCCACCTGATTTGCGTTGGTGATGGGCATCACACCGGGGATGACCGGCACGGTGATGCCCGCCTGGCGGATCTTATACAGAAAATTGTACAGCAGATTGTTGTCGAAGAACATCTGGGTGGTGAGGAAATCACACCCCGCCTCCACCTTTTCCTTCAGGTGGCGGATGTCCTCTGCCTGGTCGGCGCTCTCGGGGTGAATTTCGGGGTAGCAGGCACCGCCGATGCAGAAGTCCCCCGCCGCCTTCAGTTCACGAATGAGGTCGATGGCATAGCGGTAATCCCATCCGCTGCGGTCGGCGGTTTCCATCCCCTTGGGGATGTCCCCCCGCAGCGCCATCACGTTCTCGATGCCCGCCTCGCGGATGGCGGCGATCTTCTGCGCCACCGTGTCGCGGGTGGAGGATACGCAGGTCAGGTGCGCCAGGGTGGGCACGCCGTACTGCGCCTTGATGTTCTTGGCGATGTCCAGCGTATACGCGCTGGTGCCGCCGCCGGCGCCGTAGGTGACGCTCATAAAGGCGGGCTTCAGCGCCGCAATCTCCTCGGTGGCGGTCTTCACGCTGTCAAAGCCGCTCTCGGTCTTGGGCGGGAACACCTCAAAGGAGAGGGATAGGGTATTTTGTTGTAGCAGAGCGCTGATTTTCATCACGCCACCTCCGTAGTTCTTTATATGGAAATATTATACACCCGTTTCAGATGGGAATCAAGGCTAATTATTCTTGTATTATCGGGTGGTATATGCTATCATAGGATTATGACAGAAAGGAGGCGACGACTATGGCCAAACACGCGGCAAAGCCGAAGTGGTTTATGTGGGTCATATTGGGCGCGGCGGTGCTGCTGACCGTCGCCGCCGCCGTGACGCTGTGGCTGGTGCTGTCGCCGCCGCAGGAGCCTGCCGCGGCACCTGCCCCGACCACTACCACCACCGCCACGGATACCACCGCGACCACCACGTCGGTCACCACCACGGCAGAGAGCACCACGGTGCCCTTTACCACCACCACGGCGGCGCCGAAGGTGAAGCTGACCGTCACCTCACACAAGCAGACCGAGGTGACCACCAACGAGCCCTTTACCACCTTCACCGGCACCTCCGACCCCCGCTATTCCCTGCGGATCAACGGCAAGGACGTTCGGCGGGATAAGAGTGGTGCTTTTTCGGTGGAATACCCCCTGCAGGCGGGCAAGAACACCTTTACCTTCTCTCACAAGGGCAAGCAGACCACCTACGTGGTGACCTATCGCCACGTGGTGATGCAGTCCTTTACCCCCTCCGGCAGTCGTTCCTACCAGGGCGGCAGTCGGTTTTCGGTGGTGGTTTCCGCCCGTGTGGGCAGCACGGTGACCGCCACCTTCCGCAATAAGACCATCACCCTGAAGCAGACCACCGGACAGGGCGGTGACGGGGATACGCCCACCAGCGAGACCTTTGTGGATTATGCCGGCACCTTTACCCTGCCCGAGAGCACGGCGGATAAGAATTACGGCGCCATCACCTTTAAGACCACCTATCAGGGTCAGACCGACACGGGTCGCTCCGGCAACATCCTGGGGCTTAAGACCAAACAGCGGCTGGTGGGGGAGATCGTGTCCTTTTCCGCCGAGACCTTTGACGGGGATAAGAACGACGACGACAGCCGTCCCACCAACAACTATTTCCCCAAGGGGACGGTGGACTACGTGGTGGGGCGCAGCTACTTCGGCAATAAGGAATACCTATTGCTGCGGTGCGGACGCCGCGTATACGTGGATAAGGAATTGTCCCCGCCGTCCAGGACGGTGACCGTCACCAAGGAGTATCAGGGCACGCTGCCCTCCACCAACAAGCTGTCGGTGGCGCAGATGGAGGTCACCAAAAAAGCCACCTATCTGACCCTCAATACCAACTGGAAGGCACCCTTCTTTTTGGATCTGTTGCCCCAGAAATACTATCAGCCCTCCACCCAGGATTATCGGGTCAGCAGCGTCACCTGCGAGTACGTGGAGATCACCTTCTGCTACGCTACGGCGGTCAGCGGGATGCCCGCCATCCCCAAGGATCACCCCCTGTTCACCAAGGCGACGGTGAAGCGGCAGGGCACCGACACGGTGCTGCGGCTGTACCTGCGGAAAAAGGGCGGCTTTTACGGCTGGGACGCATCGTATAACGAGGCGGGTCAGCTGGTGTTCTACTTCCTGCACCCCGCCCAGGTGCTCAGCGCCGACAATGGCTACGGCGCCAATTTGAGCGGCGTCACCGTGCTGCTGGACGTGGGTCACGGCTACAAGAGCAGCGGCGCCTCCGGCCTGGATTCCGACCACCCCGAGGGGGAGCGGAACTACTACCTCGCCACCCTCATTAAGCGGGAGCTGGAGAGCATCGGCGCCACCGTGATACTCAACCGCACCGCCAAGCAGGATATGGATGCCGATCAGCGCTGTCAGCACCTGAAAAAGGTCAAGCCGGATCTGTGTGTCGCCATCCACCACGACGCCAACGCCTCGTCAAAGCCCAACGGGTTCGGGTCGTTCTATTCCACCCCCTTCTCCTATCCCGCGGCCAAGGCTATATACAACGCCACCATGTCGGCGAACATCTACGATAAGAATGCCGCCAACAACCGCAACCGCCTGCAATGGCACTATTATTTCGTGGCGCGTATGTCCGACTGCCCCGTGGTGCTCACTGAGAATGGGTTTATGTCCAGCCCGCTGGACCACCAGGGCATCGTCAGCGACTATACCAACTGGCAAAAAGCCCAGGCCATCACCAAGGGTGTGGCCAAGTATTTTCTGTCCCTGCATCTGAACGGCTACGCTCCGCCGGATAAGCCGGTGATCATCGTCACCGGCACCACCACGACCACCGATACCACCGCCACTCTGCCCCCCACCACGGAGGATACCACCCAAGCGGAGGATACCACCTCCGCCACCGATACCGTCCCCACCGACCCACCCACTACAGGGTCGGGGGAGGCGAGCCACACCGGCGCCACCATCCCATAGCAAAAGACCCGCACTCATCAGAGTGCGGGTCTTTTTCTATGCGTGTGAGTGAGGTGTAGGGTGTTACTTATGACATAGGATGCCACCAAGCCAAACCATAATAAACGCGTTTGTCGGAATGAGTAGTTTGCCTGACATAGATGCGGTGAGTTCCGGTTCGATTGGGTTTGAATTCTACAATTTCCGTATTAATGCCCGTCTTTTTTGACTTTACCTCTTTGCTGTTGTATACGACTATACCCTCGGAATCGTATATATACAGATTCAGATTGGCCAATGTGCCGGTAGTGAGGATGTCAGTATTGTGGCCAGTTAAACCTTCGATAATGGTTCCGTAAACAGAACATTTCAACCACGACAGCGACACGCGAACATTTCTGTTTGTATTTGTCACGTTAAAGGTATACATAACCTGTGTGCCGTCTTCGGTGTTGGCCGCAAAGGAACCGGATTCATAGCGGGATTCAATGGCTGTGGAGAATGCGGAGCGCGCATTGACAACGCCGGCACCGAATTTATCATAATTATCATTCACTTGATTTAGGTTCGTATCGCCATCCATGGTATTGCATCTAATTTCGGAATGACTGACAGATGCTGTCAGAATAGCTTTCATAGCGTCTTGTAACAGCATCAGTTCCGGTTTGCGTTGGCAGAGCTGTGCCACCACGGCGGTTACGTGCGGCGCGGCAAAACTGGTTCCCGAATTTGTGCCAGCAGCAGTAATGATACTTCCACCGGGAGCCATCAAGTCGGGCTTGTTTGTTCCTGCCGGTTCTTGTGTTCCAATTGTCTCACGCCAACAAGAGGTGCTACGCAACGCATCATCTTCATAACAGGTCGTGTTTTGATCATTGATAGCCCCGACAGTAATAGCATTGTATGCCATCCCAGGAGAGGTGACTTTTTTATTTGGATTTTCATCGTTAGAGTTGCCTGCTGCTACTACGACGTGAACATTATGATGGAAAGCAATATGATCCAACCATTTATCTGATGTGGTATACTCTCCTAGAAGTGCTGGAAACCCCATGCTCATATTGATCACGTGAACATTTTTCGACAATAGCCATTCTACTTGTTTAATCCATTCATCTCTATCACTACAATATGCTGCATACAACTTTGCATCCGGAACGATCCCCTTATAGGTTACTCCATTCACTGTGGTGCTTTTACTAACCATAACAGCGGCAACCTGGCTGGTATGATCAGTTTCGTACGCTGTATTACTTGTGTCACAAGTAATATTCCCAGTAGTGAAGCATGGTGCGTCTTTGTCGGGGATGCCCACTTCTATCATTCCGATTTTAATCCCACTACCTGTATAACTTAATGTGTCACGCGTGTAGTCTGCACCGATCGTGGGAATGCTTATATCGCTTGCATTGACTACTTCAACACGAGGACTGAAGTAGATAGATTGCACCCTATCATCTTGCGCTAGCAGTTTGATTTCAGCGGGGGTCAGTTCGGCGCTGATCATCGGCGCGTATTGACTGAAAAACAGCCGTTTTCCTTCTCGAGTCTCACACAGAGCTTTCACGTTGCTATAGTCCTTCAACAACTTGTCATAGTGTTGGTTCATTTTCTCGGCATACAGGGAGCGCTCTGTCTCAATGTAGGTGTCCACTTTTTCAGCGGTTACACTTCTATCTTTACTTGTTGTGAGCTGTTCCCGGGTCGTGCCGATGCGGGAGTTGATAGCTTTTTCCAACTCCTCGGATGATACGGGGTCATACAACCAAATATCTACGGGAATTTGGTCGGTTGCCGTAGATTTCAGGAGAATATCGCGCAATTCGGTGTCAATAATAACCTCGGATGCTTGTTGCAGGGTGCCACTTGCGTTGACAGAGGAACATACTGAAGCAATAAGAATCACAATAGACATCAATAATGAAAATTGTTTGAATTTCCGCATACGTATACCTCACTTTCATAATATCCACAGTATTGACTTACATATAACTTAGCGTTTGATTCATCTCCTTTCTATTATCATGCATCAGCAACCTCATACTCTTTTGTTTTCTCACCTGCTAAATTAAAATCATACCCTCCTCTGTCGGCCAACTCGTTGATGGCATCGGCTGTCAACTCCATATAATATCCGGTACCAAACCGACCGTAACCGTAAATGGGCTCTGTTTTACTATACTTGGCAGCGTACGAAATGCGTTCTTTTTCAATCGTGTCATAGTATTTCTCCCATAATTCCTCTCTCAGCATATGGCGTTTATGTGATAGATCATTGAATACTTCCTCTGCCTTGAGGTATTCCTCCAGTAGAACAGCTTGTATCTCGGGGTCGTCGTTATTGACTCTGGATTCGTGAAGACGGTCGCTTGCTTTCTTTTCGGCTTTTTTGGCTTCCTTATATTGCTTTAATAAGGATTGATACTCTTTGTCGGCTTCAACGAAATTATCGCATTCGTCCTCGTCCTCGACAGTAATTGCGGAGAAAACCACCACTTGAAAAACGGCGTTAACGTCGCGGTATTCTTTCATTTTTGCTTCCAATGCCGGAGATACGAGCCGATCGTTCAAACTGGGTATACTGCTGTTGGAAAGGGAGCTTGAATCCTCTTCACCACCCACTAAGATATATGGCTCGGTGGTTTCTCCTGTGGTGGTCGCGCCCTCATCCGGCGTTTCCACGGGGATGGGGGCGGGGTCAAACACGCCCCCCTGCCACAGACCCACCGTCAGCGCCACGCAGGCCGCGGCGGCCACGGCGGGCACCCACACCGCCTTGCGGATGGGCTTGCGGGCGGCATCCGCCACCAGCTCGTCGTCGATATCGCCGAAGAGACGGTGCAGCCTTTCTTCTTTATTCATATAGTAATGCCTTCTTTCTCCAAAAATTCTTTCAGTTGGCCGCGGATGCGGGACAGCATCATCTTGATGCGGCTTTCGGTGCTGTTGCGGGCGGCGGCGATCTCCTTGATGGGGTCGCCGTACCAGTAGCGGAGCACAAACACCCGCCGCTGCTCCGCAGGCAGTCGGTGCAGGAATCGCTCCAGCGCCTCCCGCACCGCCAGGTCGTCGGAGGGATCGCCCTCGCCGCAGGGCAGGCAGTCCCGCCACTCCTCCAGCACCTGCGCGTGGGTGCCGCCGCCGCGCTTTTCGGCGGTCAGGGCGGCGTAGCGGTCCAGCGCCACCCGACGGGCGATCTTGCCCAAAAAGGTGGACAGCCGCGCAGGACGGTGGGGCGGGATGGCGTTCCACGCCCGCAGATAGACGTCGTTGACGCACTCCTCCGTATCCTGCTCGGTTGGCAGGATGTTGCGGGCGATGCGGGTGAGATAGCGGTGGTAGGCCTGTCGGGTCTCGGTGAGCGCCTGCTCGTCCCGTTCCCAGTACAGGTCCACGATGCGTTTGTCCTCCAACGGAATCACCTCCTGAAACGTTTTGAAAGGTCCTTTCACCTGACTACACGGTGTTTGGAAGAAAAAGGTCACGTTTTTGGAATAAAGTTTGTAATTTTATTATAATGGTTTTAATGCCAAAAAGCAACAAAAGCCAGCCTGACCGAGTTCGTTCAGGCTGGCTTTTATATAGTACCGTATGAGTGATGCAACTCGCATAGCTCACAGTGATACGATGCGTTCTGTCACGTGCCGTAGGCACGCATCACGTCCGCAGGACGCATCACGCCGTCAGGCGCAACACGTTCCTATAGGGAACGCATCACTTCAGCGCGTCCATAGATTGGGTCAGCAGATTCAGCTTCTCCTGCAGACCGGCGGCCTGCTCGCGGGCACCGTTGACCACCGCCTCGGGCGCCTTGTCGGTAAAGGCCTTGTTGTTCAGTCGGGCCATCACGCCGTCCAGCTGCTTCTTCACGTTGTTATACTCGCGCTCCAGACGGGCCAGCTCCGCGGCTTTGTCCACCAGAGCATCCATGGGGATCTTCACGGTGGCGGCGGCGGTGACGATGGTCACCGCACCGGGCACGTCAAAGCTCTCGCCGATGTTCACCTCGGCGGCGGAGGCCAATCTCTGCAGGAAGGGCACACCGGCGGCGAAGGTGTCCGCAAAGGCGGTCTCGATGTACAGATCCGCCTTCTTGGAGGGGGGCACGTTCATCTCGGCGCGGCGGTTACGGATGCCGCGGATGGCCTCCATAATGCGCTCCATCTCCTTCTCCTCACCGGGGAAGCACAGAGCGGCGTCGTACACCGGCCACTCCGAGATCATCAGGCTGTCGCCCTCGTGGGGCAGAGTCTGCCAGATCTCCTCGGTGATAAAGGGCATAAAGGGATGCAGTAGCTTCAGCATACCGGTCATCACGTACAGCAGCACGCGGCGGGCGCTGTCGGCACCCTCGCCCTGCAGACGGGACTTGCACAGCTCGATGTACCAGTCGCAGAAGGTGTCCCAGATGAAGTCGTACAGCTTGCTCACCGCGATACCCAGCTCGAATTTCTCCAGGTTGTCGGTGACCGCCTGTACCAGTTCATTGTAGCGGGACAGCACCCACTTATCCTCCAGGGTCAGCTCATCGGGCAGGGACAGGGGGATATCGTGACCCTCAAAGTTCATCAGCAGGAAGCGGGCGGCGTTCCACAGCTTGTTGGCAAAGTTGCGGCTTGCCTCCACCTTGTCGGTCATATAGCGCATATCGTTTCCGGGGCTGTTGCCGGTGGCCAGCATAAAGCGCAGGGCGTCGGCGCCGTACTTATCGATCTCCTCCAGCGGGTCAACGCCGTTGCCCAGGGACTTGGACATCTTGCGCCCCTGACTGTCGCGGACCAGACCGTGGATGAGCACCGTCTTAAAGGGACTCTTGCCGGTATAAGCCAGACCGCTGAAGATCATACGGCTGACCCAGAAACCGATGATGTCGTAACCGGTGACCAGCGTGTCGGTGGGATAGAAATAATCCAGTTCCTCGGTCTGATTAGGCCAACCCAGGGTGGAGAAGGGCCACAGCGCGGAGGAGAACCAGGTGTCCAGCGTATCGGGATCCTGGGTCAGGTGCACGCCGCCGCACTTGGGGCAGACGGCGGGAGCCTCTTTCGCCACCACCGTCTCGCCGCAGTCGTCGCAGTACCAGGCGGGGATGCGGTGCCCCCACCACAGCTGGCGGGAAATGCACCAGTCGCGGGTGGCGCGCATCCAGTTGAGATAGTTTTTGGTGAAGCGCTCGGGGACAAAGGTGATCTCGCCCTTTTCCACCGCCTCGATGGCGGGGCCGGCCAGAGGCTCCATCTTGACGAACCACTGCTTGGACACCATGGGCTCGATGGTCTGGTGACAGCGGTAGCAGGTGCCCACGTCGTGGGTCAGATCCTCCACCTCCTTGAGGTAGCCGCCCGCCTCCAGATCCGCCAGAATGGCCTTGCGGGCCTCCAGGGTGGTCATACCGGCATACTTGCCGCAGTCCAGCACGGTGGGCTCGTCGGCGGCAGCCTTACCGCTGGCGATGTACTCGTCCGCCGCGGCCTTGTCCGCCGCACCGGTCATGTGACCGTCATAGGTGAAACAGCGCACCATAGGCAGGTCGTGGCGACGACCCACCTCGAAGTCGTTGGGGTCGTGGGCGGGGGTGATCTTCACCACGCCGGTACCCTTGGTCATATCCGCGTGCTCGTCGCACACAATGGGGATTTCCTTATTCAGCAGGGGCAGGATCACGTGGCAGCCGTGGAGGTGCTTATAGCGCTCGTCCTCGGCGTTGATGGCCACGGCGGTATCGCCCAGCATGGTCTCGGGACGGGTGGTGGCCAACTCTAACTGCTCACCGGTCTCCTTGACGGTGTACAGCAGATGCCAGAAGTGACCCGCCTTCTCCTCATATTCCACCTCGGCGTCCGAGATGGAGGTGTTGCAGGTGGGGCACCAGTTGACCATACGGTTGCCGCGGTAAATCAGACCCTGCTCGTACAGCCGCACGAACACTTCCTTAACGGCGGCAGAGCAGCCCTCGTCCATGGTAAAGCGCTCCCGCTCCCAGTCACAGCTGGAGCCGATGGTCTTCAGCTGGCTGACGATGCGGTTACCGTATTTCTCTTTCCAGGCCCAGGCGCGCTCCAGGAAGCCCTCACGACCCAGCATCTCCTTGGTCAGACCCTCGGCGCGCATAGCCTCCACAACCTTCGCCTCGGTGGCGATGGATGCGTGGTCGGTGCCGGGCATCCACAGGGCCTCGTAGCCCTGCATCCGCCGCCAGCGGATGAGGATATCCTGCAGGGTGTTGTCCAGGGCGTGACCCATGTGCAGCTGACCCGTAATATTGGGGGGCGGCATCATCACGGTATAGGGCTTTTTCTCGTTGCCGTCCTTATCCTTGGCGTGGGCGGTGGCGTGGAAATAGCCCCCATCCAGCCAGAATTGGTAGATGCGCTTTTCCACCTCTTGGGGCTCGTACACCTTTGCCAGTTCTTTCTGTGCCATTGGTAAATCTTCCTTTCAACGGTGCCGTTTGAGCACCTTGGTAATCTCACCGGTGTATACGCGGTGATAGTCGTTGTGATAGCAGTTTTCCACCGACGGGTCGGTGAAGCAGGCGGGGTCGATGTACTGTGCCGCCATCTTGCGGCAGATGATCACCGTGTCCGCCTCATCAAAATAAGGGGCGTCGGCGTCGTACCGCAGGGTCAGACCCGCCTCGGCGATCTTATCCCGATCCCGTCCCGACACGGTGCCGCAGAGGGTCAGCGCGTCGCGGTACTCTTCGGAGAAGAAGCACAGGGAATAGTACTCCTCCCGCTCGGTGAATTCATAGGTATAGCGGGTAGGACGGACAAAGACGAAGCTCACTGGCTTTTTCCACAGGATGCCCAGTCCGCCCCAGCTGGCGGTCATGGTGTTGGCGCTTTCCTCGTTGCCGGCGGTGACCAGCATCCATTGCTTGTCGATCATCTGAAAGGGGTTGCCCTCCAGCTCGTAAGGGGAGATGGTGATAAATTCGTTCATACCGTCACCTCAGTGGATGGCGCTGCCGGGGGTCATCCCGTCCACGAACAGCACCTTCACGTCTTCTTCGCCCTCGGCGGTGTGGTCGGTGGCGGCCAGGATCATACCCTGGCTCTCCACGCCGCACAGCACGGCGGGCTTCAGGTTGGCCACCAGCACCACGCGGCGACCCACCAGGTCGTCGGGCTGATACCACTTGGCAATACCCGACGCCACGGTGCGAGGCTCGCCCGTACCGTCGTTGAGGGTCAGCTTCAGCAGCTTTTTCGCTTTCTTAATGGGCTCGCAGGCGGTAATCTCCGCCACCCGCAGGTCTACCTTAAAGAAATCGTCGATGGTGATCTGAGGCAGGAACACGATGCCCGCCTTTTCCTCTTCGGCTTCGGCGGCTTTCTGCTCCGCCTCGATCTTGGCGGCGATCTCCGCCAGCATCTTGTCCGCGTCAATGCGGGCAAACAGGGGAGAGGGGGTGCCCACGGCATAGCCGTCGGCGGCGCCAAAGACGGCGGCGTCCATATCGGTGACGGCGGCATCCGCCTGCAGCTGAGCGTGGATAGCGGCGCCGGTGTCCGGCATAAAGGGGGTCAACAGGATGCCCAGCACACGGATGCAGTCCAGCAGGTTATACAGCACACCCTCCAGCTGCTCACGGTTGGCCTCGTCCTTGGCCAGCGCCCAGGGGGCGGTCTCATCGATGTACTTGTTGCACCGTTTGGCCAGGTTCATCACCGTCTCGGCGGCGTCGGCGTTGTGCCAGGTGTCCATCTGCTCGTAGTATTTCTTAATGGTGTGGTTGCAGGCATCCGCCAGCTCCTGACCCAGAGCGTCCTGGGTGGCGGGCTTGCTCACCTTGCCGCCGAAATACTTGTTGGTCATAGCGATGGAGCGGTTGACCAGATTACCCAGGGTGTTGGCCAGATCGGCGTTGTAGCGACCGATCACCTGCTCGTAGGTGATGGTGCCGTCCTGGGCAAAGGGCATCTCGCTGAGCAGATACCAGCGGATGGCATCGGTGCCGAACTGCTGTGCCAGCTCGTCGGCGTACAGCACGTTGCCCTTGGACTTACTCATCTTATCCTCGCCGCTCAGCAGCCAGGGGTGACCCAGCACCTGCTTGGGGAGAGGCTCACCCAGCGCCATCAGGATGATGGGCCAGTAGATGGTGTGGAAGCGGACGATGTCCTTACCGATGACGTGGAGATCGGCGGGCCAGTACTTTTCGTACAGCTCGCTGCTGCCGTCGGGGTCATAGCCACAGCCGGTAATGTAGTTGGACAGGGCGTCCAGCCACACGTACACCACGTGGTCGGGGTCAAAGTCCACGGGAATACCCCACTTGAAAGAGGAGCGGGATACGCACAGGTCGTTGAGACCGGGCTTTAGGAAGTTATTGATCATCTCGTTGCGGCGGGATACCGGTGCAAAGAAATCGGGGTTGTCGTTATAGTACTGCAGCAGCTTGTCCTGATACTTGCCCAGTTTGAGGAAGTAGGCCTCCTCCTTGGCGTCCACGCAGTCGCGGCCGCAGTCGGGACACTTGCCGTCCTCGGTCAGCTGGCTGGGGGTATAGAAGGACTCGCAGGGGACGCAGTACTTACCTTCGTAGCTGCTCTTATAGATATCGCCCTGTTCGTACAGTTTCTTAAAAATCTTCTGAATGACCGCCACGTGATCGGGGTCGGTGGTGCGGATGAAGCGGTCGTAGGTGACGTTCATGCTGTCCCATACCGCCTTGATGGTGTCGGCGGTGCCGTCCACGTACTCCTGGGGGGTCTTGCCGGCGGCGGTGGCGTATTCCTCGATCTTCTGACCGTGCTCGTCCGAGCCGGTGAGGAACCGCACGTCAAAGCCCATCATCCGCTTATAGCGGGCGATCATATCGGCCAGCACGATGTCGTAGACGTTACCCACGTGGGGCTTACGGCTGGCGTAGGCGATGGCGGTGGTGATGTAAAATTTCGGTTTGCTCATATGAGAGCGCCTCCTTCGGATTGACAGGGTGAATGGACCCTGTTTATTTGCTTAAATGGCTACAATACACCATTCTAACCTAAATATTTTATCATATATATAAAAAATTACAACATTTTTTTGATATTTTTTTGCCGGATGATGGAATTTTTCTCGCCGACGTAAAAATTCTTGATTATTGTGAGGGAAAGTGCTATAATATCTACGCTAATATGTAAAGTGTGGTATTATGCCCTTTACAGAGCGAGGGGGTGCCGAGGGATGAAAAAACGGTTTTGTCTGCTACTGGCGTTGCTGTGTGTCCTGACCCTCGGCGGTTGCGGCGACCTGCCCCAAGCCGACACCCCCACCGAACAGCCCACCCAGCAGCAGGAGCAGCAGCCATCCACGGGGCAGCGTCCCTTCGCCCTGGCCTACAGCCACGACGACACGCTGAATCCCTTTGCCGCCGCCACCGAGGTCAACTGTCAGCTGACCGGTCTGCTGTACGAGGGGCTGATGGCGTTGGACGCCACCTTTGTGCCTCAGCCGCAGCTGGCGGCATCGGTGGAGCAGACCGACCCCACCCATCTGACCGTCACCCTGCGTAAGGGGGCGGTGTTCTCGGATGGCGCCGCCGTGACAGCGGAGGACGTGCTCCGCTCCTTCACCGAGGCGAAGCGGTCGGACCGCTACCGCGTCCTGCTGACCAACGTAATCTCCGCCAAGCAGAGCGGCGACACGGTGGTGTTTACCCTGCGGTCGGCGGACCCCAATGCCGCCGCCTGCCTTACCTTCCCCATCGTTCAGGAGGATTCCCTCACCGACGAGGCGGGTCAGGCACCCCTGGGCAGCGGTGCCTACAAGCTCAAGACCACCGACACCGGTGCGGCGCTGGTGCGCAACACCCGCTACGGTGATAATCACCCCTATAAGGGCATCCCTCTGCGGCATTTGCCCAATATCGCCTCCCGCCGGCACGGTCTGGCCAGCGGCGATATCACCTACTACTATGACAACCTGCTGGAGGGCAACGCCCCCCAGACCTCCGGCGCCAATCGTTCGGTGGATATGAATGCGCTGGTGCTGCTGGGCATCAACGGCACCTCCGGCAAGCTAAAGGATGCCGCGGTCCGTCGGGCGTTGTCCGCCCTGCTGGATCGCACGGTCATCACCCGCTCGGCGTACGCCGGATGGGGTGTGGCTTCCTCCTCTCCGTTCCATCCCCATTGGCAGCCCATTGCCGCCTCGGTGACCGACAGTCCCCGCGACGTGGGTGGCGCCGTGTCCCTGCTGGATGGGGCAGGACTCACCTCCGACGGCGGTCCTCGCCTGGAGCTGGAGCTTATCTATAGCACCCAGCGGCCGGATCGGGCGCAGGTGGCGGAGCTGGTCCGCACCCAGCTGGACAGCGGCGGCGTGGAGATCACGCCGGTCCCCCTTAGTGAAAAGGAGTATCTGTCCCGCCTGAAAAAAGGCGACTACGACCTCTACATCGGCGAGATCCGCCTGACCGCGGACCACAGCCTGCGCCCCCTGCTGGCGGGCGGTGCCGCCTCCTACGGCGTGTCCACCTCCGGTGCCGCGGCAAAGGCGTACCGCCGTTACCTCAGCGGTGATACGACCGCCGAGGAGTTTATGACCGCCTTTGCGGAGGATATGCCCTACGTCCCCATCTGCTGGCGCAGCGGGTTGGCGGCCTACGATCGGCGGCTCACAGCCTTGACCCCTACCGGCTACGATCCCTATGCGGGATTCGTCGGATGGAAATAAATCTGTCAGACCTTCTGCCATCGGCAGATTACATTATGAAATTGAGAAAGGTGTGTTGGTATGATTCGCATCGACAATCGCTACGGAACTATCGAAATCTCTCAGGAGTATTTCCGCTATCTGATCGGTAATGCGGTGTCCTCTTGTTACGGCGTGGCCGGTATGGTGCGCAACGGCACCCGTCAGGGTCTGCGCTCTCTGTTTACCCGCCGCGAGTATATCGACGACGGCGTCCGCGTGCGCAACGAGGGTGACCGTCTGGTGGTGGATATTCACATCGAGGTGGTTCACGGCATGAACATCTCCGCCATCGCCAAGAGTATGGTGAATAAGATCCGCTATACCGTTGAGGAGGCCACCGGCCTGAGCGTGAAAAAGGTCAACGTGTTCGTGGACGGAATTAAAGGTGAGTAACATTCCGTCCCCGACGGATGCAACTCGATAGTAAAGGAGTGCTTACAAGTGATACAAGGTACTATGTTGCGGGACGCTATGATCTCCGCATCGCATGCTCTGTCTAATGTAAAGCAAGAGGTAGACGCCCTCAACGTATTCCCCGTGCCGGACGGTGATACCGGCACCAATATGTCTATGACCATCGCCAATGCCGCCCGTGAGCTGAGCCGCCTGCAGGACCCCACCGCCACCGAGGTGGCGGACGTGGCATCCTCTGCGCTGCTGCGCGGTGCCCGTGGCAATTCCGGCGTGATCCTGTCCCTGCTGTTCCGCGGCTTCTCCAAGGGTCTGAAGGGCAAGGACGTAGCGGACGGTGCCGATCTGGCCCAGGCGCTGACTCTGGGTATGGAGGCCGCGTATAAGGCGGTTATGAAGCCCACCGAGGGCACCATCCTGACGGTGGCCCGTGAGGCTGCCGCCGCCGGTGTGGCAAAGGCGGCACAGACCACCGACCCCATCACCGTGTGGGAGACCATCTGTGAGGAGGCCGAGGCTTCTCTGGCGCGCACCCCCGACCTGTTGCCCCAGCTGAAGAAGGCGGGCGTGGTGGACGCCGGCGGTAAGGGCTTCTGCATCATCATCGAGGCAATGCTGGACGTGTTCAATGGCGGCGCCATCGTGGCCGGCGACACCGTCGCCGCCCCTGCCAAACAGCCCCAGAAGAGTACCGTGGGCAGCTTTGACGAGGAGATCACCTTTACCTATTGTACCGAGTTTATCGTGGGTCGCGACCCCAAGTGCACGCTGGATCCTCTGAGTCTGCGTGCCTATCTGGAGTCTATCGGCGACTGCGTGGTGGTGGTGGACGATGAGGAGATCATTAAGGTCCATGTGCACACCAACAACCCCGGCAAGGCCATGGAAGAGGCGCTGAAATACGGTCAGTTCGAGACCGTTAAGGTGGAGAATATGCGCATCCAGCACCAGAACGCCGGCTGGGTGGGCGAAGAGGACGCCGCCGCGGACGCCGCGGTGCCCGCTCTGCAGCGTGTGGACCCCGAGAATGACTACGGCTTTGTGGCGGTGGCGGCGGGCGACGGTCTGCAGTCCCTGTTCCACGACGACCTGGCGGTTGACCAGGTGGTGTCCGGCGGTCAGACCATGAACCCCTCCACCGACGACATTCTGTCGGCTATCGAGGCCACCCCCGCCAAGACGGTGTTTGTGCTGCCCAACAATAAGAATATCATTCTGGCTGCCGAGCAGGCGGCACCTCTGGCGGACCGCCAGGTGTGCGTACTGCCCACCCGCACCATCCCTCAGGGTATCGCCGCTATGCTGGCCTTTAACCCCGATGCGGACGTGGAGAATAATATGGTGGATATGCAGCGCGCGGCGGACAACGTGTCCACCGGCTCGGTGACCTTCGCCGCCCGCGACAGCGATTTCGAGGGTCATAAGATCAAAGAGGGCGAGATTCTGGCTCTGGACAACGGCAAATTGTCCTTTGTGGACACCGAGGTATCCCACGCGGTACCCCGCCTGGCTCGCCGCCTGGCCAACGGTCGCTTCGCCGCCGGTAAGGACGTGAATTTCGTCACTGTCATCTACGGTCAGGACGTCACCGAGGAGGAGGCCGAGCAGGTCTGCGAGGGCATCCGCGGCAAATTGAGCCGTATGGGCTGTGAGGCGGACGTGTCCGCCATCCCCGGCGGTCAGCCTGTCTACTATTATTTCATCTCTGTCGAGTAAGAAAAAACAGCGGAGCGGATAATCCGCTCCGCGTTTTTCATAGAACGGAGCCGTATGCGGCTCATAGAAAGAGGATTTTCAATGAACGTACTTTGTATCGGCGACGTGGTGGGCGGCATCGGCTGCCGTCACCTGCAGGCGGTCCTGCCCCGCCTGAAGCGGGAGCTGCAGGTGGATGTCTGTGTGGTCAACGGTGAGAATTCCGCCGACGGCAACGGCATCACTCCCGTATCGGCAGGCTATCTGTTTGACGCCGGCGCGGACGTGATCACCGGCGGTAATCATACCTTCCGCCGTCACGAGATTTACGACCTGCTGGAGCGGGATGAGGCGCTGCTGCGCCCCGCCAATCTGCCCGCCGGCACCCCCGGGCGGGGGATGACCACCGTGGACCGCGGGCGGTATCAGGTGACGGTCATCAACCTGCAGGGCACCGTGTATATGGAAGCGCTTACATCCCCCTTTGATACGCTGGATTCTCTGCTGAAGGAGGCGGGGGATCCCAAGTTCTGTATCGTGGATTTCCACGCCGAGGCCACCGCTGAAAAGCGGGCGTTGGCCGCCTATGCGGACGGGCGCATCTCCGCCCTGTTCGGCACCCACACCCACGTGGCCACCGCCGACGAGCAGGTGCTGTCCGGCGGCACCGGTTTTATCACCGACGTGGGTATGACCGGTCCCACCGACTCCTGTCTGGGTGTCCGCACCGAGCTGGCGGTTCAGAAGATGCGCACCAAGCTGCCGGTGCGGTTTGCCACCGCAGAGGGGGACTGCCATATGGATGCGGTGCTGTTCACCCTGGACGATCAGAGCGGTCGCTGCACCGCCGTGAAACGGATCCGAGTATAAGAGGAGGGACTGCTAATGCGTTACGACATTACCAACATCCCCATCGCGGAGGTGTTTGAGGAGGGGGACGGCTGTCCCATCTGCCGCCTGCGCAATACGCTGGAGAAGCGGGCGGTGGAGTACATCACCGGTGCCGCTATGATGGAGCCGGACATCCGCATCGAAACCAACAAAAAGGGCTTTTGCTACACCCACTATCAGCAGATTCTGGGTCAGCGGAACCGCCTGTCGGTGGCGCTGATGATGGAGAGCCATTTGGAGCAGCTGGACAAGGAGATTTTCTCCGCCTCCCTGCTGGGCAAAAACGCCAAGAAGCAGGCGCAGGACGCCCGCAAGAAGCTGGACAGCTGCTTTGTCTGCGACCAGATGAACGATGCTATGGATAAGATGCTGGCCACCGTCTGCCGCACCTGGGAGACCCAAAAGGAGTTCCGCCAGCTGTTTGAGCAGCAGGACTGCCTGTGCCTGCCCCACTTTGTGGCGCTGGTGGAGGCGTCGGCGGGTATGAGCAAAAAGGCGCAGCCGGACTTCGCCAAGGAGGCGTCCCGCCTGGCGCGCAATTACCTGACCGACCTGCGGGGTGACGTGCACCATTTCTGCGGGATGTACGACCACCGCAACGCGGGCAATAACGACTGGGGCAATTCCAAGGATTCCATCGAGCGGGCGGTGTGGTATCTCACCACCCGTGAGCCGTAATATGCAAAAAGGGGCGACCATCCGGTCGCTCCTTTTATTTACAAAAATTTTATCTCTTTCGCGGTTGCCACGGGAAGGAATATATGGTATAATACCCTTTAATCTGAGTTATTATTGACTTTTTTAGAAAGGTTTGTGTATATATGTCATTGCTGAAAAAGCTGTTTGGCGACTACAGTAAAAAGGAGATCAAGCGCATACAGCCTCTCTGCGACCGCGTACTGGCGCTGGAGGAGACCTATGCCGCTATGGACGAGGAGACCCTGCGTGGACAGACCGCGGTGCTGAAGGAGCGTCTGGCGGCGGGGGAGACCCTGGACGACATCCTGCCGGATGCCTATGCCGTCTGCCGCGAGGCTTCCTGGCGTGTGCTGGGGATGAAGCACTTCCCCGTGCAGGTCATCGGCGGCATCATCCTGCACCAGGGTCGCATCGCCGAGATGCGCACCGGTGAGGGTAAGACTCTGGTGGCCACTCTGCCCGCCTACCTGAACGCACTGTCGGGTCAGGGCGTACACATCGTCACGGTCAACGACTATCTGGCTCGCCGCGACAGTGAGTGGATGGGCAAGGTGTACCGCTACTTAGGTCTGTCGGTGGGTCTGATCGCCCACGGTCTGGACAAGTCCGAGCGCCGTGCCGCCTATGCCGCCGACATCACCTACGGTACCAACAACGAGTTGGGCTTCGATTACCTGCGTGACAATATGGTGGTGCATCGGGAGGATAAGGTACAGCGCGGTCACCACTTTGCCATCGTGGACGAGGTGGACTCCATCCTCATTGACGAGGCGCGTACCCCTCTGATCATCTCCGGTCAGGGCGACAAATCCACCGAGCTGTACAAGGCGGCGGACGAGTTTGCCAAGCGGCTCAAGGTGTTCCGCATCAAGGAGATGGACGCCAAAGAGGAGCAGGACACCGTGGACGGCGACTACATCGTGGACGAAAAGGCGCGCACCGCCACCCTGACCCGCAGCGGCGTGGCAAAGGCGGAGGCGCACTTTAAGGTGGAGAATCTGATGGACTCCGACAACGTCACCCTGCTGCACCACATCAACCAGGCCATCAAGGCCCGGGGCGTCATGCAGCGGGACGTGGACTACGTGGTTAAGGACGGTCAGGTGCTGATCGTGGACGAGTTCACCGGACGTATTATGTTCGGTCGTCGCTACAACGAGGGCCTGCATCAGGCCATCGAGGCTAAGGAAAACGTGAAGGTGGAGCGGGAGAGCAAGACGCTGGCCACCATCACCTTCCAGAATTTCTTCCGTCTGTACAAAAAGCTGTCCGGTATGACCGGTACCGCCAAGACCGAGGAGATGGAGTTTAACCAGATCTACCATCTGGACGTGGTGGAGATCCCCACCAACAAGCCGGTCATCCGCGAGGATAAGGCGGACGTGGTGTATAAGACCGAGATGGGCAAATTCCGCGCCATCATCGACCAGATTCAGGAGTGTCACGCTCGTCAGCAGCCGGTGCTGGTGGGTACCATTTCCATCGAAAAGTCGGAATTGCTGTCCAAACTGCTGAAGAAGACCGGCATCCCCCACGAGGTATTGAACGCCAAGTACCACGAGAAGGAGGCGGAGATCGTCGCCCAGGCGGGTAAGCTGGGCGCGGTCACCATCGCCACCAACATGGCCGGTCGCGGTACCGATATTATGCTGGGCGGTAACGCCGAATTTTTGGCTAAGGCGGAGATGCGCCGTCTGGGCGTGCCGGAGGAGCTGATCGCCGAGTCCACCGCCTACGGCGAGACCAGCGACCCCGAGATCCTGGCCGCCCGCGCCCAGTTCGTGGAGCTGAATGAGAAGTACAAACAGCAGATCCAGCCGGAGGCGGACAAGGTCCGCGAGGCGGGCGGTCTGTTCATTCTGGGTACCGAGCGGCACGAATCCCGCCGTATCGATAACCAGCTGCGCGGTCGTGCCGGCCGTCAGGGCGACCCCGGCGCCACCCGCTTCTATCTGTCTCTTGAGGATGACCTGATGCGCCTGTTCGGCGGCGGTCGTGTGGACGCCATGATGGACGCCCTGGGGGTGGACGAGGATCTGCCCATTGAGGCGAAATTGCTCACCGGCGCGGTGGAGAGCGCCCAGAACCGTCTGGAACAGCGCAACTTCGGCATTCGCCGTGACGTGCTGAAGTTCGACGACGTGATGAATAAACAGCGCGAGGTCATTTACGGTCAGCGGGATACGGTGCTGGCGGACGGCAACGTCCACGACAGCATCATCAAGATGGTGGAGGGCTCCATCGCGGACAACGTGGCCCAGTACACCGCCGATAACGAGGAGCACGAGAACTGGAACCTGGAGGGCCTGCGCAGTTACTATCGCGGTTGGCTGTGCTCCGACGAGGACTTCCGCTATACCCCTCAGCAACTGGAGGATCTGGAGCGGGAGGACATCGTGGCCCTGCTCACCGACCGTGCTATGAAGATCTACGACGCCAAGGAGCAGAAATACGGCGACACCGTGATGCGGGAGATCGAGCGCGTGGTGCTGCTGCAGACGGTGGACCGCTACTGGATGGATCACATCGACAATATGGACGAACTCCGCCGCGGCATCCACCTGCGGGCCTTCGGTCAGCACGACCCCGTGGTGGTGTACCGCAACGAGGGCTTTGAGATGTTCGAGCAGATGGTGTCCGCCATCCGCGAGGATACCGCCCGCGCTATGCTGACGGTGGAGCTGCGCTCCCAGCAGCAGCCGGAGCGTAAGCAGGTGGCTAAGGAGACCGGCACCTCCGGTGACGGCACCGATAAAAAGCAGCCTGTGCGCAAAAAAGCCTCCGAAAAGGTAGGACGCAACGACCCCTGCCCCTGCGGCAGCGGCAAGAAATACAAGCAGTGCTGCGGTCGCTGATGGATCATCCCATCATATCAAGAATAACGATAAAAAACGCCTCCGGGAGAAACCCGGAGGCGTTTTTTGATGACCTTACAGATTATAATACTTATCGAACTCGGCGGGGTGGGGGATGGATGCCAGCTGGCGGCATTCCTCACGCTTGGCTTTAATGAAGTTCTGAAGCAGCTCCTCGGGGAAGACACCGTCGGCGGTCAGATAATCGTGGTCCGCCTCCAGCGCATCCAGGGCGTCCTCCAGGCAGGTGGGCAGACCCTGCAGCTTGGCCTTCTCCTCGTCGGAGAGGTGGTACAGGTTCATATCGTAGGGACCCCAGCCGTTCTCGTGGGGATCGATCTGATTCTTGATACCGTCCAGACCCGCCATCAGGATGGCGGCGTAGCAGAAGTAGGGGTTGCAGGTGGCGTCGGGGTTGCGCAGCTCAAAGCGGCGCTTGTCGGGGCTCTTGGCATAGGCGGGGATGCGGATGACCGCACTGCGGTTAGAGGTGGCGTAACCCACCGTCACAGGCGCCTCAAAGCCGGGCACCAGCCGCTTAAAGGAGTTGGTGCTGGGGTTGGTCAGAGCGCACAGGGAGGCGATGTGCTTGAGCAGACCGCCCATAAACCAGTGAGCTTCTTTACTCAGGTGAGAGTAGCCGTTGTCGTCGGAGAATACCGGCTTGCCGTCCTTTTTCAGCAGCATATGCACGTGCATACCGCTGCCCGCCTCGCCGTAGATGGGCTTGGGCATAAAGGTGGCGGTCAGGCCATGCTTGAGGGCGGTGTTGTGGATGATGTACTTGATCATCATGGAGGCATCCGCCATATGCACCACCTCGCCCAGCTGAGGCTCGATCTCGAACTGACCGCTGGCGGCCACCTCGGGGTGGTGGTAGTTGATGTCGATGCCCGCTTCCTTCATCAGCAGGCACATCTCGCTACGGCACTCGTAGGAGGTGTCAAAGGGCTTGGCAATGTGATAGTTCTTCTGCTTGGACACGATGACGCCCTTGCCCTCTACGGCACTGTTCCAATAGGACTGCTTGGCATCCACGCTGGCACAGATGGTGCCGTCGGCCAAGTTCCAAGTCACATCATCGAACAGATAGAATTCAAACTCCGGCAGGATGTACATCTCGTCGGCGATGCCGCTGTCCTGCATGGCCTTTACCGCCGCGCGGATGATGTTGCGGGGGTACTGGGGCAGGGGGCGGTTGGCGGGAGAGTCGATGATCATCGCGTTACCGGTCATGGACAGGGTGGGAATGTCGCAGAAGGGATCGATCAGCGCGGTATCGGGATCGGGGATGAACACCATATCGCTCTTCTCCACCACCGCATAACCGTAGTTGGAGGCATCGAAGCCGATGCCGGCGGTCATGGTCTCCTCAGAGAAGTTGCAGGCGGGGATGGTGACGTGGCGGTACTGACCGTTGATGTCCACCATCTTGAAGTCCACCATTTTGATGTCGTGGTCCTCGATGAGTTTGAGAATGTCTTTCACAGTTTTTGCCATAATTAGCACCTCCGCAGGATTATTACAGTCTATTATACAGGTGTTTTGTCAAAAAAACAACTATTATTTGCACACTTTGTTCACCCGTTCGGTCATCGTCACCATCAGCAGCAGGAACACCGCCATAAACACCGGGAACAGGGAAATGTCCGCGTATTGCGCCACCAGACCGAACACCGGCGGCATAAAGGTGGCGCCGCAATAGGCGGACGCCATCTGGATGCCCACGATGGCGTGGCTGTTCTCCGCCCCGAAATGGCTGGGGGTGGAGTGGATGATGGAGGGATACACCGGCGCGCAACCCAGACCCAGCACCACCAGACCCGCCAGGGCGCAGGGCGTGCCCACCGGCAACAGAATCAGCAGAAGACCCGCCGCCTGCACCGACAGACCCACCCGAATCATGGTTTTATCGCCGTATTTATCCGCCACAAAGCCGTTGAGGAAGCGTCCCACCGTAATGCCCAGATAGAACAACAGGGCAAAGGCGGCGGCGGACTGCTTGTCCACCTCGCGGAACTCCACCAGATAGCTGGCGGCCCACAGACCGGCGGTGGATTCCAGGGCGCAATAGCCGAAAAAGGCCAACAGAATGGCTTTGACCCCTCGGATCTTTACCGCGCCGCGCAATCCGATGGGTGCCTCGTACCCCTCTTCGCCTTGGGCGGCGGCGGTGCGCTTTTTCCATAGGGGTAGCGATAAAAACAGCACCGCCGTCAGCACCGCCTGCACCGCCGCGATAACGCCGTAGCCCAGCGGCCAGCCTTGCTTAGAGCCGATGGCCAGGCTCATCACGTAAGGGCCGATGGCGGCGCCCACACCCCAAAAGCAATGGAGCCAGCTCATATGACGGCTGGCGTAGTGCAGAGCCACGTAGTTGTTCAGCGCCGCGTCCACCGCACCGGCGCCCAGGCCATAGGGCACGGCGAACAGGCACAGCATCCAGAACTGCCCGGACAGAGAAAAGCCCAGCAGAGCACCGGCGGTGAGGGCTACGCTCAAAGCGGTAACCAAACCGGCACCCAGACGGCGGGTGATCTTATCCGAGAACAGGCTGGACACGATGGTGCCGCCGGAGATGATCATGGACACGATGCCCGCATAGGATTCCGGCACCGCCAGATCCTGCTGCATCACCGGCCACGCCGCACCCAGCAGACCGTCCGGCAGTCCCAGACTGATAAACGCCATATAGATGATTGCTAACAGTAACGTAACCATACGAAACACCTCGACGATTTCTGATCCTCACCATAGCACAAAACCGTCGCAAATGCAAGAAAAAAAGAGTCCCGCAGGGCTCTTTTTTACATAGTTTTCTGATAGGCGGCGATGTCCTGGTTGACGTTGTAGGTGGGGTCGCCGGGGTGGATGCCCGCCATCCCCTGCATAATGTGATAGGTTCGCGCGCGCAGCTCCTCCACCGCCTCGGAGCGGGACAGGTCGCGGTGGTGACGCAGAGGCTCGCCCACCGTCAGGTCGACCAGCGGCGCTTTGCCGAACAGGCGCTGGAACTTGTTGCGGGGGCGGAATGTGAATACCAGCGGAAACAGGGGGCGGTCGTACCGCACCGCATACTGGAATACCGCCTTTTTCAGCGGGCGGATGTCGGGGTAGTAGAACCACATGGAGCCCTCGGGGTAGAAGTGCATCCACCGGTCGCTTGCCAGCACCTCTTCCATGGCGTCCTTAAACTTTTTCATACACGCAATGCGTCCGGTGGGGATGGGGATGCCGCCCGCCATACGGATGAGGGGACCGTTGGGACCCTCCAGGTTGATCTTCCACGCGGGGAAGTAACCCAGACGGGGGCGCAGAGCCTTCATCACGCAGAGGAAGTCCCACATAAACACGTGGTTGGCCACGGTGATGAATCCGTTGTCCAGCAGGTCTTTGTGCTTTTTGAGGATCTCTTTACCGTGGATGCGCAGACCGTGGGTGATGCGCAGTAGGGGGAACAGCAGGAGGTGGAGCACCACCCACATAAAGCCGCGTTGCAGCGCAAACCACGGTCCCTTTTGCAGGTAGGGGTAGTTTTCGTCCAGGTTCACGTCCCACAGATGGGGGACGTGGATCATGTGCTGGTCGCTCTGGGCGGGATATTCGTAGTTGAGGTTGTGGCGATAGTACATAGCAGATCCTTTCAATTACTGTTCGTGGATGCGGCGCTGCCAGCAGCCCCAGCACATACCCTCGTATTTGTCGTTGCCGCCGATCTCGATCTGGTCGCCCTCGACCACGACCTTGCCGTTCTGCAGGCGGGCGTTGACGATGGCCTTTTTGCCGCAGCGGCAGACCGACTTAATCTCGGTGATGCTGTCCGCGATCTCGAACAGCCGCTTGGAGCCGTCGAATAGGTGGGTCTGAAAGTCGGAGCGCAGACCGAAGCACAGCACGGGGGTGTCGCACACCTCGGCGATGTATTTCATCTGGTCCACCTGGTCGGCGGTGAGGAATTGGCACTCGTCGCAGATGATCACGTCGATGGGTGCGGCGGCCTTCAGCGCCGTGAAGCGGGCGTGGATGTCCTCGTCCCGACCGACCACGTCCGCCACGGCGGACAGACCGATGCGGGATTTGACCACCGTGACGCGGTTGCCGTTTTCATCGGTGTAGTCGTCGCGGTTGTCCAGGTCGGGCTTGATCAGCCAGACGTGGTTGCCTTTCTCCTCATAGTTGAAGCGGGTCATCAGGGCATTGGCGGTTTTGGACGAGGCCATAGCCCCGAATTTAAAGTACAATTTTGACATAGTGCACTCTCCGTTAGTTAATGGGGGAAACGCCGAGAATTATTATAGCAAAATTTGTCGCAAAAAGCAAGGAGAAAGCGGCGGCAGAAATAAAAAGAAGCAAATTCAAAAAAAGACTTGACTTTTACGGTGGGTATGCGGTATACTATGTGAGCGTTGAGAGGCGCACCCACATATCGCGGGGTGGAGCAGGGGTAGCTCGTCGGGCTCATAACCCGAAGGTCGGAAGTTCGAATCTTCCTCCCGCAACCAAAATGAAAACACAGGAGTTCCGTTGGAACTCCTGTGTTTTTTGCTTTTTAGGACCCGACGCCAATCAACGCCACAATGCGTCTGACGCCAGTTTTGACGCCACTTCTGACGCCAATTGATGTCGAACTCTGTCACAAATCGTGATATTGCTACGTTATTAGATATACGACTGCCACCTAGTGATAGCTACTTGACAGAACAAATGTTCCTATGGTATAATTTTTTGAAGTATAATGATTTCCTTGAGGAGGATGATTAATGAGTAAAAGAACAAAGCCGGTAGTGTTTGTGAGTTCCACATGTTTTGATCTGTCACAAGTGCGGGCTGATTTAAAAGAATTTATTGAAGATGATTGTGGTTTCGAACCGATGCTGTCGGACTTTAATTCATTTCCCATCGATCCGTGTATAGGTACCTTTGAAAATTGTTTATCCAATGTCGATAACTATGCAGATGTCTTTGTCTTAGTAGTTGGAAATCGATATGGGCATGTAATGGCAAACGGAAAATCGATCACAAACTTGGAATACCTTCATGCAAAAGCGAAGAATATTCCGATTTTCGTTTTTGTTAGCAAACAACTCTATGATAACCTTCCGCTATGGCGAGCTAACAAAGAGATGGATTTTTCCGCAGTTGTCGACAACCCTCAAATTTTCGAGTTTATTTCAGGCATCTATGATGAAGGGTATCAATGGATTTACACTTTTGAAAATGCAAGAGATATCAAAAAAACATTAAAAAATCAGTTTAGTCTGATTTTTTCTGATGGACTTAAATTGCAAAAAGCTACGAAAGAAACGCAATTAGGTAATCTCTTTGGACAAATCCCACCCAGCGCTATACGCGCTATGGTTGAACAGCCTTTTGCTTGGGAGTACAAATTTCTAGCTCATGTATTGAAATCGGAATTTGAAACGCTCAAGGCAGATAAATGGGATCTGGAGTATAGCTACTTCGATGGAGAAGTGACAATCTTAACCGCGGAAGAGTTCTTGGAGGTTGTATCTAAAAAATTCAAAGAAGCACTTAACATAACCAATATGCTAGATACGCTACTTAACAAAACACTACAGGATGCTATTGGTGAACCAGGAGAGCCTAGCAACTTGGAGTTAATGGTTTACTCTGCCAAACGCTTTACCTACTTATACAAGTGTTTGGTTTCTTGGTCGTTGTATTTCAAGGGATTGCAGGTCGACGATGTTTTTCAAAAATTACTGTCTTTGCTTTACGATATGCCTAAAGACGCTCTCAATCAGATTGAAGCATTCGTGAACGAGTATTACAAAGCGGTAACTGCTTTGCCTGAGTCTGATGACGGCTGTGATCATTCAATCACGATCACCTGTGCTTTGAGTGTTTCTAACACCGAGGAAATCAACGAAGAAATACTCTCTTTACATCGCAAACTGATAGGATAATATCTGTGTGCTACAGGAATAATGGCATCCTCTATTGATAGAATCATAAGCAAGGGAAAAGTTGTCATTGATAAGCTCACGGAAAAAATAATCGCGTGTTCTAACCAGTATATCCCCGAGAACGAAACCGCCATTTGTTCTCGGGGATTTTTACATTGCATTGAGAATACGTTTATCGACACACCATTTGCTTTTTGGATATGTGTCTATTCGCGCCGTCATATATTAATAATGAACGCTAATAATGTCGATTTTTGTCACACTAACACGCAGTATCGCGTTATCAATATGTAAGTCGTTTTTGTTACAAGACAGCAGAAAACCCAGCATAACTACACTGATGTAAAAAATTTTTGTAGGTTGTAGCAATCAAGATTGTATGCTATAATTAAAAAAACATTAAAACATCAACGTGTATTTTTTGTGTGTGCTAACACATTTTGACAAATTCTTTATTCTAAAGGAGGTATATTAAACATGAATACTTACAAAGGAATGCAGCAGATGGCACATCTTAATCAACGTCAAATTAGCGATAGCAGTTGCAAAGCAATTGTTATTGATACCATTCTCGAATCTGTAACACCGCTTACACGCTCTGAACTGTCTGGTGGCATTACTGCCATTTTCCATATCCTTATATCTTCTGACCGGTTGAATAACATTATTAATGTCCTTCTAGATGAAGGAATTGTATATTTTGATGAGAATGACTATATTTTCATCGCAGCAAGTATGGAATCAACATATAGGCGCACCAAACTTCAAGAAACCGCTTTAAGACAAGAGGCTACTCAACTATGGTTAAGCCACCTTGCCGACGTTTCTGAAGAACTCAAATCCGATTTAGCTGTAGCTCTTCCCCTTTTTCTGCGTAGTCTGTTTGTTAAACATGGCGTGATAAGCTATGAGTTGCTCACGTCTCAAAAAGTCACAGATACTTTTGATGCGAAAGAAATAGCTAAAAACATATCAAAGCAATTCGTTGAAGAAAGACAAGCTGAGATCGAAGCGCTTCTCCCCACAATTTTTCAATCTCAGCACGAATCCAAAGTGCTAGAATATCTGCAGCATAGTATTGATAAAGCTGTTGGTTATATCAGCGAAGTGATTTCAGATGAGAATTTAGCTTGTATTACAGAAGGATTACAAAACCTGACTCTATACCTTGACACAAATACAATATATCGTTTGCTGAATTTACAAGGCGAATCTCGCTATATGGCTATCCGTGAAACATTGAACTTTTGTGTTGAAAATGGGGTTAAGTTAAAAGTAAGCGCTGCCACTAAAAAGGAATTATCCTCAAGACTTAAATACGATGCAAAGGTCCTAATTCAATTTCCTACACGAACCAACCTTGCTAGTGCTGGCTATAATTACCGAACCACGGACAACTATGTCAGTACTTACTGGGCCCAAGCGCGCAAAACGGGTATTAGTGTAGATGACTATATTGCATATTATCAAAACTTCGACTTATTATTAACTGCTGAACATATTGAGGTTGAGGATGTCGAGGTTGATGAGGAGGCATTGATTAGCGATGCATACGAACTCTATGGGAAAATGTCACTTCGCGATACTAGTCATGAAAAAAGCGAATACAGCCTGTGGCATGATGCATATAACTTAGCCTATATACAAAAAATGCAAAAGGCAGACGGGAAAACCGCCATCGATACTGGCTGCTTGTTTTTATCAACAGATCAAGCTTTGACAGATTTGCAGAATACGGACCATAAATTGAGAGAGCAACCTCCTGTGGTTATTTCGCCCTCTCAATTACTCCAAATATTCAGCTTTTCCAAGCCTGATTCAGGATATGAGGAAACATTCATTAAATTCTTCGCTTCGTCTTCTCTCGGACGGTCTTTCGAGTATAACAACAATCACATACAGGAAATCCTTTCCCGTATTAGCCATTACCAAGGTGTGAGCCCAGAAGTGGCTGAAAAAATTCTGGCACGCACTTTACTCAACAATCGATATTTGGTTGCAGAAAGCGATGCAGAAAAAGAAGAAATTATCTACAACAATGTTTCCGATGAATTGCTCAGCGAATTAGATGATGCCAAACAACAGGTTGCCGCTCTATCTACGCAAAACACCCAGTTGTCTGATATCAATTCTCAATTAAATCGTGAACACCAATCCACAATTGATTTATTGACAGAGAATCAAGAACGTTTTTCGTTAGAAAAGAAAAAACTACAAGCGTATGCCGAAGAGGTTGATGAACGTTTGAAAAAGGAATCGGCGGCACGTGCTATTGCAGAAAGGAATCTGCACAATGCCACCAATTATGGACAATCGCAGGAACGTCTTCATCTTAACAAAAAATGGCGTGCTTGGAAACGCAGGCATTTATGGATGTTCTGGGGTTCAATTGGTTTAAGCTTAATAATCATTGGTTTATCCGTATTTCTCTCGATACAAAAAGGTGAGCTTGGATGGTATGGTCTCTTGGGAGCATTAGCGCTGCCCATTGCTGTTTTCCCTTTTGGCTGCCAAGTTTTCGCTCCTGGTGTTGAGGAAGAAATAAAGGGGAAACTCCTTAAAGATTATAAAGCGGAACTTCAGGCTGTTAGATAATAGCGCTTCAGATTGACAATTGCAACACTGTACTACAACAGTCCGAACTAGTTTAAAGCAGTTCGGGCTGTTGTGTTTTTTGGAGAGTGATATCTTGTTTTATATCACACAGCGATCTCAGTTCAATCTTCAATCACAACACAATTCACCTTACCCGAGATAGGTGTGCACGCATCTAATGCGATAATACCTTCACCATAGTAAGGATCAAAGTTAGGATTGTTATCAAACTCCCCGCCATCGTTTTCGTAATGGGAATGGCCGAAAGACGTATTCCAGTGGCCGCAGACAATAGTTTTATCAGGCTCAATGATGCTATAATGGGCAGCTTCCATACCATTGCGCCAGCGAGCTCCAGTCCACATAGGGTTGGGAGCAGTACGCCATCCTGCGAAGGGGATATATGTAGTGGTACTGTCATTCTTGATGAACCAACAAGGAATCCAACCATGCGTGAATATGTAGCTCTCGGTCTCAAAATAATCAACCATTGCGGGAATCAGAGTCCGTACATAAGGCGTCATAGAAAATGCGTTTTTGGCGCGTTCCGGACTCAATATGAGCTGCCCTAACTCAATGCCGGTCAGCTGACAAATGGTATCAATCGTTCCGTTATCGTGGTTGAGTTTCCGGAGATAACTTCCATTATCCCAATCATTCAGCAAGTCCATAGCAAGATCTTCGTGATTACCTCGAATGAGAATCAGTTGGTCTTTGTCCATAAGGTTTAAAAGGAATTCTTGAAGTTGGAGAGCTTCACTTCCCCTATCGAACAAATCGCCGCAGATAATCAGTTTGTGAGGTTCAGTATCCTCAAAGAATCCAAGGTTTGCTAATGCTGTTTTCAATTCAGTAAAATAACCGTGAACGTCCGCAGTTACGTAGTATTTCATATCACTCACATAACCCCTTTCCATAGAACGTACTCATCTTATCCATACTATCTTTCTTGTGATCCGGTAGTGCGTGGGCGTAAAAGTTCAAGGTCGTAGATGCTTGGGCATGGCCTAATAGAGAAGAGAGAACTTTAATATCCATACCAGCCTCGAGGGCTCGTGTAGCAAAGGTGTGTCGCAATGCATGGAAGTTGATATCACGTAGTCCAGCCTCGTCTAAAGTGCGTTTAAACACATCCTCAAAGGTCCTAGGCTCATAGACTCCACCCGTGGCTGGAGAGGCAAAGATGAACGTTTCAGAAGTCACTTTAAGGCCCATAGACAAGAACAAGCCTTCTTGCTTGCCCTTATAAATCATCAAGTCATTCCATACTTGATCAAACAAAGGAATCGTACGCATAGATGTCACTGACTTGGGCGTTTTGGTCACAATTTCAGTTGTAACAATACCTGGCGCTTTCGCTACTTTATAGCCGTTTTCATCGATCTTATGAAGTCTTCCAACCGTCCGTCTAATCGTAACCGAGCGATTCACATAATCCACATCGCCCCATTGCAGACCCAGCAATTCACCAAGTCGCACACCGGTGCTCAAGGTGAAAATGATTGCAAAAGCAGTCAATGTTCTGGACTGACTTGCCGCCTCTTGCAATGCTATTTGCTCTGCTTGAGAAAGGATTCTTTTCTCTCGCTTGGGCACAGTGGGCAGCTTAACCCCGTTGATGGGATTACGCATCAAGTGTCCATTGATGACCGCTTGCTCCAAGCAGTTGTGCAGCATATTATAGAGGTTGCGTAGCGACTTCTCCGAGAGGCCTTTCTCGGTGCCAGTCGCATGATGCTTTTTATTAAAGAATCGTTGGAATTGCTCCACAGTTAAATCTGAGAGTTTGATTCTCCCCAGTGCCGGTTCCACATGCAATCGAGCATACGCTTCATAGGATACATAGGTCGATTGCTTCACTGTAGGCAAAGCATAATCTACCAGCCATTCTCGTAGCCAACGAGATAAGGTGCTGTTCGAGGAAATGATAAAAACACCCTTATCAATGTTAGCAAGAACTTCTGTTAGTTTCACTCTAGTTTCTGCGTAAGTGTCGCCGTATACTGCATACCGCTTACCTTCTACTGTATACCGCCCCATATAGCGCCCATCTTTTCGTTTAGTGATAGAACCCTCTCCATTTGACTTCTTTCTAGCCATAATTTCACGCTCCTTTAGAACAATTATATCGTGTTTCTGTTTGTTCGTAAGCGCTTTTGTTTGCTAAATTATACGAAGATAAACGTATAATGCCAATGAAAGGATCTAACAAATATGAGGCCAAAAACACAACTTGATAACCCTAACCAACGACTTCTTTATGAATATTTGAGTAAGCTTAGCCTACTGCAATTTAAACAGTTCTACTGCCTTTTTGTGCACTACTGGACGAACTATAAATGTTTTATTAGTCAACAAAACCTTTTCAATTTATGGTGTGAACTAAACCAACTCTGCCACGAATCCGATGAAAGTTTTCCTGATCAATATGATGACTATGAAGTAATAAAATCCTTTTGTATGACATACCCCTATTATTTCATAGATAAATTGCCTATTCCCCTGATTGCTGATTTGTTTGCACAGTACACTGATGATACTAAAGACGTACTCCTAAACACTGTAAAAGCGCTATATGAAAAAGATCTTCACGCCGCCTATACGTATGCCAACAATGCTCTAAAATTAAATGAACCTATACAAAACTTAGCCTCAGAAACGCACCGCCACATTCATAGTTTTTCATAAACACCAAACTAGAGTTATGTCCCTATAGCTCTGGTCTTTTCTTTCCTCCAATCGTTCAATTTTTGAACCATTTTCTTTATTTTCATTCAATAGCTCAAGATAATTATCTAGCAATTTCTATCTGTAAATGCTATAAAGATTCTTTAGAAGCTTTATAGCATAAGTATTGTTATTTAGTATTATTAGTTATTATTATTTATGTTTAGTTTCTGAACCGAAAAAGTCCAGAAATCAAACGATTGAGATTTGATTTCTGGACTATATTCGTTCAGTATTTATCTAATGAGATTAGAAACTAAAGCCTTGAAAAACAGGGTTCTGATTCTCAACGAGTTCAGGTGTTACCCCGGTGGCTTGATTGGAATACAACTGAAAATCATTGTACAACCGGTTCAGGGCGCTACTATTGAATTTGAAATATCGTTTCTTGGGCATACCATGATACTTCACGTGAATAATACCGTACTCCTGAAGTTCTTTACAGGCAGTCAACTGCTGATGTTTGCTGAGTCCGGTGTTGTAGTACATGTTCTCAATCGTACTATAAAACCAACCTCCATCCTGCAGTCCATCACGTTCTTTCCAGTAAGTATACTCGGAATAGATCTCAGACAGCATCACTGCTGTGGCTAAGTTGAACCGACGGATAAACGGCCTCGGTAATCTCACAAAATCGCTTTCAAACATCTTGTCCAATTTGTTCTTCATAGTTGATTATTTCAAATCCCCTCTCTGTATATTAGCTAAATTAAATGAATGGGAAAATGGGCGGCCGGGATATGCCACATCCATAAACACAACATCTCTTTCTAGTTAGTTCGACAGCCGCCCTTGAAAGTGGGCGGCTGTCTAACTTTTTCAACTCTATGTAACATTGTTATAGTGAATATGTTTTCCGTTTAGCACGATTAGGCACTCTGTTTCCTCTGGTGCAATTCCAAAATTACACATGCACGGAAGCCTACCACTCCAGAGTCGCAAAACGCTTTCGCCGCCGATTCTATTAATGCCGCATCTTTATCAATGTGATCACAGAATACGTCAACGATCTCTTCTCTACTCAAGTAGTCAAAATAGTACAAAGGATCTTTAGGTGCCAAAGCGTGGTAATCCACTCGATCCATTGAGGGGATTCGCTTATCCTTGCGGACACATCTGGCATTCAATTCTGCCCACAAATGAACCGAGGTGGAATTACTGATGAAAAGGCCATGTTCAAGCCGTCCCCAAACCACCTGAGCAACAAATTCCTTAAGGTGCTCGCAGTCCAAAGCATCCAAATAGCCCTTGACCACTTCTTTGTTCACGGGTTCTTCGGCAACAGCAAGTTGTTCCTCAAAATACTCTCGATCAAACGATTTCTTGATCAAAGCAAGCAATCCCACGATAAATCCAAGCACAGCCAACGGTTCCTGATTTCCTTTATGCGCTTCCATAATACGGAAGCATTCCTGCATAAAAGCGCCGCGCTTGTCACCCGGTCGTACGTAATAATCGCAATTCTCAACAGCGTCAATCAGTTCGTCCATGTTGAAATCAAAGCCAATCGTTTTAAGTTCGTACATCTTATTAATGGCGTTAATAGTTTTACTGTTAATCATAGTTGTATTTTCCTTTCTGCTTTAAAATGAGTTTGATGATGTTAAATGATTTACACTTTACAAATGCGCAACTATACGGCGATCACTTTCATTCATCGATGCAGTTTCTTCAAGAACTACTTTGTAAAGTCTCTTTTCGGATTTCTCAAGGTCGTACTCCGTTACTCGATACTCGTTGGCCAGACGATAATTAAGAACCTCGTCCGCTGAAACACCTTCGATATTTGCCACTTGCCCGTTAACCCACATGGTCCCACCGCTCTCTTTCTTCAACAGCACATCATAGAATGAGATCGCTGTGTACTTAACAATATGATTACCTCTTTTCACTAAGACGGAATCTCCACTCCACTCGAACATAGGCTCTTCATCATCAAGGTCCGAAAAACCATCATAGTAGATCTCAGGCATCTCAAAAGACGCACTCACATCTTCATCTTCCATAATAAAATCAAATTTATCCATATCGGGATTCATCGGAACAGAACCACTACAATAACATTTAGACATAAATATCAATCCTTTCACATTTGAAACATTTTAAGTAGGTCTCGGGGCTATGACGTTAGTGCCACAGCCCCGAGCATTTGAGAATTAAAAACTAAAGCCATCGAAGTTTCTTGAAGGTCGCTCATTAGTCGTCGGTTTCGGTGCAACATAAGGATCGGTTTTCTGAACGGCGAATTTTTCCTGCTGTTTACGACTAAGGCAGAAAACGACGTTGGCCGACTTGTTTCCGTTGTACAGACCGTGTTTCACACGCACAGCTCCGTCTCTACCGATCCAATCGTTGTAACAGGACAGATTGTAATCGTGGATGTCGAACGAATCAAAGAACATACCCAGCCGCTGATTCGTTTTAGCGGTCTCATTAGGGTCCAGAACAAGGTAATACCAGAGTTTGCTATCAAAGCCGGAAACATCCAACGTAATCTCAAACCCCTCCTTACCAGTGCTAAACACCTTCTCAACAACACTACTAATGCAAACTTTGTGATCGCCCTCGGGAATGAGAGCAAAATCACGGGCAATGTATTCATTAGAGTTATAATTCCAATTAAGCATACGTTTTGTAAATCTCCTTTGCAGTTGAATTTTTGGGCAAATCAAAAGCGTTTTTGCGCTTGAATAACGCAGTCAGCGCTAAGTGTATCTGTCCGCTCGACACTTCTTATTAATCCGCTCCATAAAGCACCCCCTTTCACATTACTGTACTCTGAGTATACCGCTGTCGCCTAAGCGAAACGTTGACCAGGAATCTACATTTAAGGTTTCTCTGCGATTAAGATCCCTCCATACTTTTCGTAATAGGGATCCAAATCGGTCTCTTCCGTCGCAAACACAATCGGGAATTTGCCGAGATACGTATCACCATCATACATATCAACGAACACCAAATTCTCTTCGTTCTCAATAAAAGTATTCTTCTTCATACATTATCTCCTTTGTTGTAATATGTAATATCTTTGGCATCGGGACTTCACTCCGAAAAGATAGCTTGCGCATAAAACATCGCTAAAACAAATAGTATTTAATTATCAAGGTGCCAGCATTGTTACTCTAATCAAATTTAAACACGAAACACCCTCCTTCTTCAAAACGCTTCAAACCTCTTTTCTCTACACTCGACTCAACACCTCCTCTCTCGAGCATGTCTGAATTATCGCATTTTTTCAAAAAGAAATTGTTGACCATGCATCGACATATTTCATTGTTTTTTAAGGACTGTATTTTCTCTAAAAACCACCTCCTAACTTTTTAAAACCACCCACCGTATTGCTCACCCTGTCTCGTTTTCTGTTTTTCTTAAACACCACAGTTGAATGTGCTTGTATATCTTACATCCATCAGTACTTTTTCTTGTTGACCGAGAATCAACAAAAAAAGGCCTCGGAAAATCCGAGGTCTTTACTTACAGATATTGAAAAGCAAAAAAGAAGCAAGCATCCGTTCCGGTCGCTTGCTTCTTTCTATTATGTCGAGAACAATAAATCAGCCTTGTTTTCGTATAGCGTTATATTAGCATCGTGAATATCATACATGCCATTTTTTAAATAGTAAGCAACGATGGCATCTGTTAGGATGTGCGCACCAAATGCATATCCAGCGCTTGCCATCAACTCCATTGCTTCTTCATAATTGAGCTTCAATCCGAAGCATAGCTGCATAACCGTTCTTTTGGAGACGCCTTTGTCTCCCTTGCGGATATGAGAAAACGTGTCTCTACCAACAAGACAAGCGTTGTATACATCCGAATCTTTCATACCACGCTCATCAATAAATCCAAATAAGACATCTTGGAACGACGGCCCCAACGGCTCGGTATAAATAAATTCCGTTGTATTGTTAGACTTGCTCGACAAAGTATCCAACAAGTCGCCTTCGACATACGAAGATTCATCTCCCACAACGACCGTGTTGATGTACACATTTAATTGATTGTACACGGTAACATTCTTTCTGCGCTGTGCAAAGGCATCGTATATTCTCTGTGATTGTTTAGCAGCATTGGATAATTCCTTCTTTTGGGTGTGCAAGTATTCATAGTTCTGCAGACGCATCCTAACAGATTTTTCTTCTCTCGCACCAAAGCCTGCTTGATTTAACTCTGTCATCACCACATCCATATGTTCACGTCACGAGTTGATGTAAGCAAAATAGAATTGACAAACAATATAATCTTCAACGATTGACCATTTCATAAGTGATTGCACCTCCTTAATACTTTAACACTATTTTAATACATCAGTGCCCTGAAAACAAGTATTAAAAGAAAGTTTGCAAAAAGTTGTACCAAAGGGGCTCCCGAAACAATAAAAACACGACATAATATAAGTATCAGATCTGAGTAAAGTTTGTTTTGATACTGAAAGGAGCACAAATTATGGTATATGGTTATTGCCGCGTTAGCACCAAGCATCAGCGCATTACACGTCAGGTCACGAACATCACCGAACTATACCCTGACGCCGTCATTATCAAGGAGTTCTACACCGGTACCACACAGAACCGACCAAAGTGGGACAAGCTCATAAAGCAACTAGAACCCGGTGATACTATCGTCTTTGATAGTGTATCTCGCATGTCACGTAACGCTGAAGAGGGCTTCAAGGATTACAAGATGCTCTATGAGATGGGCATCAATCTTGTGTTCATCAATGAGCCGCTCATCAACACAGCCATATTTGATTCCACAAAGTCCAACCTGCTGGAAATCTCAGTTGAGACTGGTAACGTAGCCATCGACGATTACTTCACCGGCAACATCACTCTTATCAACAATCTCCTCATGGCCTTGGCCGAAGAACAAATCAAATCTGCCTTCCAGCAATCCGAGAAGGAAGTCATCGACCTACATACTCGTATCAGCCAGGGTATGCGCGAGAGCAAGAAGAACGGCAAGCAGATTGGTCTCACCAAGGGAACCACTTTAGTGACCGAGAAATCTCTGCAATGCAAAAGCATTATCAAAAAGCATGCTGTTGACTTTGGTGGCACTCTCAGTGATAAGGAGGTGATGACCCTTTGCAATGTTTCTAGGAATTCGTACTACAAGTATAAACGAGAACTGAAAGAAGAAACAGCTTAATTGTTAAGGAGGTACTTATGGCTAGTAAAACTTGGAAGATCGTATATTGCCCTAAAGTGATGAATGGTGGTATTCGTGGGGTTGCTCTGGTGGAAGCTGATACGCGCCAATGGGCTATCTACACATTCCAGCAGATGTATGCAGGACAATATCACACCATCGACACCTGTACTCAACTCATTTGATGGAGGAAATTAAAATGCAAAGAACCATTGAGCACCTGACACACAAATGGCATCTCATCACGTGGCAAGTCATCGAATTAAGACCAACTCCCTCAACTAAGATTCGGGAGTTGGTAAAGGAAACCTACTCCGCTCTCCACTCACTGCAAAAACAAGAACTAGTCCCTCGTGCCGCCAGCGCGCTCATTTATGAAATGACCGAGTTCGTCTGGTGGGTCGGCGACCTGGAAGAGACACCGCTACACGACCATTTTCAAATTCTGTACAACATTATTGATTGGATTCGCAGAGACTTCATAACCGGTGATGCCAACACGAATGCCATTGAACAATTCATCAATGAAGAAATGATATAAAGAAAGCCCGCCGTTGACACGGCGGGCTATTTTATTCGCTAAATTATACGAGTGGCAACTTTAGCGCGCGGTTGTTGCTCAACAAATACTATTGATAGAAAGCGATGTTGACGATGCAAAACAATGAGAAACGAGACAAATCCACAGAAGCCTTAATCCAAGAAATCGAAACACTCACAAGCGAAGAACTTCACGAACTGTTTATGTTCTACTATAAGATCAATCATTACCATTACAACTTGATCTCTTCTGATAAGTTTGAGTTGTTCCTTCAAGCTTTTGATAAGAATCCATTCCGCTGCAACGATGATAAAACATTCAGAAAACAATTCACCGATGCTTTGGTTGAATACACAAATGACTATATGAGTTTACTCACAGCAGTTGTCCTGATTAAACGGAAATTCACTACGGCTGAAATTATCGAAAACTACTACGCCAACGTAGATTTCTATAATGATGCTTGGTACTGATGGGGGTGTCGATATGTCTATTCACACTATAGATGCTTTAACAAAGCGCTGGCGTTTGGTAACTCAGAGAACGATCGAGTTGCGGAAAGTGTCCATCTCTGAGATCCGAATGCTGCTATTAGAGACGTTCACCACCCTACACGCCCTTAGGCACGCAAGTGTTGTATCAAAGTCAGTTTGTGTTCTCATCTGTGAAATGAAGAATTTCTCTTGGTGGGTTAACAGTTTGAAACGATCCCCCTTACACGGATTCCACCCTATCTTCAGTACCGCCATTGATGAAATGTGCAAAGAGTTCTTGACCGGTGAGAGCGACACGAAAGCGATTGCGCAGTTTTTGAGTGAAGAAATAGACTGTTAATCTCGATCCTCTCCCCTTGGTTAATTTTGACTGCGGGGATTTTATTATACAGATACATCCTACCAAGTTACAACAACTTCCCATTGGTAATTTTTGTTTTGAAAAGTTGATTTTTCGACAAAATGTGATATACTGATTCTAAAGTTGATAGATGGGGAGGGATTATAATGGCAGAATACGAATCTAAAAGCATTATGACGTTAATTTCCGAAATACAAAAAGATAAAATCGTTCTTCCGGCTATACAGCGAAATTTCGTGTGGCCGGAAGATAAAGTTATTCATTTGTTTGATAGTTTGATGCGAGACTACCCGATCGGAACGTTTTTGTTTTGGGAAATAGATCAAACTACATTTCAACAACATGTATTTAATAAGTTCATTCAGTGTTACAACGAAAAACTTGGAAAGAATCAACGTGGCGAACGGGTTACTACTGAACGCACTGAATATATTGCTGTTCTGGATGGACAACAAAGAATCACGTCGCTGTACATAGGTATTAATGGATCCCAAAAGATGCATATTAAAGGCAGATCTTGGACCGCAGATGATTCTTTTGAGGATAGATTTTTATGCTTGAACATTTTGCATATGCCTGCGAATGATGATGACAGTTATGATTTTTCTTTCCAGGTAGCAACCAATATCGAGAAGGTTATTGAACTAGAAGATTCTGAAGGTAACAAAGAAACCAAGTATTGGGTTAAAGTGGGAAGTGTCTGCCAAGATGGTTTTGATCATGTGGATTATACTGACGCATGGCAAGTCTCTCACAACTTTGATAATGAGCAACGCATTAACGCGCGTAAAATGCTCGGAACTTTGCGCACTGCTATAGCAACTAAGAAAAATGTTAGCTATTATTTGACTTCTAATATGGACATTTCCAGCGTCGTAGAAATCTTTGTACGCGTCAATAGTGGAGGTCAAAAACTTTCAGCCTCTGACTTGATGCTGTCTGTTGCGACAGGTGAACAGAGCGATAGCGATATTCATATGAAGATTAAAGAAGCTATTGATTTAATTTCTGCCGCCACCAATGATAATGGCTTCAAACCGGATAATGAAGTAATTTTAACTGCCGGATTAATGTTCACTGGAGCAGCTTCGTTGTCATTGAAGAAAAAAGAAAATTATAGTAGAGAACAAATCACATTAATTTTGAATAATTGGGACAACATTATTACTGCTATTAAAAATGCTGCTCAATATCTAGAACACTTAGGCTTCAATGGAGATAAGCTAACAAGCAAAAACGCACTACTTCCCATTGCGTACTATTTCTATAAGAACGATCTTGATGATAAGCACAAAGACAGAAGTAATCTTAGAGCTCGCCGAGATCGAGTCTTTATTCGTCAATGGCTGTTACGCTCTATGATTACCGGCGTATTCAGTGATGCTATTGGCGGCACTTTGCTTCGAATACGCGCACTGATAGATAGATCCAAGAAAAAATATTTCCCATTAGATGATCTGATGGATGAAAAAATCAAACGGTCTCTCAATGTGGAAGATGAGCAAATTGAGAATATGCTTAACTGGAAATACGGTGATGTGAGAATCATTCCGCTATTGATGGATTTAGCTGAAGATTGTTCTGGCGCCAAATATCAAGCAGATCACATTTGGCCAAAGTCGGTCTTGTTGTCTAAAAAAGCAACTCGATCTGTTTTCCCAACTATAACAGATGAGCAATATGAGCAATATAAGCATTATTGTCATTGTCTGCCGAATATGCAATTGCTAACAGCGCTGCACAATCAAGAAAAATCAGATCGTCTGTTCGATGAGTGGGTTTCTACCATTCATCCTTGTGATACCGACTTCTATTACACGAGCCATATGATTCCCAACGATAAAACGTATACATTTGATCTTTTTTTAGAGTTTATTGAAAAGAGAAAAGCACTTCTTGTGGAACGCATTCGAGTTGCTTTCCCCAAGGACTTTTCGGCAATTGTGCAACGTTATAAGTTGGAAGAGTAAAACAACGCAAAAAGAAACAGCCCGTCATGTGCGGGCTGTTTCTTTTATGTCTTTATGATTTCAAATATCTTTTCTGCTATCCGCTTAATGACGGGGACAGCCACACTGTTCCCACATTGTTTGTACGCACTATTTAATGATATATTTGGGAATTTGTAAGTTGTGGGAAATCCTTGCAGCAACAGACATTCATAAGGAGTAATTTTGCGGATGCCGAAATCATCTATCACGATAGGAACTCGATCTGGATAAGTTCCCATATTCGCTGTCAATGTAGGGCAAATAAAATATTTTTTCTTAGAAACTCCATCGTCGAATATTTTATATAGGCAGCGTCGATCGGTCACAATTTTCTTCAAATCATTATAGTAAAAACTTGATTCATTATAATAGTAACAGTCGCTATGTTTATGCTTGCGATCAATTAGGTCGTTTAAACCGACAGTACGCTCTATTTTATCAGGAAAGGAAAATCTTTCACACTTTTCAGCGTCCAAAAACGCAACTATAAACACCCGCAATCGATGCTGTGGCACATTGCCATACTCAAAAGAATCCATTACTTGATACTTAAAAGTGTAACCATATGGAACTAGCGCATTATAAACTGTGAGAAAAGATTTTCCCTCATCATGTTCTAAAAGATTGGATACATTTTCTAAGAATATTACTTTAGGGCGTTTTGCCTCTACGACTCGCGCTATTTGAAAAAAGATGTTTCCTCGAGGATCATCAAATCCCCTTTTAAATCCCCCAATTGAAAACGGTTGACAAGGGAAGCCGGCTATCAGAACGTCAAACTCCGGTATTTCCGAAGCATCGACCTTCCTAATGTCCTTTTCTACTAGGTGCTTTGAACCAAAATTGTAACGGTAAGTGGTTGCTGCATCTTTGTCAATTTCGTTAGCCCACACAATATCAAATCCTGCTTGTTGGAAACCAAGATCTATGCCACCTATTCCAGAAAACAAACTACACACTCTCACAAAATCACCTTTTTACCAAACACAAAATTCTTTCATGTAAGTTAAGTATATCACTTTGAAAGAATTTTGCAAGGTGTGGTTCAATATTCATAAAACCGGACTATCGCTTTGTTTTATTCGTGTTCGTCCGGTTTTTGATGCGTTCGCTTGAAAATAATTGTTGCAATCCTTTCAGCCTTGTGTTATAATATATTTGTTATATTGCTGCAAGAAAGGAGTGTGTCAAATATGGCTTTTACTTATAAGAAGCTTTTTAAATTATTGATTGACCGAGAGTTAAAGAAAAAAGATCTCTGCGCGTTAGCAGGAATCAGCACAACTTCTGTAACTAAGCTAGCCAATGATCAAAATGTTAACACCGAAATATTAGAAAAGATATGTGACGCTCTCAACTGTGATATTTCAGAAATCGTAGAAACAATCCACGTTAAGAAAGGAGCCTCTAACAATGAATAGTAGTCTAATCAACAGAATGAAAACCGAAAATTATAAATTTGTTAGCATCGATTTGTTCTCTGGTCCTGGTGGTTTGTGTACAGGTTTTAAATGGGCCGGTATTCTTCCTTTAATTGCGGTAGAATGGACTGACACTACCGTAGAAACTTATGCCACTAGTCACAATGCTGAAGTGTTTGAGTTATCTCGCTATGCTAACGAAGACTATTTTGATAATGATTATTTGCAACAATTCATGAAAGAAAGCACTCGAAGTCTTGTGATTCATGGTGATATCAACCTAGTAAGTAGCGATATGATCAAGCAGTTCCTTTTGGCTCGTTATGGTATTGACTCGATGAACGAAACAGTTGATGTCGTTTCCGGTGGAGCTCCTTGTGAAAGTTTTAGTATGGCCGGGACTAGAACCGCCAACGATGAACGAGATGATTTGTTCAGCAATATCCTACGAATATCTAGAACGGTCCGCTCGAAAATGGTTCTCTTTGAAAATGTTAAGGGCCTATTCTCAAAAGCAAAGGATGGCATAAAAGGAGCTATCTTCAACTATATTTGCGATTCTTTCGAGGATCCAAATGCTAGTGTTACTTATCGATTAGCGTCTAGAAAGCAGGAACAAATCCTTCTTAAAGCATGTGATTATGGTGTTCCTCAGCTGCGTGAACGTCTGTTTTTGGTAGGTATTCGCAGTGATCTTGATCAAGTAACTTTTCGGTATCCCCAAAAAGAATATGGCCCTGGTACCGAGCGTCCTTATGTAACTTCATACGAAGCCATTGCCGACCTCCCCGCTGTAAACATGGGAGAAGAATCCACTGCATATACAGAACCGCTGCAATACATAAGTGATAATCAAAAGAAGTTTGTATCTATTATGCGCGGCCATTATGTGGATGATGAAATTCATTCTGTTGTTCCGAAACATTTATTGGACAAAAAACTTTTTAATGAACAATCGATTAGCGTCCACAGAGGCCCTGGTCATATTAAGCGCAAACAAGAATTGCTCGCCTTAATTAGAAAGAACGAAAGTATGAGATCAGCTTTTGAACGATTGACCGCTGAAGGCACTATCGATCAGTATCGACACCTTTTCCCCAACACCATTTATGGTAGCCGAAACCGTAGACTTCTTAGCACTGAACCTAGTTTTACGGTTACTTCTCATTGTCTAGATGAAATTCTTCATCACACATTAAATCGTGCTATCACACCTAGAGAAGCAGCAAGACTTCAAAGTTTCCCGGATTGGTATCAATTTGCCGGTCCATATGTGCAGTTCCACGGAGATAAAGAACAGGATAAATACGAGCAAATCGGAGATGCCATTCCACCGTTACTGGCTTGTGCTCTTGCTCGGGAAATAGTTAAATCGCTTAGTTAATAATGTAAGAAAAAACGAGCAGCCGTTGGAAAACAGCTGCTCGTTTTGGTTTATTTAATGACTTTGGATTTGAGTTGAATATTCGTTCCCCGTTCTCCCTGATACGTCCATTTGAACGGTGTGGCAAAATTCCCTCTAGTTTCGTTAGCAATTAGCAATGAGCAGTATTCCTCTGTCGAGTGTGCGGAAGTGGTGGCGTCGTTGTTGTCGTATACTACGATATATCTTGCCCATTGCGTTTCAGGATCTCCTGCTCCATGAATTCCGCCCATAACCCATTCCGTTAACTTTCGAACTAACGGAGCCAATTCTGTTTCCAATGCTAACTCGTCTTCCTCAGACATGTATCTATTTCCGTGTCGATCCTTAATTGCACCATGTTCTTGAAAGGCTCTCAATAATCTTTTAAGATTATCGTTGGAATCATCTAACACCAAAGCAAATGCGTTTGCAGAATATTGATGCACACTCACATAATCAGCGCTTGTTCGTTTGCAACTAATCGTCTGCTTAGTCTCACGCCCCGTGTTGTCCGTGATCGTAACTAATACATCAGTTTTTGGCGCTCCTCCAGTGGGCAAATACCCAATTATGCTTTTATCGGCGGTGGCTACTATGTTTACAACCTCAGAAGAATTCAATCCCATACAACTAACAAGCATCTCAAATACATCGTAATGGATCCCTTCAAGTACGGTATCGTCACTTTGCCATTTTTGGATATTTGCGGGATGAGACAGGATAGCAGCTATGCGTTTTTCAAAGTTATTCCCCTGTATATCACGTATTTGAGACGGGGTTTTGCCTCGCAACGCATATTCTTCAATGGTGGCAAATATTTCGTTCTGAGAAATAATGCCTTCAAGTGGAGAAAACTCACCGTTAGAGCGTATTTTTTCGTTCTTTTGTCTTGCTGTATAATCCTCGTTGTCTTCGATGCTATCCGGATATACCAAATACGCACTAGTGATTCTTGGGTTAATTTCTTTCAAGTTGAAGGCATCCCAATATTGTTGTTTTACACGATCGCGAATAGATGTTGTAGTAAACAAAATCCACTCAGTGTTATCGGCGAATCTTATAAGATAGTGTGCTTTAAATTGCTTTTGATCTGTATACCCTACTTTGCCTATAGAATAATTTTCCTCTATATGGGTGATGTATCCAAACTGTTCCGTCAAAACCAGGATGTCCTTTAAGAGTTTTTTCACCAAATCCCCTCGTTGTTTTTTCTCCTGATTACTAGCTGGCATTTTCATCGCCTCCCACAAAAAGATAGTTTGGCGGTTTATTCCTGTGACAGAATAACCTTCCAAGTCTATGGTATAACTTTTTGCGAGAAAAATCAAGATGTTTACTGCGGGAATTGTAAAATGAAGCTTTATAAACTGTATTTGCTTTTAACACTTATCTGGGCGTTTCATTATCTCATCCTATACATTGACAAGCCGTCTGTATATTGGTATCATTATTGTAAGCAGTTTACAGATAGGATGATGCTTAAGTGATTAAAGAAGTAATCCACGATCCTATCTTCCTTGCCGAGAAGTCGGAGCGGGCGACAAAAGAAGATTTGCAAGTGGCGCAGGATTTACTGGACACGTTCATCGCCAACAAAGACGGTTGTGTGGGTATGGTCGCCAATATGATTGGTGTGAGAAAACGGATCATTGTGTTTGATAATGACGGTACCTATACGACTATGTTCAACCCCGAGATTATCAAAAAATCCGAACCTTATAACACTGAGGAAGGGTGCCTATCCCTTCTTGGTGGCCCTTGTGCTTGCAAACGATATAAGACCATCAAAGTACAGTGGCAAACAGCTGAATTCCAAACGCGCATCAAAACCTTTACCGGTTGGCCGGCGCAAATCATCCAGCATGAAGTGGATCATTGCGAAGGCATATTAATTTGAATGTTGGAGGATGCTTTGAAAAAACAACAAATCCAATATCGAGCTTTTGTTTCGCTCGAAGAAGTTGCCCAATGGGTAGCGCAATGCTACACCCCAAAAGAGTTAATGGAGTTATCTGCACTCATTAATTCTGACACTCCTCTTGCGGATTACAAGGGCGGCTTGTACAGAGTTATGAATCAATACTTGAGACTGCATTGCGAAACCTATCAAAGCGACTATGATATCGTTGGGCTGCAAAAGTTTTTACTATCAAAGCGGCTGTGCGAATCTGTTGCTGCATTTAGGTTCGTCTGCGTCAAAGAACTGTGGGCACTCTGGTGGAATACACGTTTCGGTAAAGAGTACGAATATCCATCGTTTTTGAGCACGACTTTGCTAAAGAACCACTACAGTATGAATGACATCAAAAAGAGCCGTATTGCGATAGCTATCTATATGCCACAAGGGACGTGTGGGACTTATTTGCCGGAAGTAAATTCAGATAAACCTGAGTTCGAAATCTTACTACCTTATCGGTTGAAAATTCGACGGTTGTCATGGAACAAATATGAGATAATAAGTAATCAGTAACGCGCTCAATAATGTTTGAATGAGGGCATATTTCCCGACGCCAATGTTGACGCCAAAATTGACGCCAACGTCTTGAAAAAAGTGTATTTTTACATACTGCATATCGTATTTTCTGCGTAAAAAAGGGTCAAAATCCGCCCTCATAACCCGAAGGTCGGAAGTTCGAATCTTCCTCCCGCAACCAAAATGAAAACACAGGAGTTCCGTTGGAACTCCTGTGTTTTTTGCTTTTTAGGACCCGACGCCAATCAACGCCAAAAATCGTCTGACGCCAGTTTTGACGCCACTTCTGACGCCGATCGATAGTATAAGAAAACGACTTCACAGCTCATAAGGGAAAACTCATACATAAGAAGGCACGTGTTTGCGTCTGGTATCCGCAAACACGTGCCCTTATCAGTGGTTATTTATAGGTGATTTTAAGGTCAACTTTAGACATTCCGCCGCACTTCGCGCAGCGCGCTCTGCCATTGGCCAAAATCTTGATAGTGGCTCCCCCACACTTTGTACAAGTTCCCTCTATTATTTCTCCTTTGTGTGAATCAAGCCCTTCTCGGGATTCTTTTTCAGCTCCTGCTCAACATCGGCCTGAATGTCACGTAGTATCGCATCGGGGTCGAAACTCTTGAGCATGACTTGTGCCATAAATCAACCACCCTCCCTAGGAAGACTCAGCAGATTATCGCGAGTGCTGTTGTTTGGAGCAGACCGTACATACTTTTCTCCATTGATACTGATAGCATCAACGACCTCGGGATACGGATGAATATTCACCCTAATGCTACCGGGGTTCTTCTTAACATAATCGTGAATAACTGACTTTTTAAAAAAGCCAGGATTATTACAGCCAGTAATGTAAACCTCATCGATTTCCAACAGGCTAGTGGAACTGTAGCATCCGGGTTTCATCTTAATTTTTGTAGCAAACATAATATTTGCACCTCTTTCAATTATATTTGAAAACAAACGAAAAGAAGAGGTCGACATACACAATCTGAGATAATGCTTGCATTTTAGCTCGAGCCGTGCTATAATGTCTATGTCTGAGGAAACATAGTGCGTTTAATCTCAAATGTTCTATGTAGACAACTATGCAGCGTATTGGATACCAGCCAATACGCTGTTTTCTTTTTGTTTGTTATCATCAAGCGCCTCCTTTTCTGATAGCGTTCATCCAACGCTGAACGTATTATAGCATAGCCGGCTCAAACTGTCAAGTTTTTCTTCAATTTATTGAATTATAATTTTTCTTGTAAAATACTTGACTTTTTTATCGTTTTGTGATAACGTTTATTCATCTAGTGTTGGAGGTGCGTTTTATGCCTAAAATTGTTGTTACTGATCGGTTGGCAGACACCTTGAAAATGCTTCGTATGCAGAATGGGATTAAATCAAAAGATCTAGCGCAACACCTAGGTAAGACTCCTGGCTACGTGTCCAAATTAGAAAAGGGTGAAGTGAAAAATATCGATTTAGAAGCTGTCGAATCGATATTTTTATTTCTCTTGGGAGACGATTATAAAAAATCCGAAATTTGGGAACAAATTTACGCATCATTACAAATCAAATATTCAAAAGGCGAGATGAAAAAAGAAATTTGGTTCTCGAATTTTGATACTGTGTACAGATATATTCCCATTCCGGATTCCCTTGTAGACTTTATTAACGATAAGTTGACAGAGCTAACAATTTCTCGAGAAACGCTCTTAAGTAGAATTAACGCAAATGACGCAATATCTGAACGAGAAAGAAATGATGATAGTGTAGAACTCAACAAATGGTATTTTTCTGCAGAGACGGGGAGGCCTTCCATAAAAATCAATATGTCTCTTCGTGAATTGACAAGTATTCTTGAGAAAGAAGAACCATCATATCCATACATTTACTTGTTATGTATCGTATACCATCTCTTAAAAATTGAAAAATTCGGCAATGCCCTCAATTTAGGCAACCATGATATTGACCAGTTAAACGAAGAGGCAACGAATGTGCTGAATTCACATAAATTTTATTCGATTGTTGAGAGAGATGCTTTAGTCAGCAAAGCTCATTCCCAAGAAGAGATAATGAGTTTGTTGAGTTCTTTTGATAATCAAAACGCAAAACTAATCAGTAACATCCTTGAGGAATTGAAATTCGCCAGCGACATAGACGTCCGTATGACTAACCAAAGATTAGAGCAATTTCTTAAAAACTTAAGCGAAAATGTTTGGTTTACCTTGAAAATGATTAGTCTGGACTATCACTTGCTTGAACCTGTAGATGTTGAACAACGCAAGGCTTTTATCAAAGAAGTAGAAGCGCTCATTCGCAAATATATCGAAGCTCAAAAAAACATTAAAAACACGGAGACATACTAACAGAACGCCTCTAGGACAATCCTAGAGGCGTTCTTGACAAAGATTAACTTAACAGGATAATCGTAGTGCTCTCGCCATAAAGTCAATGATCATCTTGCCAAAACCCAACGCTGCTCATTCTAAAGTCCTGCATTTCTACAGATAATTTGATACTCTTTCCAATATTATTGTTACTATTTTGTCGAAGCCTGTCACAATCCACTTTGTTTTTGCGTTTATTCAGTGTTATCATAGTATAGACTAGAGATTGGCAGGGAATTTATTTTGTACATTCATTTTTGACTTAAACATACTTTCCGTTGCTTTTTATCGGAACGAGTGGTAAAAGAGAAAAGTATCGAGGAGAAACGCATATGGCAAACCAACTACAGAAATTACTATTCAATCTCTCAACTATGTCCCCCTTAGTTCTACTATTTGAGGTTGTGTACTGGGGAGAGAACGATATCAAATTTTTCATTAAAACAAACAATGAGACAGTACTTAACCCCATCTCGATTATTTTACTAGCGCTTATACTGCTGTCTGCTGTTTTTTCGCTTTATAGTATTGTATTTGTGCAGGTTTGTCGCAAAAAGTTAGAATGCATACCTATTGCCATTGACAACATTATCCCATATGATAACTGGATAATAGGCGTTTTGCTGTCTTATGCTTTCCCCTTTGCAAGTACTGCTATAGAAGATCTTAATTTGTATATAACAATTGGGCTCGTAGTAGTAATAGTGTTTTTTCTTACGATGATTAACATCGTGTTCCCAAATCCAGTATTAGTATTGTGTGGCTATCATTTTTATAAAATTGCAAACATAGATGGGGGTTGCGATATAATCCTTCTTTCGAAACGGAAAAGTGTTCAACATCGCAACTCCGTCAAAAAAGTAATAATTGCATTCAATTACTTAGCTATAGAGGAGAAAGAAGAAGATGTTTAATAATTGTCCGTTGCTTGCACTCATTGAAACCAAGAAGAAAACTTTCATCGTTAAGCGCATTTGCGAGGATCAAAACTCTCAAGCCACTATCGACGAAACATTCTCGAATGCGGCAGAATCTCTGCGGCGAGGTAGAACGAACATATTATTTGATGGAAAATACACTCCACAAGATGACGATATGGAAATTCTCTTTATCCCTAATTTCACTCTACCGGATATTGTCAAAGAAGCAATTAAAAACCCCCAGAGTTTGGACGTATATTCTCCGGTTGAAGGTGTATTGCCGGCTATAAAAGCGTTGTTTGTTGGCGAATATTCTTGTGAAAATAGTCGAGAACAATATAAAGCTGCATTTCAGAAAGTCCGTAATGATCAATATATAACCGCAATGCGACATCATTTATTTTTCACTGGAAGTACTTTTGTGAAGGATAATCGAATTGGCATAGCTGTTTCGACCAGCGTAGATTGCGTTGTCGATGATGATAATCTATATTTCTCATCCTACTACTATGCCAAACAGATATTTGATCTTACAAGCTATTACAGAATAGCGTCCGCGTCAGATGTAGAAGCATTCGTAACCAATGATCTAATCACAATGGAGGACAGAACAACTTTCGTAGAGTCGGCAGACACTTGGGAAAGACGGAAAATCGCCTCTATAAACGATTCTGGCATTTTACGAAGCCACACTGCTAGACAGATAAAAACACTTGCGCAAAGAAATGGAGTATCTATATCTGTTTCTGAAGGGCATATAATTCTTCCTACCGACAAAAAAGAAAGACGTATTGTTTTAGGATTCCTTGATGAAGAAGTTTATAAAGGAGCTTTCTCTGAGACGGTTTACCAAACCAATTCAAAACGAAAAGCACAATAATGGTATAAAAACTAGTAAACGCATCTTGGTGCCAAGATGCGTTTACTAGTTTTTACAATCTGCTACCGCAAAGGTTCCTTGTGATGCTTTAAGTGGTTAATCCTTTTCCGTAATATTGAACCATCTTGTCCATACTGTCTTTCTTGTGATCCGGTAGTGCGTGGGCGTAAAAGTTCAAGGTCGTAGATGCTTGGGCGTGACCCAACAGTGAGGACAAAACCTTAATATCCATACCGGCTTCAAGAGCGCGCGTGGCAAAGGTGTGTCGTAAAGCGTGGAAGTTGATATTGCGTAATCCAGCCTCATCTAAAGTGCGTTTAAACACGTCTTCAAAGGTCCTAGGCTCATAGACTCCACCCGTTGCAGGAGAGGCGAAAATGAACGTTTCTGGAGTCACTTTAAGACCCATAGACAAGAACAAGCCTTCTTGCTTGCCCTTATAAATCATTAGGTCATTCCATACCTGATCAAACAGAGGGATAGTGCGCATAGATGTCACTGACTTGGGCGTTTTGGTCACAATTTCAGTTGTAACAACACCTGGTGCTTTGGCTACTTTATAGCCGTTTTCATCGATCTTATGAAGTCTTCCAACCGTCCGTCTAATCGTAACCGAGCGATTCACATAATCCACATCGCCCCACTGCAGGCCTAATAGTTCACCAAGTCGTACACCGGTACTCAAGGTAAAAATGATAGCAAAAGCAGTCAATGTTCTGGATTGACTTGCAGCTGCTTGCAATGCGATTTGCTCTGCTTGAGAAAGGATTCTTTTCTCTCGCTTGGGCACAGTGGGCAGCTTAACTCCATGGATGGGATTACGCATCAAGTGTCCATTAATAACTGCCTGTTCCAAACAGTTGTGCAGCATATTATAGAGGTTGCGCAGTGACTTCTCCGAGAGACTTTTTTCATTGCCTGTTGCTTTATGTTTCTTGTTAAAGAGTTTCTGGAATCGCTCCACGGTAAGGTCGCAGAGTTTAATTCTTCCCAGCGCCGGCTCAACGTGTAATCGGGCATAAGCCTCATAAGACACATAGGTCGATTGCTTCACTGTAGGCAACCAAAAGGAAAAAGGACATCCGCGAGGATGTCCTTTTTCGTTTTCGTCGTGAACTTGGAATGAGAACTTCTGAAAATGCGCTAGCATTTTCACAGGTTTTGCGCTGATGCGACGCCGTGTCCTCTCCGTCCAACGCGTTACACCTGCAGTTCCTCTGCCAGCAGGTTGTCGATGATCTCTAGCAGGTGAAAGGGGGCGACCTCTTCCGCGTTGCACATCGCCACGAAACGCTCACAGCGCTCGCGGGAAACAAAAAGGTCCGGCACCCGATGCAGGCGTTGCCGTTCGGTACCGGATCCGATCCACGCCTCGATGCCATAGCCGACGTAGGCGTGGCCGAGGGCGTCTTGTTCTTTTGTCTCAATCATTTGATAGTCGCATTTCATCCGTTATCATCCTGTTCTGTGCGTAGTAGGTCGGAGACGGTGTAATCGGCATAGGCCGCCACCTTTTGAATGGTGCTCAATTTGGGATCGCTCCGTTCCCGTTCCAATAGGCTGAGCGCCTCGGCGCTGATGCCGCAATGGGCCGCGAAATCGATTTGCGATTCCTGCATATCTGCACGAATGGCTTTAATTTTTCGAGCCAAAGCGATCCTTTCCGGCATAGTACGACCCCTGTTTTATTGTATCCCAGGGGAAACCTCACAGTCTACGGAATGCATTACGGATTCCGTCGAAAATATAAAAGCGGGCAGCGATGGCCGGGCTGGATCTCTCCAGCCCGGCATGCTGGTGTTGCGTAGAGTATCAACCGGAGTAGGTCTTGGCCTTGGTTGTGGCCTCAACCTCTTCGGAATTGCTGCCGCTGTAGACGGTAGCGGTGACTTTTACCCGATATTTGCCGCTGCTTACGGATCTGCTTTTGCTTAACGCGTGATAATAGCCGTTAATGGAGCCTTCCCAAGTGTATTGAGTGCTCCACCACAAAACCGTGTACTTTTGAAGCTCCATTTTGATGTGGATGGAGGTGGTAATGCCATCATAGCCTTCCACATCAGAAACACAATATGCTGTACCTGCAGAGGAGATGTTTAAAGATGCAGATACATAATTTGTATAACTCAACCGCGGTTGTACCGCCGTTTCCTCTGCCGATACGATGGCGCCGCCCCATACATTCATAGACAGCATCAATACCGTACTCAGCAACACACAAACAAAAGCGCGCATTTTTTTGGACATACGAAAAACCTCTTTCCTGTCTTTTTTAGAGTGAGTATCACACCCACATCTATCCAAACGACAAAAAAGAGGTTTTGTGACTGGTTATTTTATGGATTTTGCAATTTTTATCAATTCTTCTTTGGGTATATTTCCAGTAAGGGTGTAACTATAGGCACCATCTCCGAATGTGATAGCCACGATTCCTTTGTTGGTATAGATGACCCCAGGATATTTACCCACCATAATTTTAGAGTATTCGGTTCCTTCAGTATTTACTGTATAATTGATATCCGAACTCCAACGTTGAACATAATTGATTTTGTCCATTTTGTTGTTAACATAAACTACACGATATAGTCTATCGGTTGCCATCTCTTGCGCCACTTCATATCCATCCGGCACATATGTAGGTGCGTATAATTCCATTTCTCCCACAGCTTCGGCGGGGGTATCGTTTTCCACAAAGATCACGGTGAATCGCTCAAACACCTCCGCGAAGAATCGCAGCACCGGCTCGCGCAACGCCTCCACGCTGACCGTGGCGGTGGTGGCGGCGATCAGCAAAGCCACCAGTATGGACGCCACCCGCCGTCCGACGGTGCCGAACAGGGCGTAATATCCCCACCTATGGCGGGCGATCATCCGCCGCATCCGCTCCAAAAACTCCTCGGAGAAGGTGACGGATTCCAATTCCTGCTCGTTCGGTAACCGTTCGTCCTGCTCACGGGTGTATAGATCCAGCGCTTCCAGCAGCTTCGGGTGCTTATAAAAGTTCATACGACTCCCCTTTTTGCCGCCGCCGCATCCGTTGCGTCAGCATGGCCCGCGCCCGTTCCAGACGCTTGCGGGTGGCTTCATAGCTGATGTCCAGCATGGCGGCGATTTGTTTTTCGCTCATACCCTGAAACGCTCGCATTTCCAGAACGATCCGATAAATGTCCGGTAATTCTGCAATCATCTCCATCAATTCGCGCACGGCAATTCCGTCCAGCATATCCGGCGAAGAACCCAGAACGGGCTCCAACTCGTCAAAACTGTTTTGAGGGTATTTTTGACGTTTGCGGCGGATGTCAATGGCGGCGTTTTCAGTTACTACAACGAGTAAACGTTTGGTTTTGTGACTGTCAACTTCGCCAACCATATGAAAATTTTTGATAATATTCAAAAATGCATTATGTACAGCATCCTCAGCCAGCTGATCGTCGTTGAGTTTCTGCAGAGCGACGTGCTTGAGCAGCTTGGAATATTTCGAATAGAGGGTGGTGAATTTGTCCTTATCGGCGTCTGTTTGCAACAGACCAAGGTAGAAAAACAACATAGTGAACATCCTCCGCCATATAGAGTCGTATGGTTCTTATTGAAATTCCTGATTGATTGCGTCAAAAAATAGCCGTGTCCATCGGGACAGGGTCGTTTAAACCTATCATATCAGTCTTTGTCACTGATGTCAATTTGCAAAATGTCCGCCGTCGGCGGCGGGGCGGGGGAGGATGCAACAAAATTGAACTTACGTATTGAAATCGTGACTGCGATGCGGTATAATACATAGTTGAACGTCAAACGCAAGGAGAATGAACGACTATGAAATTAGGTATCGTGGGTCTGCCCAACGTGGGCAAGTCGACCCTGTTTAATGCCATTACCAACGCCGGCGCCCAGAGCGCCAACTTCCCCTTCTGCACCATCGACCCCAACGTGGGCGTGGTGGCGGTGCCGGACACCCGTCTGGACGCCCTGCGGGATATGTACACCGAGGGTAGCAAGGTACCTCCCGTTGTGCCCGCGGTCATCGAGTTCGTGGACATCGCGGGTCTGGTCAAGGGCGCCAGCAAGGGCGAGGGCTTGGGCAATAAGTTCCTGGGCAACATCCGTGAGTGCGACGCCATCGTCCACGTGGTGCGCTGCTTTGAGAATGACGACATCATCCACGTGGAGGGTAGCATTGACCCCCTGCGGGACATCGAGACCATTGATCTGGAGCTGATCTTCTCGGATATGGAGATGGTGGAGCGCCGTATCGCCCGCGTCACCAAGGACCTCAAGGGCGATAAGAGTCTGCAGAAGGAGCTGGACTTCCTCAAGCGGCTGTACGCCCTGCTGGAGGGCGGTAAGCCCGCCCGCGCCCTGGACTGCGACGAGGACGAGGTGGGTATGATGGGGCAGATGGCTCTGCTCACCTCCAAGCCCATCATCTACGCCGCCAACCTGTCGGAGGACGACTTTGCCGGCGGCGAGCCCACCGGCAACCCCCACTACCAGAAGGTGGCGGCGCTGGCCGCCGAGCAGGGTGCCGAGGTGCTGCCCATCTGTGCCCAGATGGAGGCGGACATCGTGGATATGGACGAGGAAGAGAAATTGCTGTTCCTGTCCGAGCTGGGTCTGACCAACTCCGGTCTGGATCGTCTGATTCAGAAGAGTTATTCTCTGCTGGGTCTCATTTCCTTCCTCACCGCCGGTGAGAAAGAGGTCCGCGCCTGGACCATCCACAAGGGCTGGAAGGCGCCCAAGGCCGCCGGTCGCATCCACACCGACTTTGAGCGGGGTTTCATCCGCGCCCAGGTCATCGCTTTTGACGCGCTGATGGAGTGCGGCAGTCTGGCTGATGCCCGCGCCAAGGGCGTGCTCCGCACCGAAGGCAAGGAGTACGTCATGCAGGACGGCGACGTAGTCGAATTCCTGTTTAATGTGTAATCGCGATTTTATCAGCGGTTACGGATTGGGATTCTAACATTTACAATGTTCCATAAGGAGCCTGTGGCAACCGATGATTGCCACAGGCTCTTTTTTTGCGCCCTTATTCCGCACGCCACCCTCTCTTGCCTCCCCTTGTCAGGGGAGGTGGCATTTGCGGAGCAAATGACGGAGGGGTAGTCCGGACGCGAAACTTTCGAAAAAGGGCTATCTGTTTTTGATTAAAAAGAAAAATTTTCCCTATTAATTAAAAAAGGTAAAAATTACTATTGATTTTTTGCAAAACATCCTTTATAATGGGTGTACGTGGTGGAAAGTGCATCGATGTGGTGTAAAGTGGTGATTTTCCACAGTTTCCACAGAGTTTTCCACAGACCCGTGGGGGAGACGAAAATTGCCCCCCAAATAATAACGAATTGGAGGTGACGGGTATGATGCTGTATGGACGCTTTGAACACAATATGGACGCCAAGGGTCGCGTTTTCGTGCCCGTCAAGCTCCGCGAGAAATTGGGCGACACCTTTATCGCCGCCTGCGTGCTGGATCGCTGTGTCAGCCTGTACTCCCTTGAGGAGTGGGACAGCCTGTTGCAGAAGATCACCGAGGCTCCCATGGCCGAGACCCGCAAGCTGCTGCGTAAGGTGACCGAGTCCGCCGAGGACGTGACCCCCGATGCACAGGGTCGCATCCTGCTGAACAAGAATTTGATTGCCAAGGCGGGGCTGGAGAAACCCTGCCTCATCATCGGCGCCGGTCGTCGCGTTGAGATCTGGAACCCTGCGGTGTATGAGCAGGTGATGGAGGATATGACCGACGACAAATTGGAAGAGGAATTCATTAGGTACGGATTCTAGCGAGGTGGCACATACGATGGATACAACCTATCACCGTCCGGTGCTGCTGGATCAAACCATAGAGGCGCTGGGCATCCGTCCCGACGGCATCTACCTGGACGGCACCGCCGGCGGCGGGGGACACTCCCACGCCATCGCCTCCCGACTGACCACCGGTCGGCTGATCTCTCTGGACCAGGACCCCGACGCGATTAAGGCGGCGTCGGCGCGGCTGGCGGGCTTGCCCGCCACGGTGGTGCAGAGCAACTTTGTGCATATGCGGCAGGTGCTGGACCAGTTGGGTATCCCCGGTTTGGACGGCATCCTGCTGGACATCGGCGTGTCCTCTCATCAGCTGGATGCTCCGGAGCGCGGCTTCTCCTATCACCACGACGCACCGCTGGATATGCGGATGAGTCAGAGCGGCACCTCTGCCGCCGATTTGGTCGCCACGCTGGATGAAAAGGCGCTGGCGGATATTTTCTGGAAATACGGCGAGGAGAAATTCTCCCGCCCCATCGCCCGCGCCATTGTGCGTGAGCGGGACAAGCACCCCATCGAGACCACCCTGCAGCTGGCGGACATCATCAGCCGCGCGGTTCCGGCGGCAGCCCGCCGCGACGGACATCCCGCACGGCGGGTGTTTCAGGCGCTGCGCATCGCCGTCAACGGCGAGCTGGATTGCCTGTCGGCGGCGCTGGACACCGCCTTTGATTGTTTGAATGAGGGCGGTCGCCTGGCGATCATCACCTTCCACTCTCTTGAGGACGCCATGGTGAAGAACCGCTTTCAGGATTTTCGGCTGGGTTGCACCTGCCCCCGCGATTTCCCCGTGTGCGTCTGCGGACGCACCCCTGCGGCGCGGCTGATCACCAAAAAGCCCGCCACCGCCACCGATGCTCAGCTGGCGGACAACCCCCGCAGCCGCAGCGCTAAACTGCGCTGTATTGAGAAACTACACGACCGTTACGAATAACGGTTACCGATAACCCAACAGAAAGGAGGTAGACACCGTGGCACAGACCAATCGGGCATACGACCTGGAGCTGTTTCAGCCCCGTGAGGCACGCCTTGTGGCGCTGAAGAACAATAAAAAAGTGCAGGAAGCCACCCGCCGCCGTACCCGTCGGCAGTCGGTGCTCAACGTGGTGGTCTACCTGGTGTTGGGACTGCTGGTGATGGGCGCCGTGGGCTTCTTCATCACCGGTCGCGTGGTGCTCACCGAGATGAAGCAGGAGCTGGCGGATCAGATGAAATATTCCGAGGCGCTGGATTCCGAGAGTGTGCGTCTGGACTCCGAGCTGGCGGCCCTGACCGGCGCCGAGCAGGTGAATCTCTACGCCCAGGAGAACGGGTTGGTTCCCGTGGGCAGTAACCAGATCTACTACATTGAGTCGCAGGAACAGGATCAGGTGTCCCTCCCCTCAGAGAATGACAGCTGGTTTCGTAAGGCGTGGATCGCCATACAGGACTTTTTGTCATAACGGGCGGCATAATGCGTGTCTGCCTGCATACCTATTTATAGTGTAGGGCGGCACCGTCTGTGGCGCCGCCGCTAAGTAGGCACAGCATCGAGAGTTGAGAGGTGATCTTGACTCTCGTTTTGTTGTTTTATTACCGTGATATTTTCCGATGCCGAAGGGTGTCGATTACCCCCGAATGGGGGAGAAAGGACGGCCTCTATGAACAAGAAGAGTAGTTCCCCCACCACCCGCACCGCACCCAGACAGATGCGTGTTCGCGCCCAGATAGCGGTATGGCTGGTGGTCGGTATTCTGTTCACCGCCAATATCCTCCGCTTGGGTTGGCTGCAGATATTCGAGGCCGAGGACTGGCAGCGCCGCGCGGTGTCCCAGCAGCTGAGCGATACGGTGGTGTCCGCCAAGCGCGGTCCTATCTATGCCTCCAATATGCAGCCGCTGGCGGAGTCCGCCGACGTGTGGAAGATCATTATGTCCCCCAAGAATATCGCCGGCTGCAACTGGAAGAATCTGGAGGGCGTGGATAAGGATAAGGAGCTGAGCAAGGAGGAGGGTCTGGAGCTGATGCGCCGACGCATCGCCAAGGACCTGGCCGAGATGTTTCAGCTGGACGAGGATGAATTGTACGAGCAGACCGGTAAAACCTATTCCCAGTACGAGGTCATCAAGTCCAAGGTGGAGTACAAGGATAAAAACGAGTTCTCCGACTGGGTGAATAAGAACGGACTGTCCTACGCCTTTTATATTATTACCGATTATAAGAGATACTATCCCCAGGGCAGTATGGCCGCCAACGTGCTGGGCTTCACCGGCTCGGACAACAACGGTCTGTACGGTCTGGAGATCAAGTACGAGTCGGTGCTGTCCGGCACCCCCGGGCGCATCGTCACCGCCCAGAACGGCATCGGCAACGAGATGCCCACCACCATGGAGTACACCAAGGTGGTGGACGCGGTCAACGGCTACGGTCTGGTGACCACCATCGACCCCACCGTGCAGATGTATACCGAGAAGTATCTGGGTGAGGCGGTGACCAACACCGGCACCCTGCACCGTGGCGTGGCCATCGTGATGGACGTGAATACCGGCGCCGTGCTGGCGATGGCGACCAAGGGGGACTTTAATCCCAACGACCCCTTCACCGTCACCGACCCCACCACCCTGGAGATGCTGGAGGAATTGTCCGGCGACGATAAGGCGACGGCGCTGTCCTCCGCCCGCCAGCTGCAGTGGAACAATAAGGCCATCACCGAGACCTACGAGCCCGGCTCGGTGTTTAAGGTGTTCACCACCGCCATGGCGCTGGAGGAGGGTCTGGCCACCGAAAACACCTCCTTTGCCTGTCGCGGTTCTATCAATGTAGCCGGCTGGAACATCAGCTGCCACACCCGCAGTCATATGGGTATTCTGAATCTGCGGCAGGCGGTGTCCAACTCCTGCAACCCCTACTTTGTGCAGTTGGGTCTGAAGATCGGCGCCGGCACCTATTATAAGTATTTCAACGGCTTCGGCTTTACCGAAAAGACCGGCATCGATATGCAGGGCGAGATGTCCAACGAGGGTCTGTATCACAGCGCATCCACGCTGGCGCAGACGGAATCCTCTCTGGCCACCGCCTCCTTCGGTCAGACCTTTAAGGTGACTCCCATCCAGATGATCACCGCCATGTGCTCCATCGCCAACGGCGGCAAGCTGGTGACCCCCTACGTGGTGTCTAAGGTGCTGGATGCCGACGGCAATGTGGTCAGCGAGACCCAGCCCCAGATCAAGCGGCAGATCATCTCCGCCGACACCTCCCGCCACCTGTGCGACATCCTGGGGGATATCGTCAACGGCGGCGGCTCTAAGAATGCGTATGTGGCCGGCTACCGTGTAGCCGGAAAGACCGGCACCTCCGAAAAGCGGGATACCGTGGAGAATGAGGACGACGTGGTCGCCTCCTTCAGCGGCTTTGCCCCCGCCGACGACCCCAAGGTGGCGGTGCTGGTGTTGCTGGACGATCCCCAGACCGATATTCGCTACGGCGGCACCCTGTCCGCCCCCGTGGCGCAGAAGATATTTGAATCCATCCTGCCCCATTTGGGCATCGAGCCCTCCTACACCGCCGATGAGCTGGCGTCCCTGTCCCGCACCGTCCCCTCGGCGGTGGGTCAGACCGCTACCGCGGCACAGACCAAGGTGGTCAACGCCGGTCTGAAGGCCAAGGTGGTGGGGGACGGCGATAAGGTGGTACGTCAGGTACCGGAGGCGGGTCAGTCCATTCCCGCCGGCGGCACGGTGCTGCTGTACACCGAGGAGGAAGACCTGGATATGGTCACCGTACCCAACTTTGTGGGGCGCTCGGTGACCGAGGTAAACAGCATCGCCGCCCAGATGGGCATTAACGTGCAGATGACCGGTCTGGTGGGCGGCTCCAGTGCCGCCGCCAGTGCCAACAGTCAGTCGGTGCGCGCCGGCACCAAGGTGCCGCGCGGCACGGTGATCAAGGTGAATTTTGTCTACACCGATACCCGCGAGGGATAAGGAAAGGAAGTTTTGTATGAAGCTGTACGAACTGCTGAAGGGGACGGGCATTGCCAATCCGTATATTGAGGAGGATACCGAGATCTCCTCCATCACCTGCGACTCCCGCCGTGTGGAGCCGGGTTGCCTGTTTGTGTGCATCGCCGGCACGGCGATGGACGGACACCAATTTGCCCCCCAGGCAGAGCAGGACGGCGCCGCCGCGGTGGTGGTGCAGCGGGATATGGGTCTGCGCACCCAGCTGATGGCGGATAATACCCGTATGGCGTGGGCGCAGATCTGCGCCAATTGGTTCGGTCATCCCGCCTCCCGTCTGAAGATGGTGGGCGTCACCGGCACCAACGGAAAGACCACCACCACCACCCTGATCAAGTCTATGCTGGAGCATCAGGGGTACAAGGTGGGTCTCATCGGCACCATCCATAATCTTATCGGTGATCGCCGCCTGCCCGCCCGCCACACCACCCCCGACCCCTACGACCTGCAGAGCCTGCTGGCGCTGATGGTGGTGGAGGGCTGTGACTATTGCGTGATGGAGGTGTCCTCCCACGCGCTGGATCAGCGCCGTGTGGCCGGCTGTGAGTATGAGGTGGGCGTGTTCACCAACCTCACTCAGGATCATTTGGACTACCACGGCACTATGGAGAACTATATGCTGGCGAAAAAGGAGCTGTTCTCCCTGAGCCGTGCGGCTATTGTGAATATGGACGACAGCTGGGCACCCGCTATGTCGGCGGAGCTGCCCTGCCCCCTGACCACCTATTCCGCCCACAGCGACAGCGCCGACTACGTGGCGCGCAACATCCGCTACCGCGCGGACGGCGTGGACTTTGAGCTGGTGGGCGTGGGTCAGATCGGACGGGTGAATATGCAGATCCCCGGTGAGTTCTCGGTGTACAACGGTTTGTGCGCCGCTACCGTGTGCCTGCAGCTGGGTCTTCCCTTTGATAAGGTGGTGGAGGCGCTGTCCGCCGCCAGCGGTGTCAAGGGCCGCGCCGAGGTGGTACCCACCGGACGGGATTTCACCGTGGTCATTGACTATGCCCACACCCCCGACGGACTGGACAATATCTGCCGCACTCTGAAGCAGTGCTGCACCGGTCGCCTGGTGACCCTGTTTGGCTGCGGCGGCGATCGGGATAAGACCAAGCGCCCTCTGATGGGTGCCGTGGCGGCAGAACTGTCGGACTATCTGGTGGTCACGTCGGATAACCCCCGCTCCGAGGACCCCGCCGCCATCATTGAGGACATTCTGGTGGGCGTGCGGGATAAGGACACCCCCTACACGGTGGTTGAGAACCGCGTAGAGGCCATCCATTGGGTCATTGACCATGCCCGCAGCGGTGACACCATCCTGCTGGCGGGTAAGGGACACGAAACCTATCAAATACTGAAGGAAGAAACCATCCATCTGGATGAGCGTGAAGTGGTGGCCGAGGCATTGGCCAAGGAGGATTAAACTATGAACGGATTGATTTTGGCAGTGGCCGGCGTCGTATCCTTTGTGGTGGCGGCGGTGCTGGGTCGTTGGGTGATCCCGTGGCTGGCGCGGCTGAAGTTCGGTCAGACCATCCGCGAGGAGGGTCCCTCCTGGCATGAAAAGAAGCAGGGCACCCCCACCATGGGCGGCATCCTGTTTATGGCCGGTTTTCTGGTGGCGGCGCTGCTGTGTGCGTGGCTCATCTATTTCCTGAAGCCGGCGCATATGTTTATGTCTGCGTATGAAAAGGTTCGATACTGGGGCGGCATTGGTCTGGCCTTCGGTTGCGGCGTCATCGGCTTCGCCGACGACTTCATCAAGGTGGTGAAAAAACGCAATCTGGGTCTGACCGCTATCCAGAAGCTGATCGCCCAGCTGGTGGTGGCTACGGGGTACGCGGTGCTGATGTACTGCTACCGCGGCGGCGTGTTCTCCATCCCCTTCATCGGTCTGGTGGACTGGGGCTTTTGGTACATTCCCTTTACGGTGTTCGTTATCGTGGCGATGACCAACGCCACCAACCTCACCGACGGCGTGGACGGTCTGTGCGGACTGACCGGCTTTGTGGCGTCGCTGGCGCTGATGCTGCTGGGAGGTCTGACGGGTCAGCTGACCCAGAGCGTGCTGGCCGCCGCCCTGGCGGGTGCGCTGTCCGGCTTTTTGTTGTGGAATTTCCATCCCGCCCAGGTGTTTATGGGCGATACCGGCTCGCTGTTTATCGGCGGTGCCTTGACCGCTCTGGCCTTTGGCATCGAGCAGCCCTTCCTGCTGGTGCCCATCGGTATTCTGTACATAGCCGAGAATTTGTCGGTTATCCTACAGGTAACGTACTTTAAGCTTACTCACGGTAAGCGTCTGTTTAAGATGAGCCCCCTGCACCATCATTTTGAGATGTGCGGCTGGAGCGAGAATAAGATCGTGCTGGTATTCTCCGCCGTGACGCTGGTGGGTGGTATCGGCGCCATTCTGCTGCAGTATTTCGGCTGATAGCCGAGCGGGGGAGTCCCCATTATTTTGACGGAAAGGAGCGTATATTATGGCAGGAGGAAACACCGTTCCTATGCCCCGTCGGCAGTCCGCCGCGGGCAAAAAGCCAAAATTACCCCCGCTGTTTAATTTGTCCAGCGGCTTTGATATGCAGTTCTTTGTGCTGCTGATGATCGTGCTGATCGTCGGTCTGGCGACCCTGTATTCCGCCAGCCACGTATACGCCTTTGAATACGAGGGCGACAGTTTTTTCTACATCCGCAAGCAGTTGATCTTTGCGGTGGCGGGCTTTGTGATTATGCTGGCGGTGTCGATGATGGATTACCATTATCTTCACTGGGTGGCGTGGATCGGTCACGGCGCCAGCATCCTGTTGCTGATCGTGGCGTATTTTATGCCCTCCGAGACCGGCATCCACCGCTGGATCCAGATCGGCAGCATCACCATTCAGCCCTCGGAGATCGCCAAGTTTACGTTGATACTGTTGTTTGCCCATTATATTTCCCAGCATTATAAGGATATAAAAAAGCTGACCAAGGGCTTTTTACCTCTGATGGGGATTTTGGTGCTCACCTGCCTGCTGGTGGTGATCGAGCCCCACCTGTCCGGCACCATGCTGTTGGTGATGCTGGGTCTGGTGATGATGTTTGTGGGCGGTGTACCTCTGGGCTATATTGCGGGGATAATCGGTCTCGGCGTGGTGGGCGTGCTGGTGATGGTGGTGGTGCTCGGCTACGAGCAGGACCGTATCGCCGTGTGGCTGCACCCGCTGGAATCCTTTGCCAACGAGATCACCTTCGCCGACGGTATATCCGGTCGTGACCACGCCTGGCAGACGGTGCAGTCGTTGTACGCCATCGGCTCCGGCGGTCTGATGGGGCAGGGTCCCGGCAACTCCCGCCAGAAGCACCTGTTCCTGCCGGAACCTCAGAACGACTTTATTTTCTCCATCTTCTGCGAGGAGATGGGTTTGGTGGGCGCCGTGTTGGTGCTGCTGCTGTTTGCCCTGCTGGTGTGGCGGGGTCTGCGGATCGCCATGCGGGCACCGGATAAGTTCGGCTGTATGCTGGCGCTGGGTCTGACCATTCAGATCGGTTTGCAGGTGGCGCTGAACGTGGCGGTGGTGTCCAATCTGATGCCCAATACCGGCATCAGCCTGCCCTTCTTCAGCTACGGCGGCACGTCGCTGCTGATGCTGATGGTACAGATGGGCGTGGTGCTGGCGGTATCCAGACAGTCCAGAATGGAGAAACTCTAAAGGAGAGCTTTCTATGCGTATACTGATGACCGGTGGCGGCACCGCGGGACACATTAATCCTGCGCTGGCCATCGCCGACCTGCTGAAAGAGAAATATCCCGATGCCGAGTTTTTGTTCGTGGGCGCCACGGGTCGTATGGAGACCCAGCTGGTGCCGGCGGCGGGTTATCCCATCCGTACCGTCACGGTGCGGGGATTTCAGCGCCGTTTGTCGCTGAAAAACATCGGCCGTAATATTCTGGCGGCGGTAAATGTGGTTACCGCTTCCGCCCAGTCAAAGAGAATCGTTAAGGAATTCAAACCCGACCTGGCCATCGGCACCGGCGGCTACGTGTGCGGTCCCGTGTTGCGGGAGGCCATCCGCGCCGGTGTGCCCACCGCGGTGCACGAGTCCAACGCCTATCCCGGCGTTACGGTGAAGATGCTGGGTCGTGAGGGCGCGCTTGTCCTGCTGTGCAGCGAGGACGCCCGCCGCCACCTGCCGGAGGGGGTCACCGCCGTGGTGACCGGTAATCCTCTGCGGGCGGATTTTCTCACCCTGGACAAGCAAAAGGCCCGTGAGGAGCTGGGTCTGGACGCCCGTCCGCTGGTGCTGTCCTTCGGTGGCAGTCTGGGCGCCGCCCGTATCAACGAGGCGATGGCCGAGGTATTGCGCCGCAGCCGCGACAGCGGTAAGCTGCAGCACATCCACGGCGCCGGCAAGGCGGGCTATGCCGCTATGAAGGCACAGCTTCAGGAGATGGGGATGCCCCTGTCCGCCGACGGCATCACCGTGCGGGAGTATATTGACGATATGCCCCGTTGTATGGCGGCGGCGGATCTGGTTATCTGCCGTTGCGGCGCTATGACCCTCAGCGAGCTGCCCGCCGCGGGCAAACCCGCTATTCTGATTCCCTCCCCCTACGTGGCGGAGAATCATCAGTATCACAACGCGATGGTGCTGGTGGAGAGGGGTGCTGCCATCTGTATTGAAGAGAAGGACCTGACCGCCGACCGATTGTGGGAGGCGGTGTGCGACGCCACCGGCGACCCCGCCCGTCTGGAGGAGATGAGCCGCCGCGTGCGTGAGGCGGCCATACTGGACGCCGACACCCGCATTCTGAATGCGGTGGAGGAATTGCTGAAAAAATAATCGCCACGGGACAAATCCCCCCTGCATACATTGGGTGTGTGGAGAGGAGGCGTCTGTATGGAGAGAATACATATTATCGGGGGCAACCGCCTGGAGGGGATCGTTCCCATCCACGGCGCTAAAAACAGCGCCCTGCCGCTGCTGGCGGCTACCCTGCTGGTGGCGGGGGTCTGTGAGATCGATAATTGCCCCCACCTGTCGGATGTAACCGCCGCCATGGAGATCTTGCGGCATTTGGGCTGTCGGGTGACCCGACAGGACCACCTGGTCACGGTGGATGCCACCGCACCGAGCGGCAGGGATATTCCCGACCGCCTGATGGGGGAGATGCGCTCCTCCATCGTGTTTTTGGGGGCGGTGGTGGCACGCTGCGGCGGCTGTGAGTTGACCTATCCCGGCGGCTGTGAGCTGGGACCCCGTCCCATCGACCTGCACCTGTCCGCTCTGCGGCAGATGGGTGTGACGGTGGAGGAGAGCCACGGGCGCCTGCACTGCGCCGCCGAACGCTTGCACGGGGCGGACATCACCCTGCACTTCCCCAGTGTGGGCGCCACCGAAAACGTGGTGCTGGCGGCCTGTACCGCCCGCGGTACCACCCGCCTGCGTAATGCGGCCAGAGAGCCGGAGATCGGCGATCTCTGCCGTTTCCTAAACGCCTGCGGAGCCCGTATTTCGGGGTATGAAAGCGGTTACATAACCATCGAGGGCGTTCCGTCCCTCACCCCCTGTGCCCATCGGGTGATGGCGGATCGCATTGAGACCGCCACCTATCTGGCGGCGGCAGCGGTCACCGGCGGTGACCTGCTTCTTACCGCCGCCGACCCCCACACCGTGGCGCCCACCTTGCCCTGCCTACAGCAGGCAGGATGCACCGTCACCGTGCGGGAGGATGGACTGCGGATACAGGCTCCCCGCTCATTGGGGCGGCTGGGGTTTATACGGACGTTGCCCTATCCCGGGTTTCCCACCGATGCGGCGGCGCCGCTGCTGGCGGCGGCCTGCGTAGGGCAGGGCACCTCCGTTTTTGTGGAGACCATATTTGAAAACCGCTACCGCTACGTGGATGAGCTGACCCGTATGGGCGCCCGCATCCGCGTGGATGGACGGGTGGCGGTGGTGGAGGGCGGCACACCCCTGCAGGGGGCGGCTGTCCGTTGCACCGACCTGCGGGGCGGTGCGGCGCTGGTGGTGGCGGGTCTGGCCGCCGTCGGCGAAACGCGGGTGGAGGAGCTTCATCATCTGGACCGCGGATACGAGGATATGATCGGCTGTCTGAGCGGGGTGGGGGCGGATATTCGCCGCCTGCCTAGGGTAGAGCGACAAATCCCAACTCCGTTTTAGAAAGAGGGGTTTTCGCTCCATCTTCGTTAAAATACTCGCAAATACCGGGGTGGCTCGCGGATGGTGCAGACGGTTAGTTCCGTTGCCACCCCTATGAGAATGGTGCACAGCACCATTCTCTCAAGCAGTCACCTGACATTTTGCTGTGTTTTGTGCCTTGATAGAACAAAAATCCTTTCTTCCTA